>JAXLWY010000021.1:0-30368 GCA_046328255.1 Dehalococcoidia bacterium | reverse complement strand
CCGCCCTTCAGCCGGCACTCGCCGCGGTCGGTATCGAGAACGGCGGGCGTCCCCAGCTGAGCTCTGGTTTCGGCACCCGGCGCGGCGCTCGAGGCTGGCCCCAGGCGCCGCTGCACCCGCCGCTCCCGAGGCGTGACGCGACGAGGATCGGTGTTCCGCAGGCAGGCGATGACGGAGGCGGTGGGTCGTGACGCTCACGGCTCGGACGCGCATCTTCCTCGCTGCGCTCGTGGCGATGTGGCTCGCCTCCATTGCGCATGAGCCGGGCGGTCTCCGAGCCTTCGCGGAGAACATCGCGACCGTCGAGGAGCAACTCGCGTCCGACGCCTCGGCGGTCGAGCGGTCCGTCGACGCCGAGGTCAACGCGCACCCCGACCTCTACCTCGGCATCCTCTGCGGCACGCCGGCTGCCGACGGCAAGCCCGGTGACTGCGAGGTCCTCCCCACGGAGCAGTACTGACGCCCGTTCGCCTTCGGAGGTGGGCGTTTCGAGACATCGAGGTCGGCCGGGCGTGGCGCACCACGAACGGGGAGGGCGTCGCTCTCGATGGTTCGACGGACCCAGCGGCAGGTTGAGGCGAGCCTCACGACGCACGGATGACGGCGTGGGTCCGGCGGGGGCGCGAGGCCTCGCGTTCCCGCATCGGAGGGCGCCGACCCGCGACTACGCCTCGCGGGTCATCGGCGCGAGCGGCAGTGCGAGGAACTCGCGAATCGAGTCGAAGTAGAGCTGCTCGCCGAGGAACAGCAGGTCGTTGTGTCCCGCCTCGGGGATGGTGACCAGCTTGCGCGGCGTACTCGACGTCAGCAGGTCGAACAGCTCGTGGGCTGCGGAGATCGGGACCAGCTCGTCGTACTGGCCGTGGATGATCAACGTCGGCATCGTGATCGAGCCGATCTTCGCCTCGTGCGCCCGCGCCAGGAGACCGCCGCGCTCGGTCTCGAGGAGGCCATAGCGCTCGAGCGAGCGTCGCACGTTGGCCGCGCCGCTCTCGATGATGAGCCCGGCAAAGCCCGCAGCCGCCTGCCCGGCGACCTCGATGGCGGGCTGCGCGCCCAGGCTGCGCCCCATGATCCAGCGCGGACCGGTGTAGCCCTCGGCGTCGAGGAAAGCGTGGAACGCCCGCGCGACGATGCTTGCGTCCCCGACCAGCGCTGCCACCGTGGGCACGCCCGAGCTCGAGCCGTAGCCGCGAAACTCGGCGACCAGCAGGTTGATGCCGCGGTCCTCGTAGATCGAGGAGATGTCGTCGTAGTCGCTCGCGATCTCACCGTTGCCGTGGAAGAAGAGCACGGTGGGCCATGTGGGATCGGAGCCGAAGAAGCGCGACCCGATCATGACGCCTGGCGCCACCTCGAACTGCTGGTCACGCGCTCCGTTGGTCGCGGGCCAGAGGTCGTCGCGTGGGAAGAACATATTGGAGGCGGCACCCGCCTCGTCGAGGATGGCGTAGTCGGCGGGGTCAAGGTGCGGCACGGGTGCCTCCGAGGCGCGGGCGGTGTGGCTCGCGTCGAGCGTAACAAACGCGCGACCTCGCGTTGAGTGGCGTCGGCGTGATTGCGTGCGGAGTACAATCCGGCGCGCAGGCGGGCCTCGATCGGTATCGACGCGCGCCCTGTGCGCACGTCGCGACGTATGCCTCGACGGGAGGAGAGCACGATGGACTTCGGGTGGAACAGCGACGAACTGGCGTTTCGCGACCGCGTTCGCGAGTTCATCCACACCAACTGGAACGGCGCGGATCCCGAGGAGGGTGACGGCGACGAGGCCGGGGCGTGGGAGCGCACTCGCGCCTACCAGAAGGAGATGGCCACGCACGGCTGGCTCACGATGGCCTGGCCGAGGGAGTACGGCGGGCAGGCCGCCAGCTTCATGGAGCAGATGATCTTCGCCGAGGAGAGCGCGCTCGTCGGCGCACCCGGCGGCGCGGGCCTGGTGGGGCCCACGCTGATGATCCACGGGACCGAGGAGCAGAAGCGCGAGCACCTGCCAAAGATCGCGGCCGCCGAGACGGTGTGGGCGCAGGGCTACTCGGAACCGGGATCGGGCTCGGACCTCGCGTCGCTGCAGACTCGTGCCGTCCGCGACGGCGACGAGTTCGTGATCAACGGTCAGAAGATCTGGACCTCGGGCGCGCATCACGCCGACTGGATCCACGTGCTCACGCGCACGGACCCGGACGCCCCCAAGCACCGAGGCATCTCCTACTTCATGGTGCCGATGAGCACGCCGGGCATCTCGGTGCGCCCGTTGCAGCAGATGCACGGCGCGCACGGATTCAACGAGACGTTCTTCGAGGACGTGCGGGTGCCCGCGAAGAACATGATCGGCGAGGAGAACCGCGGCTGGTACGTGGCCACGACGACGCTCGACTTCGAGCGGTCCGGGGTCGGGCGCGCCGCGGGCGTCGCGATGGCCCTCGAGGGCTTGCTCGAGAGCGTGAAGTCCGACGGGCTGCCCGGCGGCCGCGCCCTCTCGAACCCGCAGCGCCACCAGCTCGCCGAGTGGCAGATGGAGGCAGACGTCGGGCGTCTGATCGGATACCGCGTCGCGTGGATGCAGTCGAAGAACCTCGTCCCGAACTACGAGGCGTCGATGTCCAAGGTGTTCAACTCGGAGAACACGCAGAAGGGCGCACGCCGCGCGATCAACATCCTCGGGTTCTACGGAGCGCTCAAGCCGAGCTCGCCGTACACGGTCCTCGGTGGTCGCTACTGCCAGGCGTACATGTCCACCGTCTCGAGGACGATCGCGGCCGGGACGTCCGAGGTGCAGCGCAACGTGATCGCCACGCGCGGCCTCGGCCTGCCGCGGGGCTAACCGAGGTATGGGAGGTCGGCCGGTGAAGTCGTACGAGGGCCTGCAGATCGAGCGCGACGGGGCGGTGGGGCGGATCACGCTCAACCGTCCCGAGAAGCTGAACGCGATCCTGCACACGATGATCCAGGGCATCGATGAGACCGTGGAGGAGTGGGGCAAGGACCCCGAGATCCGCGTGATCGTGATCACCGGCGCCGGGCCCCGGGCGTTCTCCTCGGGCGATGACATCGTCGGCGGCATGGGCGAGCGCCCCGAGGGCTACGTCTTCGAGCCGACAGGGATGAATCGGAACCTGGGACCGCACCACCACATGGTGAAGTCGATCATGTCGGCGCCGAAGCCGGTGATCGCGGCCCTCAACGGGCGCACGCACGGCGCGGGCTGGGTGACCGCCCTCGCGTGCGACTTCCGCGTCGCGAAGTCCGACGCGCTGATCGGAGATATCCGGTCGGGGAAGGCGATCTTCGCCGGACAGACGGTGCCGCTCGTGCTGCCGCGCCTGATCGGGCAGTCGAGGGCGATGGACATCCTGATCACGGGCCGCGTCTTCGACGCCGTCGAGGCCGAGCGGTACGGCATCGTGCAGCGCGTCTGGTCACCCGAGAAGTACGACCGCGAGCTCGCGGCGTTCGTCGATGAGCTGGCGAACGGTCCCACGGTGACGTACGCGGCGTGGAAGCTGACGGTCAACCGCTCGGTGCTGAACGAGCTCGACGCGTACACCGACTACGAGCGTCGCCTCGCTGCGATCGCCGGCGCCACGGCTGACGTCGAGGAGGGGCGCAACTCGTTCCGCGAGAAGCGCGCTCCCATCTTCCAGGGCCGCTGATCTCGAGGGGGGCCCTCACCCTGCCCTCTCCCAGGGGGAGAGGGTTCCGATTCCTCACCCCTCTCCCCCTGAGAGAGAGGCGGGGGTGAGGGGCGAGATCGCAGAGCGCCGGCGCACCGGGGGTGTGCGCCGGCGCTCCAGAGCCTCGAGCGAGGCGGGCGTCAGCTTAACTGGCGGGAGCAGCCGCCGGGGCGGGCATGCCCTGCATGCGCTGCATCGGGAAGCCGTTCTGGCCGAGCGTGCTGTCCCAGACGTCAAACATGTGGTCGATGTCCTGGAACGGAGTCTCCGAGTACAGGACGCGCTCGACCGTCGGCTGGGAGTAGAGGGTGACTCGATAGCCGGAGCCGCCGAACATGCAGCCGCTGGCCACGCCGCCCTCGTCGCTGGCGAGCCAGACAGCGAGTGGCGCGAGGTTGCGTGGGTCTCGAGCGGTGCCGCCCGCTGCGAGGCTCGGCGCGGGGGTGTCGCGGTCGACGGCGAGGCCGCGGTCGGTCATGCGCGTCGAGGCGAGCGGCGCAATCACGTTGCAGGTGACGCCGTAGCGCTCGAGGGCGCGCGCGTTCGACCTCATGAGGCCGAGCTTGCCGGCGTGCGCGGCGGAGTAGTTCGGCTGACCCGCGGCGCCGGAGATACCGGCGTCGGAGGTGAAGTAGATGATGCGTCCGCCGCGGGTGCGCTCCTGGCGCCAGTAGATCGAGGCGAACTTCGTGGGAGCGAAGCAGCCCTTGAGGTGGGCTCGGACGAGGCCGTCCCACTCATCCTCGGTCTGGTTGAAGATCATGCGCTCGCGGAGGATGCCGTGCGCGCAGCAGAGGATGTCGAGGCCACCGTACGTGTCGAGGGCCAGCTTGACGATCTTCTCGGCGGTGTCCATGTCAGCCACGTCGCCGACGACGGCGATGGCCTCGCCGCCCGCGGCCTTGATCTCGTCGACGACCGCGTTGACCCTCGAGGCGTCCATGCCCATGCGGCCTTCGACGTCGGCGCCGGTGTCGGCGACGATCACCTTGGCGCCCTCGGCGGCGTAGGTCTTCGCGATCCAGGAGCCCATGCCGCCGGCGCCGCCGGTGACGATGGCGATCTTTCCTTCAAGATGCTTTGGCATTGTTCCATCCTTCTCGGAGTCGTCGCTCGGTTCGGAGTGGGGCTAGCGGCCGGGCGTGGCCGAGGGCGCCGGGGCAGGCTCGCGACGCCACCCGCCGGGGGGCGCGAACTCCTCGGGGCGGAAGTTGTTCTTCATCACCTCGAAGAGCGAGTCGATGTTCCAGAGTGGCTGCTGGGTGTAGACGGTGCGCTCCCACGTGGGCTCGCGGTAGACCGTGATCCGGTGACCGCCGACGCCGAACGCGCGCCCGGTAATGTTCGCGCCCCGGTCCGAGGCGAGCATCACGATCACAGGCACGGCGTTCATCGGGTCGCGAGCGGTCCCGGCGGCCGAGGCGCTCGGGGGCGGGGCGTCGCGGTCGACGCCTCGGTTGCGGTCGGTCATGCGAGTGGCCGCGCCGGGCGCGATCACGTTGGAGGTCACGCCGTAGCGCGCGAGCGCCTGCGCGTTGGAGAGGCTGAGGCCGATCTTGGCCTGGTGAGCCGCGGAGTAGTTGGGCTGACCCGCCTCGCCGTTGATGCCGGCGCCGGAGGTGAAGTAGATGATGCGCCCGCCTCGGGTGCGCTCCTGGCGCCAGTAGATGGAGGCGAACTTGGTGGGTGCGAAGACGCCCTTGAGGTGGGACTTCATGACGGCGTCCCAGTCATCCTCTTCCATGTTGAAGATCATGCGCTCGCGGAGGATGCCGTGCGCGCAGACGAGGATGTCGAGGCCGCCGTAGGTGTCGATGGCGGTCTTGACCAGGTTCTCCGCGACATCCATCTCGGAGATGTCGCCGGTCATGCCCATGGCCTCGCCGCCGTTGGCCTTGATTTCGTCGACGACGGCGTTGACCTTGGTCGGATCCATGCCCATGCGGCCTTCGACGTCGAAGCCCGTGTCCGCGACGATCACCTTCGCGCCGTTCGCCGCGAAGATCTTGCAGATCCAGCTGCCCATCCCGCCGGCACCGCCGGTCACGATCGCGACTTTGCCATCCAGGTGCTTCTCAGCCATGCATTGGCCTCCAATCGGCGGCGAATCTAGTCCTGCCGCAGGAGGCGCGTCAATCGCGAGCGTCGTGAGCTGGCACAGCTGCGCTATGGTGACGCCTCGTCAGTGATCGATGGGGCGTGCGCGGCGAACTACTGCCGAGAGGCAACGCTTGGACGAGCTGGTGGCGCGGTTGCGTCGGCGGGATGCGTCCGCCCTGGCCGAGCTGTACGACTCGGCGGGCGGGCGGGCGTTCGGCCTGGCGATGCGCGTGCTGCACGACGATGCGGCGGCTGCCGATGTGGTCCAGGAAGCCTTCACCTGGCTCTGGGAGCGCGCCGATCGCCTCGATCCGGGGCGCGGCCAGGCGGCGGGTCTGCTCCTGACGATTGTCCACCGGCGGTCGATCGACGAGGCGCGCCGCCGCCAGCGCCTGCAGGCGCGCTCGCGCACACTCGAGGACGACGAACTGATGGTCGACGCGGACGGCGCGGCGTTCGAGGCCGACCTCGAGGAGCGGTTCCGCCTCGTACGGGCGTCGTTCGGTGAGTTGCCGCCCGAGCAGCGAGACATCCTCGCAGCCGTCTACTTCGAGGGCCTCACGCACGGCGAGGTGGCCGCCCGCAGCGGCGTGGCCCTCGGCACGGTGAAGAGCCGCCTGCGGCTCGGCCTGGAGAAGCTCCGCGGCGCCATCGGCAGGGCGGGCGCGGTCGAGGCGGGACATTCGTGAACTGCGACGACGTCCGCGAGTTGCTGGCCGGCTACGCCGTCGGCGCGCTGAGCGACGAGGAGCAATCGGCCGTGGCCGCGCACCTCGAGGAGTGCGCGCTCCACGGCGACCTCGCGGACTGGCGCGCAACGGTGGCGAGCATGGCGGGCCTGGCCGACGAGCTGGCGCCGCCCGCCGAGTTGCGTACCCGTGTGCTCGCGCTCGCGTCGGAGCCCGTCGCGCCACAGCCGGCCGCGCGGCCGCGCGAGCCACTCGACCTGCGAGCGGGCAGCCGCTCGGCGCTGCCGAAGTACCCGGGATGGGCGGTCGCCGCAGGGTGGGCAGTCGCCGCTGTATTCCGCGGCGGTGGCGCTCGGCGTCCTGCTCCGCCCGAACGCGGCGCCGCCGAGCTCGTCACTCGCGAGGGCACCGCGGCGGGCAGTCCTGCGCATGCCATCGTGACGTACGCGCCCAGCGGGGAGCGCGTGGTGTTCCAGGTCGATCACCTCGCGCCTCCGCCCGCCGGGCCGCAGTACCTGCCAGCTCTGGGTGGTCCGCGGACAGACGCCGGTGAGCCTCGGCGTGTTTTCGTGACCACCGCCGAGGGGGCGGAGCAGCGCTCGACGGGGAGCCGCCTCAGCCCGGGCGAGGTGGCGGTCACCGCGCCGAGCCGGCAGGCAGGAGTGCTGCGCCCACGACGCAGCCGTTCCTGCGATCACGTTCTGACTCAGCGAGCGCTCAAGCCTCCACACTCCCCGTCTCCGAAACGCCAACTTCCTCGACAAATTCTCCCGTGCGAGGTGATCCGCGCGTGCCCTGCCCACGAACTAGTGGCAAGCAGGACGCAGCAAAGGACGGGGAGATGATGACCGAACACCAGTCTGACCAGTCAAAGCCGGCGAGTCCTCTCGACAGCGCACTGGGCCGTCGGACCTTCCTGCGGCGGGCGGCCATCGGCGCCGGGGCCGTCGCCGCGGCAGCGCTCGTGCCCACCCTCGGACAGGGGAATGCTGAGGAAGCGACGGCTGCCGAGCGAACGGCGCAGAGTTCGACGGATCCGATGGTGGTCTTCGTGCGTGACGCCGCGCGCGGCGAGGCGGTGATCATGAGCGGCACCCTCGAGACGGTTGTCGTCGACAGGGGATTGGTCGGCGTCCTGATGCAGGCGCAGGGCCGCCACCTGACGTAGCCCGCAGCGCGGCGCGCGCCGCGCATCCTCGAATCCACGCATCGCGATCCACAGCCCGAGCAGGGAGGACCCGCCATGTCTTCGCACCGTGAAGCGCCCGGCATCGCCAACGACCCGGTCGCCGACAACACCGATCTCTACGCGTTCGTCAGCCCGGACGCGCCCAGCACCGTCACGATCATCGCGAACTACATTCCGCTGCAGGAGCCGGCCGGAGGGCCCAACTTCTTCAACTTCGGCGACGACGTGCTGTACACGATCCACGTCGACAACGACGGCGACGGCAGGCCGGACGTCAGCTACGAGTTCGACTTCAAGACGGTCGCGACGAATCCGAACACGTTTCTCTATAACACCGGCCCGATCACCTCGCTGACCAGCACCACATGGAACCTGCGGCAGACCTACCGATTGACGCGCGTCCGGGGCAGCGAGCGCACGGTCCTCGGGAGCGACATCCCGGTGCCGCCCGCGAACATCGGGCCGCGCTCGACGCCGAACTACGCCGCGCTCGCGGCGACCGCGATTCGGAACCTCGGCGGCTCGCGCAAGGTCTTCGCCGGTCCGCGTGCCGACGCGTTCTTCGTGGACCTCGGATCGATCTTCGACCTCGGGACCTTGCGGCCGCTGGAGAGCGCACACCTGATTCCGACGCCAAACGCGGCGGGGCGCAACGGCCTGAAGGGCTTCAACGTCCACTCGATCGCGCTGCAGGTCCCGAAGACCGACCTTACGCGTGACGGCTCGACTCCGACCGACCCGATGAACGCGAATGCGGTCATCGGCGTGTGGGCGACGGCGAGCCGCCGCTCCGCGCGCGTGCGCGAGGACGAGGAGCAGGACGAGAAGTCGTTCGGCGCATGGAAGCAGGTATCGCGCCTCGGCCAGCCGCTCATCAACGAGGTGGTGATCCCGATCGGCGACAAGGACCGGTGGAATCGCCAGAGGCCGCACCGCGACAGCAACTTCGCGCAGTACTACCGCAAGCCGGAGCTGGCTCAGTTGCTCCCGGTCCTCTATCCCGGCGCCTTCCCCCACCTCGCGGCGCTGAACGCGAGCGGCAAGCCGCGCGCCGACCTCGTGGCCGTGCTGCTGACGGGCATCCCAGCGGGGCTGATCCCCGGCATCCAGACGTTCACGGGCACTGTGCTCGCGGACGAGCTGCGCCTGAACGTCGCGGTCGCGCCCGGCGGTACCAACCGCCTGGGTCTACTGGGCGGCGATCTGGCCGGCTATCCAAACGGGCGGCGCCTCCTCGATGACGTCGTCGCCATCGAATTGCGCGCGGTCGCGGGCGCGGTCTATCCGCTGATCGACGCGACCTTCACGCCGGACGCGGTCGTGGGCCTGCTCCAGGACGGCAGCGCGCCGGATCCGGCCGCGCCGTTGCTCTCCAGCTTCCCGTACATGGCGACGCCGTACCAGGGGTTCAACCACGCACACGACTAGGCGCGACAGCAGGACACAGCGATGACGATCCGAGAATGGCCATGAGTGTGCGATTCGAACGTGGCGACCTCGTTGGGGTGCACCACGTGCGACAGGGCGAGGAAACGCAGTCTGTCGGCGTGGTGATCGACCTCGATGATGGCCTGCTCAGCCTCGTGCTCCCGCACGGCGTCGAGGTCTGGAACATGCGCTCGACGCTGTTTGTCAGAACGTGGCGCATCGAACACACGCCCGGCGCCATGACCGAGGAGGAAGCGCTCGCGCACGCCTCCCGTCGCCTCCAGGAGTTGCGTCGACACCCGCTCGTCATGGTAGAGCCCGGGGATGAACCGCCCTTCCGCCTCGAGCCTCACGAGCACGATCATCGAGAGCATGCGCACGTGCGCTGGTAGCCCTACAACGACTGCGCGAACTCGGGAGCCGGTCCGCAGCGGAGCAGCCCGGCCTCGCACGTTCGAACCCTTCGTCGATTCGAACACGCAATCACATCCTTGCTCACGGTGATAACGTTTGGGTCGTAGATCGACTACGCATGCAGTCCACGACCATTGATGGGGTGCGTAATGCCGGAGGGGACGTACTGGTCTCGTCGGATGTGGAATCGGAGGTCGGTGCTGCGGGGTGCGGGGGTCGGCATCGCCGGCCTGACCGGCGCCGCGCTCCTCGGCTCATGGCACGGGGGCGACGGCGAGGGCACGCAGGGCAGGCCAGCAACCGCCGTGATCGACACCCAGCCGGGCGTGAAGGTCCCGAAGGACCAGGTGCGACTGAAGGCCGGCACCACCTTCGACAACACGGCGCCGCCGACACCCGCCGAACAGGATCCGCTGACGAACGGCCGCTACGGCGGCACCCTGCTCACGACCTACCTCGATCCGCCACACATGGACTTCAACCGCACGCTGTCGTGCACCATCAACACGACGCTCGACTACACGAAGAACAAGCTCACGCGGATGAAGCTGGGCGCGCTCGCGCACCCGCTCAACATCGACATCGAGCCGGATCTCGCCGAGAAGTGGGAGGTGAACGCGGAGGCCACCGAGTTCACGTTCCACCTCCGCCGAGGGGTGAAGTTCCACAACGTCGCCCCGGTGAACGGCCGCGAACTCACCTCGGCGGACGTGAAGGCGACGTTCGAGCGCTACAAGGCAGGCGGCACGCAGCAGGACGTGTTTGCCGAGGTCGCGTCGTTCGAAACGCCGGACGACTACACCTTCAAGGTGAAGCTCACCCAGCCGCTCGTCGACTTCCCTCGCAACATCGCGGCGTGGTCGCACGTGGACGCGAAGGAGATCGTGGCGGACCCGAAGTTCCTCGCGGAGCACGCCATCGGCACGGGGCCATTCCTCCAGCAGGAGTGGGTGCGCAAGGAACGGACGACCTTCGTCAAGAACCCGGACTACTTCGAGAAGGGTCTCCCCTTCCTCGACAGGGTGGTGGCCACGGTCCAGAGTGACACGGCGACCCTGCGAGCCGGGTTCCGAACGAACAACTTCTACACCGTGGGAGCGCTGGACAACGAGGAAGGGACGCAGATCCTCCGCGAGGTGCCCGACGCCGTGCAGATGGTCTACGAGCGCGGCCAGGGCTCGAACAGCAACGTGTTCCGCTTCCAGATGAAGAACCCGGTGATCGCCGACATCCGCGTGCGACGCGCGATCAGCATGGGCATCGATCGCGCCGGCTACTCCGCGGCGCAGGGACAGGAGAACGACGGCTTCTCGACGCCCTCGATCGCGTGGCAGTTCATCTTCGACAAGCGCCCCACGCTCGCCTCGGAAGGGCAGTGGATGCAGCGCAATGTCGCCGAGGCGGGCAAGCTCCTCTCGGCAGCCGGGTACTCAACACAGAGCCCGCTCACGTTCGAGATGACCGGCTGGTACATCAGCAACAGCTACCGCTTCCTCGACATCCAGCTCCCTGCGATGAACGAGGTACCCGGCCTCGCGGTGAAGTACCGCCAGGTGGACAACCCCACGGCGGTGCTGCTGCTGAACGACCGCAACTTCGAGTGGGCGACCGGGATGACGTTCGGACCGCCCTCGTACTCCGTCGATCAGTCGGTGTACCCGTTCTTCCACTCGAAGGGTGGGGTGAACTTCGGGAACCTCAACGCGCCCGACCTCGACAAGCTGCTCGCGGACCAGCGTCGCGAGCAGAACAACGAGGCGCGCAAGGAAATCTGGAAGAAGATCTGGAACTGGCAACTGGACCAGATCTACGACGTGTACATGCCGGAGAACCCACGACCTCGGATCCTCTGGCACAACTGGATGCTCGGCTTCCGGCCGCACGGCATCGGCACGTACGGCTGCTACGGCAACGGGCAGGCGCGCAGCGTGTGGCTCGACGAGGGCGCTCCCGCCGTGGCGGTGCTCCCGCAGGCTGTCGAGGACGCCACCGTCTAGCCCTCGTCAGACCGGGCGGGTGGCAAACCAACGGCCGGCTCGGTGAGCCGGCCGTTCTCGTTCGAGGGCGTCCCGGCGGCTAGACTCGCCTCGAGGGCCCGCTGCCTCGATGCCGGGTGGTGTAACGGTAGCACCGGGGACTTTGGATCCTCTTGTCCAGGTTCGAATCCTGGCCCGGCAGCCAACGATCTAGATTCGAATTCCGCCTCTCCCTCGGCCCAGCGTTCTCGCCGGTGTTGCACCAGGTGTTGCAACGGCTGACGAATCATGCGACGCGGGGCCCGGTGCTGCAAATCCGCGCAAGCGTGCGCTGGCTGAAGGAGTGCTCGACTTCGCGGCCGCGAATCTCCATGCCTCTTCGGCCCGCCTGGTCTGGTTCCGGCAGGCTATCGACGGTGAGTACCGCGACGCCGCCTTCGACCGAGCGTCCTTTCATTGGCGCCTGGATTCGACGCGTTCACCGACGGCCGCGAGATCTGGCTTGGCTACGGAATTGCGCTGGGCGAGATCGCGGAGGTCGTGCTGCACGCGGTCGCCCATTGCGACCAGTTCGCCAGGGGGCTGCCGATTGGATTCGGCCACGCCGCCGACTCGGAGCGCCAGCGCGACGCCAACGAGTACGCCCCGAGGCACCGTCATCGCTTCCGCACGCCTTCGCCCGGGCGGCCCCGCTCGTCCCCTACCGCGAGCGGGGCCGCCGATCTCACGGGTCAGGTTCCGTGAGCCCGCTCGCACCTGTGCGTCCCTGCTCGGTGTCCGGCTGTGCCGTCCTCGTGCGCGGCGCGGCTCGCTGCCCTGCCCATGCGTACTCGCGGGACAAGCGCCACGCGACACAACGAGCACAGTCGACCTTGAGGGCAGGGGCGCTGGCATGTGCCGCGTGCGGCGGTCCTGGCCCCTTCGAGCTGGACCACGTCATTCGTCTCGCCGACGGCGGACGTGACGAGCCGGCCAACTGGCAGGTCCTCTGTCGAGGCTGCCACAACGCAAAGTCCGCGCGAGAGCGGAGGCGGGGGCTGCCAGCATCTCTACGGAACCACACGCCCGCGAGGACCGTGAAACTCAAATTTCTGTGACCGCACTTCGGCGGCTCCGGGTCAAAGTAGTCCGGCTGTGCGGGCGAGGTGGATCGCCTCGGTGCGCGAATGCGCCCCGAGCTTCTGGTAGACCTGTTGGAGGTGATTCGAAACCGTTCGCGCGGACAGCCCGAGGCGTTCTGCGGCCGCTCTTGCCGTCAGCCCTTCTGCCATAAGACGCAGGATGCCGAGCTCCCGCGTGGTGATCTGGGTACGACGATGCGATCGAGCAGCGCCTCGGCACGATGCCACCCAGTAGCCCACCGCAGCCGCGTCGATGCCGGCCTCTCGGAGGCGCTCCCACGCTTCCTGCTTGCCCTGCGTCGTTCGAATGAGCTCCGCCAGTTGGACGCGACCGAGGTCGGCCTCTACTTCGTAGTGTTCTCGGTCCGCGCACGCGATGGCGTCCGTCAGGAGCGTGAACGCCAGTGCGTCGTCGCCGGCCCGTATCGCCAGCAACGCCTCGATGCGGCGTCGCGATATTGGCCACTCCTGCCGTCAGGATGTGAGGGCGAAGTTCGCATCCAGCCATACTCGCCACGTCGAAACCAGTTCCAGGGAGCCTCCGAGGGCAATCGCCTCGGCACCGGCGAGGATGCCACCGAGATTCTCGAGACCTGCGTACTCAGGTGGTCCAAGCGATGGTGCCGGCGCACCCTGGTAGACAGACAAGAGGGCGGCGAACCCGGATTCGCCGGCGCGTTCCGCGGCACTCGATCGTTTCATGCCCGCCAGCTGATCGATGTAGGCCGCCGCGGAGCGGAAGTTACGACGCGTGAGGGCCGTATGAAGGTGGATAGTGACCAGCCTGCGCTTTGCGACCCAGTTGTACCCCACGTCGCTCTCGCCCACGGCGTCGAGGCCGCGATAGGTCCTCATGTCGATCGCGCGCTGCAGCGAGTCAGCGTCGGCAGCGCGCCAGATATGCCCGTGAGCCCTGCTAGCCGCATGTAGAAACTGCACCCAGGTGCGAGCTCGGCTGGGGAGCCCACATCCCAGCCACAGGGCGGCGAGCCAGGACATCAGTAACGCTGCGTCCGTGTGATGCGCGTTCGCCAAACGCTCCTGAATGAGTGGCTCCACAGGCTGCGCAAGCAGACTCGACATCATGCAGACGGCGCGCTGGACTTCGTAGCGCGTGATTGATTCGGGATTGGTGACGCGGGTCCGCAGCAACTCAGCAGACTCAAGGGTCCGTTGCGCTGCCGCCGCGCGAGCGAGTCCGCGCTCGACAGTCGCACGGATCCCCATCAGGAGGATCTGCGCGTCAGGATGCCCGTCGCCGAGCAGCACCAGGGCCGAGTCAATCAGTGCCAGAAGCTCGACGTGCCGTCCTCGCGCGTCGAGCCGAGTCAGTCCGACCTCGACGACTTCGATGAACTCCCTGAGCGCCTCGTCGCGCAATGCTTCCGCGAGGGCGGCATCGAATGCAGGGCGCCACTGATCCTCGTCGAGGTTCGTCCGTGAATTCCGCGCGCGGAGGTCGGCTGCCAGATCGCCGACGCTCCCCGATGCTCGGCCTTCGGTATTCGGCATTGTGGCCTACGTCCATGCAGGTCTAGGCAGCCTGCCCACTTACTTAGCACACACTGAGTAAATGTGCGCTCGCGTGACACGGCCGCGTACGCGACGGTCAGCAAGCCAACAGGTAACGAACCGGAATGGAGAGCGCAGTGGCTTACACATCGTGCAAGGACATCACTGAGTCGACGACCACGGAGCTGACCTCGGAACGCGGTCGGGCCCGAGCCGTCGAACTGCTCGCGGCAAGCGCGCCGGACAGGGCGTTCATCGAAGCGCTCGCCGAGAGCATGGACCCAATCATGGCGACGCAGTTGCTTACCGAGTTCGATGAACTGCCAGCTTCAATGGTGAGCACGATCGTGCAGGCGTGGGTGATGGCGGAGACGGGAGGGCGGGACTTCGTCCTTCGGTCAGCGAAGCCGGAACGTCCCCTGGAATTCGCGCGCACGTCTCGAGTGCGCTTTCAGATTGACATCGAGGCCGACGCAGTCTCAGTGACGCTGAGCCACATCCCCGGCCGTCACGCCACCTGGTACCAGCCAGCGGCACTCGTCCGCTAGAGCTTCGTGACGATGGCGCGTGGCTCTCTCCTCGGAGGCCACGCGCCCACCCGCATTCCAGATCGCGGTCCGGAAGCTGGACACATCGCGCCCGCCGGAGGTGCATGTTGACTCAAGCTACGCTGCAGCCTGAGGCAACCGAGACTGCGCGAGTTGCTGTTGTCAGCCGGGACGTGTCAATCCGATACGGTCTCGGTCAGCGAGTCAGTGACCTAGGCGCAATACCGATCACGATCTCGCCGGATGACGTTGCGGAGTTCATCGCTCCTGGCGTCATTCTGGTGCTTCTCGACATGCGGGAGGGCGGCGCGACCGTTCTTGCATTCATCAGGTCCAGAACCGAGGCCACAATTGTCGGCGTAGTCGAGCACGACCAGCCCAATCAGGCAACCACCGCGCTCGGCGTCGGGGCTGATGATGTGCTCGAGTGGCCGGCCCATCCAGAGATCATCCGCGTACGAATCCAGGCTATTCTGCGGCGTTTGCTCCGCGGCTCCGTGCTCATCGGACCTGGAGGTCTCGAGCTGTTACCACGTGCCCACGAGGTCAAGGTTCGCGGGGTGTCCGTGGATTTGACACCTCGGGAGTTCGAGATCCTCGAGTTCCTGCTCGAGCGACGCGGGGAAGTCATCGGGTCGGAAGCCCTGGCGAACCACCTCTGGGGCCATCCAACGTACGGCGTGCGCAACTTTGTTGAGGCCCATATCTCACGCATCCGAGCGAAGCTCCGTACGGGCGGGGCAGAAGATGTCATCAAGACCTTGCGCGGGGTGGGCTACAAAGTGCCCCTGTAGGCGCCGATCCTGTCACGAGTGAGGGCCGGCGGAATCGCGCCATGGGAGACGCGCCGCCCAGTTCGCTGCAAAGGCGGACCGGCCCTCGTCGTGAATCTAGTTCGCGCGACACGTTCGTTCACCTGAGCATGTAGCCTGCGTGGGACTGCTGCGCGCTCGAGTACCGACGCGGGGTCAACTGCGCCATGGAGCCCGCCCATAGTTGGGAAGTGACTCGAACATCGGCTCGCGGACTAACCATCCGACCACGTCGCGGGTGATGTCCTCGAGTGACCCCCGAAAGTCGCCCGCGTCCGGATACGTCCACACCTCGAACGCGAGTAGCAGCGTGCGCAACTGGGCTGACGTGAGCGCATCCGTCTGCCTCTCCACAAACTCCGCGGTCGTCTCGTGCAAGGTCGCGCTGATCGCGTCCGAAACGTCCATGACCTCGGGTGCCTGCTTGCGAGCCCACACCTCGAACCATTCCATACCGGCGGTCGTGAGCCGAGCGAAGAACTGCTCCGCCTCGATCTCGGCGTCGGCCGCCCGCCAGCCATCCTCGACCGTGGCGAACAGCTCATCGGCGACCGCGCTCACCAGGGTCCCGTCGATGCCGGGGATGTACGGCGCCGTGCGGGTCGTACGAGGCGTAGTCTCGACGAGCGCGAGCGACGCAGCATGCCGCGATTGGCACCCTCGGCGAGTTCCCATGTGATGTGGTGCACGGTGTTGCCCCAGTCGTCATCCTCGTCGGCGTCGTCGCGGGTGGCGTCGAAGTGCTCCCGGCGCCACGCCTTGTACTGCGCGAGGGGCCTGCTCCTTCAGATGCTGGACGATGGACAGGGCCGCGGCGACCGAGGGGAACGGATTTGCCGCGTCGTGAGTGTCGTCCGTGGGCGCCTCGAGGGACGGTAGCCCTTTCGTGCTGCGAGTAGTGCTCGTGGTCGTGTCGGTACGCTTGGCCATGGCCGGTGTCTCCTCACCGGCTACGAGCCCGTCGTGCCGTTCGTCGGCGCGGTAGGCCACACGTGGTCGGGTGTTGCAGTAGGTGTCGCAACCCGTGCCGGTACAACCAGTTACATGCGACCCGCGAGAACCGTTCTAGATACGAAAGCGACACCGTCAGGAGCCACGCGACCGGGTGATCCAGACTTCGGATCCTCTTGTCCAGGTTCGAATCCTGGCCCGGCAGCCAACGATCCTTGAACTGAATGCTCTTGCCGGCGCGGCGCGATAGCGGGTCCGCGCGGCGGGGGCTCCCTGTCGCGTCGAGTGATCTGCAGCCACTCAACAGCGGTGGGAGCCCCCTGGATGCAACAGCCCCCGAAGATCGGCAGCTAGCGGATCGGCTCCAGCAGTTCGCCCGTGCGGCAATCCACCGTGCGCCACACCTCGCGGAATTCGGATCGTCGCGTCGAGTCGCGATACCTGAACTGCGCCTGGCACTCGACCCCGGGCGTGGCGGTCTTCGTGGGCGTCACAGTCGGTGACGGGGTCGGCGGGGCCGGTGCGGCTGCGGTGGCCGTCGCAGTCGCAGTCGCAGTCGCGGTCGGCGTCGCGGTGGCCGTCTTCGTCGGAGTGGCGGTCGCGGTTGCAGTCGCGGTGGCCGTCTTCGTCGGCGTGGCCGTGGCAGTAGCCGTGGCCACGGCGGTGGCCGTCTTCGTCGGCGTCGCGGTCGCGGTGGCTGACGCGGTGGGGACCGAGGATCCGGCCATGGCGCCGCTATTCGTGCTGACGAAGGCGGTTGCGGCCGGGTAGTCGAAGGCGATCTGGTCGTACGTGCGCTCGGGGAAGATCGACCAGGCCCACGCTCCGGCGTAGCCGCCGTCCAGCCAGTGCTGCCAGCGGGGGCCGGCAACGCCACTCGGCGCCCCGTCCCACTCACCGATCACGATCGGCTTCGTGACGCCCCACTGCTGTGAGATCGAGCTGTAGTCGCGGCACATGGCGCACCAGTCGCCTGGCGACATGTAGCCGTACCAGTGCGGCGAGTAGAAGTCGAGGGGCACGCTCGTCCACATGTACAACCCATCGAGCATCGCCGAACCGATCGTGACGAGCGCCGGGGTGCGCTGGTGGATCGCCGACGTGAGCTGTGTGGCGAGAGCCACGGCGTTCGCCTCGGACGCCTGCCCGTTCCAGATCTGCCACTCCGGCTCATTGAAGAGCTCCCAGGCCATGATCCGCTTGTTCGCCGCGTAGCGAGAGAACAGAGGCGCGAGCGCGTTCGTCAGCTGCTGACGCTGCGCAGGGTCGTTGAGCCATGCAGGCGGCAGGTGATCGGGACCCACGCCCGCGAACAGGACGAAGTCGTAGTAGATGTTCTGCTGGTCGGCGATCTGGAGCGCCGCGTCGATGTCTGCGTATACGGCCGGATCCAGCTCGAGCTGGCCGTTGCTGCCCGGACGGATCTGCCAGATGCTCCCCGGGCTGCTCGGCTCGAACAGCCACCAGCGCACCGTATCCATGCCGGTCGCGCGGAGCTTGGCGACACGCGCGCTCACCGCCGAGCGCACCGCGGGATCGCTCACCCCTCCCGAGGTGCCGCAGCCGAAGTCGCAGCCCCAGTTGTACCAGGGCATGTTCGCCCCCGCGCTGAAGCGCAACTTGCCGTCCCAGTTGATGCGGTTTGTCGCCGCCCCTGCACCCGTGACCTGGAGTGCCAGGACGGTGCTCGCGATGAGCAGCGCTCCCATCGTGACGCCGATCAGCCTGCGTCGATTCTTGCCCCCTGGGTACCTCATCCGTTCCTCCTTGATTGCACCTCGCGGGGCGATGCAGGACCAGGGCGCCCCGGATGTAGTGACCGTGTCTGTGACTCAGTCATCGCTGAGTCAGCTCTCGATGCGGACGCTTGTTGCGTTCGATGGCGCGCCACACGTAGCGGAAGACGCGGTCACTGACGTCCGCGGTGCGGGATGGTGACGACTGCGGTAATCCCCGCAATGCGGGCTTCGTTTCTGGCCGGACAATGCTGATGACGGAGCCGCCAGAGTCGGGGCGGATCAAATCGTGGTCGTCGCGTGACATGTGACCTTGGTCGTGCATGTTGATGACCATGGTCATGTCGACGCTCGAGATCAGCGCTCGCGGTTCAGCATGCTCGAGGACGATCGTCCTCTCGTCATTGCACACTGCCGGGGATCGCAGGTTCACCGTTGGTGCAGCAGCTGCACCGATGTATTGCGAGGTCTGTTCGCCACCGCCGAGTGACTGTCTTGCTGGCACGGAGAGGCCTCGATGAGTAGGTCAGCATCCTGCGGTACTTGTCGCGACTTCAGGCGCAACATCGAGCGCGGCGTGACACAACGGATGTCACATTGGCGCCGTTTTTGGCTCCCACGACCGAATTAGTACGAGGTTGCAACGCCCGTTCGGCTCACGTGGTGCCCTCTGTCATCGCATCGAGACGTGCGCGCGAGCGCGGTTCCCCGAGAGCAACCTTCGGGGTCAGACGTCCCGCCGTTGGGCAATCCGCGGGCCGGGCCCGCCGTGTGCGACGGCTTCGTGCGGCCCACCTCGCATCGACGTTGCGGTTCCCTCGCAAAGGCTAACCGGCGGACGAAACGCGGCGCCGTCTGCCTGTCCTCGTGCGCGTGCCGGTGCCACACTCCGTGCTGACCACTCACGTCTGCAGGAGTCACCGTGCCGGGTCGCATCACCTCGAAGATTGCCTACTATCGCCGACTCAGCGCCGACGGCGATCGAGAGGCCCTGCTCGGCGACCTCAGGCGCTGGTGGTGGTCGGACGAGGACGCCTTCGGTCTCAGTCGTGACCTCACGATGCCCCACACGCCCCCTGCTGCGCGCATCGCGATTTCGATTCACCCCCTGACACGCGAGCTTGCCGATCGCGTGCTCGATCCGACGGGCCTCGATCCGGCCGATCGCCGGGAAGTGGCGCATCGACGACGGCTGTTCGAGTCGAGCCTCGGAACGGGCTACGTCGCGCTCACCGAGGATGGTTCGCCCTGCTACGTGCAGTGGGCCATTCCGGGTGCGCAGGCCGCCGGCGTGGACGACTTCTTCCGCGGCATCTTCCCCCACCTCAGGCCGGACGAGCTGCTCCTGGAAGGTGCGTGGGCGCACCCCAATGCGCGCGGCCAGCGGGTCATGGCCGAGGCGATGAGCCGTATCACCGAGGCCGGCGCACGGCCCGAGCATCGTCGAGCGATCACCTTCGTCGCCGTGGACAACGAGGCGTCGCTGCGAGGCTGTCACTCGGCCGGCTTCTCGAACTACATCGCGCGTCACGAGCACTGGCGGTTCGGGCGGCGCGCAGTCGCATGGGGCGCACTCGACCCCGGCCTCGACATCGCTTCCTAGCCGGACACGGGAGGTCGCGCCTCCCGACAGCGCCTACCGGCTCGGTCACCTGACTCCGGAATCCGACCGCCGGATCCACTTCCTGCGGATGCTATTGTCCGTCCTCCTCATACGCTCGCGCTGCTGGAAGGATCCAGAAGGTGCGAACACCGCGCTCGACATGGACGTCAACTGCGGCATCGGCTCGTTTCAAGGCACGACTGACGAGGCGCGGGACCCCGGTCGCCGTGGGCGCCATCGCGATTGCGTTCATCCTCGGCGCCGGCGTGCTGCTCGTCGCGTCGCCCGCCCCGGGCACCGAGGCGGCAGGCATCGCCCTCGTTCGTGCGGGGTCGTTCGGCTCGGCGTACGCCTCGAGCGTCACGCTCTCGCTGCCAGCCGCAAGCACCAACGGCACGATGCTGCTCGCGACTGTCGCAAACAACGGCGGCGCAAGCTTCTCGGCTCCCGCGGGCTGGATCCGAGCGGCCACCCAGAGCGACGGCAACACACGCGCGGACGTCTGGTACTACTCCGCGAACCCGGGAGGCATCGCCAGCGTGACATTCACCGCGGCCGGCGCGGTCGTCACGGCGGGCGTGCTCTCCGAGTGGAGCGGCGTCGCGACGAGCACGCCCCTCGTCGGGAGCGGCGTCGCGACCGCGAACGGAACCTCCGTCACGACCGTGACGACCGGCGCGGTCACGGGCGACCTCGCGATCGCGACGTTCGGGATCATGAGGGACGGCGGCGGCGCGCTCACCACCACCGCGGGCTCGGGATGGACGGCCCTTCCTCGAGACACCACCACGGACTGGTTCCACTTCGATGCGGCGTACCGCCTCGGCGCACCGGCAGGCGTCGTCACTCAGACCGAGACCGCCGGTGCACCGGTCGCCTGGTCGGCGGCCCTGGCCACCTTCAAGGCTTCGGGCGCCGGTACGACGCCTGACTTCCAGGTCGCTGCGAGCCCCGCGTCGAGGTCGGTGGCGTCGACGGGCGGCAGCGCCGGCTACACCGTCACGCTGACCTCCGTCGGCGGGTACGCGAACTCCGTCGCGCTCGCGCTCTCGAGCAGTCCGGCGTTGCCCGTGGGCGTCTCGAGTAGCTTCGCGCCCTCGAGCGTCACGCCCACCGTCGGCGGCGCCACCGCGACCCTCACGATCACGGTGCCCGCGGGCGCAACCGCAGGGACCTATCAGCTCACGGTCACCGGCACGGGCGCCGGCGCTTCGCCTCACTCGACGTCCGTCACGCTCACGATCACCGCGTCGGCGTCGAACCCGATCGTGATCGAGAATCAGCAGCCCGGCTCAACAGCGTGGCAGCTGTTCCAGGGCTCGTTCCGCCAGGCGGACGACCGCGCGAAGCAGGTGAAGGGCTACGCCTCGCTCACGAGCGTGCTCGCAGGGCAGAGCCTGACCTTCTACGTCACCGTCAACCCCGCGCAGAACGTCAGTCTCGATTTCTATCGGATGGGCTGGTACGGCGGCGCCGGGGGACGGCTGATGCAGCACGTCGGACCCCTCACAGGACGCGTGCAACCCGCGTGTCCCATCGATGCCACGACGGGCCTGACCGCGTGCCCCTGGACGCCGACGTACACCCTCAACGTCCCCGGCACATGGACCAGCGGCGCCTACCTCGCGCTGCTGACGAATGCGGCTGGCTACCAGAGCTACGTGCCGTTCGTCGTGCGCGATGACCGGCCGGCCGCCCTCCTCTACCAGCAGAGCGTGACCACCTACCAGGCGTACAACAACTATCCCAACGACGGGACGGGGAAGAGCTTCTACGCCGGAGGGCAGACCGCCAATGCCGCGACGAAGGTCTCCTTCGACCGGCCGTACAACGACAACGGCGCGGGACACTTCCTCGACTTCGAGTTCCAATTCCTGCAGTTCGTGGAGCGATCCGGCTACGACGTGACGTACTCGACCGACGTCGACACGCACTCGAACGGCGCTGGCCTCCTGCAGCACAGGGGCTTCCTCTCGGTCGGCCATGACGAGTACTGGTCGAAGCAGATGTTCGACGCCGCACAGGCGGCCCGCGACGCCGGCGTCAGCCTCGGGTTCTTCGGCGCGAACGCGGCCTACTGGCAGGTCCGCTTCGAGAGCTCCTCGAGCGGTGCGGCGAACCGGACGCTCGTCTGCTACAAGACGGCCGCCTGGGACCCCGTGCAGGGTCCGACGACGACTACGAATTTCCGGAACGCGCCGGTGAACCGTCCCGAGCAACAGCTGATCGGGATCCAGTTCAGCATGGCGGGAAACTACGCCAACACTCCTGCGCCGTACGTGGTGACGAACGCCGCCAACTGGGTCTTCGCGGGCACGGGCGTCACGAACGGCACGTCGATTCCCGGCATCGTGGGCTACGAGATCGATCGCTATTTTCCCGGCACGGCGCTCCCACCAAACAAGAGCTGGACGCTGCTCTCTGCCTCTCCTTTCGTGGGTTCCACCGGGACCGACACCGGTAACTCTTCGATCTACCAGGCGCCGAGCAACGCCTGGGTGTTCGCGGCCGGCACGATTCGCTGGGGGCGCGGCCTGGATGCGAGCTCCGGCGATGCCCGGATCAGGACGATGACGAGCAACATCCTCAACACCTTCGTCAGCGGGACTCCCACGCCCGACTTCCAGTTGACCGTCACTCCCTCGAGCCGGTCCGTCGCGAGCGCGACGGGTGGAAGCGCAACGTACGCCTCGACCCTGACGGCGTTCGGTGGCTTCAGCAGCGCCGTGGCGATGTCGGTGAGCAGCAGCCCAGCGCTGCCCGCGGGCGTGACGACGTCGTTCGCGCCCTCGAGCATCACGCCCACGACCGGTGGTGCGACCTCCACGTTGACGGTGACCGTTCCCGCCGGGGCAACCGCGGGAACGTACCAGCTCACGATCGGCGCATCGGGAGGCGCGGTCACCCACTCGATGCCGGTGACGCTCGTGATCTCCTCGCCGGGCTCCGGTGTCATCGCGGCGGTGCAGGCGGGGACGTTCCGCGAGGCGTACGCCTCGAGCGTCGCGCTGACCCTGTCCTCTCCGAGCACGTCCGGCACATTGCTCGTCGCCACGGTCGCGAACAACGGCGGCGCGACCTTCACCGCGCCCGCCGGATGGGTGAACGCGGTGTCGAGGTCGGACGGCGGCACGCGCGCCGATGTCTGGTACTACCCGAACAGCCCGGGTGGCATCACCAGCGTGACGTTCTCCGCCACGGGTTCCGGTGCGACCGCGGGAGTGCTGTCCGAATGGAGCGGCGTCGCGACGACCGCGCCGCTCGATGGCAGTGGCGGAGCCACTGCCGGCGCCAGCACCTCCGTCACCACCTCGACGGCCGGCGCCGTGAGTGGCGACCTCGCGGTTGCCGCGTTCGGCATCACGAAGAACAACGGAGGCGCCGTCACCACCACGCCGGGCGCAGGCTGGACCGCTCTCCCGCGTGATGCCACCACCGACTGGTTCCACTTCGACGCGGCGTATCGCATCGGCGCCCCGGCGGGCACGCTCACGGAAACCGAGACAGCGAACGCGGCCGTGCAGTGGTCCGGCGCGCTCGCCACGTTCAAGAAGGCCCCGTAGTCGAACAGGGCGTGACGGTCGGGCAGCGGGCAGTCGCGGGACAGATCCCAGTGCGGGCGTGTCGGCTTCGTTGCAGTGAGTCGGCGCGCCCCTCGTTACCCATTCCCTCTGCGCCCACGATGTTTGACCCTGTGTCGAATCGACGGTCTCGATTCGAGCCCGCCACGGTGCGAGGTTGGTTGGCGTCGTCGTATGCAGCGACGGCGGAGCGGGGACGGACCACGCCATGGACATCAGCGGGCTGCGCGTTGCAGTCACCGGCGGCGCGGGCTTCATCGGAAGCCATCTCGTGGACCTGCTGGTAGAGCGCGGCGGCGACGTACTTGTGATCGATGACTTCTCGGTGGGCTCGATGGAGAACCTCGAGCGCTCCGCCGGCCGGATTGACGTGCGCGTGAACGACATTGCCGATGCGAGCGCGCTTCAGGGCGCGTTCGCGGGCGTCGATGTCGTCTTCCATCTCGCCTGCTGCAACCTGCGCGAGTCGATCAGCGACCCGCTTCTGTCGGAGCGCGTGAACGCCCTCGGCACGTTGCACGTGCTCCACGAGGCGGCCAACGCGGGCGTGCAGCGATTCGTGCACGTGTCCTCCTCGGAGGTCTACGGCAGCGCGAGCGGTGCGCTCATCACCGAGCAGGATGCGCTCGCGCCGACGACGCCGTACGGGGCGAGCAAGCTCGCCGGTGAGATGTACGCCTGGACGTTCCACGAGACGTACGGCATGCCGACGATGGTGGTGCGACCGTTCAACGCGTTCGGTCCGCGCGAGCACGCCACCGGCACCAGCGCCGAGGTGATCCCGCGGTTCGTGCGCTGGGCGCTCACAGGCGAGCCGCTGCGCGTGTTCGGGGATGGCCTGCAGACCCGCGACTTCACCTGGGTGGGCGACACGGTGCGCGGGATCCTCGCGGCCGCCGAGTGCGACTCGATGGTGGGCGAGCGGGTGAACATCGCACGCGGACACGAGGTCAGCATCCTCGAGGTGGCGCATGTCGTCGGAGCAGCCCTCGGCGTGCGCCCGCACATCGAGTTCCTGCCCGCACGTCCCGGCGACATCCGCAGGCACCTGGCGAGCACTCAGAAGGCTCGGCAGCTCCTCGGATTCGAGGCGGAAGTCGCCTTCGAGGACGGTATGCGGCGGTACGTCACATGGGTCCGCGAGCAGCACGGCGCCGACACAGCGCGGTTGGACGAATCGGAAGTGATCAATTGGACGACGCCAGTGCCGATCTCCGGGGCCGTCGCGTTGCCGTCACCGGAGGCGGTGGCTTCGTTGGCGTCGCCGTAGTCGCGGCGCTGCGAGGCGCGGGTGCGGACGTGGTGCTCCTGGGTCCGACGCCCGCATGGCGACTCGACGAGGCGGGGCTGACCTCGGCAGTTGTGTGCGCGCCCGGACCACTCGATGCGGTCGACTCGATTGCGCGCGCCCTCCACGGCTGCGACTCGCTGATCCACCTCGGATACCAGCCACCCTCGAGTGCGGCGCCCCTGGGCGCTCTCTCCGAAGAGATCGCGGTCAACCTCGTCACCACCGCTGCCTTGCTCGACGCGGCCGACCGCGCGGGCGTCGAATGGTCGCCCTCGCCAGCAGCGTGGCGCTGTACGAGCCGACCGCCCGCGCGGCCACGGAGGCGGACCCACCGCGCCGGGACCCGTCACCGTATGCGCGCATGAAGGCATGGAGCGAGCAACTCTTCGCCGGGTGGGAGCGCTTCGACCGGCGCGCCTGCTCCCTTCGACTGTCGACGGTGTACGGGCCGGGCGAGACGGGCCATCGCGCAATCCCCGCGATGATCGAGGCCGCGCTCGCAGGCAGGCCGCTGCGCGTGGACGCGGAAGGGTCCGCGACGTTCGATCCGGTGTTCGTCGGCGACGTGGCGCGAGCGTTCACACTCGCCGCGGTGCGCCGCGCCAGCGGCACGTTCAACATCGCGGGTGGGTACCCCATCGAGGTGGGCGCGGTCGCCCGGACGATCGTCGCGCTCACCGGCAGTGCGAGCGCGATCGAAGTGGTGCCGTCCGCGACGGGCGGCCGGCGGCCTACCTGCGACATCACGCGCGCGTGCGAAGTGCTCGGGTTCACGCCGCGTGTAGCCCTCGATGCCGGGCTGGCGCTGGAGATCGAATGGCAGCGCGCCCGCATGCGCCTCGAGGTCTGACGTCCGCAGACGAACGGTGATGCGCCGCCCGAGTTGGCCGTTCGTGTCGGAGCACGCTCCGACTCCCGTACGCTGGAGGCGATGGGTCATGGAAGGCCCACGGGATGGAAGACGCATGATCACCCGCGCCATGGCGACCGCGATGCTGCTCGTGGGCAGTGTCCTCCCGGCTTCGAATGGACCTCAACCTGCGGAGCCGACATCGTCACCACCGGCTCAGGCTGCAGCGCGCAGCGACCTGCGACTCGAGGTCGCGCGTACCGATTCGCCCGTTCCTCGGACCATCACCGACCTCGGCAGCGGCGGCTGCAGCGTGGAGACGCTGGGGCTGCTGCAGGAAGGGCGCTGGTTGCTCTACGTGCAGGGCGCACCCGCCGCCGTCAACGCCGCGTTCCCGAGCACGTTTGTGGCAGGCACGCCCTACCTCGTGCGATGCAGGGCTACTACTGCCGGCGCCGCGGCGCCTCCGCCGGTGGCCGCCGCGCCGACCTCGCTACCGACGTGGGGCGTCTTCGACACCGGCTGGCCGCCCGACAGCACCGTGATGGCAGACACGACGCGGGCGCTCGGACGACCGCCGGGCATCGTGAGCTGGTATGTGCATGCCGCCTCCACAGACCCGCCCGGAGCCCTCGGCGCGCGGCGCTGGGACGACAACGCCGACCGCGTGCGGTCCGTCCTCGCGGCGGGGCAGGCCCCGATGATCACCTGGGAGATGTGGCGCGACGCCACGCCCGGCTCGAACCCGATGCCGCTCGCATCGATTGCCGCCGGCACCTACGACGATTACTTCGATAGCTGGGCCGCAGGTGTGAGGTCCGTGGCGCCGGGCGTCGTGTACCTGCGGATCTTCCACGAGATGAACCTGACCGGGCAGTACCCGTGGTCGGTGTACAAGGGCGACCGCTTCCACAACACCCCGGCGCAGCTGACCGCCGCCTGGCGTCACATCGTCGACCGCTTCCGGGCAGCGGGCGTCACCAACGTCCGATGGGTGTTCAATCCCGGCGGCGATCTGTCGAACAACCCGCTGCCCGCCGGTGCCTACCCGGGTGACGACTACGTCGACTACATCGGGCTCGATGTCTACGACACGTCACCGCCGGGCTCGCTCGCCCTCGACTACCCACTCCTCAGCGCGATCGCCGACAAGCCGTGGATCTTCGGCGAGGTTGGCGGCACCCCTCGATGGGTGACCGGCGAGCTGGGCCCGTTCATGCGCCGCCGCCCGATGACCATCGTCTGGTTCAACGCGGGCCAGTGGGAGCTCGAGCGCACGCGACTCGCCGCGCTGCAGGAGGCGCTGGCGGGCCTGCCCTAGTCCCGGGTCCGCTAACGCGCCCGCGGCGCCCACCCCGAGGACGGCTCGGCGCGCCCTTGCCGCGGCGTGCGCACATACGAGGAACCTCGTGCCTGCCTCGTCACGAACGCGATTGGCCGTCGCCGAGTGTGCGGTGTCGGGCGCGATATCAGTCGACCCCTCGAATCTGCGCAAGCACGTGTGAAGTTATGTTTCAAAGATGTGGACACTGAAGGGTCGACATTTCAGGGGCATGTGCAACGATGGCTCGTGTCTGGCGCGCTTCTGTCAAATGGAGCAGCGCGAGACTGGTGGCGAGGTCCGGGGCGGCGTCAGACTCTGACAACTCCCGGGAATGCGCAGGATGCGCACGAGCCCCACGGTCGGAGCTGGCTCAGACACCCGTTTTCAACACATAGAGGAGGTGGGCGGAGAGCCCCCGGTTTTGGAGTACACGATGGTTCCTCGCGCCCTGGCGGCCGCGGCGTTTGTATTCGCGATCGTGCTGGCGGGAAGCTCCCTGCCGGCCTACGCACAGTGGCCCGCACCTCGGCAGGTGCAATCCCCTTTTCGATTTGAAGTCACCCGCTCACAGACGTCCGTGTCCCAGATCATCGCGAACCTGCGTTCCAGCGGCTGCGTCGTCGACACGCTGGGCCTGCGCAGCAGCGGCAGCTGGCTGCGCTACGACCGCGACGATCCTGCCTCGGGGTCCGCTCTCGCGACCGTGGTCCCCGCGGGGACGCGCTACTTCGCGCGCTGCGACCTGACCGGTGGCCCTCAGCCGCCGGTCACGACGCCTACGCCGACGGCAACGCAGGCACCAACCACGACGCCATCGCCGGTGGTGACCCCGACACCCGCTCCACCTCGGACGCCGACGGCCACACCGCCTCCGGTGGGCACGCCGACGCCTGCTCCGACGCGGACGCCGACGGCAACGCCGACTCCGGTCGTGACGTCGACGCCTGCTCCGACGCGGACGCCCGCGGCCACGCCGACTCCGGTGGTCACCTCGACTCCTGCCTCGGGCCCATCCGCGCAGTTGCCGACGTGGGGCATCTTCGATGACGGCTCGGGCAACACGACCACGGTGTCGGACGTGTCGAATGCGCTCGGGCGCACCCCGGGAGTCGTCGGCTGGTACGTGCAGGCCGCGTCGACGTGGCCCGCCGGGACGGTCGATGGCCCCCGCTGGGAGGACAACGCGCCTCGAGTGCGATCGACGCTGGCCGCGGGCCAGGCACCGATGATCACGTGGGAGATGTGGAAGGACGCGACGCCGGGCGACAACCCGATGCCGCTCACCGCGATCTCGCAGGGCTACTTCGACAGCTACTTCGACAGCTGGGCCGCCGGAGTGAAGTCCGTGTCACCGGGGATCGTCTACCTGCGGATCTTCCACGAGATGAACCTCACCGGGCAGTACCCGTGGTCGGTCTACCCCGGCGATCGCTTCCACAACACGCCCGCGCAGCTGAACGCGGCCTGGCGGCAAATCGTGGACCGTTTCAGGGCCGCGGGTGTCACCAATGTCCGGTGGGTCTTCAACACCGGAGGCGACCTGACGAACAATCCGCTGGTTGCGGGCGCCTACCCTGGCGACGCGTACGTCGACTACATCGGTCTCGATTCGTACGACACGTCGCCGCCGGACTCGCTTGCCCTCGACTACCCGCTGCTCGGAGCCATCGCCAACAAGCCATGGATGTTCGGGGAAGTCGGCGGTACACCACGATGGGTGACCGACGAACTGAGCCCCTTCCTCCACCGGCGTCCGATGACCGTCGTGTGGTTCAACGAGGGACAGTGGCAACTGGAGAGCACGCGGCTGAACGCGCTGAAGGGCGCGCTGGCGGGGCTCCCCTAGCCCGACGCGCCGGCCTCGAGATGAGACCGCGCCCGGGTCAGTCGGCCCGGGCGCGGTCGAGCCCCTCGCCGACCCGGACGTACCCCGATCCGCACGCGGGACACACCAGCTCGGCGTCGAGGGGACGCCCGCAGCGGCACACCCAGCCGACCTGCCTTGCGGGCACGCCGATCACGAGCGCGTGTGCGGGGACATCCCGCGTCACGACCGCGCCCGAACCGACCATCGCCCACGAGGCAATGCGCACTCCCGGGTTGACGACGGCGTGCGCACCGATCGAGGCTCCGCGCTCGAGATGCACACCGGCCAGCGTCCAATCGTCGGCCTGCTTGAGAATCCCCTCCGGCGTGGTGGCGCGCGGAAAGAGGTCGTTGGTGAGGCACGCCGCGGGACCGATGAAGACCTCGTCCTCGACCACCGAGCCCTCGAAGAGCAGCGCGTGGGTCTGGATCTTGCATCGATTGCCGATGCGCACACCAACATCGATGAACGCGCCGATGCCGATGTTGCAGTCCTCGCCGATCTGCGCGCCCGTCCGCACGTGCACCTGCGACCAGATGCGCGTGCCACTCCCCACGGTCGCGCCCGGCTCCACCACGGCAGCCGAGTGCACAAAGGGCGCCGCGGCCACGTCGGTCACAGGGAGCCCTTCCTCGCGCGGAACCTCGCGGCTCGCGTCGACGCAGGCGCGCAGATCCCGTTCGTTACTACGCCGAGGGTAGCCCGTCGACTCCCCTGAACTGTATCCCCACCACGATTAGAGGTGACAAAAGCGTGAATCCTGAGCAGACACGGATCGGACGACCTCAGACCACCGGTACCATCGTTTGACCGCGCGTGTTTCCCCTCGAGGTCAGATGACGGCTCGACAGCGAGTGTGCAGTTGATGTCGTCTCGCATCCCGAGGATGACCCTGAACGCCGCATGGCCCGTCGTCGTCGGCGTGATCGTACTTCTCGGGGCCGGGTGCGCCCGCACGGGCACCACGACGTCGTTCGCGCCGGTGGCCGGCGCCGCGACTGACGTCGCTACCGACTTCCGCATGAGCGTGGATGACACGTCGCGGACGGTAAAGGCCGGCGAGGAGGCGAGCACCGAGTTCGCGCTGACGCTGTCCCCCCTCGGTGGAGAGGGAGGCGAAGCCACGCTTGCGGTCACGAGTCAGCCGGCGCTCCCCCGAGGGTTGACCGCCTCGTTCGAGCCCGCCTCCGTACAGTTGGCGGCCGCGGGCGCCGCCTCGAAGTTGACGATGCGCGTTCCCGCCGATGCGGCCTCGGGCCGCTACGAGCTGACGATCACCGCGAGGTCGCAGTCGGGGACGCGTCATTCGACGACGGCGCTCTTCAGCGTCTCGGCGGTCGACAACCCGATCGTCGCCGAGAACCGGCGCGAGGGGACCGTGAGCTGGCGACTGCCGCGGCGTGGCCTGCTCGCGGCCGACGACGTGGCACAGCAGATCAAGGGCTTTGCGTCGGCGCCGAGCGTGACGCCCGGCAGGAAGCTGACGCTCTTCGTCACCGTGAACGGCGCGCCGGCGTTTGATGTCGACGTCTATCGGATCGGCTGGTACGGCGGCGCCGGCGCGCGGTTGATGAGCCACGTCGGCTCGGTGCCGGGCGTCTCGCAGCCGCCGTGCCCGATCATCGAATCGAATGGACTGATCACGTGCTCGTGGGCGCCGAGCCTCGACATCGACGTGCCGACGTCGTGGACGAGCGGCACCTAC
>JAXLWY010000020.1:0-32664 GCA_046328255.1 Dehalococcoidia bacterium | reverse complement strand
ACCGCAGGTGACGCACGCGCTTGCGGGCACGCGCCACGAGGTGCGACTGCTCCTCGAATCGTTGCCGGCGCGCACCGCCGTCGACCCGGCCGTCGCGCGCGCCCTGCTCGAGGGCATCGCCGCCGCGGAGCTCGACGCCGCCACGCGCATCAGCGCGCGCCCCACTCCCGACGACACCCCACCCCTCGAACTTCGCGTGCTCTAGCCGAGGCCACGTGGTCCTCAAAACGCGCGGATTCTGTGTAGGGGCGCGAGGGGCTCGTGCCCCTACGAACCAGCGCGGTTCACGTCCCATCTCGACCCGACCTCGTGCGTGCGGGCCGCGTGCGCCTTCTCCCGTTCGTGGTGAGCCTGGCGAACCACACACGCCTGGCCTGCACCGGGCGGCGCACCAACGCCCGAGGCCGCCCGGAGGACAAACACTCCGACAGGCCACCGTCCGACTTCTGTCAGAATGACGCAGCCATCCCGCCCGCCCCACACATCGAGCGCCGCACGGGCGTAACGATCGCGCTGCGTCGGTGTTCACTTCAGTAGATGAGCACCATCGACGACGTGAAGGCCCGCCTCGATATCGTGGAGACGGTGGGCGCCTACGTGGCCGACCTCAAGCGGGTCGGACGCACGTACAAGGCGCGCTGCCCGTTCCACAACGAGCGCACGCCCTCGTTTACCGTGGATCCCGAGCGCGGCACGTGGCACTGCTTCGGCGCCTGCTCCACCGGCGGCGATGTCATCGGGTTCGTCCAGCGCGCCGAGGGCCTCGACTTCCGCGAGGCGCTCCGCGTCTGCGCCGAGCGCGCGGGCATCGAGCTCCGCCCGCCGACCCAGCGCGACCGCGAGCTGCGCGAGGCCAATGAGCGCCTCCTCCAGGCCAACGAGGCGGCCGCGATCTTCTACCAGTCGCAACTCCTCGGGCCCGGGGGCGCCGACGCGCTCGCGTACTTCGAGAAGCGCGGCATCGACGCGACCACGCGCCAGACGTGGCAGCTCGGCTACGCCCCCGCAGGCTGGCGTTCGCTCGTCGAGCACCTGACCGCGCGCGGCTTCACCGAGGGAGACCTCGTGGCGGCCGGACTCGCCGTCGAGGGTGAGGACCGTGCGCGCGGTGCCTACGACCGCTTCCGCGATCGCGTCATCTTCCCCACCCGGGACGCCCGAGGGCGGATGATCGGCTTCGGCGCGCGCGCCCTCCGTCCCGAGGATGAGCCGAAGTACCTCAACACCCCCCAGACGCCGCTCTTCGACAAGGGCGCCTCGCTTTACGGCATCGACCGCGCCGCCGAGGAGGCGCGCCGCGCCGACCGCGTCATCGTCGTCGAGGGCTACATGGACGTGATCGCGTCCCACCAGTTCGGCTCCCGCAACGTCGTCGCCTCGATGGGGACGGCGATCACACCCGCGCAGATGGAGCAGCTCAAGCGCTACACCCAGAACGTCGTGCTGGCGCTCGACGCCGATGTCGCGGGCGCCGAGGCGACCCTGCGCGCCGTCGAGGTAGCCGCGCAGGCCTCGGACCGGACCGCGGCGCCCACCGTCGACTGGCGCGGGCTCGTCTCGTACCAGGACGTGCTGCAGGCGGACATCCGCGTCGTCACGCTCCCCGCCGGCGAGGACCCCGACAGCCTGGTCCGCGCGGATCCCGAGCGCTTCCGCACGCTCCTCGAGTCGGCGCGCCCCGTACTCGATCACCTCTTCGAGGCGGTGTCGTCCCGCTACGACCTCTCCGACGCCCGCGCGCGCTCGAAGGCGCTCGATGCGCTGGCTCCCGCAGTCGCGGGCGTGACCGACGCCGTGGTGCGGGCGCATTACGTCCAGCGCCTCGCGAGGATGCTCCAGCTCGACGAGCGCGCCGTGCTCGCCCTCCTCGGACGCCAGCGCGGTCAGCGCCCCGCCCCCGTGCCTACGTCGAAGGACACGCGCCAGGCCCGCCGAGGCGGCGTCGGGCCTGCTCCGAGCACGGACGGCGAGATCGGCCTGCTGCAGCTGCTGCTCCACCGCGACGAGGCACGCGTCGCGGCTCACGAGATCGACGCCGACGTCTTCGAGGACTCGGCGCGCCGGCGCCTCTTCGAGCTCTGGCGCGACGGCCTGCTCGAGGATGGCGCCGAACTCGACGAGGAGCTGCGCGAGCAGTTCACCGCGCTCACGGCCTCGATGCCCGACGCGTTCGCGCCGCGCGTGCTCGACGCGAAGCTCGTCGCCGACATGGCCACCTCGTGGGCCCGCGGGCTGCGGCGCTTTCGGGTGGGTGCGCGGCTGCGTCCCGCCGCCCGCGAACGCGCCGAGCAGGCGGGCGCCGCGAGGAAGGGCGGCGCGGCCGTCCTCGAACAGGCGGTGCAGCAGCTCGTGGACCGCGAGTCCGCCGAGGTAGCTTCGCCCGCCTCGCCAGCGTTGGATCCCGTGCTGCCCGAGTCACAGGTCGACGCCGCGCTGGCGGCGCAGGAACTGAATGCCATCACCGCGCGCCAGCGTGAACTGGCGCGCACGTTCAGAATCGAAATCGGGCGTCAAACGGCGACAACCGTCGATGGCGACCCTGCAGTCTCGGAGGGGAACACACCATGACCCAGACCTTCGACTCCACCGGCATGGAAGAGCTCCTCGCGAAGGGACGGCGCCTCGGGCACGTGAGCGCCGAGGACGTGCTCGCCGCCATCCCCGAGGCGGAGACCAGCCGCGAGCGCATCTCGTCGATCATCGCCGCCCTCGGTGAGAACAACATCAACGTGCGGATCGACCCCGCCGCCGACCGCGACGCCAGCGCCGTGGTCGACGCCGCACGCCGCATCGTCGACGAGGCCGCGGGCATCGATGACCCCGTGCGCATGTACCTGCGCGAGATCGGCAAGGTCCCCCTGCTCACCGCCGACGACGAGAAGCGGCTCGCGAGGGCCATGGAAGAGTGGCTGCACGTCGAGCAGCTCCGGGAGGACTACCGCGAGGAGGAGGGCGACGAGCCCTCGTACGGTGCGGTGCTCGTGGCGCTGCTCCGCGAGTTCCACGGCATGCGCAACGTCTACAACGCGGTTTCGAAGCACCTCGAGCTCCCGCGCCAGTCGGTCTCCGAGCGCATCGCCGACGCCACCTTCCGCCGGACGATCGACCAGGAGCTCGACGAGCCCACGCGCGACGCCGTCCAGGTGGCCCTCAAGTACGACGAGGCGAAGGCCGCGCGGGCCCTCGTGGACCTCTCGATCGTCACGCACATCCTCCAGGCTCAGCACGTGAAGTGGGCGGCCGAGCTCGCGGGCGGCGAGGCGAAGCTGTTCCCGCCCTCGGCAGAGCTCGCCGAGCAGCTCCAGGCCCAGCACGGCGGGCCGCTGCGCTACTACTTCGACAAGCTCTCCTACGACGGCCAGCGGTCGGAGCGCCAGCTCACCGAGGCGAACCTGCGCCTCGTGGTCTCCGTCGCCAAGAAGTACATCGGCCGCGGCATGTCGCTGCTGGACCTGATCCAGGAAGGCAACATCGGCCTCATCCGCGCCGTCGAGAAGTTCGACTACCGCAAGGGCTTCAAGTTCTCGACGTACGCCACGTGGTGGATCCGGCAGGCGATCACGCGCGCCATCGCCGACCAGGCCCGCACGATCCGCATCCCGGTCCACATGGTGGAGACGATCAACAAGCTCGTCCGCATCCAGCGCCGGCTGGTCCAGGAGTTCGGCCGCGAGCCCACCTCCGAGGAGATCGGGCGCGAGCTCGAGCTCCCCGCCGAGCGCGTGCGCGAGATCACCAAGGTCTCGCAGGAGCCCGTCTCCCTCGAGACCCCGATCGGCGAGGAGGAGGACTCTCACCTCGGCGACTTCCTCCCCGACGACTCGGCGCTCGCACCCGCCGATGCCGCCTCGCACCAGCTCCTCAAGGAGCAGGTGATGGACGTGCTCTCGAGCCTGACCCCGCGCGAGCGCAAGGTCCTCGAGCTGCGGTTCGGCCTCGAGGACGGCCGCTCGCGCACCCTCGAGGAGGTGGGCCGCGAGTTCAACGTCACCCGCGAGCGCATCCGCCAGATCGAGGCGAAGGCGCTCCGCAAGCTGCGCCACCCCACGCGCTCCAAGAAGCTCAAGGACTACCTCGACTAGGCCGAGCGAGTGGCGCAGCCGCAGCGGTGGCTGCGCCACTCGCTCGAGTCCCCGGCGCGCGGGCGGTGCCGGCGCTGACCGACGTGCGACCGTCGGAGAGTTGATCGAGCCCAGGGCGTGCGCCGCGCCGCGTTGTACCGCTGAGGTCGTTCCGGGCGGTGGCTGAGACGCACTCGCGACCGGCCACGACTCCACCGCCAGCCGAGGCACCGCCTCCAGCCTCGCGCGTTCGCGGTCGAGGATCGAGGTAGCCCGTCCTGCCACGCGGGCAGCATGCGGCACGCCCCCGAGGAGACCCCGATGCGCATCGAAGGCGACGTCCGAGTCATCTGGCGAGACGACCGCGTCCTGCCCGCGGAGCTCGCCGCGGTGGATGCGCTGAAGCTGCGCATCTGGAACGTCGGTTTCAAGCGCTTCGAAGACCTGGCGAACCTGCCGAACCTCGTCGAGCTGACCGTGCTCGACTGGAAGGCGCCCTCGTTCGAGCCGCTGAGGAATCTCGTACGGCTCCGGACGCTGGCTATCTCCCACTTCCCGCAGGTCGACTCGTTCGCCCCGCTGGCGGGACTGACGAACCTCGAGTCGCTCACGCTCCAGACGCTCCCGAGCTGGGATGCATCGAGGAAGCGCCAGCATGTCGACAGCTTCGCGCCGCTCGCAGGCCTGACGCGATTGCGCACGTTGAACCTCAGTGGCGTGCTCGCCGAGGACGGTGAGCTGTCGTATCTCGGTGGCCTCGTGCGCCTGGAGCTGCTGGCGATCGGGAACATGTACACACAGGAGCAGTTCGCGCGGCTGGCTGCGCGTATCCCCGGCGCGAGCTCCTCGTTCCTCGCGCCCTACCTCGAGGCCGAGTGGAGCGTCTGCAAGAAGTGCGGTGCCGCGAAGGTCATGCTCTCCGGCTCCGACGTGCCAAACCCGAAGGTGATCTGCCCGAGCTGCAACCACAAGAAGTTCGATACCACGGTCGCCCGTTTCGAAGAGCTGCGCGCGGCCTCGTAAACGCCAGGGCCGAGGCTGCACCGCCCGACTCGCTACAATCCGCGCACGAGTTCGTCCGTCGGGCTCCCCTTCGAGCAATGGAGGCTGCCGTGCCGATCTACGAGTACGCCTGCAAGAAGTGCGGCAAGACCACCGAGCTGATGCGTCCCCTGGCGAAGCGCGACGACCGCGCGAAGTGCGCCAGCTGCGGCTCCACCTCGACCGCACGCAAGCTCTCGATGTTCGCCGTCGGCGCCTCGGCCTCGATCGACATCGGCGCGGACATCAGCCCCGACGAGTACATGGCCGGCATGGGCGACGATCACGGTCATGGCCACGGCCACAGTCACGACGATGAGTTCGGCGGCATGGACCTCGGCGACGACTTCGACTTCTAGCGGTCCGCCCGCGGCACGGTTGACATCGGACTCCGCTATAGATAACCTTCTGGTTACTGAACCGGGAGGTTATCGATGGTCAGTGCCGCACCCCCCGAATCCGAGGCAGTGCGCCTCGATGCCACGTTCGCCGCGCTCTCGGATCCCACACGACGCGCCATCCTCGCACGGCTCGCGGGCGGCGAGGCGTCCGTGCAGGAGCTGGCGGCGCCCTTCGCGATGAGTCAGCCGGCCGTCTCGAAGCACCTCAAGGTGCTCGAGCGCGCAGGTCTCGTCTCCCGGCGGCGGCACGGCCAGCAGCGGCCCTGCCGCCTCGAGGCCGCACCGCTTGCCGAGGCCACCGCGTGGCTCGCCGAGTACCGCAGGTTCTGGTCGGCCAACTTCGCCCGCCTCGACACGCTGCTCGAGGAGCTCCAGGCCGAACAGCCCTCCGAGTGACACCTGCACCGCGACCCGCACGCGCACGAAAGGACACGCCATGCCCGGAACGATGACCCTGACGACTCCCGGCGATCGCGAGGTTGAGGTGAGGCGCTCGTTCGCCGCCCCTCGCACGCTCGTCTTCGATGCGTACACGGTTCCCGAACTCGTGAAGCGCTGGTTCGGTGGCCCCGAGGGCTGGTCGCTCGCCGTTTGCGAGATCGACCTGCGCGTCGGTGGGAAGTGGCGCTACGTCATCCGCCACACCGACGGCATGGAGATGGGCTTCGGCGGCGAGTACCTCGAGATCGTGCGGCCCGAGCGTCTGGTCTCGACTGAGCGCTTCGACGAGCCCTGGTACCCCGGCGAAGGCCTCAACACGCTCGCCCTCTCTGAGGCGAACGGCGTGACCACCCTGACGATGACGATCCGCTACGAATCGAAGGAGGCGCGCGACATCGCGCTTGCCACGCCGATGGAGTCCGGCCTCGCGGCCGGCTTCGACAGCCTCGAGGCCTTCATGGCCACCGAGGTCGCCAACCGGGCGTAGGTCCGCGAAAGGAACCGATCATGCTGAGCATCACCCCGTTCCTCTGGTTCGACGACCAGGCCGCCGAGGCCGCCCGCTTCTACACCTCGATCTTCCCGGACTCGCGCATCCTCGACGAGACGCCGATGAGTGTGGCGTTCGAGGTGGCCGGGCAGCGCGTGATGGGGTTGAACGGCGGACCGCAGTTCCAGCTCAACGAGGCGTTCTCGATGTTCGTCAGCTGCGACGGGCAGGAGGAGGTCGATCACTACTGGGACGCGCTGCTCGAGGGCGGCGGCGAGCCCTCGATGTGCGGGTGGCTCAAGGACCGCTTCGGGCTGTCGTGGCAGGTGATCCCGTCGCTGCTCGGCCAGCTGCTCAGCGATCCCGACCAGGGGCGCGCCAACCGCGTGATGCAGGCGATGCTCGGGATGCGCAAGATCGACTGCGCCGGCCTCCAGGCCGCCTATGACGCCCAGTAGTCCGCGCAGTGCTCGAGGCGCTCCAGTTCCTCGAGGATTTTCGCCTGAGACATAGCGAGATCACTCGGATCTGAGGTCGGCCCTCCGGGCCGGTTACCCACCCGCCCACCCCTTTTCAGCGAGGGGCTCCGCCCCTCGCGCACCCCGGAAGCGGTGCGTGCCCACGGACCTCTCCGCCTGCCGCGGTCGCTGCAGTACGTGATGGTTCGTCGGGCCGCGATACTGCTCAAGCGAGATGCCCCCGGGGTAGAGGCGCAGGAGCGGCCAACGAGGTCTCGCCCGTACTGGGCGCCATTCGCGCATCCCGCCGCTCGCCTCGGCAAGCGGCGGGGGCGTGCGGGCGCAGCCCCCACATGAGAAGGGTCGGTGAGCGGGTAACCGGCCCGGAGGGCCGACCTCAGCCTCCCCTCGAACGCTACGCGTCCGGCACCTTCGTCGAGTGGTACGCCAGCAGCCGCCACGCACCATCGAGGTCCACGAGCACGGCCGTGAAGTGCGAGTCGAAGACCACCGGCTTCTCGACGCTGCCCGCCACCATGTGGTTGAGCCCGTTCACCAGCACGACGCCGGGGTAGGCGCGCGTCCACAGCTCCTCGAGGTCCATCCGCTGGTTCCTGCGCCCGCCGCGCACCGAGGGGATCAGCTCCGAGCGCGGCTCGACTCGCGCACTCATGTGGGTGTAGGTGAAGTCCGGCGCGAGGATCTCCTCAAGGGCATCGGCGTCACCCGCCACCATCGCGCGCGAGAACGCAACCGTGCGATCGATGGCGGCCTGTTCGACGGCGGTGATGCTGGTCTCGACCACGGCGTGTCTCCCTCCGGCAGCGTCGAGGCGTCCGCTCGACGATGACGAAGCTTATCGCGCGTTCATCGCGCCGGGAGACCGCCCGACGTGAAGTCGTGCACGACTTCCTCGGAGGACCGACGCGCTCGCCATGGCGGCCGCGCCGACCGCACGAGGTAGACCGCGCCACCGAGCGCGATCGCCGCGCCCTCGATGATCGCCAGGATGCCCACGACCATCGACACGCGGAACCAGAACTCGATGGGGAACATCTGCACGAGGTGGTCCGTGCGCGGGTCGAGCTGCCAGAGGTCGTTGCTGAACGACAGCATGTGAAACTCGACGAACATCTGCTCGAAGCCGACCATCATCGCGGCCGCCGCCACGCCGAGGACGGCGCAGGTGAGCACGCCGCCGATGACGCACAGCCTCGCGAGACGTCGCAGCGAGCGTTCCCTCGACCACAGCACCGCGATGCAGACGTAGGTCGCGACGTAGGCGAAGGCGAACTCCTGCAGGCGGAACACGTCCTGCATCAACGCCTTCACGTCGCGCATGTGCCCCACCTCGCGCGGGTTGAACAGCGCCACTTCCTCGCCAGCGATGTGCACGCGCGTCCCGAGGGCGGGGCGGTCATCCGAGAAGTAGCGGGAGATGTCACGCGCCGCCTGGTCCAGCTCGATCCGGCTCACGCCCGTGGTCGCCGCCACGTCATACGCGCCGAATCCGAGCATCTGGATTCGCGGTTCGGTCGCCGCGATCCGCACGTTCGTGAGCACGATCAGCAGCGGCAGCGCTATCACGAACAGCAGGCCGGTGAGCCATCTCGCGAGGAGCATGCAGCGAGTATACGGCGACCCCCGGAGCGCCCTCGAGCGCCCGGCTCGCCCTCGAGGACGGCTCGGAGCTTGCGAACAGCGAGGCCGCTACGTAGGCTCGGGCCTGCGCGGTTCCTCGCGCATCGCGCTATCTCGGAGTGAGCCATGGCCGTCATCGTCGTTGCAGGTACTGCCGAGGGCGCCGGCGCGTCCACCGTCGCCGCGGGCCTCGCGCACCGCGCAGCGTACGCCGGGCACCGAGTACACCTCGAACGTCTCGAGGGCGACCTCGCGCGCGGCCTCCGACGCGCACGCGTTCGGCCTCCTCGAGTTCGCGCAGGCCGCGGGCACCCTTACCGAGGCGGCGGTCCCGGGAAGGACGATGCCCACGAACACGTGCGCACCTGCCGGCGCCGACCCCGCCACGCCTTCGCGAGCCGTCTCGGCGCGACTCGTCCTCAGGGCCCCGCAGGCTCCGAGGTCCCCGCCGGGGCGATTCCTTCATCGAGAACTACGCCCGTCGAGGCGGCCTCGGCCGCATCACCGAGGACCGCCTGCTCTCGGCGCCGACCGTCGGCGCCCTGATCGAGGCGAGTCGAGCGCGCGTCCCGCCCGCTCACAGGCCGGTGACGCCGAGATCTCGCGAGCACATCGTCGTCAGCCCGATCGCTTCCGACCTCAACGACCTCGCACTTCGCGAGGTACCCGCGCAAGGCAGTGGTCGCCTGCTCCGAGAAGGTGGACAGCGGCCTCGCCGCCCTCCGCACCGACACGCGCTGCCTGATCCTCTCGGCGGCAACGAGCCGAGTCCCTACCTCGTCGACCGGGTCGCCCGAGCCGCCGCGTCACGCTGCTGCTCGCGCCTGGAGGGCACCATCGAGATGGTGCGCGACATCGAGGTGGACGTTCAGCGCAGCCTGTTCTCGGCGAGGAGAAGGCCGAGCGCATCGGCGCCCTCTCGCCACCGCCATCGACGACGCCGCGCTGGCGGCGCTTCGCCTGACCTCGCGCGTTCGCCCGCCTGCTTGAGGCGTCTGCTGGCCCGTCGCAAGCCGCCGGACACGTGGGCGAACCATGGTGATGCCCGACGCCGTATCCTGAACGCAATGGACCTGGAGGGCGCGCTCTACGATCGGCCGGATCCGAGGCATCGCGATCCAGGTGCACCCGCGGTCGCGCTGCTCATCCTCTCGATGCCCACGTGGTCGCTCTCGCAGGGCCTCTTCCTCGACGACGACGCTGGCATCCAGACGGCCGCGCCCGCGACGCGCTGGGCAGCAGGCGCGGTCACGGCGCTCGGGTGTTCTTCGTCTCGGTGCTACCGCACGAGCTGGCGCACTCGTTCGTCGCACAGCACTACGGCATGCGCGTGCCCTCGATCACCCTTGTTCATCTTCGGCGGGGTCTCGAGCCCGGGAGACGAGATGCGCTCGGCCGGACAGGGAGTTTCGAGTCGCGATCGCGGGCCCGCTGACGAGCTGGGTGCTCGCAGGTGTGTTCACCGGAGCGTCGCTGTTCGTGGCCAACGAGGTGGCAGCGACGATCCTCGGCTACCTGGGGCTCATCAACGGGATCGTGGGGACATTCAACCTGCTCCTCGGGTACCCCCTCGATGGCGGACGTGTGTTCCGGCGATCGGCGCGCAGCGGCAGCTCCAGCGTGCCACCGCACTCGCCTCCGTAGTGGGCGTGGGCATCGCCTACCTGATGATCCTCGGAGGCATTGCCTACGTCTTCACGCGCGACATCAGTTCTGGTACATCCTGATCGGCCTGTTCCTGAAATCCGCGGCCGAGAACGCCTACTCGACGCTACTTCGTGGAGACGGTCCTGCGCGACGCCCGTGCGGTGGCGATGCAGCCGGCGCCCGCCTCGGTGCCCGCGTCCATCAGCCTCCAGCAACTCGTCGACACCTGGATGCTGGTCACCGGCGAGCGCCTTCCTCATCGAGGACGCTGGCGGTGGTCGGCCTGCTCACCACCGCCGACATCGCGAGCAGCCCCGCGAGGACTGGCCGCGCATCGTCGGTCGCCTCGGTGATCCGTGCCTCCGAGGTGCGCACCGTCGAGCCCGGCACGCGCCTCCTCGAGGCTGCAGCCAGAGCACGACATCCACCAGCTGCCCGTCCTTGAGCGAGGGCGGCCGTGGGCCTGCCTTCCGCGCCGACGTGATGCGCCACATCGAGCTGCGCACAGCCTTCGGACAGCCGCCCACGGCGGAAGCGCGTTCCCCGGCACCGCAGGAGGGCGCCCGCCATCCGTGGTGAGCGCGCCGTCACTCCGGTTCGTGGCGACCCAACCACTGTCCCCGCTCGCGTGAGCGGAGCGCGGAGGCGAACCACCCCCCGCCGTCGTCGACCTCACGAAACGGCCCCGACCACACGCCGCCCCCGAGAGGCCGAGACGAGCTCTCGGCGCGGAGGACCCGCCCACCCTCTTCCATGTCGGCTGCGCCCCCACCCCCCAAAATTGAGGATGGCTCACTGGCGCCCTCGGGGCGCGGCTCCGCGCGGCCGTTCGAGGTGCTGGATGCGCCTCCGCCGGAGGTACTCGATTCGAAACGGCTGAGGCAGGCGAGTGGTTCGACAGACCCTTGGCCAGCTCAGGGGAGCCTCATCACGAACAGTGAGAGCGGGCTCCCGCGTTTCTGGAAGGGGTGACGCCCCTCGGCTACGCACCGTCCTCGAGGGGGACCGCGCGGATCTCATCATCACCGTCGTCCGCACCGGACTCGATGCGCGTGAGCGGCGCAAGGGACAGCGCGAGTTTCTTCACGCCCGCTCCATCGAAGGCGACCGTCACCATCTGATCGCCTCCGCTCAGCTCGCACGAGATCACCACGCCGCGCCCGAAGCGCGCGTGCTCCACGCGGTCGCCACCGGTGTACGCGGGCTCGCTCGGCACGTCCCGAGGTGCGCGCGCGGCGATCGCGGCGCGCCGCTCGCGCGAGGTGGTGCCGTCAAGGCCCCGCTCGCCCTCGGGTCGCTCAATGTCGGCCGCGGGGAGGTCGCGCAGGAACCTCGACGGGATGGCGCGCCGCAGCATCCCGTGCTGGAAGCGGCTCCCCGCACTGAGGAGGTAGAGCCGTTCCTGCGCGCGCGTCATGCCCACGTAGCAGACGCGCCGCTCCTCCTCCATCTGCTTCGGGTCATCGAGGGAGCGCTGGTGGGGCAGCATCCCCTCCTCCATCCCCGGCATGAACACCACCGGGAACTCGAGGCCCTTCGCGGAGTGGAGGCTGGTCAGCGTCACCGCGTCGGAGCGGTCCGCCGAGGGGTCGTCGACGTCGGAGACGAGCGCCACCTCCTCGAGGAACGCCGCCAGCGAACTGCCATCGAGGTCGTCGTACTGCCTCGCGACGTTGACCAGCTCCTCGACGTTCTCCCACCGCACCTCCGCGTGCGCCTCGTCGGAGTCCTGCAGGTACTTGTGGTAGGCGATTGACGTCAGCAGGTCGTCGACGATGTCGGCAACGCGGCGCTGCGTCGACGCCTGCGCGAGGCGATCCACCAGCACCACGAACGCCTCGAGGGCCTGCCGCGCCCGCACGGAGGGCACCTCGGGCAGCGCGGCATCGCGGTCGCCGGCCGCCATCCGATGCGCCACCGCAAGCGGCGAGATCCCGAGCTCGACCGCCGCCGCGAGGATGCGCTCGACGGTCTTCGGTCCGACGCCGCGCGCGGGCACGTTGACAATGCGGGTGAACGCGATGCCGTCCCACTCGTTGTGCACCAGCCGCAGGTACGCGAGAAGGTCACGCACTTCCTTGCGGTCGTAGAACCGCGTGCCGCCCACCAGGCGGTACGGCACACCGAGGTAGAGCATCGCCTCCTCGAAGGCGCGCGACTGCGCGTTCGTGCGGTACATCACGGCGAAGTCCGCCGGCGATCGCCGCTCGGCCCGGATGAGGCGGTTCAGCTCGGTGGCGACGAACATCGCCTCCTCCTCGCCGGAGCGCGCCTCCTGCAGCCGGACCTTCGCGCCCTCGGCGTTCTGGGTCCACAGCGCCTTCTCGGGACGACCCTCCGCCTTCGCGATCACCGCGTGCGCCGCCCGCAGGATGTGGCCGGTCGAGCGGTAGTTCTGCTCGAGGAGCACGACCTGCGTGCCCGGAAAGTCGGTCTCGAACCGCTGCAGGTTGCGGATGTCGGCCGCGCGCCACGAGTAGATGGACTGGTCGGGATCGCCCACCGCGGTGATGTTGTGGTGTCCCGATGCGAGCAGGCGCGACAGCTCGTACTGGACGACGTTCGTGTCCTGGAACTCATCGATCAGCACGTGCAGATAGCGTTCCGCGTACGCCTCGCGCACCTCGGGCGCCGACTCGAACAGCTGGAGCACGAGGCCGAGCAGGTCGTCGAAGTCGACCGCGCCATTGCGTCGCAGCGCGAGGTCGTACGAGGCGAACACGCGTCCCACCACCTCCTCGAAGTACGAGTTCGCCTGCGCGCGGTAGCGATCCACGTCGAGGCGTTCGTTCTTGGCTGAGGAGATCGCGGAGAGCACCTGTCGAGGCGGGAAGCGCTTCGGATCGACCTGCAGTTCCGCCTCGATCTGGCGCACGAGTGCCATCTGGTCGTCGGTGTCGTAGATCACGAAGTCGTTGGGAATGCCGATGTGGTGGCCGTCGCGCCTCAGGATGCGCGCGCACACCGAGTGGAACGTGCCCAGTTGGACCTGCTTCGCGCGCTCGCCGAGGAGCCGCTCGACGCGCTCGCGCATCTCCTTCGCGGCCTTGTTCGTGAACGTGACGCCCAGGATGCGCCACGGCGGCACGCGCAGCTGGTTCACGAGGAAGGCAATGCGGTGCGCGATCACGCGCGTCTTCCCGGACCCCGGCCCCGCGAGGATGAGCAGCCCGCCGCCCTCGGTCACGACGGCCCTGCGCTGCGCCTCGTTGAGGCCCGCGGTCAGCTCCTCGAGGGATATCGTCGACGCCTCGATCACCGGTGCGAGGTCCGGCTCCGGCTCCATCGTCCACTCGTGGGCGTCACGCGGCTCGAATTCGTCGACGGGCTGCGAATCGCCCTCGAAGTCCGGCTCGTACGCGGGATCGAACTCAGGCTCCGGTTCCCCCGGCGGCACATCGGACAGCGGGTCCATCGAGGCGTGCGCCGGCACGAACTCGGGCGTCGCGCGGGCGAGCGAGGCCGCCGCGCGTTCCCCTCGAGGGAGCGCCCCTCGCGAGGGCGCGTCGGCGCGCGTTCGTGATTCGACGGGCGGCTTATCGGGGAGGGCGTCGAAGGGAAGCTGCATTCCCCTGATCTTAGACCTCGCCTCCCGAGGGGCGACGGGACTATCGACGCACGCTCCACAGCCTGCCCACGCCTCGGGAGGCCGCATCCGCCGAGGAGCCCCTCGCCGGGGAGGCGTGGTAGGCTTGGCGAGATCAGCCCGCGGGGGAGGACACAGCTTGGACGCACTGCTCGGCGGAGACTGGCTGGCCACCGCTCGCTTCGCGGGCACCCTGATCATCGGCTATGTCGCGCTGATGTGGCTCGCCTCGGTGATCTGGACCTATCGCGATATCTCGTCGCGCACGCAGGACCAGGTGTCGCAGGCGGTCATGGTCGGCATCGTGGTCGCCCTGCCGATCATCGGGCTCCCGATCTACCTCGCGCTCCGGCCTGCCGAGACCCTGCAGCAGTCCTACGACCGGGAGATCGAGCAGGAAGCGATCCTCGCCGACATCCAGACGCAGTCGGCCTGCCCGAGCTGCCGCCGTCCGGCGGAGCCCGACTTCCGAGTCTGCGCCTACTGTGGCACCGCCCTCAAGGAGCCGTGTCCGCGCTGCAACGAGTTGATGCTGCACGCGTGGCGCTATTGCCCGCACTGCGCCACGCCCCGCGCGAGGGCAGCGATGCCCCCGGCAACCGCCACCGCACCGACGCGCCTCGACTTCTCGGCGGGCGACGACGCCTACGACGAGCCGCCCGCGCCCGCTCCCATCGCCGCTCGCCCCCCCGCTGCCGAGGCCCCATCGAGCGCCACGGCGGCACAGTCCAACGCCTCGAGGGCACCCCTGCGACGTCGCACCATGGCGCGCGTGCCGGCCTCGGAGGCGGAGTCCACCTCGAGGACCGACGTGCCACGCCCGACGCCCGCTCGCCGCCAGGTCACCGAGGAGTAACGACTCGCGTAGCCGCCTCGCGAGGCCCGCGCCTCGACTCGAGACTCCGCGTATACACGAAACCGGCCGCCCAGTGGGCGGCCGGTTCATTTCTGAGCGCGGTCCGAGGGCCTACCCCAGCGCGCGGTCGAGCAGCTCGCGGATCTCCTGTACCTGTGCCTGTCGCCACGGCTCGGCGGCATCGATGGCGGCCTTGCGCGCGTTGTCCTGCGCCGCCGCGTACTCGGGCGTGCCCTGCTCGGGCATCGGGTTCGGCAGCGCGTTGCGACGCACCTCGCCCATCTGCTCGTCGGCAAGCTTCGCTCGCTCGATCCAGTGCGCGAGATAGTTGTGGTTCCCGTCGTAGAACACAACTGCCGGGATCGACTCGAACTCCCCGTTCTTGAGGAACTCGGCCATGATGTCCTTGTTCTGGTCCCGCATGAAGTAGCGCACCTCCATGCCGGTAGCCTCCTGGAGGCGCGCCATCACGGGCAGTCCGCGCCACACGTCGGGGCACCAGTCCTCGCCGATGACGAAGGCCTTCACGCCCTTCTCATCCACCAGCTTCTTGAAGTACGCCGCGTCCTCGGCCTTGAGCTGGAACTCGTCGTAGTGACGCTGGAACTCGGCCTGGCGCTGGCCGATCGCGGCCATCCAGTCCTTGTACGAGGGGATGCCGGTCGCGAATCGCTCCGGCGTGACGACTGAGGTGGGAGCTGCCATCGATGCCCTCCGGTGGCGGAATACATGCACGGGACTGACGGAGTGTAACAGGGCGCTGCCGGGCGCAGTACAACGTACAGCGCTCCACCGGCTCCCACGCGTTACGTCACATCGTTCCGCCACGGCGCGCGGCGGGCCTCGAGCGGGAGCGCGCTCAACTCCGCCGACTCCGCCCGCGCGCGGCTCTCGAGGTTCCCCACCGCCGAGGTGAACGCGCTCGCCCGCTCTCGCAGCGCCTCCTCGGCGTCCACGTCGAGTTCGCGCGCGACCCGGACAGCCGCCCAGAGCAGCCCACCGAGGGCAGGCGGGCCGGGCATCGCCGCCAGCTGGCCGACCGCCCGTGCGAGCGCCTGCATCGAGGGCAGCGCGGGCTCCTCGATGCCCGCGCGAGTGGCACGCTGCTGCAACGACTGCGCGCGCTGCAGGGACGGCGCCGCGCGCGGCACGGACGCCAGCACCGAGGGCGGCGCCTCCGCGGAGGCCACCCGCTCGGCTGCCTTGATCTCGTCCCAGCGCGCGAGCAGCTCCTCGTTGCTGCCCGCTGCCTCGTCGCCGAAGACGTGCGGATGGCGACGCACCATCTTGCGCGCCGCGCTCTCGGTCACGTCCTCGAGGGCGAACTCGCGGCGCTCCTGCGCCATCGCCGTGTGCATGAACACGTGCGCCAGCAGATCGCCCAGCTCCTCGCGCAGCCCGCCGAGGTCGCCACGGTCGATCGCATCGACAACCTCGTAGCACTCCTCCAGGAGGTACCTGCGCAGCGACTCGTGCGTCTGCTCGCGGTCCCACGGGCAGCCATCGGGTCCGTAGAGGCGCTCCATCACGGCCCGCAGCCCCGCAACCGACCGGACGTCATCCTCCGGAGCGAGCGGGAGCATCAGCCACCCACGCGCCTCCGAGGGCAGCTCGCCTGCAGTCGAGGTCACCACACCTGCCTCGAGCGCGACCCGCACCGGGTGCGTCGAGGGATACCGATCCGCGAGGAGGGCGCGCATTGCCTCGGTCAACGGCGGCAACACGAGCAATGGGCGGCCCGCGTCGAAGCCGGGACGCGCGGGATCGAGCACCTGGAGGTCGGCAGGCGCCACCTCGAGGGCAGCCATCACCTCGATCAACCGCTCGAGATCAGCACTCGGCTCACTCATGGGACCGAGTATAGGTGCGCTCATGTTGCCGCCTCGGCTAGCCCGGTGTGCGCGTTGCACTGACAGCCGGCGTTGCGATCCTCGTCGGGGCCGGCGTCGAGGTCGCACGCCGCGCCCGTGGCGACGCCGAGCGTACCGGCTCGTCGTCCAGTTGCCCGCCCGAGGGCGCGCGGTCGGCGGTCAACCGCAGGCCGCCGAACGTGACGCCCACCATCGTGACCGCGAGCACGACCCGCGCGAAGTCGAACCACGCCTCGCCTCGATGCCGTGCGATCCAGCCTCGGATGCCGCGCGCGGGCTGCGCCGCCGCCAGGGGCACATCCGGGGTCGGCGCGGCCTGCGAGGGCGGAATGGCCACCGTCGACGGGAACTCGGCCGCCTCAGGAGACGCGCTCGGTACGGAGGGCGTCGCCGCTGCCGCGGGTGTGCTCGGGGGCGCGGACGCATCGAGAGGTCGCCCGCAGACGAGGCAGGTCGCGCCTCCGCCGCGCACGAGGGCGCCGCAGAACCCGCAGCGCCCCCTCGTGAATCGTTCGTGCGTCACGACCGACCTCCGCGCGCAGAGAGTATCGACTCATTACGGCGCGCTGCTGATGCCGACGTGGCCTCGATCTCAGGGCGCGCAGGTGAGGTCGGCCGCCCGCGCGCGCACGAGGCGTGCCGCGGTCGCCCTCGAGGCGTTCCACGAACGGAAGTCGTCGTCCGGATTCGCGAACGCCCGCAGCGACTGCACTACCGAGCAGCGCTCGGCGGCGGGCACCTCTGCCAGCCGCTCGAGGAGCGCCGGTACCGCGTCCGCGCTCAGCGAGGCGGCGTACAGCCCATCGAAAGGCCGCCCCTCCACGCCTCGACTCCCGTTCGTCCGCACGATGAAGTCGTCGGGGCTGAGCAGGTAGAACGCCAGCAGCTCGGCCACCACGAGCGCCGAGGCCAGCGAGATGAATGCCCTCGTGCGCCCCCGCACCACGAGGACGAAGAACGTCACAAGCGTGGCCACCAGCCAGGGGAGCGTCGCCACCGCGTAGAAGCGCAGCTCGGTCAGGCCGTACGCCTCCCGGTAGATCGCGAGCCGTTCCCACGCCGAGGCCACGATCACGAGCAAGAGCACGCCCAGCGTCCCGCCCAGCGCCAGGAAGAGGCGCAGCGCGGGCACGTTGCGCTCGCGGGCCCAGTTGATGCCCGCCAGCACCGGCAACAACAGCAGCGAGGCGGCCACCAGCTCGAAGAAGCCGCGCCGGGCGTACTCGGCGTAGGTGAGCGCCACCGAGGACCGCACGAGGTCGGCGCCCCCGAAGAGGTAGCGCACCTGCACCACCACGAACAGCGCGAACAGCAGCGCCAGCGCACCGAGGGCGATCCCCACCTCGAGGCGGCGCAGGCGATAGTTCGAGGGCGGCTCAACCTCGAGGTCGTGCGGTCTACGGATCCCGACCGACGCCCACAGCACCGCGAGGCCGACCCAGCCTCCGAACAGGATGCGTGCGATGTGTGGCGCGTACGCGGACAGGTCGAACGCGAACAGCTGCGACACCTGCGCCTCGAAGACCGCGTCGGCGGCGACGAACAGCGTGCCGAAGACGAACAGCAGCGCCCCGGCGAGCACGACGCCCCGCACCACCGACGCGGTGTGCGTGCCCTGTCGTACGGCGGGCAGCGCACTCGAGGCGAGGCGTTCGGCCAGCAGGAGCCCGGAACTCGCGAGGGCAACACAACCGCCCACGAGCGCCAGCACGTAGCTCGTCACGCCGAGGCGGTCCACCCGTGCCTCGGCGGGCATCGCCACTCCCATGAACAGCAGCGACGTGCCGCCGATCCATCCGAGCGCCATCAGGACGATCGAGGCGCGCCAGGCGAACACCGAGTAGAGCAGCACCGACACGGCCAGGATCGCGACCCGCTGCCCCTCGATCGGACGCGCGAACCGGCGCCCGAGCACGATCGCGGCCGCCACCATCGAAGCGACCCACACCGGCAGGTTGAGCCCCACCCAGGTTCCCGCGAACAGAACGTCGGTCCACAGGCCCAGTCCGAGGGCGGTCGCGGCGACGATCCAGGCCTGTCGTTCGGTGAGGATCCGAGCGGGAGCGAGCACCCCTCGCACGAACGCGTCCACCGTGCCGAACACCGGCGCAGGGGCGGCGCCGAGGGCAGGCGCGCCCCCACTCGATGCCGCGTTGCCGTCTGTGGTCACAGTGCCTCCTGAGCTCGAGCGCTTCAAATCGAAGCTAGGCGCGCGACCGAGTATGGCTGTTAAGGGTGTCCGAGGCGCCCGCACGAATCGCGATAACGAAATGCTATCGAACGGCGTATCGGACGTGCGTCGGCGGTTTCCCGGCATCACGAACCCCTCGAGGGGCCATGGTCCGCCTCAATTACGCCCGAGGTCCGGCGCTCCCATGAGGCCGATCCTCTGTAGCCCCTCGTGGCCGCCCATGGTCCGCGAAGGCGTCCGCTCGAGGAGCGCGCGCCCCTCACCTGGCGGCTGAGCCGGGGTGCGCGAGGTGCTCCACCCCTCGCCGTGAATGGGGGTGGGCGGGCGGTCCTCCGCGCCGGAGGCGCGACCTCAACTCCGGGAAGTGGCATCCCTCGGCAAGGGGCAAACCCGCGTCGGGGGCGGCCCTCGGCGAGGGAGCGGCCTAGATGCTCACCTCGATCGGCTTCAGTGTCGGGCTCACCTCGAGCGGCGCGCCGGTGACCGCCGCGATCTCCTCGGGCGTGTACCCCACCGCGTGCTCTTCGAGGATGAACTTCCCGTTCGCCACCCGGAACACGCCGAGGTCCGTGAACACCATCGTCACGTTCCGCGGCGACGTCACCGGCAGCGTGCACGCCTGCAGAAGGCGTGGCTGGCCGTCGCGCGTCGTGTGGTCCATCGCCACCCAGATCTCTCCCGCGCACGCCACGAGGTCCATTGCACCGCCGATGCCGCCGAGGTTGTCCCACGAGAGGTTGTTGGTGCGCCAGTTCGCAAACGAGCCGTCCGCCGCCGCCTCGTAGGCCCCGAGCACGGTCACATCGATCAGCCCGCGGCGGATGAGCGCGAACGAGTCGGCATGGTGCACGAAGCTCGCGCCCGGCAGCAGCGTCACCTGCTGACCTCCCGCGTTGACGACGTCGGGGTCACCCTCGCCGTCCTTCGCGAGCCCGGAGTATCCGATCACCCCGTTCTCCGAGGAGAACACGACACCCTTCGAGGGGTCCACGTAGCTCGAGGTCAGCGTCGGCATCCCCACGCCGAGGTTGACCATCCATCCCGGGTGCAGGTGCTGCGCCACGACGGCCGTGATCTCCTCGCGGCTGAGCGGGTGCTTCCCGCCGGACCGGTCCTTCACCGCGGGTGGCTCGCCGCCGGGTGCTGCGCGCTGCGTGTGCACGATCCCGCCCGCCACACCGATGGGTACCAGCGCTTCGACGTAGATGCCCGGCGTGTGGATCTGGTCGGGATCCAGCGCCCCGGCGGGCACAATCGGCTCCTCGACCTCCACGATCGTGTGCTTCGCGGCCATCGCCATGATCGCGTTGAAGTTGCGCGCGGCGCGGCGGTAGATAAGGTTACCTGCCTCGTCGGCCTTCCACGCGCGGATCAGGGCGTAGTCCGCCGTCAGCGCGGTCTCGAGGAGGTACGTGCGGCCATCGAACTCGCGATGCTCCTTGCCCGTCGCCAGCAGCGTGCCCACGCCCGCCGGGGTGTAGAACGCCGGCACGCCCGCGCCACCCGAGCGGATGCGCTCGGCAAGCGTCCCCTGCGGCGTCAGTTCCGCCTCCATCGTGCCGTCGCGCACCATCTGCTCCGGCTTCGACAGTCGCGAGGGGTGCGTGCCGGCCGTGAACGACGCGATGATCTTGCGCACGCGCCCGGCCTCGATGAGGTCGCCGTGCGTCTTCACCTGCGCGTTCGCGGATCCGGCACCGCCCGCGCCGTTGGCGATGATGGTGAGGTCGCTCGCGCCCTGCTCGTACAGCGCGGTCATCAGGTTGTGCGGCGCACCCGCGTTCCCGAACCCCGGCACCATGATCGTCGAGCCATCCGGCACGTCGGCAAGCGCCTCCGCGAACGACGTGAACACCTGCGGTCGACCCATCGCGCGCCTCCTCGTACCCGGCCAAGCTCGAGGTGCCTTATTCGAAGCGCCTCGAAGGTGCACTTCGCGTCACCTCGAAACGGTGCGCGGACGCTACGCCGAGGCCGCCCCGCTCGTCAATGCACCTGTGGTTGACCTCGATCGATGGCCGGAGCGGGGAGCAGCTAGATTGCCGGGCGTGAAGTTGCAGCTGCCGCGGCCCCGGATGGCGATGCTCCAGCAGCTCATCCTTGTCGCATTGGTCGCGGGTTGCGACGTTCCAGCCGCTCCCGATGTGCCGTTCGTGGTGTCCTACGTCGGAATCGAATCCTCCGGGGCCTGTGCGCACGTGCCCGTCACCGCGGCCGGCCAGCTCTGCGCGGCCATCAGCGGCATCGATGGAAGCAGCTTCGTGGTTCAGCCCGGCGATCAGATCGAATTCGCGTTCAGCGGGGGACAGACGGGACCAGAGAAGGTGTTCGTCATCCGATATTCGGAGGGGCAGACGGTGCCCTATCTCAGGCTTGGAGCGGTCCCTCCTCCGGGTAACTACGCCGTGAACTTCAGTCTCGTGTCAGGGCGGTACCGCAGAGAGGAAGGAGGAAGGAGCAGGTGGGGGCCCGACACTCCGTTCACCGTCGCGCCGTGACGGCTCCGCCGGAGTGGTGGGGGAGCACGGCGCACGCCTGAGCCTCTGCAGGCACCCGAATGCAGGGCCGTCATGCCGACCATGCCGTCCGTGCCAGGGCCGGCCAGCGAGTCATTCGAGTTGCGTGAGCCCGCGCGTATGCATCGAGGCGCGTACCCTCTCTCGATGGCCTCCGCCTCCGACCCCGGCTCGACGGCTGCGCCCTTCCAGCTGCGCTCGCTGATCGGGCCCGTCTACCTGCCCAACTTCCTCTACTCGATGGGCGCGGGCCTCGTGCTCCCGATCACGCCACTCTTTGCCAAGGAGCTCGGCGCGAGCGTCGGTGCGATCAGCCTGATCGTCACCTTCGGCGCGATTGGGGGCATCTCGGCGAACGTGCCGGCGGGCGTGCTCTCCGACCGCTACGGCGTCCGCGCCACGATGAGCGCCGGGCTTGCGGCGACTGCGCTCTCCGCGCTCGCCATCGGCGCGACTCGAGGCGTCGGTCTCCTCGCCGTGCTGCTCTTCGTCACCGCCGCCGCACAGGCAATCTTCAACGTTGCCCGCCTGGCCTACGTCGCACGGGTGGTCCCCATCTCCCAGCGCGGGCGCGCCATCTCGATGGTCGGCGGCACGGCGAGGCTGGGCATGTTCCTCGGGCCTGCGCTCGGCGGCGGGCTCGGCCAGACCTTTGGCCTGCACGCTGCCTTCTACGCCCAGGCGCTCGTCACGGGCGTCGCGTCCGTCCTGCTGCTCACCCTCACGAGGTCGGCGACGCTCGCGCCCGCCCCACCCATCCGAGGCTCGAGCGCGTACGGACGGATGGCACGCATCCTCGTCGGTCACCGCCGCGAGTTCCTGACCGTCGGCGCGGTCGCCTTCGCCATCGTCGTGATGCGCCAGGGCCGCCAGCTCCTGATGCCGCTCTGGGGCGACCACATCGGTCTCGATGTCGCGCGCATCGGGCTCGTCCTCAGCCTTGGCTCCGCCCTCGATGCCACGCTGTTCTACCCGGTCGGGCTCATCATGGACCGTTACGGGCGGAAGTTCGCCGTGGTGCCTTCGCTCGTGCTGCTCGCCGCCAGCCTGGTCCTGATGCCGCTGGCGACCACCTTCCCGACGTTCCTCGTGCTGGGCCTGCTGTCAGGGTTCGGCAACGGCTTCGGCTCCGGCGTCGTCATGACGCTCGGCGCCGACCTCGCACCCCTCGAGGGCGCGGGCGAGTTCATCGGCGTCTGGCGCCTGGTCGCCGACTTCGGCAGCGCCGCCGCACCGCTCGGCGTGGGCGCGCTCGCGGAGGTCGCCACGCTGGCCACGTCCGCGGTCGCGACCGGCCTCGTCGGGGTGGTCGGCGTGCTGATCATGCTCTTCCTCGTCGAGGAGACGCTGCACCGGCCGGCGCCCTCGGAGCCCTCGCGCGCCCGCGCACCCTAGCGCGCACACATCGAGGGCCGCGCGACGCGCTACCTCGCGAGGAAGAGGCGCCGCTTGCGGTCGAGCGGCTGCCCCAGCGCCAGGGCCGCGCCGCGCAGGTTATGCGCCAGCCTCCGCAGCGTGTACGTCCCCCCCGCCGATACGAGGTCGATCAGCCCGAGCGGCAGCTGAGTCGTCACCAGCCACCCGAGGCGGTACATCGCGCAGAGGTCCCCGCAGCGTGCGTGCTTCATCAGCATTGCGCCGTACCCACGCGAGTAGTCGTAGCGGAGGCGGTCGGCGGCTCCGTCGAGGCGGGCGCGCGCGCCCCAGTGCAGCACCTCGATGCGCGGGTCCTGCAGCACGGCAAACCCCGCGCGGATCGCGCGCTCGCAGAAGTCGTTGTCCTCGCAGCTGCGGAACGTCGCGCCCACCCCGAGCTGCTCGTCGAACCCGCCGAGGCGCTCGCACACCTCGCGACGCGCTGCCATGTTCGCGGTCGCACCTTCGCCCGCGAACCGGCTCTGCCATCCCCACCGCAGCCGCCGTACACGCATCGGCGCCCACGAGGGCGTGAACCGCTCGTAGGAGTCCGCCAGCGCGGCGCGCAGGGCTCCGAGCACGACGCCGGGCGCTCGAGGTCCCACGCAGGCCGACTCCACCGGCGCAGCCATCGAGGCGGACCGTGCAGTCGTCGTCGGTGAACGCGATCACGTCGCCGCGCGCGGCCTCGATGCCCGCGTTCCGCGCCCTCGAGGCGCCCGCGCCCGACTGGCGCAGGTAGCGCACGCGCCCGTCCGCAAGGCGTGACACGACTCGCGAGGCGCCGTCACCGACGCTCTGGTCGACCACGATGATCTCGAACGAGTCGTGCTCGCTCGCCTGCAGCGACCCCAGGCACTGGTCCAGCGACTCGGGCCGGTCCCCTGCGAGGCACCGACCACGCTCACGCGTGCGCGCCCGGTCCGGAGGTCATTCGAGGCCACCCGTTACCAGTCGATGCGAAACTGTCCGCGCAGCAACCCTCATGCACTCATGGTGGCGCGCACGAGCGTACGCACCACCCTCGGGACGTACTTCTCGACGGGGCGTCTATAGCGGAGTGTGCGGCGCGAGCACCCGGCATGTTCACCTGCCGCGGGGTGCGCCGAGGCGCGCCCCGCGGTACCTGCCCGGAGGGCAGACCTCCGCACTCCGGAAATCGCTCACGTGGGGCGCCCTCGGTTGGCTCGAAGGCCGCCGGTTGGGTCACCATCGGAGCGGGGTTGCTGATGCCCTGCGCGAGGTGGTTCGGCACCAGGTCGCTCAGCTCGTCCACGGTCCAGCGTCGTGGCGAGGTCACGCTGCGGATCGCCTGCCGGATCGTGTACCGCGAGGCCTGCCACCCCGAGGTGCCGATCACCTGGCCGCTGATCATGCCGCCGGCCTCGAGACCAGCCACGCCACGGGTGGCGCGTTGTTGTCCGGATCGCGAGGCGAGCCCGCCAGCTTGTTCTCCTCCATCATGTACGGCACGGTCCTCGAGGTGGTCGCCGGCGCCATCCCCGAGCGCGTCCGGAGCGCGTCGCGGTTCGTCGGCACGGAGGCCGACATGCGCGTCTGCCCGCCGGGGTAGACCGCGTTCACCGCGATCCCATGCGGACCGAGCTCGCGCGCGAGCGCCCTCGAGAACCCGACCATCCCCTCCTTCGCCGCGCTGTAGTTCGCCTGCCCCGGCGAGCCCAGCCCGGACCCCGAGGAGAACAGCAGGATCCGGCCATAGCCCTGCGCAAGCATCGGTGGAACGGCGTTGCGCACGCTGTTGAACGCACCCTTCAGGTGCACCGACAGCACCGCGTCCCACTCCTCCTCGGTCATGTTGAACACCATGCGGTCGCGCAGGATCCCCGCGACGTGACACAGGATGTCGAGGCGCCCGAACGCTCTAAGGGCGTCGGCAACGGTCGCCTGCATGTCTGCGAACTTCGACACGTCCCCGTACGAGGCGAGCGCGCGGCCGCCGGCCCTCGTGATCTCGTTCACCACCTCGTCGGCCGGGCCCTTATCGCCGCCCGTGCCGTCGAGGGCGCCGCCGAAGTCGGCGACCACCACGCTCGCGCCTTCCTCGGCCAGCTTGATCGCCACCCCGCGCCCGATGCCGCGCGCGGACCCGGTCACGATTGCCACACGCCCGTCGAGCCGTCCCATGGTGTGCACTCCATTCTCGCGAGGCGTCGTGCCCGATCGCCGGGCGCGATAATACCTCGATGAACGGCGTCTCGAGGCTCCACCCCGATCAGATCGAGGTCGACGCCACCATCCTCGGGCGCCTCCTCGCGTCGCAGTTCCCTCGGTGGGCGAACCTGCCCGTCGAGCGCTTCCCCTCGACGGGCACCGAGAACGCGATCTTCAGGCTCGGCGAGGACCTCGCGGTGCGCATGCCCATCCATCCGGGGGCCGTCGCGCCCGTCGAGAAAGAGTGGCTCTGGCTCCCGTGGCTCGCACCGCACCTCCCGCTCGCGGTCCCGATGCCGCTTGCCATCGGCGCTCCCGCCGAGGGCTACCCGTGGCGCTGGGCGGTGCAACCCTGGCTCCCGGGCGAGCCAGCGACCCCCGATCGCGTCGGCCACTCCCTCGAGGCGGCGCGGCAGCTCGCCAACTTCATCCTCGCCCTCCGCCGGATCGACCCCACCGACGGCCCGCCTCCCGGTCCGGCCAACTTCCATCGAGGTGTCCCGCTCGTGACTCGCGAGGGCGCGGTCCGGCGCGCGCTCGCCGACCTCGAGGCGCTGGGCGAGCTCGAGCGGATCGACCTCCGCGCCGCCCGCGCGGCGTGGGACTCAGCCCGCGCGGCGCCGACGTGGGACGGACCCCCGACGTGGTTCCACGGCGACCTGCTCCCCGGCAACCTGCTGACCGAGGACGGCCGCCTCACTGCAGTCCTCGATTTCGAGGCGCTGGGCGTGGGGGATCCCGCGTGCGACCTCGTGCCTGCGTGGGCGGTCTTCCGAGGCGAGGCGCGTCGGGAGTTTCGAGCCGCCCTCGATGTGGACGACGCGCAGTGGGTCCGCGGTCGCGGCTGGGCGCTCTCGCAGGGCCTGATCGCCCTCCCCTACTACCGTGAGACCAATCCCGAGTTCGCCGCGCTCGCTCGCCAGACGATCGCCGAGGTGCTCACCAACCCGGTGCTCACCGACCCCGGTGCTCACTGACATCGGATAGGCGTGCACACACCGTTACCCGCGTGGCGCGAGGCAGGACGCAGCCGTGCGACGCCGCAGATCATCGCCCCTATCCTCCGAGACATGGCCCTGCTGCGCATGGACAACGTCAACATCGTGGTCGAGGACCTCGACGCTGCGGTCGCGTTCTTCGTCGCGCTCGGCATGGAGTTCGAGGGCAGGCAGGATGCGGTCGAGGGCCCGTGGGTGGACGGCATGATCGCCCTCGACCACGTCCGGGTCGACATCGCGATGCTCCGTATGCCGGACGGTCAGGGTCGCGTCGAGCTTTCGACGTTCCATACGCCTGCGGCCGTCGCAGGGGGGCCGGCGCCCGCCCCCGCGAACACCCTCGGCATGCGCCGCATCATGTTCGCCGTCGACGACATCGAGGCCATCCTCGAGCGCCTGCGCGCCCATGGCGCCGAGGTCGTGGGCGAGATCGTGCAGTACGAGCAGTTCTACCGGCTCTGCAACGTCCGCGGCCCCGAGGGCATCACGATCGCCCTCGCCCAGCCCCTCACCTGAGGTGCGCCACTCGACGCGCGCCTCGTCACCCGTGGTGTGGTCTGCTCGCGACCTCGTCATCATCACCGGGACATTCGCGCTTGCCATCGCGATCCAGGCAGCGCTCCAACCCGCTGCCGAGCGCGCCAACCTCGAGCACGGGGTTCGAGGCGAGGTCTTCTCCTCACTCTTCTCGATCCTCCCGACGATCGCCACCGCATGCACCGTCGTACTGCGAGCGCACCTCCGAGGATTCACGGCCGCCGACCTCGGACTCGTCCGGCCTCGGCACTGGCGCCCTGCGGTGTTCGCGTGGCTGATCGCCGTGTCGGCGGGCCCGCTCACCGCGTGGAGCGCGGGGACGTTCGGCGCGATCGGCCGCACGACGCTCGGTGGGCGGCTCGAAGCGAGCCATCTCAACGTCGCCACGCTGGGCATCGGCGGACTCCTCCTCGTCGCGATCGAACTCGCCGTGGTCGTGCCGGTCATCGAGGAGCTGATCTTTCGAGGCGTCATCCACCGTTCCCTGCGAACGCGGTGGTCACTCTTCCCGGCTGCGATCGCAAGCGCCCTCGTCTTCGCGCTCGCGCACCTCGCCCCCGCCGAGGTGGTACCGCTCTTCATCGTCGGCTTCGTGCTCGCATGGTCGTGCGAGCGCAGTGACTCGCTCTGGGGAGCGATCGTCCCCCATGGTGGCCTGAACGCGCTGGTATTGCTCGCCACGATGGCGCATGGCCGATGACTGCATCCCACGGGTCGAGGTCATCCGGACGTGCCCGTGTACGGTGAGCTCCTTGCCCTCGCATACGTCGCGGTCCTCGGCACGATCGCACTCATCGACTACCGAACGCGACGTGCACCCAACGCGCTCGTCTATCCCGCGATCGTCGGCGGCGCGCTGGCGTCCATCCCGCTCGGCGACCTGCGCTGGGAGGCGTGGCTGGGAGGGCTGACCGCCACCGCCTTGATGCTGCTCGTCTACGCCGCGGGCCGCGGGAAGATGGGTGCCGGCGATGTCAAGACGGCGTGCATCGCCGGACTCGCCGTCGGGTTGCGCGGCGTTCCCGTCATGCTTGCGGGCACCTTCCTCGGCGGCTCCGCGTTCGCCCTCGTGGTGCTGGCGCTGGGCGCCAGGAATCGCAGGGACACCGTGCCGTTCACACCCTTCCTGCTGCTCGGCGTGCTGCTGAGCTGGGCGCTCCGGCCCGGGTATCTCATCTCCTGACCGACGATCCCGGGCCGCCATCCTTATGTCACTCCACCGCCAGTACCTCGGGGTATCACCGATGTGCCCGGCGCGGTGCTGTCTCGACACTTGACCGCGGTTATCGCGGCGCACGTGCTCGGCGATAGCCCGCGAAGGACAGGTGCCAGTGGCCGCGCGCTACCTCGAACCACGCGAACCATCCTCGTCCGCGCCGTCCAGGCGACCCGACCTCGTCCTCGTTCCGCCTCAGCGTCACGCGCCCCGGGTGCCGGAAAGCACCAGTCGATGGCCGGCGCTCTGGCGGAGCCCGGACGCGATCCTCGCCCTCGTCCTGCTCGCGCAGCTGATGCTGGTCCAGCGCATGCTCGGGTCGACCGCCTCTCTGGTCGCCACGGTCGCCCGGGGCGGCGTGCTCGCCGGCCTCGCGTTCACCCTGTTCCCGACGACGCTGACGGCTCTTGCGGTCGGACTGCTGGCGCGACGCCGCGGCCTCTCGATGCGACAAATCGGGTTCGTGGCGCCCCGCAGCTGGCGCCCTGCGACGGTGACCTGGGTCGTCGCGGTGAGTGTCGGTCCCCTGACCGCATGGGGTTCGTCGTTGCTCGCGGCCACCGAGTCGCGCGGGCTCCGCGCGGTGCTCGATGCCGCCGAGACCGACTCCGTGAGCCCCTGGGTGTACGTCGCGCTCGCGGTGGCGCTCGGTGCAATGGTCCCCATCGTCGAGGAACTGACCTTCCGAGGGCTCATACACCGCACGCTCCGGACGAGGTGGTCGCTCGTTCCCTCCGCGGCCGTCAGCGGCCTGGTCTTTGCCGCCGCGCACCTCGATCCGCCCCACCTGCTTCCGCTCTTCGTCCTGGGCTTCGCGCTCGCGTGGTCGTACGAGCGCAGCGGATCGCTCTGGGGGTCAATCGTCCCGCATGGCGGGCTGAACGCCCTCACGGTGCTCGTCCTCGCCACCCGAGGGGGCGCCTGAACCGGGCCGGCAGTGCTCGCTCATCCGTTCCTCACGACGACTTGACGCTTTCCGCTCGACCCGAAAACCCTTATGGCAACTGGACTTTCCGGCAGAGGCCCTAACCGTGGAGGGTGGTACAACCTTGTGACCGGGTCGACCGCGACGGGTGTCGAGGCGACGAATTTCGAGCGATCACGGGGCGTGCATGTTCGGCTGGCCTGTCCCTCGACATCGCCGTCTGCGGGCGTTTGTGCTCGTGGCGATGTTCCTTTTCTCTGGCGCGCTCGCCGTCCAGGCGCTTCGCACCTCGGCGATGCGGCCCGCGCACGCGTTCGAGGACGCCCGCGCGGCGGCGGCCGCGAACACCGCGACGCTTCGGGTCAAGAAGCTCGTGGTTCCGGCGGACGCGTCGCAATGGAGGATGTCCGTGACGCCCGTCCTCAGCGGGACGAGCCCTCAGACCCTCGGCAGTGGCCAGACGAGCACCGCATTCACGGTCCAGCCGAACACGACGGTCACGGTTGCCGAGGCGTCCACGGGAGCCGTCGATGCATCGGATTACCACTCGACCGTTTCCTGTACGAACGATGCCACGGGCGCGCCGTTCGCCATCACGACGACGAACAGCAACCGCTCGCTGACGCTTCAGCTCCCGCCCCTCGCGAGTGCCACGTGCACGTTTACGAACGCAGCGACGACGGGCAAGCTCGAGCTCCGCAAGGAATGGGTCGGCACACCCGGTTCGACGGTGCTGCGTATCGGCACCCGCGCGGGCAACTCGCAGGTCGCCGCGCAGCCGGTCATCGGCGGGCCCGGCACCACGGGCGAGAAGACGCTCCTGATCGGTCCGTACTTCGTATCCGAGGACCCGCCAACCGGCCCCAACGGCCCATACAGCTCGACGCTGCAGTGCTTCAGGGACCTCGACGGCGACAGCACGAAGGACGCGAACGAGGCGCTTGTGTCCACCACGCCGAACGGTGGCATCACCGTCACTGAGGGCGATGACATCGTCTGCGTGTTCACCAACACGTTGCTCAGCGACACGGGCACAATCGAGCTGCGCAAAGTGTGGGTGAACGGCGCCGGCTCGACGACGATTCGCATCGGGACACAGCCCGACGGCAACCAGGTGACCGAGGTGCCCCTCGCCGGGGCAGGCGGGACCACCGGCGAGAAGACCGTCAATGTCGGCTCGTACTACCTCTCGGAGTCGACGCCGACCGGCGGCTCGTACCAGCCAACGCTCGAGTGCTTCAAGGACCGCAACAACAACGGCACAAGGGACGCGGGCGAGGTCGCAGTGACGCCGGGTACGGGCAACAGCGTTGCCGTCGCGAAGGGTGACGACATCGTCTGCATCCTCACGAACACTCGTGACACGCCGTCGGTGACCGTCGACAAGACCGTCAACACCTCGTTGACTCGCACGTTCGACTGGTCGCTGGTGAAGGAAGTGTCCGTGAACGGCGGCCAGAGCTGGCAGCCGTCGGCGACGGTCAGCAAGTTCACCGGCGAATCCCAGGGGTACCTCTGGCGACTGAGCTGGACCCGGGACACAGGCGTCGAAAGCGCTCGAGTGGTGTCCGGCACGATCACCGTGTCGAATCCCGCCGGTGGCGCTCCCGTGGTGGTGAATAGCGTCGCCGACGCGCTCACGCTCGCCGGGGCCGCCGTGACCACGCGCGTCGACTGCTCGCCCACCACCTTCCCGAAGACGCTCGCCGCCGGGACGTCGTTCCCGTGCACCTACGTCAGTACCGGCCCGATCGCCACCTCACTGGGCGGAACCAACGTCGCGAGCGCGATTGTCGAGAATGGGGCGATCGACGTCACCTACTCGAGCGCCGCGAAGCCCGTGGACTGGTCGGTGGCGACCGTCACAGCGGTCGACGGTAACGCGTCGATCACCGACGTCGGGCTTCCGGCCCTCGGCCAGGCGAACGTGACGGCGAGTGGTTCCGTTACGAGCCCGGTGCAGACGTTCACCTGTGGCCAGACGAGCTCGCTCTCGAACTCGGCAACGCTCACCGAGGGCAGTAGCCAGCAGGCACGCCAGGCGACCGCCTCCCTTGTTGTGAACTGCGGTACGCAGCTGCGAGCCGGGATCGCAATCAAGAAGTACACGAACGGCCAGGACGCCGATGCCGCGCCGGGCCCCTCGATCACCGTCGGGAGCGCCGTGACCTGGACCTACGTGGTCACCAACACGGGCAACGTCTCGCTGACGAGCGTCGTCGTGACCGACGATAAGCTCGGCGCGGTGACCTGCCCGAATACGACGCTTGCGCCTGCCGAGACGATGACATGCTCCATGACCGGTGTCGCCACGCTCGGCCAGTACACGAACCTCGGAACGGTCACGGCCGGTCAGGAGGTGTCCGCGAGCGACCCGAGCCACTATCTCGGCGTGGCGACTCCACCACCGCCGCCCCCGGCGTGCAGCGTCGATTGTGGCGGCCCCCCACCCCAGGATGACCCACCTCGGGCTGGGCCGCCGCCATCGTTGACGACGCCCCCGGCACCGCCAGCACCGCCGGTAGCACCGACGCCAATCCCGCCGCAGGTACTCGGTTCGAACGCGCAGATCACGAAGGTGCTCCGGTCACTCAGTCCTGCGCGAGTGGGTGAGCGCGTCACGTTCGGCGTCGGCCTGTCGATCACGGGCGACACGACGGTGACGGGAGTGACGCTGACCGACACGTTCGACACCACGTACCTCCGCTTCCTCGCGTCGACGCCGGCGGGCTGCATCGCGGTCCCGGCCGTGCCCGATGCCGCGCACAGCCAGGTGCGATGCGCGATCGGTGACGTGTCGCCGGGCAGTGCGGGGAATCCGGGGACGAAGGACTTCTCCTACGAGTTCGCCTTCGAGGCGCTGGCGGTGACGCCGGGCACCGTCGACAGCGTCGTTGCCAGCGCCGACCTCGACGGCGCAGGACCGGCGGGTCCCGCCTCGATTGGCCCCGCCACCGCCGAGGTCGCGATCATCGGCCTGCCGACCTCGCTACCCAACGCCGGGTCGGGCCTCGCGGGTGTCGTTCCGGCCGGACGCGTTGCCCTCGCGGCCGTGATCCTCGTCGCCGTGGCGACTATCGTCGCGGTGCGACGCCGGATTGCGTCTGATCGGACGGGGTAGCCAACGCTCGGCCGCCGGCTATCCGGCTGCGCGCGAGGCCCGCTGCAGCGGGCCCCGTGACTCCTCGAGGTGGGGATACGCACGGTTGACCCGGCGCAGCTCCTGTAGCGCGTCCGTGATGTCCCGGCGCCGGCGCTCCCGCTCCGTCTCGGTCGGCTCCTCTTCGACCTGTAGCTCGCGCGGAGGTTGGTCGGGACTGACGTCCCGGTCGACCTCGCGACGTCGAGCAGGCTCGCCCCGTGGTGGCCGCGCCCGTTCCATGCGAGCACCTCCTCGGGCTCCGTCAGGCGGCCGTCGACGACGCCTTCAGTTCCTTCGTCAACGCCCGCTTGCGCTCCCACATCTGCTCGCCGAGGGACTCCCGTTCCGCGTCGTCAATGACCTCGCGTGACTTTGGGAGCATCTCCTGCTCCTCTTCCTCCATGTGGTGACGGACGTTCTCCATGAGGACGGTCATCTTCGCGTCGAAATGGTCGTCATCGACGGACATATCGCGGATCTCCGCGATGAGCACGTGCACGACGTGATGCTCCTCCTCGGCCTCGGTAATCGTCTCCCTGTCGGCGTCGTCGAGTGCCTCCTCGACCGCCGGGTAGTAGATCTCCTCTTCGATACCCGCGTGGACATCGAGTTCCAGCACGATCTCTCGTGCGATGCGAGCCTTGCTGCGCTTGTTGTTCGAGCGCTCGAACTCGTCGAAGAGTCCGCGCATCTTTTCGTGATCCGCGAGGATCAGTTCGATGGGGTCAGTCACTTTCGAGGTGGCCACCGTCGTTCCTCTCGTGCGCGCATCGGGCGCGCGCCCCTGGCGACTCCTGGACCGCGAGAACGTAGGGGCTGACGCCGGACGGCTCCGAGAAGGACCGCGCGCGTGGCATTGCTACTGCGTGGAAAGGCCCGGGGCGGCGGGCTCATCCGTGACGCATCCGCGTGGACGCGCATCGAGAAAGACGGAACGCGCGTCGAGGAGGGTCGAGAAGCCGGGAAACGTCAGGCTTACGGCGCGGGCTGCTCGATGATGTCGATGCTCTTGATCGCCACCGCGGGCGCCGAGTCCGGCGCGCCGAGAGGTCGCGCGG
>JAXLWY010000002.1:0-273981 GCA_046328255.1 Dehalococcoidia bacterium | reverse complement strand
GGCGTCCACGGGCCGCAACCTCGACTGGTTCTTCAACCAGTGGGTCTGGAAGGGCGGCCATCCCGACTTCAAGGCGACGTACGCCTGGGACGCCGCCAACCGCCTCGCGACGATCTCTCTGACGCAGCAACAGCAGGCGGACGCCGCGCTGACCTCAATCTACCGCGTGCCGCTCGAAGTGGTGGCGATGACGCCTCGGGGCGAGCGCCGCTTCACGGTGCAGGTCACCGAGGCGGCACACTCCTTCGTCTTCCCCCTGGAGGTCGAGCCGACGTGGGTCGCCATCGACCCCGCGGGGCGCGTCCTCAAGACGCTCGACTTCTCGCCCGGTGAGGCGCAGCTCAAGGCGCGGCTTGCCGGGGATCCCGAGGCGGTGGGCCGCGTCGAGGCGGCGCACGCGCTCGCGAAGCTGGCGTCGCCCGCCGCCGTCGAGGCGTTGCGTGCCGCCCTGCAGGACGAGGCGCAGCCCCCCTTCGTGCGCGCCGAGGTCGCTGCTTCCCTCGGCGAGACGAAGGCCGAGGCTGCGCGCGACGCGCTGGTCGCGTCCGTCGGAGCGCAGCCCTCGAGGGTGCGCCGCGCGGTGGCGAGCGCGCTCGGCAACTTCCGCGACGAGGCGGCCGCGAAGGCGCTCGCGACGCTGCTGGCCGGACGCGGCGACCGCTCCTACTACGTGCAGTCAGCAGCAGCGGCGGGCCTCGGCGCCACGCGCCAGCCGCTGGCGTTCGAGGCGTTGCGCCGGGTGCTCGACCGGCCGGCGCACAACGACGTGATCACCGCTGCCGCGCTCGGTGGATTCGCCGCGCTCCGCGACCCGCGGGCCATCGATGTGCTGCTCGAGTACACGACGTGGGGACGCCATCCCTCGGCGCGACGCGCGGCTACCGAGGCGCTGGGCCGCCTCGCGCCGTTCGCGGAGGAGGCGGTGCGTCTGCGCGTGCGCGAGAGGCTCGAGGAGCTGCTCGACGATCCCGCGCTGCGCGTGCAGCTTGCCGCGCCCGACGCCCTCGCCGCACTCGGGGACGCGAGGGCGATCGGCCCGCTGGGGGCCGCGGGCGCGCGCGCCCTCGAGGGGCGCGTCACGCGCAACGCACGCGTCGCCGCGCGCAGCCTCGGCCAGAAGGCCGACAAGGGCGCCGAGGTACAGAGTCTCAAGACCGACCTAGAGAAGCTGCAGCAGGAGAACCAGGGCCTCAAGGACCGGCTCACGAAGATCGAGGCGCAGGTCGGCGCCTCGGGCGCGCCGGCGACGAAGTCGGGGGGCGGGCGCGTTTCGGCGCCCAGAGGAGGCGCACGGAGCACGGCGGCTCGCCGAGGAGGGACGCGCGCATGACCCAGGACACACAGGGCCCCGTGCACGCCCCCGAGCTCGAGGAGGGCGAGTGGCTGCAGGGCGGGCCGGTCCCGATTCGCGGCCGCGGCAAGCCCGTCCTCATCGACTTCTGGGACTACACCTGCGTGAACTGCCTGCGCACGCTCCCCTACCTGAAGGAGTGGCACCGCCGCTACGAAGCGCTCGGGCTCACGGTCGTCGGCGTGCACACGCCCGAGTTCACGTTCGCGCGCAACGCCGATCACGTCCGCGAGGCGATTCGCCACCTCGAGCTCCCCTACCCGGTCATCCACGATGGCAATGGTGCGATCTGGCAGGCGTATGCCAATCGCTACTGGCCCGCCAAGTACTTCATCGATGTGCGGGGCTACATCCGCGCCACGCACTTCGGCGAGGGCGGCTACCTCGAGTCGGAACTGGCGCTCCAGACCCTGCTCGCCGAGCAGGAGGGTTTCGACAAGAGCTTCGCGTGGCCCGAGCCGCTGGCGCCACTCCGCCCCGAGGACACCCCCGGCGCGGTCTGCTACCGCGTGACGCCGGAGCTGTACTGTGGCTACCAGCGCGGGCTGATCGGCAACGTGGGCGAGGTGCAGCCCGACCGTCCGCACAACTACATCGACGCGGGCCGTCACGTCGAGGGGATGTTCTACCTCGACGGCGAGTGGCTCCTCGGCGGGGAGAACGTCGCACGACCGTTCGGTGCCGCGAGGGGTCGGCCGAGTCGCCTCCACCTTGCCTACATGGCCGCCGACGTGAACCTCGTGCTGCACCCGCCGCTGGCGGGGGGCGGCGCCACGATGCGCGTCCTCCTCGATGGCGCGCCCGTCGATGCGGCGCACGCGGGCGAGGACGTTCGGGGCGGCGTCGTCACCATCGACGTGCCACGCATGTACTCGCTGGTGCGGGACACCGACGTCCAGCGCCACGAGCTCGTTCTCGAAACCGAGTCGGACGGGCTGGCTGCATTCGCGTTCACGTTCACCTCGTGCGTCGTGCCCCCGCCCCAGAGCTAGCGGCCGGGCGTCACTGGCAGGAGATTCGCATGCCCATTGTTCCGCTGAACGGCATCGACCTGTACTACGAGAGCCACGGCGAGGGGCCGGTGGTCACCTTCCTCCACGGCGCGGGCGGCAACCACATCTCCTGGTGGCAGCAGGTGCCTGTCTTCAGTCAGCGCTATCGCTGTATCACGATCGATCACCGCGGCTTCGGACGCTCGACCGACCCCGAGCAGCTGGGGTCGGGGCGCTACATCGAGGACCTCGAGGCGCTGCTCGACCATCTTGAGGTATCGCGCACGGCGCTCGTCGCCCAGTCGATGGGCGGACTCGCTGCCCTCGGCTACGCGGTGCGCCATCCCGACCGCGTCGCCGCGCTGGTGATGGCCGACAACTGGGGCTGGTTCGATGACGCCGAGATCCGCGCGCAGTGGAACGCCCTCCGCATCGAGCGGACCGAGGATCCGCCGGCCCCCGGCGGAACGGGAAGGCGCTACCGCACGGAGCACCCCCGAGGTGTCTTCCTCTACCAGCAGATCGGCGCCCTGAATCCCCCTCGCGACGCGGCCACGCCGTTCCTCGCGGGCGGCGGCGTGACGAGGTCCGACGTGGCTGCTCTGCGTGTCCCCACACTCTGGCTCGTGGGCGCCGAGGACCCGACGGTGCCACCCGAGGTGATCCGCACGATGCACGCGCTCACGCCCGGCTCCGAGTACGTGGAGGTCCCTGCGTGCGGCCACAGCGTCTACTTCGAGGACGCCGCCGCCTTCAACGCCCACGTCGGCGCGTTCCTCGAACGCCATACCTCGGCCTGACCCGCGCGCGATACGCACACGTAATGGTGTGCCCTGTAGCCACGCGTGTGGTCCGTCCGCCACAATGAGGGCCAACGACGACTACCGGGCAACCTCGGAGCCAACGTGCGCAAGCTCAACGTCTTCTTCGATGTCGACAACACCCTGATCATGTGGAACGGCAAGCTCCGCAACCACACGCGGGACGTCTTCGTACGGCTCCGTGACGCGGGCCACACGATCTACATCTGGTCCGGGGTCGGCATCCGGCGCTGGGACATGCGGCGGCACGAGCTGGACGAGTTCGTGCAGGACTACTTCATCAAGCCCCTCGATGACCACCACGCGCGCCTCGGACCCCTCGGCGTGACCGTGAAGCCCGATTTCGTGATCGACGATCACAAGACCGTGGTCGACGCCTTCGGCGGGTACCACATCTCGGACGTCGCCAAGCCCGACGACGCCGAGCTGCTCGAGGTGCTGCGCGCCATCGAGGCGATGGCCCTCGACGACTTTGGCGACCTCGAGGCGCCGCTCACCGACGACGACGTCGAGCTCGACGGCACGACCAGCTAGCGCCTCTGACCGAGACGCGAATCAGGACGCGAGCGCAGTCCTGAACCAGGCTACGCGACGGGCGAGCGCCTCGGGTCCACCGAGGCTTGAGAGGATGCGCGCGTCGTCCGAGTACGCCTCTTCGAGCAAGCCCGGGTCGTTCGACGGTCGCACGCCATCCCCGTATCCCAGCAATCCCGCGATGCGTCGTGCCGTGGCGACGGCCGCGGCAACGGGCTCCTCGCAACCGCCATGATGGCTCGTGATTGCCGTGGTGAGATCGGGCGGCAGGGACCACGACCCGGCGGCGACCAGCCCGGTCTCGAGGTGATCGGTGCCGAAGACCTCGCGCTCCGCCTCGAGCGTGGGCACGCCGGTGCGCGCCAGGTGCACCACCCGTGCGTACTCGCCGGGCGCGATCGCGGCCATCGCGAGGCGTCCCACGTCGTGCAGCATCCCCGCCGTGAACGCCGCCGACCGTCCGTCGCCGGGCGGCGAGGCGGCGACCGCGATCAGGCCGGTCGCGAGCAGGTGGTCCCAGAACGCGGCGAGGTCGAGTCCGCTCCCATCGAGGGCGTCCCCCTGCGAACGCAGCAGCGCGGCGATGACCAGCGATCGCGCGTTGCGGAAGCCGATCCGCACCAGCGCATCGCCAACGCGGACGATCGGCGTGTTCACCGCGGACGCCGCCGAGTTCGCCGCGCGCAGCATGGGCAGGCGCACGGTCGGCCTCGATGATCGCCTGGCCTCGACGAAGGCGTCGACCTCCATCAGCAGGGTACGCATGCACGCGCGTGCACGCTCCGGGAAGCGGTGGGACTGGGACGAACGTCCTGCCGAGATCCATGTCGAGGTGCGGCGCAGTCTTGCTCCCCCGATCATCGACCGCGATTGCGGGTCGAGCGAGAGAACTGACGCCGGGTTTGATGCTCTGCTGACGCCCTACCGATAGGGCTTACGCGCTGCGTCCCGCGGTGCGGCTTGCGCGCGCAACGCTGCGATGCGGCGCCGCTCGAGCATGGCGAGAAAAGCCTGAGCCGGGCACGCAGCGCTCGAGAGTCCGCGCTGTCCGCGAACTGCGCGAGCGATCGACGCCCGCGAGTCGCGCTCCATCCGCAGCAGGGGTTCGACGATGGTCCACATCGAGACGCCCTCGCGGCGCTCGGGGCGGCTGCTCGCGTACACGGCCCAGTCGAGGGCGCGCTCGCGCACGTCATAATGCGAGAACAGCCGGTACTCGGGGTCCCAGCGCTCCGCGTCGCGAAAGCAGTCGGCCGTCCAGTCGATCGGGAGCGGCCGGTCCGAGGACGAGTCGGGATCGAGGGCGGGCAGCCAGGCGCGGTCGCGAGCGCGAGCGGGCTCTGGAGGTAGTCCGTGCCACCCGCGGCCCACGACAGGGCATGGAGCACACGGCGCCTCGGTGACGCGCGGATCGATGCTCAGGCCTGCAGCGAGCAGCACCCGGGTTACGAGGACATGCGCGATGAAGCGGCCCGCCGCGTCATCGCCGGAGTCGCTCTCCGTGGGCGGCGTAGAACGCCGAGGCGTGCCGTAGTTGCCGAAGCAGGCGAACTCGAGGCTGCAGGCCGCAGTCATAGCCCGTCGCGCCCGGGCTTCCCTGCGTCGCCAGCCCATCGAGGTCCTCGGGATTCGCAACGCTGCCAGTGTCGCGCACCGGCGGCCAGGTCGTTGCGCGAGGTCGAGACGGCGCTGTCGGCATCGACCTTCCCGCTCATCGCGCCGGATCCGCCGACTGATGGTGGGGTGGGTCGATGCCGCGTGTCCGCGCTCGGAGGGGACGCGCCCAACGTGCTCGACTACGATCAAGCCGATGTCACCGATGTCATGGGTCTCCACGTCCTCGCGAGCGCGCGCCGGGCGGCGCTCGTCGCGCTGGTTCCGCTCGCTGCGGCGGGCGCATGTGCTCGCCCCCACCGCCCCCACGCCTCGAAGCGCCTGGTCGTCACGGCGAGGCCGCGGGCCCGCCTGCCAGTGCCTCCCCGCGTGCACGGGTGCGGAGTGGTGTCATCGGGCGCCTCGATCCCCCGCCTCGGCTACCGACCGCCGAATTCGTCTCGGGGGACCACGTATCGCCTCGCCTTCCAGGCCGGAGGTAGCTCTGCAGGGACAGGTTCTTCCTCCTGGGCTCTCGGCGTGCCGCCACCAGGCAGGCGGCGTCGCGGCGTGCTCGGCGTACAACGGATGCGGGGTGGACGGCGCTTCCTTCTGGATGAAGGACGCATCGACCTCGACATCGCGTTCATCGACGGCAACCAGGGTCATCGTCTCGATTCGCACGATGCGCGCGGAGTCGCTCGGCCGTGTACTCCAGTGCCCCGTACCGCGCCGCCATCGAGGCGCCCGCGGAAGATGCCCAGCACGCACGGGTAGAGGAAGGTGACTCCGTTGCGCCTGCTCCTTGGCTACGCCCAGGCGGCGGCCTTCCACCGCGCAGCGGCCATCAGGTCCAGTTCGTCCACGTCGTGCCATTCTGGATCCGCCTCAGGCATGACCAATGAGCAGGTAGACCTGGTGTTGTCCTGTGCTCTCGGCGTTGCGCCGGTAGGACTCCTTGTCCGTGAACATGGCGACCATCCAGAACTCGCACGGATCTGTGTCCGAGCGGAAGAGGTGCGTGAAGAGCCAGCCCGGCATCCGCTCCGCGTTGCGCATCGAGTGGAACTGGGTGAGCAGAAACTGCTCCGCGCCCGGCCTGACCCTCATCTTCGCGATCGTGCCCCACATGCCGCACCTCCCGTGTGCTCCGGTCGGGCGCATTGTACGTCTGCGGGCGTTCTGCTCAGGAGGGCCATCGGTCGGCGCCGAGGACGCCCGCTATACTGCGCTCGCGTACCAACCGAGCTCGCCGCGCGCGTTGAGATGAGGAGGTGGCCTGTGGCCGGCCAGCTGCTGCAATTCGACCAGGACGGGGTGCACGTCAGCGGCTACCTCGCGGAGCCCGCGGGTGCCCCGAAGGCCGGGCTCATCGTGATCCAGGAGTGGTGGGGCCTGAACGATGACATCAAGGGCATTGCCGACCGCTACGCGGCCGAGGGCTTCCTCGCGTTTGCGCCGGACATGTACCACGGCAACATGGCGACCGAGCCCGACGAGGCACGCAAGTACGCGATGGGTCTCGACCGCGACCTCGCCGCACGCGAGATCGACGCGGCGATCCGCTGGCTGAAGGCCAACAAGGGCGTCGAGAAGGTGGGATGCACGGGTTTCTGCATGGGCGGAGGCCTCACACTCGCGACTGCGATTCGTCCCACCTCGAGCGTCGACGCCGTGCACGTCTACTACGGCGGCGGCATGCCGGACGCCGAGGCCATTCGACGGATCAGGGTTCCAGTGATGGGCTCGTACGGCGCGCTGGACCAGGGGATCCCCGTCGCGCAGGTCGAGATGCTGCGTGACACCCTGGCGAGCGCGGGCGTCGAGAACGACGTCAAGATCTACGAGGGCGCAGGGCACTCCTTCTTCAACGGCGGTCCTGCTCATCACGCCCCCTCGGCCGCCGATTCGTGGGGGCGCTCTCTCGCGTGGTTCGGGAAGCACCTCAGCTGAGCATCGGCACCTCGAATCCAGACTCGCCCGCGGCACCGACACGCGCCACCAGCGCCGATGCATGGTCGGTGCCGCCGGCCACGGGCACCAGTCGCCTGCCCGTCGCCCTCGAGGCACTGCGGTACCGCGACTTCCGCCTGTTGCTCGCGGGCCTGTTCATGGCCCTGAGCGGCTGGTGGATGATCATCGTTGCGCAGGGCTGGCTCGTGCTGCAGATGACGAACAGCGCGACGATGGTCGCCCTCGTGGGGGCGATGCTCTCACTGCCGTTCCTCGTGCTCGGGCCGATCTCGGGCGTGATCGCCGACCGCGTGTACCGGAAGCACCTGCTCGTGGCCACGCGCTGCACCGTGTCCGCGCTCATGTTCATCGAGGGCGCGCTGATCGTGAGCGGCCTGATCACCGTGCCCGAGCTGATCGTGCTCGCGTTCCTCTCAGGATGCGCCTTCGCCATGGATATCCCCGCGCGCCAGTCGCTGATCCCCGACACCGTGCCCCGCGAGGTCGTGGCGAACGCCGTTGCGGTCAACGTCGCGCTGTTCTCCCTCACCACCATTGCGGGTCCGATGGCGGGCGCGTACACGCTCGCGGCGTTCGGCGCCGGCGGCTGCTTCCTCGCCAACGGCGTGGGTAATGCCGCGCTGGCAGCGTCGATCGGCGCGATGCGGATCCCGAGACGCGAGCGTGCGGGTTCGATGAACCTCGGTAGCGACCTCGCGAGCGCGCTTCGCTACGTCCGCAGCGAGCCCCTGGTGACGCTGCTCCTGCTCGTGGCGCTGATCGTCACGCTGACCGGACGCAACTGGCAGCAGCTCGCGCCGGTGTTCGTCCGCGACGTGTACGGCCGCGGCGAGGGCTCACTCGGGCTGATCTACACCGCTGCCGGCGTCGGCGCCGCCCTTGGCGCGTTTGCGCTGCTCCTGCTCGCCGCCGCGAGGCGCCGCGCGCCGATCTTCGCGGGCGGCCCCGCGTTGCTCCTCGCTGCGACGGTCGCCTTTGCCGTGAGCCCGACCATTCAGATCGCCATCATCGCGGTGCTCGCGGTGGGGCTCGGCCTGCAGGTCGTGGAGACGCTGACGCAGACCGTGCTGCTGGTGGAGACGCCGGAGCACATGCGGGGCCGCGTGATGTCCCTGTCGAGTCTGCTGTGGGGACTGCAGCCGCTCGGAGTGCTCGTGGCCGGGATCGTGGCCGATCGTGCCGGACCGCAGGTGGCCATCGGCGGTGGCGCCGTCATCGCGGCGCTGCTGCTCACGGCGCTTGCGACGCGTTCGCGCTCGGCCTGGCGCACCGCCTGAGTTCCCCCCCGGGCGCGCCGAGGCTGCCCTCGCTATCCTCGTTTCGAGCAGGAGCGCAGCCATGACCGCACCGGCGCCGCAGGTCCCGCCCGCTCAGCGCATGCCTCCGACGGACGACTTCCCCACGGGCCCCTCGCTCGGCGAGCGCTTTCCGGTCGCCACGCTGCGCAACCAGCACAACGAGCTGGTGGACCTCGAGGCCGCGCGGGCCGGACGGCCGGCACTGATCGTCTTCCAGCGGTCGGCGCGCTGGTGAGCGTACTGCCGTACGCAGCTCGTGGAGCTGCAACGAGGCCTGCCGGACTTCGAGGCGGCGAACGTGTGGGTCGTCGCCATCTCCAATGACCCCGTCGGCGCGCTTGCCCAGTTCTGCGACGAGAACGGCATCACCTTCGACTTCCTCTCGGACGCCGACTCGAGCCTGATCCGCCGGCTCGGCATCCTCAACACGCTGATCGAGCCGGACGAGGCGATCTACGGCATCCCGTTCCCCGGCTCGTACGTGCTGAACGAGGAGGGCGCAGTCGTCGCGAAGTACTTCCACCGCGAGTACCAGGTGCGCGAAGCACCCGCGTTCGTCCTCGCTGACGGCTTTGGCGTGGAACCGAATCTCGAGGGGTACCCGCGCGCGATCGCGAGCGTCGAGGGCGTCACCGTCGAGGTGGTCCTCGGTGCGCGCGAGCTCAAGTTTCGCCAGCGCGCAAATCTCCATGTCCGATGCGTACCAGCTTCAGGCTGGTGGCTCGCGGCAATGCCCGAGTTCGCGCTCGACGCCGCGGACGGGCTCGAGCTATGCGCGGTCCGAGCTGACGCCGCGGAGCTCCGGGTCGAGGTCGAGTGCGTGGCCCGCGACGTCGAGTCGCTCCGCGCGGACATGATCACGAGCTGCCGCCTCGTTCACCCGGACGGCAGCGAGGTGCGGCGTGACGTCCCGCTGTCGCTCGTCGTCCCCCTCGGGGACCTCAACCGGGCGCGTCGCACGGGCTCGTGAGAAGCGAGGCGTCTCGTGGGTTTGTTTGACCCCGTATCCGGGCGGCCGTCGTTCGGCGCGATCATCTCGAACTGGCGCGAGTACGACGCCCCCTTCGCCACGAAGCTTCGCCTTGCCCTTCGCAACTACGGCCTGCGGTTCGTGAACCGCTCGACCTGCTGCGGCAATCACGGCGAGCCCGGCTGCTGACAGGTCGACTCGTCGTCCGGTGCGGGCGACCATCATCACTCCGAAGGCGGGCCGGACGTCCATCACGGTGAGCGTCATCACCACTAGGTCTCGCGTCGCGCCTCGAGCCCGGCCTGCGTAAGATGCGGACATGGTGAGTCTGGAGCCCTCGCGGCCGTCGCAGCCCGCCGGTGCGGGTACCGCCCGGCTCCTCATCCAGTGCGCCGACCGTCCCGGGATCGTCGCCGCGGTGTCGCAGTTCCTCTTTCAGCACCAGGCAAACATCATCCACGCCGACCAGCACTCGACGGATGCGAGCGGCGGCCGGTTCTTCATGCGGCTCGAGTACGCCCTCGACGGGATGACCGCGCCACCCGAGGAGGTGGAGGCGCGCTTCGGCATCGAGGTCGCCGCCCGCTTCGAGATGGAGTGGCGCTTCACGTATAGCGCGCGGCCACAGCGCGTCGGCATCTTCGTCTCGCGCTACGAGCACTGCCTGCTCGAGCTGCTCTGGCGCCGCCGTCGCAACGAGCTGTCCATCGAGATCCCCCTCGTGATCTCGAACCACGAACGCCTCCGCCCGGACGTCGAGGCCTTCGGGATTCCGTTTCACCACGTTCCCGTCACGGCGGTCACCCGTGATCAGGCGGAGGCCGAGGCGATTGCCCTGCTCGACGCCGCGCGCGTCGACCTCGTGGTCCTGGCGCGTTACATGCAGGTCCTCAGCCCGCGCTTCATCGAGCGCTTTCGCGAGCGCGTCATCAACATCCACCACTCGTTCCTGCCCGCCTTCGCCGGTGCCGACCCCTACGGGCGCGCCTTCGATCGAGGGGTGAAGCTGATCGGGGCCACGGCGCACTACGCCACGGACGACCTCGACGAAGGCCCGATCATCGAGCAGGACGTGGTGAAGATCTCGCATCGCGACACCCGCGACGACCTCGTGCGGCTCGGCCGCGAGGTGGAGCGCTCTGTCCTCGCGCGCGCCCTCCAGTGGCACGCCGAGGATCGCGTGTTCGTCTTTGGGAATAAGACCGTCGTCTTCCGCTAACGCTCGCTCGCGTGCGCTGGATCGTCCTGCGAGAATCGCCGGTGCTACAGTCTGCGCCGCGGCGTGCGTGGCGGGCGAGACGCACCGGGCGTCCCGCCCATCGAGTTGCGCACTGATCGGGGGCTTCGTGCGGATCGCACGTGTTCGGTACCAGGGCAAGACTGCCACGGCGATCATCGAGGGCGACACGGCGCACCTCGTCAGCGGCACGCCATTCGGGAAGCTCGAGCGCACGGGCATCGCGGTGCCGCTCGCCAGGGTTGACCTGCTCGTCCCCGTGCAGCCCACGAACATCATCGCGATGGCCGTGAACTACCACAGCCACGCGGGCGATCGAACGGTTTCCCCGAAGCCCGAGGCCTTCTGGAAATCGCGGTCTTCGCTGATCGGTCCCGGTGAGGACATCGTGATTCCCGCCGGAGCCGAGAATGTGCACGCGGAGGCCGAGGTCGTGGTCGTCGTCGGACGCCGGGCGCGGAACGTACGCGCCGCCGATGCTGACCGCTACATCTTCGGGTATACCGCAGGCAATGATGTATCCGCGCGCGACTGGCAGCGCTCCGACACCCAGTGGTGGCGTGCGAAGTCCTCGGACACCTTCACCGCGGTTGGTCCCTGGATCGAGACAGACCTCGGTCCCGACAAGATCGCCGTCGAAGGCCGCATCAGCGGACGGCGGATCCAGCGAGGCGACACGAGCGAACTGGTGCACTCGATCCGCGCCTGCATTGAGGCGATCACCGCCGTCGTCACCCTCGAGCGGGGCGACATCATCTTCACCGGTACGCCCGAGACGACCGCGCCCATGGCCCCCGGCGACGTCGCCGAGGTGGAAGTCGAAGGCGTGGGAATTCTGCGAAACCCGGTCGTCGCCGGGTAGCCTCGAGGGCCTCGAGTCCAGTCCGGGCGCTATTCCCAGACGCGCCGTCGCTCGATGCAGTGGAGGCAGACCAGCAGGCGCACCTTGCGAGGTGGCTGCTCGCGCGTGTCCTTCACATCGTGCTCGCGAACGTGCAGGTCGCAGAAGAGCAGGCGGCACTGCGAGCAGGAGAACCGCATCCGCTCGGCGCACTCGATGTGGGCACAGATCGAGACCTGATTCGCGACCATCACCTCGCGTCGCCAGACGGTGTGCGCCTCCAGGTCGCGCAGCTTGGCGGTGCACGCCCTCCGATGGCAGACGTCCTGGTAGTCGGCGCCGCGCTCGCCGTGATCCTCGCAGAAGGGCTGGCCGCAGTACACGCATGCCGTCACCGCCTCGCGCCCGCAGGCACGCCGCAGCATCCCGATGGGGAACGAGCAGCCGACGTCAATCATGAGCGGTCCCGGTCATCGCGGAGCATTGTCCCACACCGCGCATCGGGGACGCCCCGTCGGGCGCTACTCGATGAAAGCGAGCGCCCCTGCCGTCGCGCCGCCGTCGAGCCGCGCGAGCACGCGCCCTCCGGGCAATTCCACCTCGGTCACCGCGCTTCCAGCGATGTCGGCCACGAACAGGACACGCCCGTCCGTGGAGAAGGCGAGGCCGTCGGGCGCGTCGACCTCGATGCGACGAACGCCCCCGTCGATGTCCACCAGCGTGACTTCCCCGGCCGCCGACAGTGCGACGGCGACCGCGCGTCCCGAGGGCGAGAAGACGACGCGGACCGGCCGGCCACCGAGCTCCACCTCGCGGCTCACGTCTCGCGTCCGGTCGTACAGGAGCAGTCTGCCGTCGAGCGCGCCCGCGACCGCGACGTACGTCCCATCCGGAGATGCGGCGATGCTCTCAGTGAGCGCAGGCTGGGGCACCGAGCGACCGTTGCCGAGGGAGAGCCGGTCCGAGGACGCGTTCGCCACGAACCGCGCGCCCGTGCGAGCCACGACCTGGTGCGGCACGCCGTCCACCGCCGACGGCTCGAGTTCCCCCCAGCTGCCGATCTCGAACCGCCGTACCGCTCCGGCCGCGCGGTCGGTCACGAGCAGCGCCGCACCCTCGAGCGCCAGCCCGTGCGGCAGTCCCCGGGTCTCGAGGTACTCGACGATGCCGTTGCGCCACTCGACGAGGGCGATCCGTCCTGCCTGCTCGAGTGAGACCGCGAGCCGGCCGTCCGGCAGGCGCAGCAGCTCGTGGGGGCCGCCCTCCAGCGGAATCGTCCGGCGTTCGCCCGACGAGAGGTCGATCACCGTGAGGGCGTGTCCTCGCAGGTCCGCCACCACCAGCGTCCCGGTCTCGGAACGCAGCCGCGACGGCGCGCTCGACCATCCGACTCCCCCGAACGTGACCAGAGCAATCGCAAGGGCGGCGAGCGCGACATCGAGGCTGCGCCGGTGCGCGACCAGGAGTAGTGACTGTGTGCGTTCCATGGAGGAAGGCGCCGCCGAGTGGCGGCGCCACCACTGCTCCAATCGTTAGCGCTTCAGGTTCACGAGATCCTGGAGCATCTCGTCGGCCGTCGAGATGATCTTGCTCGACGCCTGGAACCCGCGCTGAGCCACCACGACGTTGGTGAACTCCCGAGCGAGGTCGGTGTTCGACCCTTCGAGGACGCCCGAGCCGACCTGTCCTCGTCCACCCGAACCGGCCGTGCCGATCACGGGGGGACCCGAGTTACCGCTCTCCTGGTACATGTTGGCCTGCACCTTCTCGAGGCCACCGGGGTTGGTGAAGCTTGCGAGCGCCACCTGCGCGATCAGCCGGTTCGACCCGTTTGAGAAGACGCCGGTGATGTCGCCGTTGCCACCCACTGAGAACGACGTCAGGGCCCCGGCGGCATACCCGTTGTTGAACGTGGTCGAGAGATCGCCGGCCGCCGCGAATTGCGTCACCTTCGAGGTGTCGACGTCTGTCACGACGGGTGACGCCTGCGCAACACCGGCGTTGAAGGTCGTGGTCACAACCAGCGGAGCCGGCGGTGCGGGTGCCGTGATCGCGCCACTCGAGTTGAACGTGACCGTCGCGGGGGCGATCGCCACGGTGGCCACATCGGCGGAGCTGCTGGTCCCCGAGACCGTCCAGCTGTTCGCCGTCGCATCCTTGGTGAACGTCAGCGTGACCGGATGCGCCTTGCCGAGGGTGTCGTAGACCTGCATGTTGGTGGTCACCGTGCCGCCGGTCGCCATCGAGGCGTCAAGGTTGCCGCTGAGATTCGCGTCGGTCGTGGGCTGAGCGGCGATCAGGCGGCCGATCGGGATGGTCAGGGGCGTGATCGGCTGCGTCGTGTCGATGAGGCCCGTCGTTGAGTCGACGTTCCAGCCCATCACCTTATAACCGGTGACGGGACTGACGAGCTCGCCCTGTGTCGACACGTCGAAGGCGCCGTCGCGCGTGTAGAACTGGCGCGCGCCGTCGCGCATGATGAACATGCCGAGGCCCTGGATCGCGAAGTCCGTGGGCTTGTTCGTGGCCTGCATCGCCCCCTGCGTGTGGATGACGTCCACGCCGCCGAGGCTCACGCCGAGGCCGATCTGCTGCGGGTTGGTCCCGCCTCGATTCGCCGTCGGATAGCTGGCCCCGTTCAGGGTCAGCGACAGCACGTCCTGGAAGGTGACGCGGGCGGTCTTGAATCCCGCCGTGTTGACGTTGGCGATGTTGTTCGCCACCACGTCCATGTAGGTCATGTGGCTGCGCAGGCCACCAATCGCCGAGTAGAGCGCTCGCATCATCGGTCGGTATCCTGTTCCCTCCCCGAGGGGCCGCCTCGGGAGTCTCCCTGCACGACGGCCCCCCGGGAGGGACCGGCCGCCGGCACTGGTCGCATGCTGGTTTCGAGGTGGGGTGCCGCATGTTCGGCGCGCACCTCGAGTTGGTCGTCTACAAGGTCATTCCGCGATCACCACGCTGTCGATGTTCGTGAAGACATGCTCCTTTCGAGATGACTCGTCCATCGCGGTCACGACTGTTCGGTTCTGGACGCTGACCACCAGGGCCAGCTCATCGAGCAGGATCAGCGAGTCGCGCGAGCCCTTCGATTCCGCGCGGTCGACCGCCTGCCCCAGCCGCTCTAGGCGTGGGCCATCGAGCTGCAGCCCTCGTTGTTCGATTCGCTTGAGCGCGTGGTTTGAGAACTCGAGCTGGCTCCGTTCCAGCGCGAGCTGAAAGTCGCCATCTGGTTGACCCGATCGGACCGGCGCGCTCTCGAGGGGTCGCCCGAGAGGGAGTCGTCCGCCGACACCCGTGACGTCTCCAGCCATCACGACACCTCGGTGATCGCGGAGGCCGGCACCTGCCGGTCACCGATGTGCACCATCGCGCCGCTGGCGCCGAACGTGACTTTCGAGACGACACCGCTGATCTGCTCGGGTGGGCGCGGGAGCTTCGTCACCGGATCCGGCTCGAGTTCGCGTGTTGCGAGGACCGTGTGACCCACGAGCGTGCTCGCGTTGGCGATCTCGCTCACCTCGGCGAGCGACTTGAGCGCCGCCGAGATGGCGTGCATCGCGTCGAGCGACTCGAACTGCACCATCTGCGAGAAGAACTGGTTGTTGTCCTGTGGCTCCAGCGGATTCTGAGATCGCATCTGCTCGATCATCAGCTTCATGAAGTCCTGCTCGCCCAGGTCCCGGCTCTTGACCTGCCCCGCGCCTGCGGGCGGAACGAGATCGCCGAGGCCCTTGCCGATGTTCTCCACTGCTGCCATCGCAGTCTCCTAGGCCACCACATCGAGCAGTTGCTCGACGTCTCGTGCACGAGTCCGCAGCGGCCCGGCCCCTTCGAGGGCTGCCATGCCGGACCAATCGGGACGTTCCCACGCGTGCCTGTCATTGCCGTCACCGCGCTGACGCGCATTCGCGCCCTGGTCGTTCCAGCGACTCGCATCAGTGCTCGAGGCGTGACGTACCTCGGCGTGCTCGACGCGGATCGAGCGCGCCTCGAGGCCGCTCACAAGCGCCGGCAGAGCGCGCTCGATGGCGTCGCGGGCCTCCGCGGTCGCCGTCGCGAGGTGGACGCGCAGTCCGCCATCGGTCTGCTGCATGCGGATGGCGAGGTGACCGAGCTCCGGCGGGTTCAGCACCAGCCGCAGGGTCTCGGTCCCGGTGCGCACCGCTTCGAGGACTCCATCGCTGAGTTGACGTGCCATCGATGCAACGTCGGGAGCGTCGACGGTCGGCGGCGTTGCCGTAGCCACCGATGTCCCCTCGGCTGTCCCGGGGAGCTCAGCGGGCCCGTGCAGGGCGTGGGTCGGCTGCCCGGTCGACTCCGTTCCTTCCGAGTGGATGACACCGTCCATGCGGCGCGTCGGACGCCGGATGACGATGTCGCCGGGTCGTCCGAGTTCGCCGTCAGCCGGACCGCTGCGCAGTGCGGCATCCACGTTCGGCGCGTTCTCAAGGGCGGTGACGCTCGCGTCCTGCGTTGCGTCCGATGCCGATCCGCCGGCTCGCGGCGTCTCCACGGCAGCGGACGCTTGCGGCACGTCCTCAGGCAACTGGGGCTGCTGCTCGAGGCCGCTCACTGCCGGGGCCGCAACATCGCGTTGCTGGACGGCCGGGCCGGTCGGTATCGACGCGCGGGGCGCCTCAGCGCGGTCCGCCGGGCGAGCCGCGTGGTCGAGTGCAGCCAAGTCGCCGGTACCCTCGGCGCTGTCCGCCTGCTGCCCTGGCGGGACCTCGAGCGTGGCCACAGGGTCTGCCGCCGGACCGGCGCCCATGCCCTCGGGGTCATCGAGACGAGCGCTCCCGATTGCCGTCGCGGCCGCCGACGCCGTACTGACGGCCTCGACTGCCGGCTGCAGCGAAGTGGGCGTGATGGGCACGACGCCGAGGCTCATCGCCAGCAGCGAGACCTCGATGGTTGCCGCGTCGATATCGTCCTGGGCCTCCGACGTGCGGTCCGGCCCACCCGATGTGTCCGTGCGTCCCATCCCCGGTGGCGGCTCCGCCTCGAGTGCGCTCGCGTCTGCGCCGGCCTGGAGTCGGCGTGCGTGCCTCCGCGCTCGGTGCCTGCGCGGACGGAGCGACGTCGTCCGAGGGCTCGACAGGATCGTCGGACGATCGCGACTCGGCGCGCTCGAGGCACGCGGCAAACTCCGGCGTTCCGGCGCGTCGTGCGTTCTCGGGCACTCGAGGTCCCGGTGGCCCGAGTCCAGTCATTGAGAGTCCCGCTGTCGTCGTCACCGCATCAGCCCTCCGTCGTTTGCCGTCGCCTAGACCGACATCCGGAACAGCTCGTTCCAGCCATCGACCAGGTGGTTGCGGATCTGCACTGCGAGGTCGAAGGACAAGGACTCCATCTCCACGCCCATCACCACGTCGTGCAGGTCCTTCTCGTCACCCGTCGCGAGTTGCTCCACCCCGTGATCGGCAGTGTCCGAGGCCTGCCCCAGGCTCTCGAGCAGGCTCGCGAACGAGGGTCCAGCGTGACCGGAAGGCTGCTGTCCGACAATCGGGAGATCCGCTACCTGCTTGACCCCCACGGGCCGATCCGGCGAACCCATCGGCGTGATGTGCATCGACATGCGGGATGCTCCTTATCGCTAGCCGCGACCGATGCGCAGCGCGCTCAGCGCCAGCGCCTTCGTCGCGTTGAGCACGGTCACCGAGGCCTCGTAGGCACGGTTCGCGCCCACGAGGTCCGTCATCTCGGTGATCACGTCGATGTTGGGCATGAGCACGTACCCGTCGGCGTCGGCGTCCGGATGCGAGGGGTCGTGCACCCGCCGAGGTGGTGTCGAGTCCTCGGCGATGCGCCCCACCTCGACGCCGCCCTTGCCGTTGCCGGCGCCTGTCGCGTGACCGAGGAAGTCGCGGAACGGCACCTCGCGACCCTGCTCCCGGAACACCGCGGTCTGACGCCTGTACGGACCCCCTTCGGCCGTGCGAGTGGTGTTCATGTTCGCGACGTTGTTCGCAACGAGGTCCATGCGCACGCGCTGCGCCATCAGGGCGCTCGTGCTCGTGCGCAGACTCTGCATCAGTCCCATGATGACCTCCCGCGCCTAGCGGCCGCCGCGGATGATGTTCCGCAACGTCCCGAGGCGGCCGTTGATCGATTGCGTCAGCGCCTGGTAGCGCAGCTGCGTGTCTGCGAGGAGCGACATCTCCTCGTCGATGCTCACCCTGTTGTCGTCGTTCCTCGATGCGACCACGTCGCGGTTCTCGATCCCGTTGAGGTCCCGACCCGCCATCGAGGCGCTGGGGATGTGCGACGCGTTCGTGGTCGCCAGTGGGTGCTCGCCGTGGGACGCGGCGATCTGGTCGCGCAGCGCGCGCTCGAACGTCACCGACTTGCGCCTGTAGCCGACGGTGTCGACGTTTGCGACGTTCGAGGAGATGGCCTCCTGGCGGCGCGTGAGCCCGTCGAGCGCAGCTCGCGCGGCCGCGAGCGGCGCGGACTCGAGGAATGAGCGCACCTGGCTCATGCGCGGCCTCCTGGTTCAAATCGAGCCGCGTTCAGGTCGTCGATCGCGCGCATCTCGCGACGGTCGGCCTCCAGGCGCGCCGCGCTCTCCTGGCGCTCCTGCAGCAATTCGAGGGCGCGCCGCTCCTGGAGGGCCTCCCGCAGCGCCGCACGCCCGGCCTCGACGTCCGAAGTGCGCTCGGCGAGTCGCGCCCTTTCCTCGACGAGCTGGGCCTGCAGCCGGGTGACGAACAGGCTGGCTGCTTCGAGGTCGGCCGCGGCAACGACGCCGCGTGTTGCCTCGGGCGTTGCCGCGAGATGGGCATCGAGGCGTGCGCAGAGCGCCTCGACCTCGCGTCGCTGGGCGTCCTCCGCGGCGAGCAGCTGCTGCAGCGCGAGCTCGCGCTGCTCCTCGATGCGGCGCCGGTGCTCGAGCACCTGGCCCAGGCGGAATCCGTGCGTCGGCATGGCTACTCGATCTCCGGCGGCAGGTCGATCACCGCGTCAGCGGCGCGCTCGTCGTCCTCGATGTTGGGGACGAGGTGCAGGGAGCGCGTGGGCGTCGCTTGCCCGCCGGTCACCGCGAGCAGTGCGGCAACGGTCTCATCGAGAGGCTGGGCATCGTTCGGACGCTGCCGCAGGAACGCCTCGATCGCGGGCAGTCGCGCGAGCGCCTCGTCGAGACGCGGGTCGGTGCCCGCCTGGTACGCGCCGATCGTCACGAGGTCGCGCGAGCGCTCGTAGATCGCGAGGAGCTCGCGTAGCCGCCCGGCCGCGTCGAGGTGCTCCGAAGTGACAATCGAAGGCATCACCCGGGAGGTGCTCTGGAGCAGGTCGATCGCCGGGAAGTGGTTCTGGGCAGCCAGCTCGCGCGTCAGCACGATGTGCCCGTCGAGCGTGCCTCGCACCGCGTCGGTGATCGGCTCGGAGAGATCGTCGGACTCCACGAGCACGGCGTAGAAGGCGGTGATCGTGCCCTCCTCGGATGTGCCCGCGCGCTCGAGCAACCGCGAGAGAGCCGAGAAGACCGAGGGCGGGTACCCCTTCATGGTCGGCGGCTCGCCGATCGCGAGGCCGATCTCGCGATTCGCCATCGCGTAGCGCGTGACCGAGTCCATCAGCAGCGTCACGTCACGGCCCTGCGCGCGGAACGCCTCGGCGATGGTGGTGGCGACCATCGCCGCCTGCATCTTGAGCAACGCCGGCTCGTCCGAGGTGGCCACGACCACGACGGAGCGCGCGAGACCGTCCTCGCCGAGGGCGCGCTCGACGAACTCGCGCACTTCGCGCCCGCGTTCGCCGACGAGCGCGATCACGTTCACATCGGACGAGGCGTGACGCGCGATCATCGCCATGACCGTGCTCTTGCCGACGCCCGATCCCGCGAACACACCGATTCGCTGGCCCTTGCCAACGGTGAGCGCACCGTCGATCGCACGGACGCCGGTTGCGAGAGGTTCGCTGATCGTGCGGCGCTGTAGCGCGGGAGGTGACTGCGCCGCCAGCGCCTGGCGCGAGGGGCCAACGAGAGGCCCGCGGTTATCGATGGGCCGTGCAAGCCCGTCGATCACGCGCCCGAGGAGCTGATCACCGACGGGCACGGTGAAGAGTCCGCCGTCGGCGGTGACACGAGCGCCGGATTGCACGCCTCGGAGATCGCCGAAGGGCATCACCAGCGTGCGCTGCTCGCGCAGCCCGACAATCTCCGCGAGGACGGGCTCGGCGCCGACGCGGCTGATCCGGCAGAGTTCGCCCAGCTGGCCCGCGAGGCCGTCGACCTCCACGAGGAGTCCCACGACCTGGCGCACGCTCCCGTGCGAGAGCACAGGATTCACGCCGGCAAGGCGCTCGCGATAGCGAGCGAGTTCGATGGCCGACACCTGCTGGGCAGACGGATGCAGGCTAAGCGGCATGGCCGGCCTCTTCACCAGCCGGAGCTGCGGCGGCGTTCGTGGCGGCGAGCTCGCGGAGCGCGTCCGCCACGAGATCGAACTGGACATCGAGGCGCGCGTCGACCTCCCCGCCCTCGACGTCGACCACGCAGCCCGCGACGCCGATCGTGCCGTCCGCGGACACCTGCCACGTCGCCGGTGCGGCCGCTCCCGTCTCTGCGAGATGTGCCGTCACTGCCTCGACATCGTCCGGGTGAACGCGGATGCGCAGGATGTTCATGTGTGCGGCACGTTCGATCGCGCGCTCGACGGTTGCGACGACGGCGCGCCGGTCGATCGCGAGCGCGTCACCAAGGATTGCCCGCGCGACGTCGATGGCGAGATCGACGATGTCCGCTTCGCTGTTGCGAAGCAGCGCATTGCGCACGAGGCGTGCGTCCGAGGCGATGCTCGCAACCAGGCCAAGCGCGTTCGCGACCTCGGCGTGCGCGGCGCCCTGCCCGTCGCGCTGGCCCGCCTCATATCCCTCGCGGTACGCGCGCTGGCGGATCGCGGCCGACTCCCGAATCGCATCCTCGACGATCTCGAGCACGCGCTCGTTCGCGTCATCGAGGGCCGCAGGCGCAGCGGGATCGAGGCCTGCGATGGGCGTCGATCCGGGCGCGATGGCGCCACGGTCGTCGTCACCCAGCACCACCTCGGCCCCGCGAGGTGTGCCGCGCAGCAGTCGAATGCGCTCGCTAGCCAACGAGGCCTTCTTCGCCGCCGCGCTGGACGTAGATCTCCTCGGCCTCCTCCAGCTGGCGGATCACGGCGACGATGCGCCCCTGTGCCTCCTCGACGTGGCGCATGCGGACCGGGCCCAGCGCGGCCATGTCGTCGGTGAGCATCGCCGCCGCGCGCTCCGACATGTTCTGGAGGATGCGCTGGCGCACTTCGTCGCTCGCGCCCTTGAGTGCCAGGCCCAGGTCCTTGCTCTCCACCTCGCGCAGCACGCGCTGGATCGAGCGGTCGTCGAGCAGCGTGATGTTGTCGAAGACGAACATCCGCTTCTTGATCTCGTTGGCCGTGGCGGGATCCGCGCTCTCGAGCCCCTCGATGATCGCCTTCTCCGTGGCGACGTCGACCTTGCGCAGCAGGTCGACGAGCGAGTCCACTCCGCCGGCGGGCGCCAGGTCACCGCGCGGCGCAAAGATGTTTCCGAGTCGCCCGCGGAGGGCGCTCTCGACGTCGGAGATGACCTCCGGTGACGTGCGCTCCATCAGCGCCAGCCGCACCGAGACCTCGGCCTGGCGTTCCGGCTCAAGGCTCTGCAGGATCGTCGAAGCGCGCTCGGCCCCCATGTAGGCGAGCAGCATCGCGACCACCTGCGGATGCTCGGATTGCAGCGCGTTCGCGATGTCGCGCGTGTCGAGCTGCTGCAGGAAGGTGAACGGCTTCGTGCCCGTGTGCGCAGCGAGCCGCGTCACGATGTCGTCTGCGCGCTCGTTGCCGACGGCGCGCCGCAGCATGTCCTGCGCGTACTCGAGCCCACCGATGGAGACGAAGTCGCGCCCCACGATCGTCTCGTAGAACGTGGTCATGATGTCCTCGCGCTCTTCCGGCGCGAGCTGGCCGATGCCGACGATCTCCCACGTGAGCCGCCCGATGTCCTCCTCGGGCAGCGTTCGCAGCACCTCGGCCGCGAGCTCGGGGCCGAGCGCGATCAGGAGCGCGGCAGCGCGACGCCGGCCATTGGCCGACGCGAAGCTCTTCTTCCGAGTCGAGCTCACCATCGAGGTCGCCTCGTCACAGTCCTATTCCTCGCGCAGCCACGCCTGGACGACCTCGGCGACGGCCTCGGGTCGGCCCTGTGCCAGCGTCTGGACGTGCTTCTCGACCTCGCTGCGGGTCTCCTCGGGCGCCGGGAGTGAGGCAACTGCGGGCCTCCCGCCGATCTCGGGCGTCGGGGCCGCCGCGCCGATGCTGCGCGAGCCCATGCCGGGCCCGGCCCCGACGGTCGCGACGGCTGGTGCCGCCGCTGGAATCGCCTTCGCGACCGCTCCGAGGAGCATCCGGAAGAACACGAAGCCCACCACGAGGGCGACGACGGGGAGCGCGATGCGCGCGTACCCGATGTACTTGTCCAGCGCGCCCTCCGAGGCGAATGCCGACTGCGCCTCCTCCAGCGCCGCCTTGTCGAACGCGAGACGGCTCACCGCGATCACGTCACCGCGCTCGGCGTTGAGTCCCACCGCCGCCGACACCGCCGACTGGAGATCGGCGACCTGGCCCTCGGGAATGGACTCATCGAGGAGCAGCGACACCGAGAGTCGGTTGACTCGCCCGGGTGCCTGCTTCACGCGTTGCACGGTCTTGCCCATCTCGAAGTTCGAGGTGTTCTCGGAGCGCTGGTACTGGGTCGCCGCGTTCTCGGCGCCCGGAGCGGTGAGCGAGGTGTTGGCGCCCGGGATGTTGGCCACCGCACCCGGGACCGCACCGGTGCTCGCGGTGCCGTTCGTCGTGTACGTCTCGGTGACCTGCGAGCTGGAGCGAGGCGTGCCCTGCCCGCTCTGGTTGGGCGCGTACGACTCGGTCTCGGTTTCCTGCTGGTCGAAGTTGAGCGTGGCGCTCACCTTCACCGCCGACTTGCCCGCTCCGACCGCGCGATTGAGCAGGCGCTGGACCTCACCCTCGACGTCGCGCTCGAACTTCTGCGTCTGCTGAAGCTGCGTCGAGGAGGAGCCCACGCCGCCAGCGCCGGCCATTGCACTGCCGTCGAAGAGGACGTTGCCGCTCACGTCCACCACGTTGACGTGCTGCTTGTCCAGCCCCTCGATGGCGCCCGTGACGAGGTGTGCGATCCCGCCGACCTGGTCCTGGGTCAGCGCCCGGCCGGGACGCAGCTGCAGGATCACGGATGCCGTCGCGGGCCGCTGCTCGGCGACGAACAGCGAATGCTCCGGCATCACGAGGTGCACGCGCGCGTGCTCCACCGCCGAGAACGTCTCGATCGTGCGTGCGAGCTCGCCCTGGAGCCCGCGCTGGTAGTTCACGCGCTGGACGAAGTCGGTCGCGGAGAAGGCGTTGCCATCGAAGAGCTCGAGGCCGACCTTGCCGCCGCTCGGCAGTCCCTCGGCCGCGAAGCTCATGCGCAGCTTGTCAAGTTGCGCTTCGGGCACGCGCACGGTGGCGCCGCCGGCGGCCAGCTCGTAGGGGATGTTCTGCTTGGTCAGCGCATCCGTGATCTTGGACGCATCGCTGCTTTCGAGGCCCGAGTACAGCGTGACGAACGCGGTCTGGGTGGACCACGAGTAGAGGAGCACTGCGAGCGCCACCGCTCCGCCGCCGAGGACAGCAAGAAGAGCCTTGCGTGTCGTGGAAAGGCGACCGAACACGGTCGTGAACTGGCGCGCTGCGTCCAAGGGCACCCCTCCCTCGAGCTGGTGCCGCAAGCGTACGGTCAGGTGATGGGCGCACCCATGAGGAACGCCCCACAGTGACGCGGGAAACGCCCTGAGGTACTCGGCAGGGGATGCCGATTCGGGAGGTTGGCTGCCAGCGGCAGGCTGCCTCGAGGGGCCGAAACCTGCGCGTCGAGGTCTACGTGTCGGAGCGTCGCTCCATCGCGCGGGCGGTCTCGTCGGCGTCGGCGCTGTAGGCGCCGGTGTTGACCTCGGCCTTCAGCCTCGAGATCTGGGCGGCGCGTGCAGACAGGCGGGCGGCGGCCGCCTGGAAGTCGACGGGCTCGTCGCGGGAGGCCCGGCCTTCGCGCGGAGCCTGTCGCGACGTCCCATCGCCGGCCCGCTTGCGCCCGCGCGCGGTGGTCGGATCCTGCTCGTCGGGCACCGGGACGCCTCCAACTATGCTCGCGACCGCCCTCGAGGCCCGCGTCAAGCGAGCGTTCGAGCACAGGACGAGCCTACACCGTCAGGCGAGCTTCCCCACGACCACGACACGCTTCGCGTGTGCGTTGTCGCTGGAGCAGGTGATGAGCGTCAACGTGGCGTCCTGCGTCGGCTCCATCACCTCCGTCGCCTCCGGTGCGACGAGACGGACTTCTGTGACCTCGTACCGATACGTCTGCCCACCGCTCGACACCTCGACGGTCGACCCGACGGGTACCGAGGGAAGAGCTCCGAACACACCCGTGCCGCCCCGCAGCGACACGTGCCCCGCGATGACCACGTTTCCCGCGGTCCCCGGATTCGCAGACCCCGAGTAATGGCCAGCGCCCACGGTCGGCGTGTCGTACTGCAGCCGACCGTCGCGGAAGACCAACCCCACGGACCGCACCTCGGCATCGATGCCGGCCGATGAGACACGCACGCGCGTGGCGGCACCGCGGTGTGTGACCGCGCTGGCACCCTCGATGAACTGGACACGCTCAGGGCCTGCGGCGCCGGGTACGTCAGTTCGGGTCGTGGTGAGTCGTTCGGCGAGAGCCGCTTCGGCTCGCACGCGCGCCTCGAGGGGTGGCCCGGAGGCCGTCGAGGCCGCGCCCACGACAGTGAAGCCCACGACGAACGCGCAGAGACCCAGCATGGCTGGTGCGTGGCGGACCTTCCGGTTGCGGCGTGCGCTCATCGATGTCCCAGGTGCAGCGTCACTGCGGTCAGTGGATTATCGTCAAGAAGCCCGGTCCACGTAGGCCGCGTTCGGTTGCGCTCCGCGGTACGCCGAGGCAGCCCGTCGGGCAGCGTCGATCGCCGGTAGTTCGCCCTGCATTGCAGCCAGGTCGCCCGCGAGCTTGTCCTGGTTGAGTCGATCGACGTCACCCAGCTCCGCGAGCGTCGCCACCAGCGCCTGTCGTGCCGCGAGCGGCGCGTTCATGAACCGGTCCGTGAGGACCTGTTCCCGCAGTTCGTCGCCCACGCCCATCCGCGTGATGATCGACGCGCGGCGCTCGTGGAGCGACCCGAACCAGTCCAGTTCGCCCCTCGTCAGCGCCTCCGTCTGCTCATGAGCCAGGCGAAGCAGTTCACTGAACCCCGCGAGCAATTCCGCCACGCTGCCGGATCGCTCCATGCTCAGGCCGCCAATCGCTGCTGGGGCATCGCGCAGGTCGCCTCCGACCACGCCCGGTGGATGGGGCGCAGGAGCCTGAGGATCTCGCCGACGGCCGAGGCATCCTTCGCGACGTTGGCCTGCACCAGCCGCTGGTACCAGTACTGGTACAGGTCCGCCAGCTGTTGCGAGATCTCACTTGCGCTCATGTCGAGGCTCGCCAGGAGCTCGATCACGATTTCCTGGGCGTGGATCAGGGCGGCATGTGCCTCCTCGATGGCCGCGCCGCTCAGCGCCGTCTCCGCCCGTTCGAGGTCCCGCGCGAGCGCGTCGTACAGCCGCAGGATCAACTCTGCAGGTGAAGCCGTCTCGAACTGGATCCGTCGGTAGGTGTGCTGCCCACCAGCGACCATCAGAACTCCTCAGTCCGATTCACTACGACGGCGCCCCGGTATAGGGTCGCGTTCACGGAGTGCACGCGCCTCGGGGGAACTACCTACTGGCTGGTGCCCAGCTGTTTCGCGAGGTTTGCCAGCGCGTCCTTCTGGCTCTGCAGGCGCTGCATCGTCGTCTCGAGGGCCGCGTACTTCTGGATGAGCGACTGGCGCTTCGCGTCGACGCGCGCCTGCATCCGCTCGATCTGCTTGTTCAGGTCGGCGATCCGTGCGGTGTACTCACCGTCGCGTCCGGCCATCACGCCGCCGGACCGCGTGAAGCGGTCCACGAACTCGTAGAGGGACTTTCCCACTCCCTCCTCGTTCGACGAGATCGTGAGCGTGTCCGTCCCCGCCGTCAGGACGGGCTTGAAGGTGATCGTGAGCCCGTCGATCAGGGTCGTGTTCACCTCGCCCGGCGCGACCGTCACCGTCTTTGTGACCGCGGCGCCGCCGTTGTCCGGCTGGAAGGTCGCGATGACCGTGCCGTTGGCTGCACTTGTGATCGTGTACTTCCCGGAGTCGCCGAGGACGGTAGGGCTCCCGCTGATGCTCGCGATCGAGCCGGTGCCGCCCGCATCCAGCGAGGCGCCCGCGCTGAACCTGGTCAGCAGCCGCACCACGCCTTCGGGATTCGACTTCATCGCAGCGTCGAACTTGCCACGGTCGAAGGCCAGTGTGTTGGCCTGGCCCGCGGCGGTCCCGACGGCGCCGAACGTGATCCCGAGATCCGCGAGTGAGTTGAGCGACGTGCTGTTGCCGGTGGCGGGCGTGCCCACGAGCGAACGAAGCGACGTTTGCAGCGCGAGGAGTGTGCTGTCGCCCAGCAGCGAGCCGCTCTGCCCCTTCTCGACGTACTTCGTCGAGGTGCCGATGAGGCCCATCGTGCTGTTGAACTGCGACACGAACGCCTCGAGCTTCGCGGCGAGCTGGACCCGGGTCTCCCGCGACCTGCACCGTGACCGGTGACGTGGTCACCTGCTTGAGTGTCATCGTCACGCCGGGAACCGCGTTCGCCACGTCGTTGGTTGTCGAGTACTGGGTGGCGCCCCCATTCACCTTGTACGAGGCGTTCGTACCCGTCGCCTGGGTGGCACCCGCGACGTGCACCGCGGCGAGGAAGTTCCCCACCGTGTCGGACAGCGCGATCGAGGTCGCGCCGGTGGCGTTGCTGGTGAAGCGGATCCGGTCCGTATACGTGTCGTACGTGGCGGTGACGCCTGCCGTCGACTGGTTGATCCGCGAGAGGATCGAGTTCAGCGAATCCACCGTCGAGTCGTAGCTGATCGCAACGCCGTTTACCGAGAACGAGCCCTGCGGCTGCGTCAGCGCGGTTGCGAGTCGGCCCGACGCCAGGTTCGAGGTCGACGCCACGGTGCCGAGGTTGCGCACGCTCGTCCGCGTCGCGCCTCCCGGTGACTCCAGCACGTGCGTGGCCGCGAGGAAGTTGCTCGTGTCCCCCCCGCTGCCGAGGGCGATCGGGCCCGCTCCGCTGAGCTGCAGGAGGTTCGGCCGCCCGTCGCTGTCGTTGACGATCGAGGCGGTCACGCCGATGGCGGCGCCGTTGATCATCCCGATCACGCCATTGAGCGAGGGGAGGTCAACGCCTGCGGTTTCGGTGCCGGTCTTCACGTTGCCGGCGTCGACAAGGTTCATCGCCTCGAGGAAGTTGCCGCTCGTATTCGAGAGCGTGATCGTCGCCGGGCCGTTCGTCGTCCGGGTGAGGGTGAGGCGCTGGGTACCGGGATCGAACGACGCGGTGACACCGGCCGAGGAGGCGTTGATCCGCGAGATTACCTGCGACAGCGAGTCGAGACTCGAGTCGTAGGTGATCGTCGTGCCGTTGATCACGAAGCTGCCGCTCACGGGCGCCAGCGTGAGCCCGGCCGAGTCGAGCATTGCCGTGGTGTTGACCGCGCCGCCGATGCCGCCGCTGCTCACGAGGGTCGTCGCGGACGCTGCAGGGATCGTGAACGTCGTGCCATTGATGGTGAACGTTCCCGCCGTCGGCGCCAGGTCGAGACCAGCCTGGTCCAGCGGTACGGCCGCGGATACGGGCGCCCCGATTGCAGAGGTGCTGTCGACTTTCGTGGTGGTCGCGACGCCGAGGACGTCGACGGTGAAGCTCCCGATGGCGGCGGACGCGGAGGCGCTGACCCCGAGGTAGGTCGACTGCGCGGGGTCGAGCAGCGTGGCGATGCGGGCGCGGGCGGTGTCGGGCTTGCGCAGGGAGTCCAACGAACTCAGCAGGTTCAACAGGCTCCCGTTGACCGTGCTGAGCGCTTTCTGCTTGTTCTGCAGCTGCGACACGCGTTGCTGCGCGAGCGTGATCGGGCGCGACGCGACGGCGGTCAGCTGATCGATGATCGTGTTCGTGTCGAGGCCCGACGCGATGCCGCCGAAGAACAGGCGGTCAGTGGTGTTGAAGTTCGTGCTCGAGCTCGACGAGGACGATGAGGTCACCATTGCGCACCCGCCATCACGACGCCACCTGCACCAGCAGGCCCGGCGGGAGGCCCGTTTCCGCGGTCATGTCACGCAACTGCTCGGGTGAAACCACGGCGATCGTCTCGCCTCGAGCGTTGTCCACGATTCGGATCAGCGACTCCCCCTCGGGCCCCTGCTCGTACACGACCGTGACCGCCGCTCCGAGGGCGACGGCGAGCTCCGGTGCGGGTGCGTTCCGACGCTCACGGTGCTCCGCCTCGGGTTGCGAGTCCCGGCGTTCGCCGCCATGCGCCTCCGCACCGATCGCGGCCAGGCGTTGCGCCTCGGCGCTCCGCGTGATGGCAAGGTCAGCCATGGCCGCCTCCTGCAGCCATTGTCGGCAGGCATGGTCGATCTCTTCGACGGTGCGGCCCACTACGGCAGGTAGGCACGCCCCTCGACGCGATGTGGGCCGGCCCTTACGGAGCCGGCCCACGCTCGGTGGAGGCCAGGAGAACGAATGTGCTATCGAGCGGCTACTGCTGCAGGAGGCGCAGCACCGACTGCGACGACGTGTTCGCCTGCGACAGCACGGCAACGCCGGCCTGCTGCATGATCTGGCGCGCAGTCAGTTCCGAGGAGACCTCGGCGATGTCCGCGTCGCGGATGCGGGACTCGGATGCGCTCAGGTTCTCGACGACGACACCGAGGCTGTTGACGGCCGCCTCCATCTGGTTCTGCGCCGCGCCCAGCTTGGCGCGCTGTGCGGAGACCTCGACGACGGCCGTGTCGATCGATCCCAGCAGCGTGTTCGCCTTCGCGATCGTCGACACGTTCTGATCGTCCGTGACGATCGTCGAGATCTTCGTTCCACCACCGAGGTTGGTCGTCCTGATGTCGGTGAAGGTCACACTGATGTCCTGGCCGACGTCGGCGCCGACTCGGAACGTGGCGCCACCCGAGCCGGGTGACGTAATCACTGTGAGGCCGGTCAGGTCGTCGAGCACGTTCGCGCCGGTCTTTGCCGCCGCGCCCGTCACCGAGATCTTGAGGTTGTGGCCCCCGCCTGCGAAGTTGAACGACATCACCCCGTCGGCGCCCACCGTCGCATCCGGCGTGGCATCGATCAAGATCGAGTCGAGGTTGTTGCTCAGGCGGAGTGCCGTGCCTGCACCGGCGGCACCGACGCGGGTCAGCGTGTAGGTCGCGCCCGGCTTGGCGCCGGTGACATCCACCGCCGAGATGACCGCGGCTCCACCGGTCGCGAGGGCGGTGCCGACCGCCGCGGTGCCTGTCCCCGCGTTCGCCGTCGCGAGCGAGCCCGTCAGCAGGCTCAGCCCGTTGAACGTCACGCGGTTGGCGATGTTGTCGACCTCGTTCTTGAGGGACTCCACCTCCGCACCGATGGCCGTGCGGTCCTGCGTTGAGAGCGTGCTGTTACCGGCCTGCACCGCCAGCTCGCGCATGCGCTGGAGCAGCTCGTGGACCTCGGACATCGCGCCTTCAGCCGTCTGAATCATCGAGATGCCGTCCTGCGCGTTGCGGGAGCCCTGCCGCATACCGCGAATCTGGCTGCGCATCTTCTCGCTGATCGCGAGGCCCGCGGCGTCGTCCGCCGCCCGGTTGATGCGGAGGCCGCTGGACAGCTTCTCGAGGGCCCGGCCGAGCTTGATGTTCGTGCTCGACAGGTTCCGCTGCGCGTTTAGCGCCATGACGTTGGTGTTGATGATCAGACTCATCGCGTTGCCCTCCAGGCCCCCAGCCGCAGGGGAATGCGCCCGACCTCCAGTCGTGCGCGCGTTCCGGTCTGCGGGAATCATCGAGACGCATTGCGGTCGACAGATTGGGGTGCACGCGCGTCGCACGCCGCGTGATCCCTGAGGCGGGCCGTACGACGTCCCTAGGGAGCCCCGAGGAGATGCCTACGCGCCAGGGGTGTGAGGTGGCGTCCGGCGGCGACTAGCGGGCGATACGAAGCTGCGCCGCGGCCTCCGTGTACGACGCGTCCTCGTCGAACGCATCCACGGAGATCGAGGCCTGCGACGTGCCGTTGTCCTTCGTGAACTCAAGCGCGGTCGCGAAGCCGCGCGCGTCATCGGACGACAGCGTCCATCCCGCCTTCTGGAAGCGGTCCCTGTACTGCTCCGTCACGTCAGTGGCGGATTGCTTCGTGAGCAGCCGCACCTGGTACGACTTGCCCTGCGGCACCGCGGCCCACTGCACCTGGATCGGCGTCATCCCGTCGAGGACGAACTCCGCCGGGAAGCCGTTCGGCAGCGGACGAGCCGCAGGCAGGACGTACGGCTTGTTCTTGGGAGGCGCGCTCGGCTCCACCTCCATGATGTAGATCACGCTCGTGACTGGCTTCGCGCCGGATGCGACCTGTACCGGCTGGATCGCCACGGTTCCCGAGACGTCGCTCGAGTTCGTGTTCTGGAAGCGCAGCGCCGCAACCGCGTCACTCGATTGGCCGCCGACCGTCTGCCATGGCGACTCGTTGACCAGCTTCGCGAGCGACCCCTCGACGTCCTCGGGCGCGCCGGGTGCGTCGTAGAGGAGGAAGAACGCGACCGTGCCATCGGGCCGCTCAAGTCGGAACGAACCCTGCAGCTTCGACCCCGGGTACACGGGAATCGAGGTCAGGTCCTTGGCCGGCGTGTCCTTGGTCGCGCCCGGGTTCAGCACCGTCTTGAGGTCGGCCGGCAGCTGGCCCTGCTGCACCTCGAGCTTGGTTCCCGCCTGCTCCCCGAGTCGCAGCAACCGCTCGGCGAGGACCGCTCCGCTGCTGCCGGCGTCGCTCTTGCAGGCTGCGCCCAGCACGAGGACGGACGCGGCGCCGAGAAGGATCAGGAGGCGACGAACACCGGTCCGAGGGCGCATCTGCGATCCTTCGCTACTCGCGGCTCCGCCGCGCGGCGCGCGCCCGTTCGGGATCGAGGATCGCACGCGAGATCAGAGGCAGTTCTGGGGTGGGTGAGGGGATTCGAACCCCCGGTCTCCAGGGCCACAACCTGGCGCCTTAGCCGCTAGGCGACACCCACCACGAACCAAACACGGCCCTCTTGGCCGCGTCTCGGAGTGTAGCATCGCCGTCCGGAGCGGTCCTCGACCCTGTGTTAAGCGCTCGGTGCTGCGCTCACGTCGAGGAGGTACGCGCGCGGGTCAACGGCGCGTCCGTCGTGCTGGAGCGACAGGCGCAGGGGCACGTCGCTCCCCAGCGCTCCGATCGCCTGCCCGCGTCGCACGAGGTCGCCCGCGCTGAGCGCCCCCGTCTCGAGTCCGCCCAGTAGCGATGTCCAGCCGTTGCCATGATCGAGGCGGACCGCAATCGCGCCCGGAGCGCCCTCGACGCGCGTGACGACCGCATCCGCGGGCGAGCGCACCGTCGCTCCCGCCTGGTCGCCGAACTCGAGGCTCCCGTCGCGGAAGCGTCCCGTGCCCGCGTCGAGGGGCGACGACAGCACACCGTGGGGCCCGCGCCCCCCGAAGGGCAGCCGTGCGCCGCCACGAACATCGATCCCCGGATCGGCGGCTCCGAGGATGTTCGCGAGATACTGCTTCGTCTCGTTCGGCAGGCCGCGCTCCCAGCGCGCGCCGTGAGCCGCGACCAGGGACTGCACGGTCCCCAGCCCCGCGTTATACGACGCGAGCGCCCTGCGCACGTCGCCGTCGTTTGCCGCAAGGTAGTGGCGCATCGTCTGGGCCGCCGCGGTGAGCGAGGCCTCGGGGTCGCGGCGATCGACGCCGGCGTAGTACTGCGGCATCAGCTGCGCGATCCCCTCGGCGCCCGCGCTGGACCGGCGGTAACCGAACGCCACCTCGGGATCGAATCCGGACTCCTGCTGGATCTGCGCCTCGAACAGCTTCCCGAACCCTGGGCCCACGATCTCGTCGCCGAGCTTCCTCGTCATCGCTCGCCACCCGAAGCTGTCGGCGCCGTCGCTGCTCCATCCACGGGTGTTCGCGGCTCGAGGTGGTTCGGTCGTCGGCGGCGGGGTCGCTCCGGTCGCGGCCGCTGCTCCCGGCCGGCTCGCATCGATGGCGGCCCGTAGTGCCTCGCGCGTCAGTTCGATCTGGTCGCGGGGCTCGCGGAGGCGCTGTGCGAGCAGGTCGCTGAAGGACGGGGCGTTGGGTGCGGCCGCGCCCGCAGCGCTCTGACGCGCCGCGTCTGCCTCAGGCAGCGCCGAAGGTGGTGTGGCCCCGATTCGCATGGGAGGACGCTACGGCAGCGTCGAAGTTCGACACATGAGGGACTGCCCTCATCACAACCCCTCCGAGGGCGCCATTGCTCCATATTTCCCGCCGAAGAACATCAGCGGAGCGCCTTCCGGACGCGAGAACTCCATGTCCACGACGCGCCCCACGAAGATGGTGTGATCGCCGCCGTCGTACTCACGCCACAGTTCACACTCGAACCACCCCAGGACGCCCTCGAGGAGCGGCGCCCCCGTTCGTCGCACGTGGAATGGCTCCCCACCCATCGGCAGGTCGAGCTCGCCGCGGCGCGCGAACAGTTGTGCGAGTGGCCGCTGATCGGCCGCGAGGATGTTCACAGCGAACGCGCCCGCCTCGTGGATGGGGTCGTGGATCGAGCCGTCGCGCATCACGCAGACGAGAATCAGCAGGGGGTCGAGGGACACTGACGCAAAGGAGTTCGCCGTCATCGCCCGGTAGATGCCGCCGTCGTTGACCGTGATCACGGTCACGCCGGTGGCAAACCGCCCCACGAGGTCGCGGTACGAGCGGGTATCGATGGTTGGCTCGCTGGTCACGAGCGCATGTTAACACCGACCCGGCGAGCCGCTTGCGCCCCGGGATTCGATGGATGACGATGGCGGGGCAAGCCCCGAGCGTGTGAGGACCCCATGGACGACCCCAGTAGTCCGATACAGGTGACCAGCTAGCCTCGGGCGTCGTCTCCGCGCGCCTGCGGTGCGCGTGCGGAGTCGATCATGAACGAACCACTGATCCCGACCCTCGAGATGCTGCTCGACGACGATGACGTCGTCGGGGCCCTCGCGCTCGCGCGCAGCATGCACGCCGCCGACCTCGCCGAGGCCATCAACGCCCCCGATAGTCGCGTGCGCGACCTTATCGTGCTCCATTTCGACCCCGAGGAGCTCGCCGCCGCGCTCGCCTACGTCACGCCGCACGCCCGCGAGGACGCGCTGCAGGGCCTCGCGCCCGAGGTGGTCGCCGACGTCCTCTCGCGACTGCCCGACGACATCGCGACCGACGTGGTGCAGGACCTGCCTCCCGACGAAGCAGCCGATGTCTTCGCCGCGCTCGACGCCCAGACACGGGAGGCAGTCGACGATCTCCTCGCCTACCCGGAGGACACTGCCGGCGGCCGCATGACCGGGCAGCGCCTGATGGTGCCGCCGGACATCTCTGTGGGCGCCGCGATCGAGTTCTTGCGGGCGCTCCGTCCCGACGTGGGGGCGCCGTTCTACGTCTACGTGGCGGGCCGCGATGCGGAGCTGCTCGGCGTGGTCAACCTCCGCTCCCTCGTCACGTCCGCCCCCGACCGCAGCGTGGGCGAGGTCATGGACTCCGACATCGTGTCCGTGCTCGCGGACGCCGACCAGGAGGAGGCGGCGCGGCTGTTGCGGCGCTACCGCCTGCTCGCGCTCCCCGTCGTCGACGCGGCCGGCCGGCTCGTCGGCACGGTGACGAGCGACGACCTCCTGGACGTGCTCGAAGAGGAGGCCACCGAGGACATCCAGAAGGCGGGTGGTGTCTCCGCGCTCGATTTCCCGTACTTCGCCACCGGGTCCGGCGAGATGTTGCGCAAGCGTGGCGGCTGGCTCTCGGCGCTCTTCCTGAGCGAAATGCTGACCGCGACCGCGATGGGCTTTTTCGAGCGAGAGATTGAGCGGGCGGTGATTCTCGCGGTCTTCGTGCCGCTCATCATCTCGAGTGGCGGCAACTCCGGGTCCCAGGCCTCCACGCTGGTCATCCGTGCGATGGCGCTGGGGGAAGTGCGAGCCCGCGACTGGTTCCGCGTGTTTCGACGCGAACTGGCCATTGGGCTGATGCTGGGAACCTTGCTCGCCACGATCGGGGCACTCAGGATCGTGAGCTGGCAGGTCGTGTTCGGCTCCTATGGTGACCTCGTCGTCCGCCTGGCCCTCACCGTTGCCATCAGCCTCGTCGGCGTGGTGGCGTGGGGCACCCTCGCAGGCTCGACCCTGCCGTTCATCCTGCGGCGACTGCGGTTCGACCCCGCCAGCGCCTCGGCCCCCTTTGTCGCCACGGTCGTCGATGTCACGGGGCTCATCATCTACTTCACGGTGGCGAAGTTCGTGTTGCTCGGGAACCTGTCCGTCTAGCCACCGATCGAGGTGTACGACGCAACGAGGCCCCCGCCGGAGCGGGGGCCTCGAGATATACGACGTGACGCCTCAGCGTCCTGTCACTACTGGAGGAGCTTCAGCACGGCCTGCGAGGAGGTGTTCGCCTGCGAGAGCACGGCCACACCCGCCTGCTGCATGATCTGCCGGCTGACGAGCTCCGTCGACACCTCGGCCACGTCCGCGTCGCGGATGCGGGACTCCGAGGCCGACATGTTCTCGATGGCCACGCCGACACTGTTGATCGCAGCCTCAACCTGGTTCTGCGCGGCACCGAGCTTCGCACGGTTGGACGAGACCGTCGCGATTCCCTCGTCGATGGCCGTCAGGAGTGCGTTCGCCTTCGCCGTGGTCGAGACGTTCTGGTTGTCCGGGACCAGCGACGCGATCGTCGTCGTGCCCAGGGCAGTCGTCCGGTTGTCGGAGAACGTCACGGAGATGTCCTGGTTGACATCGGCGCCCACGCGGAAGGTCGCGGCGCCGGAACCACCGGTGGTGATCGTCTTCGCCGTCAGGTCGTCGTAGATGTTGGCGGCCGTCTTACCGGCAGCACCGGTGATGGTCATCTTGATGGTGTGACCCGCGAGCGAGAAGTTCAGGACGGCAACACCGGACGCACCGATCGTCGCCGGCGCCGTCACGGTAACGGTCGTCGCGTCGAGGTTGTTCGACAGCGTGACGCCGGTACCGGCGCCGGCGGCGCCGACACGGGTCAGCGTGTAGGTTGCGGCGGCCTTTGCCCCGCTCACGTCCACGGCCGAGATCACCGCGGTCGCACCAGTGGCGAGCGCGGTACCGACGGCAGCCGTCCCACCGGTCTGGGTGGTCGCCAGGGCACCGGTCAGCAGGCTCTGCCCGTTGAACTTCGTGCGGCTCGCGATGTTGTCGATCTCAGCGGTCAGCGTCTGGATCTCGGTACCGATCGCGGTCCGGTCGTTCGCACCAAGGGTCGAGTTGGCGGCCTGGACCGTCAGCTCGCGCATGCGCTGGAGCAGTGCGTGCGTCTCGGTAAGCGCGCCTTCAGCGGTCTGGATCATCGAAACGCCGTCCTGCGCGTTTCGCGAACCCTGCTTCAGGCCCCTGATCTGCGCCCGCAAGCCCTCGGAAATCGAGAGGCCCGCGGCGTCGTCGGCGGCACGGTTGATGCGGAGACCGCTCGAGAGCTTCTCGAGGGCCTTCCCCATCTTGGAGCCGGTGACGCTCAGGTTGCGCTGAGCACCGATCGCCGCGACGTTCGTGTTGATGAACATACCCACCGTAGGCCTCCTAAGCCACTTCTGGCGCCCGCGTCCGGACACCCACTGGAGGGCTTCCCGCCCTCGAAGCACGCACCCCCGTCTCCGGGGGCACCCCCGTCTCCGGGGGCACCCCCGTCTCCGGGGGCACCCCCCGGAGGGGGCTGTTGGGGGAATCATCGGCCGCGCTGAGGGCTTCCCTTAGGGCTTTCCGAGGTCGACTCCTCGGGTTCTCACTCGCATTGCCGAGGGTGTTCCCCGACGGCTCCCGATCGGTGGCGCGCCTAGGATTCGGCCATGCGAACGCTCGCCGTCTACGGCTGGTCTGATTCCACGCCGGCCCTCCTCGAGGCGCTCCGCACGCGCGCGGAGCTCGAGGCGGTCGCGATCGGAGACGAGCGGCCGGCCGCACTCGCGCGCGCACGAACGGCGACGGGACTCGCGGTCTTCCAGCACGCACGCGAGATGGCCCGCTCGGCCCGATTCGACACGCTCCTCCTCGGCGCCGGCGAGCACGCGGCCGAGATAGCCGAGGTTGCAGCCGCGCGCGGCGCAGACCTGGTCGCGATTGGTGCGCTCGCCTCGGCTGACGTCCTGTCGCGCGCATCGATCGCCGCCCACCGCTTCGGTGTCGCGCTGACCGTGCTGCGACCGTGGTTGCGTGACCCCGCGCTGCTCGAGGTGGGTGCACGGCTCTCCTTCGAGCCTCCCGCGCTGCTTCTCATCGACGCCGCCGAGCCCCGCCCTCCGATGCGCCTGCTGCGGGATCTCGTCGCCGTGGCAACGCGCGTCGTGGGCGCGCCTGCGATCGAGGTTTCGGCGTCCACCCTGGAGGACGACGAGAGCGCGCCGCTCACTGCCCACGTGCGCTACGCCTCCGGGCGGACGGTGATGCTCAGCGCCCGGATGGCGCTCGCGCCTGCGCTTCGTGTGCTCGCGTCGAGCCCGGAGCGCACCCTTGAGGCGCGAACGATCTCCGGCTGCACCGTGCTCGAGGAGACCCCCGCGCGGTCCGGTGTGCTTCCCTTTGCCCCGGTTGACCGTCGCGCAGCGGTCCATCGCGAGGCGGCTCGTGCCGTCGTCGCCGCCGAGGCGGAGAGTGATGCCGGGTTTGCCCCCGCCGAGGCGGCGCTGCTCGGCGCCATCGAGCACGCGCTCGCCGGCTCCTTCGCCGAGCCCGTGCAGCTCGCGCCACGGCCGTTCCAGCTCCTGCGCGGTGGTCGCTCGGTCACGGGACCTCGCGCCGCCGGCGCCGGCCCCGCGCTCTCCGTCGTCGGTGGCTAGCGTCGCCACCGCACTCGATTAGTAGCCTGTTCACACGTCGCACATCCCTCGATGGCAGGCGCGCGCGATCCTGTCTTCAGTGATTCCATCTCATTCGTTGGAGGGTTCCCGTGGGGGCTCGTACCGTCGTCCGATCTGCAGTCCTGGGGGCGTTGCTGCTGGGTTCGGCCACGCTCGGGGGCGTATTCGCGCTCGAGATGAGTGGACGCAACGTCGTGCCGCCGTCTCCCTCGAGCCAGGCAGCACGTACCAGCGGAACGGCTGCCGGCAGCAACACCGCTATCGCAACCATGGAGGACCTGCCCGCGCTCGTCGACCGCGTGCGGCCCTCGGTCGTACAGATTGACTCGTCCACCGGGACGGGCAACTTCGGCGCCCAGGGCGTCGGCAGCGGGGTGATGCTTGACCGCGAGGAACATCCTCACGAACTTCCACGTCGTCGATGGCGCACGGAGCGTCACCGTGGACCTGACGGATGGCACCCAGGCCCCCGCCACGATCGTGGGCACCGACCCCGGCAACGACCTCGCGGTAGTGAGGGCGACCCTGCCCGCCGAGAAGATCGTGCCCGCAACGCTGGGTGACTCCGACGCGGTCCGCGTCGGCGAGCCCGTGTTCGCCATCGGCAACCCGTTCGGCCTCGCGTTCACCGTCACGAGCGGCATCGTGAGCGGGCGCGAGCGCGAGCGCTCGGGCACCGATGGCCGCCCGATCCGCAACGTCATCCAGACCGACGCGGCCGTGAACCCCGGCAACTCGGGTGGGCCGCTCTTCAATTCGCGTGGCGAGGTGATCGGCATCAACACCTCGATCGAGAACCCGACCGGGCAGCGCGTATTCGTCGGCATCGGCTTCGCGGTCCCCTCGAACACGGCCTCGCGATTCCTCCCGCAACTCCTGAAGGGTCAGACCCCAAAGCACGCGCAGCTCGGCATCAGCGGCGTGACGCTCGATGCGCGCAACGCGGGCAACCTCGGCGTCAGCACGACGCAGGGCGTCTACGTGACCACCGTCGCGACGGGCAGCCCGGCAGAGCAGGCCGGTCTCAAGGGCGGCACCAACCGCGGTGGCGACGTGATCACCGCCATCGATGGCCGCATCGTTCGCAGCATCGGCGAGCTCGCCGGAATCGTGGACAGCCACACGGTCGGCGACGCGATCGCCCTCACGGTCCAGCGAGGCAAGGACCAAGTCCAGCTCCGAGCCGTTCTCCGCGAGTGGCAGGCGGGCTAACCCCCCTCGCCCGCCTCACCGCTTGCGCTATTCGAGGCCCCCGTCCCCCCGCGGGGGCCTCGGTGATCCCGGCCCGCCGGCGGGAACTCGTGCCTCAGACCGGCGGCGGCAGCTCCAGCGCACGCCCCGCGACAAGGAGCCACGCACGGCTCGCCCCCGCGCTGAAGCGTTGATTCGTCCGCCCGAGGAGATCGCGATAGGCCCGGCCCAGTGCCGAGGGCGGAACGACGCCGCCACCCACTTCGTTCGTCACCACGATCAGCTCTCCCTCGCGCGCCGACTGGGTCTCGAGCAGCGCGTCGATGTCCGAGTCGAGCTCCGATTCGAGCGCTGCCAGCGCATCGAGTGCAGGCGGGTCGCCGAGTGGCATCATCCGGTTCGTGACCCAGAGCGAGAGGCAGTCGAGCAGCACGCAGGCGTCCCGCTCGCAGGCGACGAGCGCTCGCCCGAGGTCGAACGGCTCCTCGATGGTGCGCCAGCTCGCGGGGCGCGCCGAGCGGTGACGAGCGACCCGCTCCGCGAGCTCCGCGTCCAGCGGCTCCATCGTCGCGACGAACACAACCGGCCGCGCGCTTGCCTCCGCGAGTCGTTGGGCGAACGCGCTCTTGCCGCTGCGCGCCCCGCCCGTCACGAACAGCACGGCTCCCATCGAGGGCTAGCCGGACCCGACAGGCGTGCGCAGGCCGAGCCAGGCGCGCACTCGCTCCAGGTCGAGGTGCGATCGCACGTGGTGAGCCAGGCGATCGAATTCGCGCTCGCGGTCGAACGCCGTGCCGCGCACATCGGTCGGCCGTCCGAGGCGCGCCAGGAGCACTGCACGCAGCGCATCGTTGTGCAGCAGGCCGTGCAGGTAGGTCCCCGCCACGCTGCCATCGCGGCTGAGCGCTCCGTCCGCGTGTCCGTCCAGCTCGAGGAACGGCGTGACCCTGTCATCGTCCGAGGCGCGTGTGCGCCCCATGTGGATCTCATACCCCTCGACGGCGACGCCATCCGCTCCTGTCCACGGCCCGCTCGACGTCGCGACGTGGCCGCTCGCCCGCACGGTGCGCTTGTCGCCCGTGAAGACGGTCGCAACAGGGAGCAGGCCGAGGCCCGCAACCGTGGTGCCGGGCGCGGCCTCGACGCCGCCCGGGTCCTCGATCCGCTCGCCCAGCATCTGGTAGCCGCCGCACACCCCGAGGATGGCCGCCCCCGACGCGTGCCGCTCGAGAATCGCATCCGCCAGCCCGCTCTGTCGCAGTGCCTCGAGGTCAGCGATGGTCGCCTTGGTACCGGGGATCACGATCAGGTCCGGTGTGCCCAGCTGCTCGGGCCGCGAGACGTAGCGGAGGCGCACGCCCGGCTCATCCGCCAGCCGGTCGAAGTCGTCAAAGTTCGCGATTCGCGGCAGGTGCACGACCACGATGTCGACGGCGCACTCCGAGGCGGGTATCGCCGCGTGGAGGTCGGGCCGCTCGAGTGCGACGGCGTCCTCCTGCGCCACGCGCAGGTCATCGAGCCATGGCACCACGCCGAGCACCGGGACCTCCGTGCGCCGCTCCAGCTCCTCGATCGCCGGCGTCAGCAGCGAGGGGTCGCCACGGAAGCGGTTGATCACGAACCCGCGCACCAGCGCGCGATCCGCAGGCGGCATCAGCTCCAGCGTGCCGAGGAGATGCGCGAAGACCCCGCCGCGATCGATGTCGCCGACGAGCAGCGTGACGGCTCCGGCGTGGCGCGCGACGCGCATGTTCACGATGTCGCCGGCGCGGAGGTTTGGTTCGGCGGCGCTCCCCGCGCCCTCTACCACGACCAGCTCGAACTCGCGTCGGAGCGTCTCGAGCGCCCGCTCGACGTGCGGCCAGAGATCGCGTTTGCGCTCGATGAAGTCGCGCGACTGCAGGATTCCCGCCGGCCGCCCATCGAGGACGACCTGCGAGGTGCGATCACCCTGCGGCTTCAGCAGGACCGGGTTCATCTCCACCCGCGGCGCGAGCCCCGCCGCCGCGGCCTGCTCTGACTGAGCGCGCCCGATCTCCAGGCCATCCGGGGTGACATCGGCGTTGTTCGACATGTTCTGCGCCTTGAACGGGGCCACGCGGATCCCATCCTGCGCGAAGACGCGGCAGAGCGCGGTGACGAGGACCGACTTGCCCACCGAGGATGCTGTCCCCACGAGCATCAGCACCGGTGCACTCGCCGTGCCGGTGCTCACTGAGGCGGCGCCTCACGGTACGCCTCGATGAACGCCCGCCCGAGGCGAGTGAGTGCGCCCTCCGGGGGAATCGCGACACGCACCCAATCGGACAGCCCGAACGACGTGCAGTCGCGCACCGCGAAACCGCGTCGCAGCAGGCGCGTTCGGAACGAGGGTGCATCGCCTACCCGCACCAGCACGAAGTTCGCGCGCGAATCGCGCACCTCGATGTCCGCCGTCCGCAGCGTTGAGGTCAGCTCTGCGCGCCCTCGCGTCACCTCGGCGACGGCCCAGCGCTGCTGCTCGTCGACCCGCAGGGCTGCCAGCCCGACCGCGATCGCGGTGCTGGAGACCGACCACGACGGCTGGAGCTCGGCGAGTCGCCCGATCAGGCCTGCCGGCCCGGTCACGTATCCGAGTCGTACGCCGGGCACGGCGTGGAGCTTCGTGGTCGAGTGCACGACCAGCACTCGCTGCCGCTCGCGCACAAGGTCGTCGGCATTCCAGGCCCCGTCCACGAACGGGTCGTAGGCGACGTCGAGGAGGAGCACGCCGCCCGGCGCCGTGGCTCGTGTGACGACCTCCTCGGTGCGCCGCCGTCCGAGGTACTCGCCGGTCGGGTTATTGGGGTTGCACAGCACGGTCAGGGTCACGTCATCGTCACTCCTGCCATCCACGATCCGCGCACCGGCGGCGCGCGCGGCCGCCTCGTACTCGCCGAACGTGGGCGGGAAGATCCGGCACGCGTCCCCCGTCGAGAGCAGCGCCCGCGCCGCGAGGTGGATCGCGGCAGTTGCACCCGGCGTTACCAGCACCTGCTCTGGCCCGAGGCCGGAGCGCTCCGCGAGGGCATCCCGCAGTGGCTCTGCATGCGCGGGCGGATAGCGCCGCAGGTCGGCGTTCGCGGCCGCCACCAGCACGCTGGAATGTGGCCCTCGAGGGTTCAGGCTCGCCGAGAGGTCGAGCACGCTCGACGCCGCGATCCCGAGCGCCTCGAGTTCCGCGGGCTGCAGCCCGCCGTGCACCACGCCGTACGTCATCCCTGCTCCTTCAGGCGCGCGAGGAGCACGAGTCCTGCCGCCAGCGCCCCGGCCGCCAGCAGCGCGGCCATCCTCGCGAGGTCCACGGCGCGCTCGATATCGCCCGGCTCCGGCTGCCGCCCGTCGTGTCCGAGGTGGTACGCGCCGTCCTTTTCGAGCGCCACTCCGAGCGCGCCCGCCATGGCTCCCATCGTTTGTCCGGCGTTGGGACTCGGAGTGAAGTCGCCCTCGTCGAGCCACACGTCGAGGGCGCGTCGCGCGTCGAGTCCCGACAGCGCCGCTGCCGCGACGAGTGCGCCCGCGCTCGCTCGCGACGGCACGAGGTTGAGCGCGTCATCGAGGCGCGCGGCGTGTCGCCCCAGCTCGCGGTAGCGGTCGGTCCGGTAGCCCCACAGCGAGTCGAAGGTGTTCGCACCGCGGTAGACGAGCGCGCCGGGCAGTCCCGCCACCGCGTAGGCGAGGAGCGGCGCGATCACGCCGTCGCTGAGGTTCTCGGCGACCGACTCGATCGCCGCGCCCGCCACCTCGTCAGCCTCGAGGGGCGACGTGTCGCGCGACACGAGGTGACGACCCAGGATGGCTCGCGCACCGTCGAGGTCGTTCGCGACGAGCGCGGCGCGCACCTCCTCGGCCCGCGCGAGCAGTCCCCGCAGCGCGATCAGCGTCGAGAGGGCCCCGCCTTCGAGGACGGCCGCGACCGGCCAGGGAGTACGGCGCGCGAGGCGCTCAGCGACGAATCCCGCCGCTGCGCTCGCGCCGAGGACAAGGCCGGGCGCAACGATCCCGTAGCGGAGGCGCGCCGCGGCCGAGTCGGGCGCGCGCGACTCGAGGAACCGCGCCGCGCGTCCGACCAGGCCGACCGGATGGATGACCGTGGGCAGGTCACCGAGCACGCCATCGACCGTGACCGCGACGCCGATCGCGAGCGCGCGACGGCGGGACCTGTCGTGCGGGCCGCGAATCACTGCGGGAACAGCTCGAACACTTCGAACAGCGACAGCCAGCCTCGATGCCCCGCGGCCGCGGAGGCGAGGACGACGGCAGCGAACGCTACCTCGATGCACGCGCCGTAGGTGTCGCCCGTGACGCCCTCGAGCATGCGCGAGGCCGCGAGCGCGACCGCCAGCGCGAGCAGGGCGGCCATCGCGATCAGCACGACGCCGCCGAGGCCGAACAGCACCACCGCCGCTGCGCCCGCCGTCATCGTCGCGATGGGCGCCGCCAGCGGCCATGCGCCCTGGTGCAGCGCGTGCCCCAGCCCCCGAGGGCGCGCCGGTCGGAACAGTACTACCACCGGCACGACGCTCCACCTCGCGAGGGCGGGGGCGAGCAGCAGCGCCGGCGAGCGGATGGGCCCCTCGAGCGCCGCGAGGCCGGCCCACTGGATGAGCAGCACGAGGACCAGCGCCATCACGCCTGCCGGTCCCGTGTTGCCCTCGGCCATCACGCCGAGGCGCGCGGCGCGGTCGCCCTGCAGCGCCATCCCATCGGCGGTGTCGGCCACCCCGTCGAGGTGCAGTCCCCCCGACAGCAGCGCGAGCGCCGCGAGCACCAGCGCCGAGGCCGGCCCCGCCGGCAGGAGCATCCCCAGCCCTCGGTCCAGCCCGACCAGCACCGCTCCGATCAGCAGGCCCACGAGCGGATACCACGCAAGCGCTGCGCCGAACGTCCGGTCGTCCCACTGCTGCACGCGACGGAGCCGCAGCGGCGTCAGGAACTCGAGCGCCACCAGCGGCGACGACCACGACGCGGCGGCGCGCCACGCCGCCGGCGACGTCATCTGCGCGCGGAACTCCGCCCAGCGTCCGGGCGCCGCCGATGGCATGTCAGTCCTCCTGCGGGGCCGCGCCGTCCGACTCCGACACACCGGCTTCGTCGAAGGTTGCCATCTCGTCGAGCAGCCGGCGGCGCGGCGACGCACACCTGCATCGCGAGCGCCGCGCCCGAGCCCTCGCCGAGCCGCAACCCCAGGTCGAGGATGGGCGCCAGCTCGAGGTGTGCGAGCGTCGCGACGTGCCCCGGCTCCACACCGAGGTGCGAGGCGAGCATATAGCGTGCGGCGCTCGGCGCGATGTCTGCGGCGATCAGCGCGGCAGCACCCGAGATGAGCCCGTCGATGAGTACCGGGACGCGCACGGACGCGGCCCCGAGGTAGGCCCCGGCCAGCACACCGATCTCGAACCCACCGAGCGCCGACAGCACCCCCAGGCCGTCGGTGGGGTCGGGCCGGTGGAGCGCAAGCGCAGCCTGCACCGCCGCGACCTTCGTCGCGAAGTGCGCGTCGTCGATGCCCGTGCCGCGTCCGGTCACCGTGCGCGGTGGCCGGCCCGTGATCGCCGCGACGATCGCCGCCGCGGCCGTGCTGTTGCCGATCCCCATCTCGCCGAGCGCGAGCACATCGAGACCCGCCTCGCGCTCCTCGAGGACGATCGCGATACCGGCGGCGACCGCCTGCTCGGCAAGCGCGCGCGACATCGCGGGCCGCTCCGTGATGTCCTCGGTGCCCGGCGCGAGGCGCAGCCGCGTCAGGTGTGGGTCGCGAGGCGTCTCGGCTCGTACGCCCGCATCGACGATCCTGAGTCGAGCGCCCGCCTCGCGCGCCAGCACCGAGATCGCAGCCCCGCCGCCGAGGACGTTCGCGACCATCTGCGCGGTCACGTCGGACGGATACGCCGACACACCGCGCCTTGCGACACCGTGGTCGCCCGCAGCCACGAGGATGAGCCGCGCATCGAGGCGGGGGCGCGCGAGGCCGCTCATCGCCGCGATCTCCTCGGACAGCGTCTCGAGGCGTCCGAGCGCGCCGGTCGGTTTCGTGAGGCGTCCCTGCCGCTCGCGCGCGGCCGCGCGGGCCTCCTCGTCGAGCGCTGGTATCGAGGCCACGGTGCGCGCGATCAACTCGGTGGGGGAGATGGAGTTCATCGAGGAGTGGGCGCTAGAAGTCGATGCCCGGCTGCGCTTTGACGCCGGTCTGGTAGACGTGCTTGATCTCGGTCATTTCGGTGACGGTGTCCGCGAACTCGATCAGTTGTGGATGGGCGTCCCGTCCCGTCATGATCACGTCGACGTCCCTGGGTCGCGCGCGCAGCGTCTCGATGACCTCGTCCACGTCGAGCCACCCATACGTGATCGGGTACGTGATCTCGTCGAGGACCACGAGGTCGTACTCGCTCGACATGATCTTCTCGCGCGCCAGCTCCCAGCACTGGTGCGCGAGGGCAATGTCCTTGTCGATGTCCTTCGAGAGCCACGTGAAGCCGTCGCCGAGGGGGATCATCTCGATGCCCATCCGGCGCGCGGCGCGCGTCTCGCCGTAGTTGCTCGTCTTCGACTTGATGAACTGCAGCCAGACGATCTTCCACCCTCGGCCCCATGCGCGCAGCGTCACGCCGAGGGCGGCGGTTGTCTTGCCCTTGCCGTTGCCCGTGTTCAGGACCACGAGCGGGTGCTTCTTCGGGAAGAGCCCTTCCCATCGACCCCGCCACTGCTCGATGGCCTCGCCCTCGGTCGCGTCGTCGGCGGGCTCCTCGTGGCGTGCCTGCGCCCGTTCCTCTGTCATCTTCATCCCTCCGTCGAGGCAGGCGTGTGAGTCGGTCCCACAGTACCCGGTGCGAGGACGGGCAGCCCAGTCGCCGGATGCGCAATCACGCTGACGAGCGGTCCGTACATCGCACGCAATCGATCCTGCGTCAGCACCTCGCGAGGCGGCCCGACGGCGCTGACGCGCCCGCCATCGAGGAGCGCCACGCGGTCGCAGAACGCCGCCGCCAGCGTGAGGTCGTGAATCACCACCATCACCGCCACGCCCTCGTCGACGAGCCCGCGCAGGAGGAGGCAGAGCTCGGCCTGTGCATTGGGGTCGAGGTTCGCGGTCGGCTCGTCGAGGAGCAGGATGGCCGGTTCCTGCGCCAGCGCCCGCGCGATGAACGCCCGCCGGCGCTGTCCCCCCGACAGCGTTCCGAGCGCGCGATCGGCCAGGGCGTCGCAGCCCGCGCGCTCCATCGCCGCCCGCGCGATCTCGAGGTCGCGCCGCGACTCCCGCTCCAGCATCCCGAGGTGCGGCGTCCGCCCGAGCACCACCAGCTCGGTCACGGTCATCTCCGCGGGCGCCTCCGGCAGCTGCTGCACCACCGCCACGTGCTGTGCCAGTTGCCGCCGCGAGTATCCCTCGAGCGCGCGACCCTCGATCCGGATTGAGCCGCCCGCGAGGGGCAGCAGACCGGTGGCTGCACGCAGCAGCGTGCTCTTGCCCGCGCCGTTCGGCCCGAGCAGCCCCAGCAGTTCGCCCGCGCGCAGCTCGAGGTTCACGCCGCGCAGCACCTCGTGCCGGCCGAGGCGCACACGCACCCCCTCGAAGGCGATCGGCGCCGCCGTCGCGACCGCGCTCATAGCCCGGACATCCGGTGGCTGCGAAGGAGGTAGAGGAAGAACGGCGCTCCCGCGATCGCGGTGATGATGCCCACGGGCACCTCCTGCGGCGCCAGCACCGTCCTCCCGAGGGTGTCGGTGGCGACCAGGAACGCGGCCCCGAGGATCGCGCTTAACGGCAGCACGCCCCGGTAGTCGCCGCCCCACAGCAGGCGCACCACGTGGGGCACGATCAGGCCGACGAACCCGATCACCCCCGCGATCGCGACGGCGGTCGTCGCCATCAGCGAGGACGCCCCGAGCACGATCAATTTCGCGCGGGTGACGTTGACGCCGAGCTGCTGCGCCTGCTCCTCATCGAGCTGGAGCACGTTCAGCACCCGGGCGTGCGCGAGCACCACCGCGCCCCCCACGACGAGGTAGGGCGCGCCCCACGCCAGCCGCTCCCAGCTCGAGATGTTGAGCGTGCCGAAGAGGAAAGCGAACACCGCCTGCGCGCGCTGGCCCGCCCCCATCATCAGGAACGAGGTCACCGCACTGAGGAGCGCCGAGAGCGCTACCCCCGCGAGGATGAGGGTGGTCGGCGATGCGCCCCCACCCGCACCCCGCGACAGCGCGTAGACCACGAGCATGGTGAGGCCGCCGCCGGCGAACGCCGCGAGGGGTACCGGTCCGAACCCATACCCGCCCGTCCCCAGCGGAGACAGGATTACGATCGTCGCCCCGAGCGCGGCGCCCTCCGCCACGCCGAGGAGGTACGGGTTCGCGAGGGGGTTCCGAAAGACGCCCTGGTAGCTCGCACCCGCGAGCGCGAGCTGCTCCGCTACGGCGGCAGCGCGAAGGCACCCGGACATCCAGCACGATGCGCTGCCACGGCTCCGGCTCGGCGCTGCCGTCGATGAGCGCCCCAAGGAGCGGTACACGATCAGCACGATGCGGAGCATCGCACCAACCGGGATCGAGGCTGCACCCCGGGTCAGTGCGACGGCGCACACCGCCGCGAGCGCAACGAGCGTGAGTGGCAGCGGCGCACCAACCCACCGCCACCGGAATGCATCCAGGCGCCTCCGGGTCGAGGTCCGCGCGCGGGCGCGCCCCGTGCCCACCTCGCGAGTCGTGCCGGCGTCAACCATGCTCGAATCTCCGTGCCCGCGATCGGGGCACGGTTCGCGCACCTGCTCAACCGGCGAAGCGGCGGCAGCGCGTCGAGCCGCGCCTCGTCCGCGCGAGGCGCCACCGCGGCCCATCGGCGCGCGGCCTGGCACTCGCCCGCCCACCCCGGAGGATGGGTCGAGCGCCGGGAACGACTCGGTGCTCTGGCTCGCCCTCCTCGTCGGAGGGCTCACAGTTGCGGGACAGCGCCGGACTCGCACCGGTTTCCCCGCGTCGCTCCGCTGGTGTGCGCACCATATCAGTGCGCCGCGCCGCCGTGGCGAGCGGGCCCTCAGACCACTCACGTGGACGATGGCGCGTCCATGATTCAGATTCCGGGCCGGGCCCCTCCCGATACCATGGGGGGCGCGCGTCGAAGGGGCCGCCCATGAGCCGGAGTCCCGCCCGAGACCCCTTCTACACCGACCTCGCGTGGCTCTACGACGCCCACCAGCGCGGCGTTCGAGGTGATGTCGAGTTCTATCGCGACCTCGCGCTGGAGGCGCGCGCGCTTGCAGGCGGACTCACCGTTGAACTCGGCGTCGGCACCGGGCGGACCGCCATCCCGGCAGCCCTCGCGGGCGCACGCGTGCTCGGACTCGACCTTGCGCGCGAGATGCTCGACCTCTGCCGGGAGAAGGCTGCCGAGGCCGGCACGCGGGTATACCTGGCGCAGGGGGACATGCGCTCGTTCGCACTTCGTGAGTGCGCGGCGCTCGTCACGATTCCGCACCGGGCCTTTCTCCACAACCTCACCGAGGAGGACCAGCGCGCCACCATCGAGGCGTGCGCGCGGGCGCTCGTCCCCGGCGGGCGGCTCGCCATGAATGTGTTCAACCCCGAGATCATCGCCGCCGTCGAGATGATGCGCGGCGCCGACGCCTTCGAGGGGGTCGCGAACTTCGACCTCGTGGACCAGGTGATCGAGACGCCGATGCCGATGCGCGCCCCCGACGGAGGGATCCATCGAGGGCTGCTACGTGTCCGCTACGTCTACCAGCCCCAGCTCGAAGCGCTCCTCCTCGATGCCGGGTTCAGCATGGAGGGCTGGTTCGGCGACTTCCAGCGCTCGCGCCTCGGCGCCCTCTCCACCGAGATCATCGCGCTCGCCATCAAGACGTAACAAGAAACGCACACCTTGTGTCGGCGGAAACAGTTGACAATCATGATGTGGCGTCTATGCTGCCCAACGTCACAAGCAGTGACGGCGTGAAAGCGCCCGCCTAATTGGCCGTCGGCAAATCCGGCGGTCGACCGGGGGACCCAACTTAACTGGGGTGAATCCTCGAAAGAGGACGGGTCAGCCTCCGCGACCCGAACCCGTCAGCTAACCTCGGCGGCGTTACGCGGTAGGCCCCTTCCGGTGGGATGTCCGGCTCGCCTTTTGGCGTGAGGTGGCCTGCACATGATCACGACTGCACCCCCCCGTTCCTGCCCGCGTTGCCGTGGCCTCATGATTATTGAGGACGACTGGTACGGCGCCTTCGGTAGCTGCATCGCCTGCGGCTACGTGCACGAGTCGCAGAAGGCGGATCCCGCGGAACTCCTCGAGGAGGAGCGCCTGGCCGCCGGCAAGCAGCGCCGCCGCCAGCCCTCGCACGGCAAGCTTCGCCTGTAGAAGCGGGCGGCGCACTCGCCGCTATCGAGGCAGAACGCACTGGTGGCACCTCCGGGTGCCACCGCGTTCCTCGACTTCCCCGCTGGCTTCGCGCGCCGCGCTCATGTGCGACCTCGTCCGTGCCTCGTTCGTCTGTTCCCTCGGCTCCCTGTTGCCTCCCTCGTACGTCCGAGGCTGATTGTGCCCTCGACGTCCTCGCTGCCTCGTGCCGCGCCGGCCGCTCCCGCAGGCGTGCTCGCCCTCACTCCAGCCTGCACGAACCCTGACTTGAGGGTTCGCCCCGCCCCGAATGCGGGCGTTCCCCTACGGTTCCGCCGTCTCGTGCCCCGTAGAGTTCCCTCATCAGGTGACGGAACACCGTTGAAGGGCCGAGCAATGAAGGATTCGCAGGTCAGCCTGCCGGTCGATATCGCACCGGTTCGCGCTCGCCGCTCGAAGTGCGTGCACCACTGGGTGCTCCAGGACCCGTCCGAGGGCTGGGTCCGAGGCCAGTGCAAGCTCTGCAACGCGAAGCGGCGATACCCCGCAGCTCCCGAGTCGACCCAGCGCTTCGACGACTACCGCGAACTGGTTGCCCCCACGGCGTACGGCGAGCGGCTCGCAGCAGCATAACCAGTCGCGGGCGGGCCGCCCTTCTCGAGGGTTATGCACACAACGGGAACACAAGCGGATGCCGGGCTACCCTCCTGAGGGCGGGACCGGTGGAGGGAACCATGACGAACGACCGCATCTCGGACGCGCTCCCGCTCACGCGAGGCCGCCCGCCTCGCAACGGCTCACCGCGACTCCGGCTCCTGGTGGTGGATGACCACACCCTGCTCCGCCAGGCGCTGCGCATGCTCCTCGATGGCCAGGACGGCGTCGAGGTCGTCGGTGAGGCGACCAACGGCCGCGATGCCGTCGACGCGGCCGAGCGGCTCCGGCCTGACGTGGTCCTGATGGACATGGTCATGCCCGGTCTCAACGGCATCGACGCCACTCGGCAGATCGTCAAGCGCATGCCCGGCACGCGCGTACTGATCCTGACCGCCTACCTCGAGGACGAGCGGCTGTTGCAGGCGCTGCGCGCCGGCGCCTCGGGCTATGTGGTCAAGAACTCCGAGATCGACGAGCTCGTCCTCGCCGTGCAGTCGGTGCACCGGGGCAACACGTACTTCTCCACCTCGGTCTCCGAGGAGATCGCGGTCAACGAGGTGCTGCTCCAGGCCAAGCAGCCCGAGACGCGCAGCGGCTACGACCTGCTCACCGGTCGTGAGCGCGAGGTGCTCCAGCTGATCGCCGAGGGTCGCTCGAACCAGCGCATCGCCGATGATCTGGTGATCAGCGTGAAGACCGTCGAGGCGCACAAGGCGCACATCATGAGCAAGCTGCACGCACAGAACCGGACCGACCTCATTCGCTACGCCCTCAAGCGCGGCCTCGTCGGTCTGGAGGCGCCGTCGCTCGACGCCGTCGCATCCGAGGAGCGTGCCGTCGGCTAGTCACGCGCCGGTGGATGCCGGCCCGCAACTTCGAGGACAAGAACCGCGCCCGCAAGTCCGGCGCGGTTCTTCCTTTTTCCGGCCTCGCCACTCCGCACGCGCATCGATGTGCGGCGGATGACATAGCTCGGGGATATCGCTCGCCCGCTCAGGGTCTTCCCGCGGACAGGTACTCCGCTTCCCGATACGGCGATCGTCAGCCCTCCGGAAGAATCAGTGTCGGCGCGTGATCCAGCGTTCCGCGCTCCCCGGAGGTGCCAGTTGATCCGTGTCACACGCCTCGACGGCACCGAGTTCTACGTGAACGCCGAGTTCATCCAGAGCGTCCAGAGCTCGCCCGACACCCACATCGTCCTCATCAACGACAAGTCCTTCGTGGTCAAGGAACCCGACCGCGAAGTCGTCGCACGCATCATCGAGTACCGGCGGACCGTCAACGACGGCACACCGCTCATCCGCGCGATCCAGAGCTAGGGGCATTTGAGTTGGACATCGCGCTGCTCGTCGGCCTCGGTCTTGCCGCAGGTGGGGTCCTTGGTGGCTACCTGATCGAGGGTGGCGCCATCGGCGGTCTGATCAACGCACCCGGGTTCCTCATCGTGATCGTGGGCACCTTCGGCGCCGTCTTCATCTCGTTTCCGCTCGAGCAGATGCTCGGCACGCCGAAGGCCGCCATGGCGGCCATCTTCAACAAGGTCAACGTGCACGGCCGTCACATGGCAGCGGAGCTGGTGACGATGGCCGACAAGGCGCGCAAGGAGGGCCTGCTCTCCCTGGAGGACGAGGCCGGCAAGGTCGAGGACGGATTCGCCCGCAAGGCGCTCATGCTCATGATCGACGGCACGGACCCCGACGCGCTGCGCTCGATCATGGAGATCGACATCGACTCGCTCGCGCGCCGCCACCGCGAGAACGCCAAGGTCTTCGAGGCCGCCGGTGGCTTCGCACCCACCCTGGGCGTGCTCGGCGCGGTCATGGGCCTGATCTCCGTGCTCTCGAACCTTGGTGGCGACACCGCCGAGCTGGGCCACGGCATCGCAACGGCGTTCGTCGCCACCTTCTACGGCGTGGGATTTGCCAACGTCATCTGCCTGCCGATCGCCGAGAAGCTCAAGTATCGCTCGGCCGAGGAGCGCGTGGTCCGCGAGATGATCCTCGAGGGCGTGCTCTCGATTCAGGCCGGTGACAACCCCCGCATCGTCAAAGAGAAGCTCGAGGCGTTCCTCGCGCCCGGTCAGCGCTCCAGCGATGACAGCAAGGATGGCCCCGCGAGCCAGGCGGCCGCCGCGTGAGCGCCGAGGAGGGCGGCGGGCACGACGAACGATGGGTCATCAGCTACGCGGACCTGGTCACGCTGCTGCTGGGCTTCTTCATCATCCTGTTCGCCTCCGCAAAGATCGACGAGGAGAAGTTCCACGAGCTGTCGTTCGCCTTCAAGGAGGCGTTCAACGTCGACGTGCGAGCCGGCCAGGACGGGAGCTCACCTGTCTTCGGGGGCGGCATCGGTGTCGTGCCCGGCGGCAACTTCACGAACCAGGCCCAGCCCGATGTGAAGTCGATCCGCACGACGTTCGACGACCAGCTCGGCGAGGCCGGCCTCAGCGCCAACGCCGTCGACGTGATTCGCGACCCCCAGGGCGTCGTGATCCGCGTCTCCGATCGCCTGCTGTTCGCATCGGGCAGCGCGGAGCTGAATCCCGAGGCGCTGCCGCTCCTCCGGATCGTCGCCGGCGTCCTTCGGGGCGTCGCCGCGGACGTGCGCGTCGAGGGGCACACCGACGACATCCCCGTCGCCACCGATCGCTATCCGTCGAACTGGGAGCTCTCGTCCGCGCGGGCCACGTCGGTGCTGCGCTTCCTCATCGAGGAGGGCCGCGTCGAGCCGCGGCGCATGGTCGCCTCGGGATTCGCCGAGTTCAAGCCGATTGCGTCCAACACTACTCCCGAGGGTCGTGCGCTGAACCGCCGCGCCGACATCGTCCTCACCGCGCTCTCGAAGCGCACCGCAACAACCACCGCCACCCCCGCCGTCCGGCCCCAGGTCGACCCGGGGATCGTGCCGCCGCCCGTCTCGAAGGAGGGAGCAGGCCAGTGAGCAAGACGCTGATCTTCATCGTCGTGGGCGTCCTCGCGGGCGCCGGGGTCGCCGCCGGCGTCTTCATGTTCGTCTACCCGGGACGTGGGCCGAGCGAGCCGACGCCGGAGCCCACGCCCGTCCACGTCGAGGGCAAGCTCGGGCCGCACATCACGTTCGCCTCGCGGGTGTTCAACCTGCGCACGGATCCGGGCAAGGCTCCTGTCTATCTCAAGCTCGAGACGCTGATCGAGTTCGAGACCACCAGCAAGGACTGGGCGCACGTGCTCCACGGCTGCGTTGCCGAGGGCGCCGCATCCCCCTGCAAGACCGAGGAGGAGACGCTCCTCAAGGAGTTCGAGGAGGAGATCGGGAGCGGCCGCAAGCTCATCGAGGATGCCATCACCACGATCGTCTCAGCGAAGTCACTGGCCGAGGTGTCCACGCCGGACGGCAAGGAGCGGATGCGCGCCGAGATCATGCGCTCCGTGGGCGAGCTGATCCCGGAGCCGCACGTCAAGCGCGTCCTCTTCACCGACTTCGTGACGCAGTAGGTACCGGGGACAGGGGTATCACCTCCAATGGCTGACTCACGAGCCCTGACGCAGGCGGAGATCGACGCGCTCCTCAACCAGGTGGCTGACAGCGCATCGGTACCCGCAGGTGATGAGGACGCACGCCCCGGCGGTCCCAGCTCGCCGCCGGACCGGCCGATCGTCCGCCTCATCAAGGCCTACGACTTCCGCCGCCCCGACAAGTTCTCGAAGGAGCAGTGGCACACGCTCCAGTCGATGCACGACACCTTCGCGAGGCAGGTCGGCGCGGCCATCTCCTCGCGCCTCCGCACGCTCGTAACCATCCGACTCTCCTCGATCGAGCAGGGGCTCTACGAGGAATGGCAGTCCCAGGTGCCCGGTCAAACCGTCTGCTACGTGCTCTCGATGGCGCCGCTCGATGGCAACTTCGTACTCGAGTTCAGCACCGACATCGCCGCGGACATCATCGACCGCCTGCTTGGCGGCAACGGCGTCCTCGTGCCTCGGGATCGCGACTTCGGGGAGATCGAGGTCACGCTGCTCCGCAGCTTCGCGCGGGGCTTCTCGAATGCCCTCGAGGACATGTGGTCGGCGATCACCCCGGTCCAGGTGGAGCTCGCCGACATCGCCATGGACGCCGGACTGGTGCAGGTCGCCGGCGCGAACGACGTGGTGGTGACCGCGCTCTTCGAGGTCGGTATCGGCGACCGCCTCGGCGCCATGTCCATCTGCATCCCGTACACCGTCGTTGAGCCCGTCGCGACCAGCCTGTCCGCCCAGATCTGGCGCCACAGCGCGAACGCGCGCCACGACCCGCGTGTGCGCCAGGTGGTCGAGACGCTCGTCCGCCGCGCCCCTATCGAGGTGGTGGTCGAGGCGGGCACGACCACCGTGCCGGTTTCCACGCTGCTCGCAATGTCCGAGGGCGACACGCTCCTCCTCGACCGCCGCCTCGGCGATCCGCTCGAGGTGCTCGTGGGCGGCCGCGCTCGCTTCCTCGCTCGCCCCGGTGTGATGGCAAACCAGACCGCGATTCGGATCGTCGAGAAGCTCTCGCTCGATCTCGGCCCCGGCCATGATCCCGCGTTGACCATCGGCGGAGCACGGTTCGCCGACCCCACCGCGGCCGTTCCCGCGTTGAACGCTCCTCGGGTTGATGACTATCAGGAGGCAACCAGTGCCTGACGACGTGCCGAACACCCAGGACCTGGCTGCCGCGCTCGGCGGCTACCAGGCCGCTCTCCGCGACCTCGCCACCAACGCCTCAGAGGTGATCCGGTTGGCGTCGAGAACAACCAGGTGGGCGCCGCATCACCTCGGTGAGCGCGGCCCTCTCGACCTACGACGAGATCAACGCCGAGTTTGCCGCGGTCGACCACCTGGGCTTCGAGCTGCGCGTCGCGCTCAGTGAAACCGAGGCACTGCTCGCAGCACTGCTCGTTCCGCTCGAGGGCGCCAGCGCGCTGTTCGGCATCGATGTCAGCCCCGAGGCGATGGACGACGCGTCATTCGCCGCCGCGCAGGCCGGTCCCATCACGGAGCGCATGCGCAGCCTGCTGGACCTGCTCAACCTGACCCTGTTTGCCGATGGGCTCGCGGGCACCGAGATTACCGTCTCGGAGCTGCGCCGAGGCCAGGTCGACTGGACGATGGGAATGGTGCAGGACGTGGCGCAGGGATCGGCGCCCGTGCGCATCGAGGCGTCGCTGGCACTGGCCTCCGGCGTCACTGTTCCCGTCACGCTCGTCGTCCCCCTCTCCCTGCTGACGCGGATGGGCGAGGAACTCGCACCGGATTCCGCCGAGCCAGTACTGCCTGTCGAGACGCCCATCGCTTCCCCTCCGCCGCAGGCTGCACCCGCGGCCGAGGCGCTCTTCGGAGGTGGCGCCCCGGGAAACGTCACGCAATTCCCGCCGATGAACGCCGCTCAGCCACCCGCCGGCGTCGGCGGCGGCGAGAACACACCTGTGCATCCCGTCCGCTTCCCGCCGTTGCCGCAGATCGACATGGGGCCGAGCGTGCCCCAGCCCATCGATATGTTGATGGACGTCGCGATGCGCGTCAGCGTCGAGCTGGGTCGCTCATCCCTCACTGTTGAGGAGGTGCTCGAGCTGGGCCCCGGCTCCGTCGTAGAGCTGAACAAGCTCGCCGGTGAGCCCGTCGACATCCTCGTCAACGACCGGCTGATCGCCCGAGGCGAGGTCGTGGTCGTCGACGAGAACTTCGGTGTGCGTATCACCGAGATCATCTCGCCGCGCCAGCGCGCGAATGCGCTGGGCCGCTGACGTGCGCCTGCGCCACTCCGCGCTCCGAGCCGCCATCGGCGCCACGTCTGCGGCGGCCGCATGGCCTGCGCTTGCCCTCGCGCAGGCCCTCGATGACCCCGCGGCTCCCGAGGTGGGCTCGGGAGTCGTGAGCCTCTCGATCTGGGACTGGCTGAACCTCGTGCTGCGCCTTGGCGCGGTGATCGCCATCATCTGGGCGGCGTTCTGGGCGATGCGCTGGTACAGCCGCCGCATCCAGGCCGGCTACGGCACATCGCGGGCGCTCCAGCTCCTCGAGACCCGCGCGCTCGGACCCAACCGCTCGCTCCAGCTCGTGCGCGTGGGCCATCGAGCCGTGCTCGTGGGTGTCACGCCCGATCGCATCAACCAGCTCCTCGAGATCGACGACCCCGACGAGGTCGAACGGCTCACCATCGCCGCCACCGAGCCGCGCGCCTCGAGTTCCACGGCGACCGCGCTCGCCGGGCTGATCTCGCGACTGTCGCGTACGGCGACCGGACCACGCACTCGCGCGCAACCGAGTGCACCCTTTGCGTTCGCGTCCAGCGAGCCCCCAGTCGCGCCGCCACTCGAGGCGATGACGAACTCCGATGGCACGTACGCGCCCGCCGCCCACCAGTTGCAGGCGACCGCCGCCTACCGCAACGCCCGCATCGTCGAGTTGCAGCGCGCCATCGAGGACGCCCGGCGCGGCACCATGCTCGAGGGGCTGCGTTGACCGTGCGCAGGCGCGCGCTCGTTCTCGGTCAGGCGGTGCTGCTCGCGGCACTCGCGTCGGGCTGCGTCGCCGCCGATGGGTCGACGGCGATCCCGAACGTCGGCATCGGTCCGAACGCCGCGCAGTCGCCCGCCGGGGCTGCGACGGGTGTCCAACTGCTGGTGCTGCTCACGATCCTGTCGCTCGCGCCGGCGCTGCTGATCATGGTCACGTCGTTCACGCGGACCGTGATCGTGCTCTCGCTGGTGCGCAACGCGATCGGGGTACCGCAGCTGCCGCCGAACCAGGTGCTCCTCGGCCTGGCGTTCCTGCTCACGGTGTTCGTCATGGCGCCGGTGTGGAAGGTCGTCAACACCGAGGCGCTCCAGCCCTACACGAACGGCGAGATCCCACAGGCCGAGGCGCTCCATCGCGCCGAGGTCCCCATCCGCAAGTTCATGCTCGCGCAGACCCGCGAGACGGACCTCACGCTCTTCGTCAACCTGTCGAAGGAGGCGCGACCGCGCACGGTCGATGACGTACCGACCTACGTCGTGATTCCCGCCTTCCTCGTCTCCGAGTTGAAGACGGCCTTCCTGATGGGCTTCATCATCTTCGTCCCGTTCCTCGTCATCGACATCGTCGTCTCGTCGGCGCTGCTGGCGATGGGGATGATGATGCTGCCACCGGTCGTCGTCTCGTTGCCGTTCAAGATCCTGCTCTTCGTCCTCGTCGACGGGTGGGGGCTGATCATCGGCTCGCTCGTCTCGAGTTTCGCCACCTAGTGCGCAGTCGAGGAAGGACGGCTCGATGAACGACGCCCAGGTCATTGCCATCGCCGGCGAGGCGCTCTGGACGGCACTCCTCGTGGTGGCGCCGATTCTCGTCGTCAGCCTCGTGATCGGTGTGCTGGTGTCGGTCTTCCAGGCGATGACCCAGGTCAACGAGGCGACGCTGACGTTTGTGCCCAAGCTCCTGGGCGTGTTCGCGGTGTCGGCCGTCATGGGGCCGTGGATGGTCGGCACGATGGTCCAGTACACGCACCACGTCTTCGCAACTCTGCCCCAGGCAGTGCGGTAGCGCGGAAGAGGCGAGGCGCGCCCGTGCTCACCGATGTCCTCGGCGTCTCGCCCGGCTGGTCTGCCCAGTACCTCTACGTGCTCGCACGCCTGAGCTCTGCGATCACTGTCGCCCCGTTCTTCGGTGCGCGCGGCGTACCCGCGCAGGCAAAGATCGGCCTCGCGCTGCTGCTGTCGCTGGTGGTGTTGCCGCTGCAGCGCACGCCGGTGCCGCCGCCGCCCGCAAACCTGCCGCTCTTCGCAACGGTCGTTGGGTCCGAGGTGATGGTCGGACTCGCCCTCGGCGTCGGCGTGATGCTGGTGATCAACGCGCTCGAGATGGGCGCCGCGCTCATCGGGGTGCAGATCGGGTTCAGTCTTGGCAGCGTCATCGACCCGCTGACGGGCGCGCAGTCGGGCGCCATCGAGCAGTTCTACCGCCTCGTCGCCACGCTCGCCTTCTTCGCCGTCAATGGCCATCACCTCGTGATCAGCGCGCTGGTGCTGAGCTTTCGCGTCGTCGAGGCGGGAAGCGCCGACCTCACACTGATCGCCGGCGAGCGCGCCGTGCCGTTCTTCGCCTCGCTGTTTGTGATCGCGCTGCGCGTCGCGCTGCCGGTCGTCGTCGCGCTCATCCTCGCCGACCTCGCACTGGGCATGCTCGGCCGCGCGGTGCCGCAGTTGAACGTGCTGGTGGTCGGGCTACCGGTGAAGGTCGGCGCAGGTCTGTTCGTCGCCGCCCTGAGCGTGCCGCTGATGGTCCTGTTCCTCGGCGCGTCGCTGACCACCTCGCTGCCGCAGATCCTCGTGCTCCCGAGGCAGAGCGCCCGATGACGACCGACCGCTCCGAGGCACCCACCCCGCGACGCCTCGAGGAGGCGCGGCGCCGGAGGCCAGGTCGCGCGCAGCCGCGAGGTGGACACGGCCGTCGTGTTGCTCGCCGGTCTGCTCGTGATCCGCGTCTCGGGCGCGCAGACGTGGACCGCCATGGAGTCGCTGATGCGCGATCTTTGCCGTGCTCGGCCGTGACGACCTCCTGACGCTCGAGCTCACGGCCGACACGGGGACCGCGCTGGTCTGGCGCGCGCTCGGCATCCCGTTCCCTTGTTGCTCGGCGTGGAGGCCTGGCGCTGCTCGGCGGCCTGATGCAGACCGGCCTCACGTTCGCTCCGAGCGTGGTGAAGCCCCAGTTCTCGCGGATCGACCCGCTGGCCGGGCGCAGCGCCTGTTCGGCTCGAAACGCTCATACGTCCACGCCCTCACGACCTGGCCGAGCTGGTGCTCGTCGGCGCCGTGGCGGTGCTCATAGATCCACGGGCACCTCGGATGAGATCGAGAGCCTGGGCGTTCGTCGCGACCTCCCGTCGCTGGGACTCACCGTGTCGATCGCGTTCGACGTCACGCTGAAGGTCGCGCTGGCGCTCGTCGCCATCGCGGCCGCCGACTTTGTGTTCCAGCGCCTCGACTGGTTGTCACAGCTGCGCATGACGCGCCAGGAAGTGAAAGACGAGCAGCGCCAGAACGACGGCGATCCGCTGGTCCGGCAGCGCATGGCTCGCCTGCGGCGTTCGCTGATGACGAGGGTGCTCGCCGCCGTGCCGAAGGCCGATGTCGTGCTCACCAACCCGACGCACTATGCGGTCGCGATCAAGTACGACCCCGCCTCGGATCGCGCGCCTCGAGTGCTCGCGAAAGGCCAGGACTACATCGCGCAGCGCATTCGCGAGGTCGCCGCCGAGGCCGGCGTGCCAGTGATGCAGAACCCGCCGCTCACCCGCGCGATCTACCGCGCCGTTCCCATCAACCAGGAGATCACCCCGGAGCTCTACGAGGCAGTCGCCGAGGTGCTCGCGTTCGTCTACCGCGTGCGCACGCAGCGCTCGCGCGCGATCGCGTAAGCCGGGACCGAGGAGCCACGCATCATGGCCGTGCAGGGACGCCGCATCGGAACCTCCCCCTCGCCCGCCGAGCAGCCGCTCGTCGCGGCGGCCGTGCGTCTGCTCGCCGCCAACGCGGATGTCGCGCTCGCGGCGATGCTCATGCTCACCGTCCTCATGATGATCGTGCCGATGCCGGCAGCGCTCCTCGACGTGCTGATCGCGGGCAACATCGCGGCCGCCGTAACCGTGCTCCTGATCTCGATGTACACGCGGGAAGTCCTGCAGTTCTCGGTGTTCCCGTCGCTGCTGCTGATGCTGACCCTGTTCCGCCTGGCCATCAACGTATCGTCGACGCGCCTGATCCTCCTTTACGGCCATCCCGGCCACGTGATCGAGGCGTTCGGCAGCTTCGTCGTCGGCGGCTCGCTCGTCGTCGGCATCGTCGTCTTCCTCATCCTGCTGGTGATCCAGTTCATCGTGATCACCAACGGCGCCGGCCGCGTGGCCGAGGTGGCCGCGCGCTTCACCCTCGATGCGATGCCCGGCAAGCAGATGTCCATCGACGCGGACCTCAACGCCGGGCTCATCAACGAGTCGGACGCGCGCACTCGTCGCCAGCAGATCATGCGGGAGGCGGATTTCTACGGCTCGATGGATGGCGCCTCGAAGTTCGTGAAGGGCGACGCCATCGCCGGACTGATCATCGTCGCGATCAACCTCGTCGGCGGGATCATCATCGGCATCGTCCAGCGCGGGCTGTCACCGTCCGAGGCAGTGGCGACCTACTCGCTGCTGTCGATTGGTGACGGCCTCGTCTCGCAGATTCCCGCGCTCCTGATCTCGACGGCCACGGGCCTCATCGTCACGCGCGCCGCGTCGGACGGGAACCTGGGCTCGGACATCGGTTCGCAGCTGCTCTCGAGTCCGCGCGCGTTGTTTGTCGTTGCCGCCGTGCTCGCCGCCCTCGGGGCAGTGCCGGGCCTTCCCCGATTTCCGTTCTTCGTGCTCGCGGCAACCATGGGTGGAGCCGGTTACCTGGTACGCCGAGCAGCAGCGCGCCGGGCGGCGCAGGCCGCCGAAGGTCCAGGCGGTCGAACAGGACGAGCGCGCCACCAGCGTCGACTCCGTTCTCACCCATGCTGCAGCTCGATCCGCTGGAGGTGGGTGGGCTACGCCCTGATTCCCTGGTCGACGCCGAGCGGGGCAGCAGTCTGCTGAACCGCATCACGGTGATCCGACGCCGGATCGCCAGCGACCTGGGCGTGATCGTGCCGATGATCCGCATTCGCGACAACCTCCAGCTGGGGGCGAACACCTACGTCGTGCGGCTGCAGGGCATCGAGATTGGCCGCGGCGAGTTGCGCCAACCAGTACCTCGCGATGGACTCCGGCATCGGCTCCGAGCCGATCGAGGGCGAGGACACGATCGAGGCCAGCCTTCGGCCTCCGCAAAGTGGATCGTCGAGGGCAACGCAGCGCGCCGAGATGGCCGGCTACACCGTCGTCGACCCGCCGTCGGTGCTCACGACGCACCTGAGCGAGCTGATCAGGCGCCACGCGCCGGAGCTCCTCTCGAGGCAGGACGTGCAGTCGCTGCTCACCAACCTCAAGCAGGAGTACCCGACGGTCGTCGAGGAGCTCGTGCCGGCCGTGCTCACGGTTGGCGAGGTGCAGAGCGTGCTCCAGGAGCTGCTCCGCGAGGGCGTCTCGATCCGCGACCTCGTCACGATCGCGGAGACGCTGGCCGATCGGGGCCGCCAGACTCGCGACATCGAGCAGCTCACCGAGTTCGTGCGCGGCGCGCTCAGCCGCCAGCTCTCGATGCAGCACCGAGGTGAGAACGGAGTGCTCGACGCGATCACGCTCCAGCCTCGCCTCGAGCAGACGCTGGCAGCCGCGCTCCAGCCCACCGATCGCGGCACGGCGATCGTGATCGAGCCGGACCTGATGCAGCGCCTCCTCACGAGGATTGCCGCGCAGGTGCAGGCCGCTGCGGCCACCGGCGTTCAGCCGGTGCTCCTCTGCTCTGCGCGCATCAGGCGGCCGCTTCGACGGCTGATCGAGCGCGCCCTGCCCGCGTTGCCCGTCCTGGCCTACGCCGAGGTGTCCGGCGAACTCGATGTGCAGTCCGCCGGCACGGTGGAGGTCTAGCTGATGGAGACGCGGACGTTCAGAGCCGCCTCGGTTGACGAGGCCTACGAGATGGTTCGCGCGGCCCTCGGCGAGGACGCGATGATCGTCTCGACGCACACCTTGCCGCGACTCGGCGGCACGTCCGAGATTGAGATCGTCGCGGCGCGGCCGGCTGCGGTCCTTCCCGTCCATCGCGTGCTCGCCAGCGACTTCGCCGCGCACGCGATCGCGCGTTCCGTGGCCGAGGACGCCGCCGCTGCGCGCGAGTCCGACAATGACCCCGACGGCCGCACCGCATTCGTCAACCCGATGGCGGGCGCGTGGCGCCAGCCTCCGGAGGCCCTCCCGCCACTGCCGCTCGATGACGTGCAGCCCGCCGAGCAGGAGCCTGCGTCCTCGCTCATCGACGCGATCGCAGGTCGCACCCGCGTCATCGAGTCGGCCGTGCAGTGGCTCGCGGCACAGCGCGCCGCCGACATCGTCGAGGGCGGTCCGCCCGCCTTCCGCGAGGTGCACGCGCGCCTGGTCGATCATGGCGTCCCGCCACGCCTGCTGATTCCGCTCGTGCGCCGCCTCGAGGGGCAGTTGCGCGTCGACATCTCCACCCGCGAGGCCCTGCGCGCCACCGAACGCACGCTCGCCTCGCTGTTCGCGCCCCCGCCCGCTCTCGATTTCGACCGGGCAGGGCAGGTGGTGTTCGTCGTGGGGCCGCACGGCGCCGGCAAGTCGTCGGTCGCGGTACGCCTCGCACGCGAGATCCACGGCCCTCGTCGCGCGATCGTCGCGGGCACCGACGTCGACCGCGCGGGCGCACCGCAGCAATTGATGGCCTGCGCCGCAGCTGCGGGCGTCGAGGCGCGGCTCTGCTACACGCCCTCGGAGCTGCGGGCCCTGCTCCGCGCGGAGTCCTCGAACGTCGTCATCGTCGACACGGTCGCGCACAGCGGCGCGAGGTCCGACCGCATGGCCGAGCTGAAGGCATACGCCGCGCTCGCGCCTCAGCGGATCACCCTCGAGGTGTTACCGGCGACGATCAATGCCTCCGACGCCCTGCGCACTACGGCGGCACTCTCGGCGCTGGACGTGACGGCGCTCGTCGTGACACGCGTCGACGAGGCAACAGGGCTGGGTGGCGTGGCCGCGACGATGCTGAAGTCCGGCCTCGGGCTGGCCTTCACCACCGCGTCCGAGGAGCCGGCGTCGGGCCTGGCGCTCGGCGACAACCACGCGCTCGCGCTGGCTGTCCTCACGGGCCTCTGGCCCGCGCGGCGCCCCGCGGCCGTCGAGGAGCGCGCCGGTGTCTCCCGCTAGCGAGTCCTTCGTCGCACTGCCGCGTGGCCTCACGGTCCGGCTGATGCTCCAGTCGAGCTCAGAGGCGCTCACCGCTGTCGTTCGCGCGGTGTCGAGCGACCACCTCACCCTCGGCGTGCTCGACGTTCCGACTGCGGAGTCCAACCTCAAGGGGCAGAAGGCGGGACTGGTCGCGCAGATCCACGGCCGGACCTACGAGCTCGACGCGACGATCGTGGGCGTCGAGACTACTCCGCCCGGCCTGGTCACGACGCTGCCCGTGGAGGCCCGTCGCCAGCAGCGGCGCAACTTCTACCGGCTGAACGTGAGCATCCGTGCGCGCGCTGCGTGGCGCGAGCCCGACGAGGACAACGAGGGCGAGTTCCTCGTCCATGACCTCCGCGGCGCACAGCTGCTCGATGTGGGCGGCGGCGGCGCCCAGGTGCGGGCCGCCGACCCGGTGCCGCTCGGCGCAACCATGACGCTCGAGTTCAGTCTCGAGGCCGGTGCGCCCCCGATTCAGGTCAACGCCCGTGCGCTCACCTGTCGTGCCGAGGAGCGGACGCACGCTTACCGGATCAATACGCAATTCGTAGGAATTGACCGTCGCACGCAGGAACGGATTGTTCGTTTCATCTACCAGGAACAGACACGGCTCACCGGCCGGAGGAGTGCATAGATGCCGATGTTGAAGCTCGCGCTGATCGCCGGCGCGTGCGGGTGTCTCTGCGTCTCGTACGCCTCGTGGGTGGCCGGCTTCCCTCCTGAGATCGCGCTCACTCGCGGCGTGGCCGGGTTCATGGCCTTCTCACTGCTCGGATTCTTTGCCGAGCTGATCACCGCCGACAGGCCGCCGGAGCTCCCTGTCGAGGCGCAGCCCCATGTGGACCACGCCTCGCGGGTTCCGCAGACGGAATCACACGAGTCCTAGCGCTTGCAGCCACGAAGCCAGCATCAGCGAACCCGGAGTTCTGATATGACCCCACCCGTGGCACCGAGCGCCGACGCCAGCGAGCCGATGAGCGAGCTGCAGCGCAACAACGCCCTGATGTGGGAGAGCTACACCTCCGGCGGCGATCCCGCGGTGCGCGAGCGGCTCATCCTCCAGTACGCGCCCCTCGTGAAGTACGTCATGGGCCGCCTGGCGATTTCGTTGCCCGCGATCCTCGACTACGAGGACGTGCTCTCATCCGGCACGATCGGCCTCATCGAGGCCGTCGAGCGCTTCGAGCCCTCGAAGGGCGTGAAGTTCGAGACGTACGCGATCTCCCGGATCCGCGGCTCCATCATCGACACGCTGCGCGCCCTCGATCGCCTTCCGCGCTCCGTGCGCCAGAAGGCCCGCGTCGCCGACCGCGCCGTCTCGAAGCTCACGCTCGATCTCGGCCGCGAGCCGAGCGACCTCGAGGTGGCGGAGGAGCTCGGCCTCACGCTCGAGCAGTACCTGAAGCAGATCGTGGACGTCTCGTGGGTCACGATCTCCCTCGACGCGATGGGGCCCGGCGACGACGACGACGGCCCATCCGACATCTCCGTCGCCGACCCGGACGTCGAGGAGGTCACGAGCGGCCTCGAGCGCGAGGAAATGATTGGGGACCTCGCCGCCGCGATCAGGGAACTCCCCGAGCGCGAGCAGCTCATCCTGTCGCTCTACTACAAGGACGAGCTCACCATGCGCGAGGTGAGCCGCGTGCTCGATATCTCGGAATCGCGCGTATGCCAGCTCCACGCCCGTGCCCTCTCTCGAGTGCGCGCGTCGCTGGCGAGGCGGAGACAGGAAGCGGCATGACCCTCCAGGCAGCGCTCGCCGAGGTTCTCCTGGTGGGGCTGCCGGTGCTGCTGCTCGGGGTGGGCATCCTCGCCTGCGCCTACTACGTCATCCGCCCGCGCACCCTCGCGAAGACGGATCGCCTCATCGAGGAGCTTGTCGCCGAATCCCTCGACCAGCTCATCGCTCAGCTCCGCGAGGTGCAGACGCTTTCCGTACCGCACGCAACATCGATGTCGCTCGCGCCGGCACGCGCAGCGTCCATTGTTCCCGAGAGCTCTGCGCTCCCCGTCTCCGAGGCCGCTGCACCCGCGATCGCTCCGCACGCGTTCGGGTTCCTCCAGGGCCCCAGCCTCGCACTGGCGGTGCGCCAGCTCTTTGGCGAAGGCCTGTCCGACCGCTCGATCGCGCGCCGCCTCGGCGTCGGCATCGAGGAGGTCCGCGCTGCTCGTCGATCGGGCGTCGCCTCGAGGTTCGCAGCATGAACCTGCGCCCAGCGACCACGCTCGTCCTGCTCGCCACGCTCGCGGTCGCGCTCGCGCCCGCGGCCGGTTACGCGAACGGCGTCCCGACCGTGATCGACCTGCGCTACCTCGAGGGACTGTCGAACTGGGGCCCGCAGGACGCCACCGGGCGCCTCGAGCTCTCGTTCGCCGAGGGCTACGCACGCGTCCGCGTCCAGAAGCTCCCCGCGCTCGACCGCGAGCGCTACCAGGCCTGGCTCGTGAACTCCGAGACTAACGACGCCATCTCCGCGGGCCGCTTCAACGCCGACGCATCGGGCGCCGCCGTCCTCGATGGCACCCTGCCGCTCATCACCAACTTCGGATTCGACCTCTTCATCATCACCGTCGAACCGGAGCCCGATGACGCCCCGCAGCCGACCGCTCGCCGCTCGATTGGCGGCCGGTTCGCGGTTCCCGCGCGCACGCCCGGCGGTGAGGCCGGCGCGGCTCAATCCACGAGTCGGGGCGCAACGCCAAAGGACGCGGGCAACCGTCCGAACCAGCTCCCCTCCACGGGCGAGCCGCCACTGCTGCCGGACGCCATCCGCGGTGCCGCGCTCCTCGGCGCCATGGCGATCACGGGGTTCCTCGGGCTGCGCCTGGGACGGAGGGGCTCGTGATCCGTGGCCTCTACACCGCTGCCTCCGGCCTCATCTCGAACCTCCGCCGCCAGGAGACGGTGTCGAACAACCTCGCGAACCTGAACTCCACCGGGTACAAGGAGGACGCATCCGCCGACTCCTCGTTCGAGAAGGTCCTCGCGACAAAGGTCGGGAACGCTCCCGTCCCCGTGCCGCTCACCTTCATGCGTCGACTCGGCACGATCGGGACCGGCGCTTACCAGGACGACCGCCGACCCTACCTGCGGCAGGGCACGCTCGAGCAGACCGGCGAGGCCCTCGATGTCGCCATCGTCGGCACCGGGTTCTTTGCCATCCGCACTGCCGACGGCCAGACCGAGTACACCCGTGACGGCCACTTCACCACGAACGCGCAGGGCGAGGTCGTGACCGCCGAGGGGCGCCAGGTGCTCGGCGCCGGCGGCCAGCCGATCGTCGTTGGGGACGCCGACCCGCTCGTGCTGCGCAACGGCGACGTTGTGGTCGGCCCGGACGTCGTCGGCACGCTCGCGCTCTACGACATTTCTCCCGACCAGCTTGTACGCGCCGAGGGCTCGGCGTTCACCTCGATTGGCACGCCCGCGCTCGTCACAGCCGGTTCCGAGCCGCGCCTTGAGCAGGGCAAGCTCGAGCAATCGAACATCGAGCTCGCCGCCGAGACCTCCCGGCTCATGGCCGCGTCACGCCAGTTCGAGGCCAGCCAGCGCCTCTTCAAGGAGCTGTCCGCAAACCTCGAAAAGACCGTCAACGAAGTCGGACGGGTGGGGTAAGCCGCGATGACCGTGTCACTGGATGCCGCACTCAGCGGAATGCTCGAGCACCAGCGCCAGATCGAGCTGATCTCGAACAACATGGCGAACATCAATACTGCCGGCTACAAGCGCGTCAAGGTGCACTTCCAGGCGCTTCTCGACACCGCCGAGATCCTGCAGGCCGTGCAGGGCAACCTGCCGGTGCAGGATGCCACCACTGCGGGAGGCGTACAGACCACCTCGATTGATCGCGCCTTTGCACAGGGCACGCTCCAACCCAGCGAGTCCGACCTCGACTTCGCGATTGCCGGCCCCGGCCTCTTCAAGGTGCGTCTCGAAGACGGTAGCGCGGCTTACACGCGCGACGGCGCGATGCGCCTCGACGCCTCCCGACATCTCGTGCTCGCCGATGGCACGCCGCTCGAGCCGGCCATCACCCTCCCCGAGGTCTTCACGCGGGTCGCGGTGGACACCGACGGGCACGTGATCGCCACGCGTCCGATGACCGCCGACGAGCTCGCCGCGCGCGAGCCCGACAACGCCGCCACGACGATCGCCGAGGACCTCGGCGCGATCACCCTGGCGCGCTTCGCCAACCCCGAGCTCCTCGCGGGCATCGGCAACAACCTGTACCTCCCGACGGACGGCTCCGGGCCCGCCATCGACGGCACACCCGGCGAGCCTGGCTTCGGTACGGTCTCAAACGCTCGCCTCGAGGCGTCAAACGTCGATATCGGCCAGGAGATGACGAGCCTCATCGTGGCCAGTCGGTCATTCCAGATGAACCTGCAGGCATACCGCACAATCAGCGAAATGCTGCGCCAGGCCAACGAGCTGCCGGCCTAGCGCCGACCGCACCGAGGGATTTCCGGGAAGGAACCCGCCATGGTCCAGTCCGTTCGCCCGCAGGACGCCTCCAGCGTCTACCGGCGTACCCTCGGCGCCGTCGCTCCCGGCGAGGCTGCAGCGGCTTCACCGAGGCCCGCGACGGCTGCCCGCTCGCGACGCACCGATTCCGTGGCGCTGTCCGACCAGGCACAGCTCCTCGCGCGGGCGCTCGATGCGACGACGCAGGCCACCGACACTCGTGCCGCGCTCGTCGCGTCGCTGCGCGCATCCGTGCAGGACGGCACTTACGTCGCAAACGCGGGCGACACCGCCGCCGCGATGCTCGCCGCCGATGCCGCCGAGCCCATCGACGGCGCGCAGGCGTGACCCCGCTCCTCGAGGCCGTCGCCGGACTGAGCGCCGCGCTCGAGCAGCAGCGCGACGCCTTCGCGTCCATGCTCGAACTCGCGCACCGCGAAGAACGCGCGATTGTTGGCGGGGACGTCGAGGTCCTCACCGCGCTCACCGAGGAGCGTGAGCACCTGCTGGAGCTGATCGCTGCGCTCGAATCTGAACGTATGACCGCCATCGTCGCCATCGCCGCTGCCACCGGGCGCTCGGTAGCTGCACTCACGCTGACGAACGTCGCCGCCCACCTTCCTGCCGAGACGGGACAGGCCCTCACGGCGATCGGGTTCGAGCTGCGTGAACGCGCCCGTCGCCGCGCGCTCGGCCAACGCGCGCAACGCCTCCTCCTGCGCACCAGCCACGACATCGTCGAGCGCTGGCTCCAGTACCTGCGCACGCTCGTCAGCAGCGTCCTCTACGACGCCGGTGGGCGCGCCGCCGAGGCGGGGCGCGTCTCCCGCCTGGACCGCAGCGCGTAGGAGCCGGCGATGAGCATGTCGATCTCCCTGAACACCGCCGCGCAGGCGTTGCTCGCGCAGCAGATGGCGGTCGACACCACCTCGCACAACATCTCGAACGCCTCCACCGTCGGCTACAGCCGGCAGCGCGTCTCCTTCGAGGCAATGCCGGGTTCCTACGTCGCCGACGGACAGCCGCACCCGGGCTACGGTGTGGGTGTCACCGACATCTCGCGCATCCGGGACATCTTTATCGAGTTCCAGCTTCGCGGTCAGATGAGCTCGGGCGCGCAGTACGACACGCAGTTGCAGTCGCTGGCCGGTATCGAGAGCGTGATGGGGGAGCCCGGCGACGCCGGCTTCCGCGCCGCGCTCGATCAGTTCTTCAACGCGTGGCGCGATCTTTCCAACAACCCCGAGTCGGGCCCGGCGCGCATCGCTGTGCTCGAGGCGGGCAAGACGCTCGCGACCAACGCCAACCGGCTCGGCAGCGCGCTCGTGCAGCAGCGCACCGAGGCCAACACCCGCATCGCCGCATCCATCACCGAGGTCAACACCCTCGCGAGTCAGATCGCGAAGCTCAACGAGCAGATCGTCCCCCTCAAGATCTCGGGTACGTCGACCGGTGACCTCGAGGACAAGCGCGACCTCGCCCTCGACCGGCTGGCCCAGATCATGAACGTCTCGTACTTCAACGCGGACGATGGCTCGGTCGAGATCTCGGTCGGCGGCCATCCGCTCGTGGCACGCAACCTGTCGTTCGCTCTCGAGGGCGTACCAAACGCGCTGAACGCCAACTACCTCGATGTCCGGTTTACCGGCGATGCGGTGCCCCTGAACGTCCTCCGTGGCGAGATGCGCGCCAACCTCGACATGCGCGACTCGTACGTGCCCGCCAGGATCGCCGAGCTCGACACCCTTGTCGCGCAGGTGGTCAACGACGTGAACACGGTGCACGCCGCCGGCTACGGGCTCGACGGCGTGACGGGACGCAACTTCTTCACGGGCACCAGCGCCGCCACTGTCGCCGTGAACGCCACCATCGCCAACGCTCCGAATGCAGTGGCCGCCTCGACGACAGCGGGGGGCGTGCCCGGCGACGCGCACAACGCGCTCGCCCTCGCCGACCTCCAGAACGTCCGAGGGCTCGCCGGCGGCACCCAGACCTACGACGAGTTCTATGCCTCCCTCGTCTCCGGGATCGGCGTCACCGTCAACTCGACGAAGGCCCGCGGCGAGGCGCAGTCACTCGTCCTGGAGCAGCTGACGGCACGGCGCGAGGGTGCATCGGGCGTCAACGTCGACGAGGAGATGGTCAACCTCGTGAAGTACCAGCGTGCCTTCGAGGCTGCGTCGCGCCTCGTGAAGGTCGCCGACGACATGCTCGACACGCTCATCAACCGGATGATCTGATGCGTATCTCCAGCAACTGGCTCACCCTGCGGACGCTCAGCCAGATCCAGGGCGCGCAGAACCGGATGGTCGACGCGCAGGAGCGCTCCGCGACCGGCAAACGGATCACGAAGCCCTCCGACGACCCCGTGGCGACCGGCCGCGTGCTCGGCCTGCTGACGCGCGGCGCGAACAACGACCAGTACGCGCGCAACGTCACCATCGCCGGCCAGGACCTCGCGGCTACCGAAGCAGCGCTCGGCTCCATCCAGGACTTGCTCGCGCGCGCGCACGAACTCTCCATCGAGGCCTCCAACGACACGCTGAGCGGTAGCGAACGATCGAAGATCGCCGTCGAGGTGGGTACGATCGTCTCTCAGGCCGTCGCCGTCGCGAACCAGCAACACGGCGATCGCTTCCTCTTTGCCGGATACAGGACCGCGACGAAGCCGTTCACCGAGGACATCCCCGGCAACCCCACCGCGGTCGCGTACAACGGTGACACCGGCCTCATCGAGCGCGAGATCGCGCAGGGCGAACGGGTCACCGCGAACATCACCGGAGACCAGTTCTTCCCACAGCTCTTCTCGAGGTTGATCGCGTTCCGAGACGCCCTCACCGCGAACGATACGACCACCATTCGGAGCTCGACGGGCGACCTGAAGACCAGCATTGACGAGGGCCTCACGCTCCGTGCCGATCTCGGCGCGCGCGTCCGTCGCGTTGAGGCGGCCGGTCAACGTCACGAGGACGAGCACGTGCTCGTCGAGTCGATGCGATCCAGCCTCGAAGATGTCGATCTCGCCGACGCGATCGTCAAACTCCAGCAGCAGCAAACGACGTACCAGGCAGCTCTGTCGTCAGCAGGCCGCACTCTGCAACTCAGCCTGCTCGACTTTCTCCGATAAAGGGAGGACCACGTGGAGATCATGACGCATCGCTACGCCCGCGCCGAGCGCGTCGAAGTCGCGGCGTCCGACATCTTCGAGTTGACTCCCGGGCTCGCCGGTTTCGAGCACCTGCATCGGTACGCGATCATCCCCGAGGATGATTCCCCGGTGGAATGGCTCCAGTCACTCGAGGACCCCACGGTTGCGTTCGCGACGATCGAACCGTTTCTCTTCTATCCTGAGTACGCGTTCGAGCTTTCCGATCATGATTGCGACGAACTGGGGCTCCGCGTCCCACAGAGCGCCATCGTGCGGTGCCTGCTGACGCTGAGTACGAGCGCAGACCAGATCACCGCGAATCTGCTCGCGCCGCTCGTGCTAAATCGAGACACCTGTAAGGGCAGGCAGGTGATTCTTCCAGATTCGAATCTGTCCGTGCGATTTCATCTCTTTCAGGCACTCCATTTACCGCTTTCGGCGTAACATAAAACGTGCCGAGTTGGGGATCGGCCCCACTCACCGCAACTTCGTTGCCCGCAGGGCCGGCTGGGGCAGCATCGTCTGGCAGGAGGCCGCTCGTGCTCATCCTCACACGCAAGGCCGAGCAGGGTATCGTCATCGATCAGGTCACCACAGTGCGCATCCTGAGCATCGATGGTGACCGCGTGAAGATCGGAATCGACGCGCCCACCAGCATCACGATCCTGCGCGAGGAACTGCTCGAGCAGGTCGCCCGCCAGAATCACGAGGCTGCACGGCCTCGGTCCGACGCGCGGGTGGTGCAGGAGCTGCGCTCGCTCGGCAAGAACGGCGCCTCGAGCACGTCCAACGGGTCGTCGCCCAACGGCGCCGATGCCCCCCGCGCCACACCCGAGGGCCAGTAGCCTTCGGCGGCGGCCATTCGACGCGGTACGGCCGCCAGCGCTACCCACATCGATTCTTTACACTCTCCTCGTGGATGCCCAACGCCGCTCTGCCACCATTGCCGATAGACGGAGCCAGCCGGTGGCGCGGCCCGCAGCAAACGGTACGGTGGGAGCAGGTGCGAGTTCGCCGATAGTCTCGATAGGGATCCGGCCGGCTCCGTCAGCACCGCAGCGACACAGGTAGCGCCATGCCCGGCAAAATCCTCGTTGCCGACGACGAGACCAACATCGTCCAACTGCTCAGGCTCTACCTCCGCGAGGCCGGCTACGACGTCGTCGCGGCGCACGATGGTCGCGAAGCGTTGGAACGCTTCCGCTCCGACTCCCCGGATCTCGTCCTCCTCGACATCATGATGCCCGAGCTCGGCGGCTTCGAGGTCTGCCAGGAGATCCGCAAGACCTCGGATGTGCCGGTGATCATGCTGACCGCTCGGTCCGACGATGTCGACAAGATCGTTGGCCTCGAGATGGGCGCGGACGACTACGTCACGAAGCCCTTCAACCCGCGCGAGGTCGTCGCGCGCGTCAAGGCGAACCTCCGTCGCCGCGAGTGGGACGCCGCCGCCGCCCAGGCCCCCGAGGAGCGCACCGCAGTCACGATCGGCGACATCACCCTGGACCCCGCCAGCCGCGAGGTGCAGGTCGGCAGCACATCGGTGCGCCTCCGGCAGCGCGAGTTCGACCTCCTCGAGGCGTTCCTGCGCCATCCCAACGTCGTCCTCGATCGCGAGCGCCTGCTTGCCCTCGTCTGGGGCGAGGACTACTACGGCGACCCGCGCACCATCGATGTCCACGTCGCGTGGCTTCGCGACAAGCTCGCTGCGGGCTCCCCAAAGATCGAGACGGTCTGGGGCGTCGGCTACAAGCTCGTACCCCCGGCCGCGGAGCAGGCAAAGGCGAAGTAGGTGCTCCTCAGCCTGAGACTGCGGCTCATGGTGGCGTTTCTCAGCGTGATCATGATCACGCTGGTATTTGCCTCCGTCGGCGCCGTCGTCCTCCTGCGCGACCAGCAGACGGAGTTCGCTCGCCAGCGCTACGGGCGCCTCGTCGACCCGTTCGCGATGCGCGTTCAGCAGATGGAGCACGCCGGTTTCCCGCTGTACCGCATTCGTGCCGAGCTCGCCGATCCCGCGGGTTACTACGAGGTGCGGCTGCTCCTCCTCGACGAGGAAAACAAGGTCGTGCTCGACACCAACGGCCAGGAGGACATGCTCGGCATCACCCTCGCGGTCGACACGCCTCCGCAGTCGTTGCCCTCGCAGCCCTACAAGGCCTGGCTCGCACGCTGGCAGCAGCAGGACCTCTACCTCTTCGTCTCCAACAGCTCGACCCCGGACCGGCCGGGCGGTGCGGCGCCCGACTCCCTGCGACTGGTGATCGCCGTCCCGGCGAGTGACGTGACCGCCGCCTGGGAGCTCCTCCTCCCGAGGCAGTTCGTGGCCGGCTCGCTCGCCCTCGTGATCGCCGTGTTGCTTTCCATCGTCGTCGCCGGACGCATCACCGAGCCGGTCCGGGCGATGACCCGCGCCTCCGAGGCGATCGCCGAAGGCCACTACGATCAGCGCATCGAGGTCGCCGGTCGCGACGAGGTCGCCCAGCTCGCCCATGCGTTCAACCGCATGGCGTCCGAGGTCGGGCGCAACCAGCGCGCGATGCGCCAGCTCGTCGCCAACATGACCCACGACCTCAAGACGCCGCTCACGTCTATCACAGGGTTCTCCCAGGCCATCGCCGAGGGGCTCCCGGAGGGCGTCGAGGAGTACCAGCGCCTCGGCACCGTCATCAACGACGAGGCAGGCCACATGGCTGCACTCGTCGAGGACCTCCTGTATCTCTCGCGGATCGACGCCGGCCAGCTCGCGCTCACACCCGACGACCTCTCGCTCGACGCGCTTGTCACGGCGACCGTCGATCGGTTTGCCTTCCAGGCAGAGGCGGGCGACGTCTCGATCCGGCGCGCGCTCGCCGCCGGAAGCATTCGAGGCGACGGCCGCCGGCTCGAGCAGGTGTTCACGAACCTCCTCGACAACGCGATCCGCTTCGCACCGCGCGGCTCCGAGGTCCTCGTGCGCGCGTACCGCCTCGGTCCCTACGCTGCCGTCGAGGTCCACAACGGCGGCGACCCGATTCCCCCCGACGCCCTGCCGCATGTGTTCGACCGGTTCTTCCAGGGCGACCCCTCGCGACGCCGCGGCCACCAGGGCCTCGGCCTCGCGATCGTCCACGACCTCGTCCAGGCGCACGGCGGAACCGTCGCGGTACAGTCCAGCGCCGAGGGCGGCACGACGTTCACGGTCCGCCTCCCCGTTGCGGGCCCACCGCCGACCCCGACGCCGGATGCCAGCTCCGAGGCGGTCACGTCAGCCGAGAACGCCCCGCTCCGCCTGGACACCGAGGCTGCCACCTAGCCCAGTCGCAGTACTCGACATCCCCGTTCAGCCCGAGCGGGCCGAACGGGCTGTCGAATGCAGCGCCGTGGTCAGACGCCCCGACTCGAGAGGCCCACCTGGCCTGCCGGCAGTTCTCCGTTCGTGGGGAACTCCGCCGACACACGTTCGTGGTGAGCACGCCGTCATCCGTTCGTGGTGAGCCTGTCGAACCACACCGCCGTTATCCGGCGCCTCGAAGCGAGGAGACCCCGCCGGCGCGGGCGTCTGAATCACCCACACCGCGACCGGCCAGAGCCGTCAAGACCTGCGTACGGGTTTCGCGGGCGCGCAGCGAGATACGGGAGGACCAACTGGAGAGGCCCGTGAGCATCAGCAGGTTGCACACTCCGGAGGCACCGGACGGCCGATTTGCGAACACTGGATCGCCCTCACCGGGACCGGGGAGCCCGAGGCGCGCGCCCTTCCGACAGATGGAGTGCGGGGGTCGGCCATCCCCAGCGCTGTCCGCGCCTCCTACGGCACCATCCGCTCTCGATGGAGCACCCAGTACTCGTAGGCGTCCTGCAAAGCGAGCCACGACGCCTCGATCACGTCCGTCGAGGCGCCCACCGTCCGCCACAGGTGCAGCCCGTCCGAGGACTCCACGAGCGCGCGCACACCGGCGTCGGCACCTGCTCCGGAGTTGAAGATGCGCACCTTGTAGTCCACCAGGTGCACCCGCTCCAGCTGCGGGAAGCTCTCGAGGAGCGCGCGACGCACCGCGAGGTCGAGCGCCGATACCGGGCCGTTGCCGTCGGCCGCGGTCTGCGAGAGCCGCTCGCCGACGCGCACCTTGACCATCGCCTCCGCCTGCATCTCGCTGGCGTCGCTCGAGGCGTCGGCGGGCACGCCATGCGCGTGGCGGCGTCGCTCGACGATGAGGAAGTCCTCCAGCTCGAACGGCGCCACATACCCGCCGACGGTGCGCCTCACCAGCAGCTCGAACGAGGCCTCCGCCGACTCGTACTGGAACCCACGCGCCTCCTGCTCCTTCACCCGATCGAGGACGGTGCGCGCCTGCTCCTCGGACAGCTCGAGATCGCTCCCCTGCTCGCGCAGCTTCGCAAGGATGTTGCGCCGTCCAGCCAGCTCCGAGACAAGCACCCGCTCGATGTTGCCCACGGCCTCCGGATCGACGTGCGTGTACGAGCCTGCCGACTTCGTGATCGCAGCCACGTGCAGGCCCGCCTTGTGCGCGAACGCACTCGAGCCGACGTACGGCTGCCGCGGGTTGGGAGTGACATTGGCCAGCTCATCCGCGAACCGCGATACCTCCGTCAGCCGCGCGAGCTGCTCGTCGCTCACCACATCGAGGCCGAGCTTGAGCTTCAGGTTCGCGATCACCGAGATGATGTTCGCGTTGCCCGTGCGCTCGCCCCAGCCGTTCAGGCACGCCTGGACCTGCGTCGCACCGTTCTCCACAGCGAGCAGGGTGTTCGCCACGGCCATGTCGCCGTCGTTGTGCACGTGGATACCCACGGCACAGCCCGCGCTCTCCACGGCCTCGAGCGCTCGTCTGACGCCCTCGACGACCGCGCCCGGGACCGCGCCCCCGTTCGTGTCGCACAGCGCCACCGTCGAGGCGCCCGCGTGTGCGGCCGCACGCAGCGTCGCGAGGGCATACGCGGGCTCCTCGGCGAACCCGTCGAAGAAGTGCTCCGCGTCGAATACCACCTCGCGTCCCTCGCCCACGAGGAACGACACCGAGTCGGCGATCATCGCGAGGTTCTCTTCCTCGGTCGTCTCCAGCACCTCGCGCACCTGCCGCGCCGACGACTTCCCCACGAGCGTGACGACGGGCGTCTCGGCGCCCAGTACCGCTCGCAGTGCCGGGTCACTCGAGGTGTCGCCGCCCGCGCGTCGCGTCGAGCCGAACGCCACCAGCTTGGCGTGGCGCAGGTCGAGGTCGCGCGCGCGCTGGAAGAACTCGGCATCCTTCGGATTCGAGCCCGGGTAGCCGCCCTCGATGTAATCCACGCCCAGCTCGTCGAGCTTGCGCGCAATCACCAGCTTGTCCTCGAGCGAGAGCGACAGGCCCTCCATGCCGAGGCCATCGCGGAGCGTGGTGTCGTAGAGAAGAACAGGGCGATGCGAACCGGGCGAGGTCATCGTGAGTCTTTCGATGGGCTTCGTTCGAGGCCGGCGGGGATTCGAGGCGCACCGACCGGGACGCACCGCCCAGGGGCGAGCGTCAGTGCGCGATAATGCCGATAATGACAGCCGCCGGCGTGTGCCGGACGGCGTCTGCCCTCAATTGCGCGCGCGCGTTGCTCATCGTGCGATCGATTCTACGCAGGGCTCACTGGCACGGCAATGCGGGTTCGCCCGCACGCCCCCCGAGGCTTACACGCACCCCTCTACGGCTCGTGGTGAGCCTGTCGAACCACCACGGCGGTCCGCGCAGCGTCCGAATCGTTACCGTTTCCGGGGTCGTTCGGCCCGCGAAGACTACCTTCCGATCCGGCCCAGCACCGCGTCCGCCATCTCGCGAGTGCCGAGGACGGCTTCGCCGGGACCCGCGATGTCCGGCGTCCGCAGCCCGTCGGCGACCGCGCCCGCCACGGCCGACTCGAGTGCACGCGCCTCCTCCTCGAGTCCGCACGAGTGCCGCAGCAGCATCGCCGTGCAGAGGAACATCGCGAGGGGATTCGCCACGCCTTTGCCCGCGATATCGGGCGCCGACCCGTGGATCGGCTCATACATCCCTCGCGTCGTCCCCGCCTCGTTCATGTCCGACAGCGACGCCGAGGGCAGCATCCCGAGCGACCCCGTCAGCATCGAGGCCTCGTCGGTCAGGATGTCGCCGAACATGTTCTCCGTGATCACCACGTCGAAATCTCGCGGGCGTCGAATCAGGTGCATCGACGCGGCGTCGACGATCATGTGCTCGAGCTGCACGTCGGGGTACTCCGCGTGCACCTCGTTCACGACCTCGCGCCACAGCTGCGAGACCACCAGCACGTTCGCCTTGTCCACGCTCGTCAGCTTGCCCCGGCGCGACCTCGCGAGGCGGAACCCGAGGTGCGCCATCCGCGCGATCTCGTCCTCGTCGTACGCCATCGTGTTGACCGCCGCCCGGCGTCCCGTCGAGGTGGTGCGCCGCTCGGCGGGCTGGCCGAAGTAGAGCCCCCCGGTCAGCTCGCGGATCACGACGAAGTCCACCCCCTCGAGGACCTCCCGCTTCAGCGAGGACGAGCCGACGAGCGCAGGGTCCGCCTTCACCGGGCGGAGGTTGGCCCAGAGTCCCAGTTCCTTGCGTATGCGCAGCAGCCCCTGTTCCGGTCGCACCGGCGCGTTGGGATTGTTGTCGTACTTCGGGAGGCCGACCGCGCCCCACAGGACCGCGTCCGAGGCCTGCGCCGCCGCGATGGTGTCATCGGTGATCGGCACCCCGTACGCATCGATGGCGGCGCCGCCGACCAGCTCCTCGCGGATCTCGAACACGTGCTCGAACCGCTCCCCGATTGCCTGGAGCGCGCGCACCCCCTCCGCGGTCACCTCGGGCCCGATGCCGTCGCCCGGCAGCGCGAGGATCTTGAAGGTCGCCATCGAGGCCTCCGTGTCAGTGATCGAGGGGTGGGAGCGCGTCGAGTGTAACGTTGCGGCCCTGTTCTGACTCACGGCACGCCTCGGCCGCGAGGTTCGTCCGGGGGTCCGTTGGCCCTGTCGCCCAGGCGGACGATCGTGTGCACTGGACACGCGGCAGGCAAGGAGACGACGTGACCGGGACGCAGGCCACGGGAACGGAAGAGGCACACTCGCACGCCCCAGCGCCGCGCGCGCCCTCCTCCCGCGCCTTCGCTCGCCACTACCTCGAGATGGTGCTGGCGATGGCCGCCGGGATGGTCCCGTTCGGCGTCCTGTTCATCTCGCCGCTCGACCCCCTCGGGTATCGAGCGTTGCTCGGTGCGCACGTCGAAGTGCGCGAGTTGCTGATGCTCGTGGCGATGGCAGTGCCCATGGCCGCGTTCATGGCCTACCGCGGGCATCCCACCGGGCGCACCATCGAGATGACCGCGGGCATGGCCATCCCGTCCCTCCTGGTGATCGCCGTCAACGAGGCGTCCGCAGTCCCGGGCCTCACCGATGCGAATCTCACCGTCTGGAGCCACATCGCGATGCTGCTCGGGATGCTGGCAGCGATGCTCTACCGCCGTCGGGAGTACTCGGTCCCCCACGACCACGCGGCGATCCACGGGCACGTTGCGCGTCCGAGTTGAGCCCGCACCTCATCGGGTCCGGGGTAACCCCCCGCCCTCATCGGTTCGTGGTGAGGCTCCCCTGAGCGCAGTCGAAGGGCTGGTCGAACCACATTCGCCGTCCTCGCCAGGTTGGAGGTCCACCTCTGGGCCAGGAGCGCGTTCATGGGAGGAACCGCGCCCTTACTTCCGCCGTACCTGCCGAGGCGTTTCGCCCGGCCGCCATGAGTCGATCACCAGTTCGTCTCCCGCGACGGTCGTGACCACGGCCTCGTCGAGGTCCGCGCGGAACACCCACGCCTCCATCGGATCGCGTCCCAGCGCCGCCCAGTACGAGGCGAGGACCGTCGGATCGGTCACCTCGAGGGCGCGCCCGCTTGCTCGCGTCACCATCGGCAAGCTCGAGGTCGAGCGGCGCGCTGTGCAGCGCCATCCGCGGTCTCGACGCAGGTCGCGTCCCTTCAGCGAGGCGTCCATCATCCCAGCCAGAGCTCGCCCAGCGCAACGAGCGCCTCGATGCCGCTGATCCGCGGCGCGCCCTCGCGACGCAGCGTCGCCAGCAGCAGGTGCTTGTGTGCCTCGAAGCGGGCGCGTACCCGACCCGCCAGCGCGGGCGCCTCCTGCTCGAACTCGGCCCATGAGACCATCACGCGCCACCCTGCGAGGCACGCCCGGCCGCCGCCGCCCGCGCGGCGAATCGGCGACGGTCCGCCCGCGCGATTTCCGGGAAGCCGCCATCTTCGGCGAACAGCACGCCGAACACAGGAGCGACGTCTAGGTAGAACTGGACGCGGCGCTTCGCATCCGCATCCACGGAGCCGCCTTCAAGCGTGTACGCTTCCAGCACAGCCTTGACCAGGGAGCGGGAGCTTGCGGACAAAAGCGCCGCGAAGTCGAGGGCGGGATCGCCGACCATCGCGTCCGCCCAGTCGATCACGCCCGCCAGCGTCCTCTCTTTCACGATGAGCAGATGTTCGCTCGAGCAGTCACCGTGGATCAGCGCCCGGGGCGCGGAGGCCATCCCGCCCTGCTCGACGAAGCGGCGTGCACGGGCCTCGAGCCAACGCGCGCTTGCGGAGGGGAGGCGCCGCGCTGCCTGCTCGATCAGCGGAACGTAGTGGTCAGACCACATGTCGCCGCTGCCATCACCGGGTGGCGCCCACGCCGGGCGGGTGCCGCCCGCCGCCCATGCCTCTACAGAGCCAGCCCCCTGGAGGGGGGTCGCGTGGAGCCGCTGAAGGAACCTGCCGATCTCCACCGCCAGGACCCACCGCACACCGCTGTATGGCGGGAGCTGCCGCAACGGCACCCCCTCGATGAGCGATTGCAGGGCCCCAAGGACCGTGCCGCGCTCATCGCGGAGCAGGCGTGCACCGCGCGGCACCGGCAGCCCCCGCGCCTCGAGGGCGGGCAGCAGCCGTGCCTCGCGCTCGAGGTCGGTCGCTGCCCACCACGAGCCCGGCTTCGGGATGCGCAGCGCAAGAGCGCCGTGCGATGTCGGCACGCGCCACGCAACGCACGCCCACCCCTCCCCGAGGCGGCTCGCCCCCTCGAGGTCCGCGCTCGGCTCCACGGCCCGCAGTGCCGACGCGAGTTCTCGATTCCTCAGGGTCCGCGATCTTCCGTTCGTGGTGAGGCTCTCCTGAGCTTGTCGAAGGGCCTGTCGAACCACACCGCCTGACGCGTCAATCTCGAATCGAGGATCCGACCTAGCGACCTGCACCCGCGGCGATCGTGACCGGCTTGAGGTCGGACCGCTTCGACTCGAATGCCGCGATCTCGTCGTCGTGCTGCAGCGTCAGGCCGATGTCGTCGAGGCCGTTCAGCAGGCGGTACTTCACGAACGGGTCGATCTCGAAGCGGCGCTCCCAGCCCGCGCCGGCGCGCACCGTCTGCGAGGCGAGGTCGATCTCGATCTCCGCCGCCGGCGTCTCCTCGGCGCGCGCCATCAACCAGTCGAGGTCGGACTGCGGCAGCTCGATCGTGAGCAGGCCCACCTTCGAGCAGTTGTTCTTGAAGATGTCGGCGAAGGAGGGCGCGATCAGCGCCTGCACGCCCAGCCCCTCGATGGCCCACACCGCGTGCTCGCGGCTGGAGCCCGACCCAAAGTTCTGCCGCGCGAGCAGGATCGGCGCGTCCCTGTAGGCCGGGTTGTTGACGACGAAGTCCGGATCCTGGCGCCACGCCTCGAAGGCGAACGGCCCGAATCCGGTCCGCTCGATCCGCTTCAGGTGCTTCGCCGGGATGATCTGGTCCGTGTCCACGTCGGCGCGGTTGAGCGGGATCGCGTTGCCGCGCACCGACTTCACAGCATTCATCTACTTCACCCACTCTCGAACATCGACGAAGTGGCCGGCGATCGCGGCCGCCGCCGCCATCTCTGGGCTCACGAGGTGCGTACGGCCGCCGGGCCCCTGCCGCCCCTCGAAGTTGCGGTTGCTCGTGCTGGCGCTGCGCTCGCCCGGCAGCAGGATGTCCGGGTTCATGCCCAGGCACATCGAGCAGCCCGGGTCCCGCCACTCGAAGCCCGCAGCCGTAAAGATCTTGTCGAGGCCTTCCTCTTCCGCCTGCTTCTTCACCAGCCCCGAGCCAGGAACCACCATCGCGCTCACCGAGGATGCCACGTGCTTGCCCTCGACGATCTTCGCCGCGGCCCGCAGGTCCTCGATCCGCGAGTTGGTGCAGGAGCCGAGAAACACACGGTCGACGGCGATCTGCTCGATCGGCGTGCCCGCCCTGAGGTCCATGTACTTCAGCGAGCGCTCGGCGCCCTCGCGCTTCTGCGGCGACGCGAACGACTCGGGGTCCGGCACCTTCGAGGTCACCGGGACGCTCTGCGCCGGGTTCGTGCCCCACGTCACCGTCGGGACGATGTCCTCGCCGCGCAGCACGACGGTCTTGTCGAAGGTCGCGCCTTCGTCGGTGGCGAGCGCGCGCCATTCCTCGACGGCGCGGTCCCACGCCTCGCCCTTCGGCGCGTAGCGCCGGCCCTTCAGGTACTCGAACGTCGTCTCGTCCGGCGCCACCAGGCCGGCGCGCGCGCCGCCTTCGATGCTCATGTTGCAGATCGTCATCCGACCCGCCATCGAGAGGTTGCGGATCACCTCGCCGCGGTACTCGATGACGTGCCCGATGCCACCGTCGACGCCGATCTCCTGCAGGATCGACAGGATCACGTCCTTTGCCGTCACGCCCGCGCCGAGGCTGCCCGTCACCTCCACCGACATCGTCTTCGGTGGCAGCTGTGGGAGCGTCTGCGTCGCGAGCACGTGCTCCACCTCGGACGTGCCGATGCCGAACGCGAGCGCACCCATCGCCCCGTGCGTCGAGGTGTGGCTGTCGCCGCAGACGATCGTCATGCCGGGTTGGGTCAGCCCCTGCTCCGGCCCGATCACGTGGACGATCCCCTGGTTGATGTCGAAGATGTCGAACAGCGGGATGCCGAAGTGCTGGCAGTTCTCGCGCAGCACGCGGATCTGCTGCTCGGAGAGCGGGTCAGGGTTCGGAAGGTCCCTCCCGATCGTCGGCACGTTGTGATCGACGGTCGCGAACGTGAGGTCCGGCCGCCGCACTGGTCGATCCTGGAGGCGCATGCTCTCGAATGCCTGCGGCGACGTCACCTCGTGCACGAGGTGGAGGTCGACGTAGAGGAGGTCGGGCTGTCCCGCCTCCTGCCGGACCACGTGCTGATCCCAGATCTTCTCGATGATCGTCTTCGGCGCCATACTCCGCCCCTCGTCGCCCCGTCTCGGCGGGCGCCCGTCTGCGTACGCTTGATGAAAAGCCCTCACCCTGACCCTCTCCCAGGGAGAGGGCCCTCGAACCCTCCCCCTGGGGGGGCCCTCGGAACCCTCTCCCCTGGGAGAGGGCAGGGTGAGGGCCCTGCCTCTCAACCCCTCGAGGTCAGGCCGGCAACGCCAGCTTCGAGGCCTGCACGAACCTGTTCAGCGCGTGCACGTATGCGCGTGCGCTCGCCACCAGGATGTCGGTGTCTGCCGCGCGGCCCACGTACGAACCCCCGTCCGCCTCAATCCGGATCGTGACCTCGCCCTGCGCGTCGATGCCCTCCGTCACCGACTTCACGCTGAACTCGGTCAGCTCGTTCTCGAGGTGGGTGACGCGGTTAATCGCCCGGTAGATGGCATCCACCGGTCCGCTGCCGATCGCCGCATCCTCGTGCGTCACGCCATCGGGACCCACGAGGCGCACCGTCGCCGTCGGCGACCCGCGGTCGCTCGTCGACACCTGCACGAGATCGAGCTTCCACGCCTCCACGACCTCCATCGAGGTTTGCTCGCCGAGGATCGCCTCGAGGTCGCGGTCATCCACCTCGTCCTTGCGGTCCGCCACGTCCTTGAACGCGTTGAAGACCCGCTCGAACTCCTCGTCCGTCACCTGCACGCCGAGGTCATCGAGGCGCGCACGCAGCCCGTGGCGCCCCGACACCTTCGTCAGCACGATCGAGGAGCCGGTGGGGACGCCCACCGTCTTCGGGTCCATGATCTCGTACGTCTCGCGCATCTTCAGGACGCCGTCCTGGTGGATGCCCGAGGAGTGGCGGAACGCGTTCTTCCCCACGATCGCCTTGTTCCACTGGACCGCCATCCCGGACAGCCGCTCCACGAGGCGGCTCGTGTGGTAGAGCTCGCGCGTGTTGACGTCGGTGTGCACACCGAGGAGGTCGCGGCGTGTCTGGATCGCCATGATCACCTCCTCGAGGGAGGTGTTGCCCGCGCGCTCGCCGATCCCGTTGATCGCGCCCTCTACCTGCCGCGCGCCGTTCTGCACCCCGGCGATCGAGTTGGAGGTCGCCATCCCGAGGTCGTTGTGGCAGTGCACCGAGATGCGCACGTTGTCGGCGCCCGGCACGTGCTCCCGGATGTCCGCGATGAGCCGCCCGAACTCCGCCGGGACGGCGTAGCCCACCGTGTCGGGGATGTTGATCGTCGTCGCACCCTCTTCGATGGCTGCCGCGAGCAGCTGGTAGAGGAACGTCCGGTCCGACCGCGAGGCGTCCATCGGCGAGAACTCGACATCGGACACGTAGCCCTTCGCCCGCGCCACGCCGTTGCGCGCCATCTCGATGATGTCTTCCTTGTTCTTGCGCAGCTGGTGCGCCATGTGGATGTCCGAGGACGACAGGAACACATGGATCCGAGGCGTCTCCGCCCTGCGAATCCCCTCCCACGAGGCGTCGATGTCGCCGTTCACCGCGCGTGCCAGTCCCGCGATCATGGGGCCGCGCACCTCGCGTGCGATCAGCGAGACCGCCTCGAGATCCCCGGGCGACGAGGCGGGGAAGCCCGCCTCGATGATGTCCACGTTCAGCCGCGCCAGCTGCCGCGCGATCTCGAGCTTGTCTTCCTTGGTGAAGCCAATGCCGGCGCTCTGCTCGCCGTCGCGCAGCGTCGTATCGAAGATGTAGACCTTGTCGCTCACTGCCCCGTGCCTTCCGATTCCGCCTCAGAAATCGTACTCCGCGCGCCCTCCGTTCCGCCTCAGGCGGACGAGGGCTGACGAAGGACGAGGCCGAGTGCCGCGAGGGCGTCCTCAGCACGACGCGACAGCGAGTCCGACCGCACCATGCGTGCGTCACGCTCCCAGCGCGCTCGCAGAGGCGGGTCGGCGGTCTCGATGAACGCCTCGAACTCCGCCGCGAGGTCGCGCGTGCGCGCGTCCACCGCGCCGACGGCGATCATGCCGGCGCGCGAGGGCATCGGCATGGACGCCGCACCCGCGGCCCCGAGGAGCCCCGCGACGGCACTCGAGATGAGCTCGCCCGGCGCGCGCAATCGCACGCCGTGGGCGAGCATGAACGCGTTCAACGCCACGCGCACGTACGCGCCCTCGCCCGCACGGAAGATCGGGAACGCGCGCTCGTCCGTGACCACGCAGTCTTCGGCGACGGCGACGCCCTCGAGGTGGACGCGTCCCTGCACCAGCTCTCCGAGGTACGAATCGGGCCCGCCGCTGCGGCTGTGCTCGATCGTGACGCCGGGCTGATCGCGCCGCAGGATGACCAGCGGCAGCGCGTTGTGACTCGCGCTCACCACCAGCCGTTCGACGTGATCGGCGGCCGCCACCCACGTCTTCCACCCGGAGATATTCCGAGCGCCGGGTGCGCCCTCGAGGGTGGTCCCGGGCAGGTCGCCCACGCCCTCCGTGTTCACGAGCGCGCTCCATCCGGGCTCGACGGGCAGGCGGGGCAGCGCCCGGCGCAACACCGCCTGGTATCCGGAGAGGAACACCCACGCGAGGCGATCCGCCAGCGCACCGCCGACGACCGCCATCACGACAGGTTCCTCGGCGCTGAGTCCGCGTGCCACCCACGCGGCGTGGAAGTCGGCCTCCGTGGGCGCCTCGAGCGGTGCGAGCGCACGACCGAGCAGCGCCTCGACGATCCCATCGAGGTGGTGCGGGATCACGGGGGCGGGTGCGCTCGTGGTCATCGTTGGTTCGTGCGCGAGGACTAGCGCTTGCCCTGCTGCAGCCAGGACATCATTGCGCGCATCTCCTTGCCCACGATCTCCACGGGGTGCTCGGCGTTCATCCGGCGCAGTGCGTTGAAGTGAGGCCGCCCCACCTGGTTCTCGAGGATCCACTCGCGGGCGAAGCGCCCGTCCTGGATTTCGTTCAGCACTTCCTTCATCTCCGCCTTCACCTGCGGCCCCACGACGCGAGGCCCGCGGGTGTAGTCGCCGTACTCGGCGGTGTCGCTCACCGAGTAGCGCATGTACTCCATGCCGCCCTCGTAGAGCAGGTCCACGATCAGCTTCAGCTCGTGGAAGGTCTCGAAGTACGCCGACTCCGGCTGGTAGCCGGCCTCGACCAGCGTCTCGAACGCCGCCTTGATCAGGGCGGTGACGCCGCCGCAGAGGATCGTCTGCTCGCCGAAGAGGTCGGTCTCCGTCTCCTCGAGGAACGTGGTCTCCAGGATGCCTCCGCGCGCGGCGCCGATGCCCTTGCCGTACGCCAGCGCCGTCGCCAGCGCCGTCTCGCTCGCGTCCTGGTGAATCGCGACGAGCGCCGGCACCCCGCCGCCCTCGGTGTAGACGCGGCGTACGAGGTGACCCGGCCCCTTCGGCGCAATCATCGAGACGTCCACGCCGGGAGGTGGGCTGATCTGCCCGAAGTGGATGTTGAACCCGTGGGCGAACATCAGCGTCTTGCCGCTCTCGAGGTGCGGCGCGATGTGATCCTCGTAGACGCGCTTCTGCACCTGGTCCGGCACCAGCATCATGATCACATCGGAATCACGCGCGACATCGTCCACCGTGCCGACGGTCAGGCCCGCCTCCTGCGCCTTCGCAATCGAGGGCGAACCCGGGTAGAGGCCCACGGACACCGTGACGCCGGACTCCTTGAGGTTCAGCGCGTGCGCGTGCCCCTGCGAGCCGTACCCGATCACGCCCACCTTCCGGCCCTTCAGCAGGCCGAGGTCGGCGTCGTTCTCGTAGTAGATCTTGGCCACGCGTGTCGCTCCGGTCTGAACTCGAACAATGCTGGTTCTCTGGACGATTCAGATGGTCCTCAGCCGTTTGCCGTCTTTGGGTCGGGTTCGGCTCGCTGTACTCCGTCGCCCTGATCCGTTCGTGGTGACCCCGCCCTCATCCGTTCGTGGTGACCCCGCCCTGATCCGTTCGTGGTGAGCCTGTCGAACCACGCCGCCGTCGTCAGACATACGAACCGAGTTCCGACAACGCCCCATCGCGCCTCGACTATACCCACCGTTACCCGTTATGCGCCTGCAACCGCTCGCGAGCGCATCCCGCGGGCAATCGCGGTCGTCGTTGCCCCCGCCAGCAGCACCGTGGGAGGCAGGAACGCCGCGCCGATGCTGAACCCGGTCACAAACGCGAGGCCCGCCGACAATACGGTCGCCGCTCCGAGCGTCCACGCCCGCGCCGCCGACCTCCCTCGCACCGCCCCGATGGCGAACAGCGCGAGCAGGTAGGGCAGCGCCCCGATGGCCATCGCGATCGCCAGCCACGCGACCGAGGGCGGCTCGGCCAGCGTCGCACCCCAGCCCACCCCGAGCAGCCCCAGGGTGGCCCCGAGGAGCGTCAGCGCGATCTCGATGCGCGCCAGCATCGCGTAGCGTCCTCGCTAGTCGCTCACGAAGGGCAGCTCGCCCTCCGGCCGGCGCCCGCTCTCGTGGTGGAAGCGCTGCATCTCGCCGCTCTCGCTCTCGTGCACCGCCGTCGTCTTCGATCCGCGCACCATCGCGATCCGTCCTGTCCGTGTCAGCTCGCGGATGCCGAACGGTCGCAGGTTCTCGATGAGCGCGTCGTTGCGGTCTTCGTCGGCCACCGACTGGATGATCATCGAGGTCGGCGACACGTCCACCGCCTGCGCGCGAAAGATGTTCACGAGGTCGAGCACGTCGCGACGCTGCTCCTTCGAGCAGCGCACCTTCACGAGGACCAGCTCGCGGATCACCGCCTCCTCGCTGGTCAGGTCGCTCACCTTGACCACGTCGATGAGCTTGTAGAGCTGCTTCTCCACCTGCTCCACGATGCCGTCGCCGCCATCGACGACGATCGTCATCCTCGAGATCCCGTCCTCCTCGGTGGTGCCCACCGCGAGAGAATCGATGTTGAACCCCCGCCGCCGGAACAGCGACGCGACGCGATTGAGGACGCCCGGGCGGTCCTCCACCAGGGCCACGACTGTGTGCTTCAAGACCGCACCTCCGAGGCGTCGCGCGGAGCCTCCACCGTCTCGCTCAGCGACGCGCCCGCGGGAACCATCGGCCAGACGTTGCCCTCGGCCTGCACCTGGAAATCGATGAGCACCGGTCCCGGGTGCGACTCCGCCTCGCGGATCGCCTCGTCCACCTGCTCCTTCTCGGTGATGCGCATCGAGCGGATGCCGTAGGCCTCGGCGAGCTTCAGGAAGTCCGGCTGCGTCATTGCCACCGAAACGTAGTTGTCCTCGTAGAACAGCTCCTGCCACTGCCGGACCATACCGAGGTAGCCATTGTTCATGATCGCCATCTTCACCGGCGTCCGCGCGTCCACCATCGTCGCCAGCTCCTGCAGCGTCATCTGGAAGCCGCCGTCGCCGCAGATCGTCCACACCGTCTCACCGGGCCGCGCCACCTGCGCGCCGAGGGCTGCGGGGACCTCGAAGCCCATAGTGCCCAGACCGCCCGAGGTGATCAGCTGGTGCGGGCGCGTGAACTTCATCTGCTGCGCGGCCCACATCTGGTGCTGACCCACACCCGTCACGATCGTCGCGCCGGGCGACAGCTCCGAGATCCGGCGCACGATGTACTGCACCGACAGCTCCGGTCCCGAGGGAATCGCCATCGAGTGGCCGTGCTTCTGCCGGAGGTCGTCGATCCAGCGGATCCAGTCGATGTGCGAGCTCTGGCGGACCGCCTCGGTGAGTTGAGGCAGCACCAGCTTCACGTCGCCCACGATCGGCACGTGCGCCGTGATGTTCTTGTTGTGCTCGGCGGGATCGATGTCGATGTGGACGATCTTCGCCGTCGGGTTGAAGTCCTGGAACCGCCCCAGCGCGCGGTCATCCATGCGGTTCCCGATCCCGATGATGACGTCGGCATTCGAGGCGGCGTGGTTCGCCTCGTACGAGCCGTGCATCCCCATCATCCCGTACGAGAGGACGTGATCACGAGGGATCGAGCCGAGCCCCAGCAGCGTGTTCAGAACGGGGACGCCCGTTTTCTCCGCGAACCGTCGCAGCTCCTCGTGCGCGTTGGCGAGGATGACGCCGTGCCCGCCGATGATGATCGGGCGCTCCGCTGCGTCGATGATCTCGGCAGCGCGCTTCACCTGGCCCGGATGGCCCGTCGTTGCGGGCTTGTACCCGCGAATCGACACCTTCTCCGGCCAGGTGAACTCCGCTTCCTCGATGAACACGTCCTTGGGGATATCGATGTGCACCGGCCCCGGCCGTCCGGTCGTGGCGATGTAGGCGCCCTCGGCAAAGGTGTACGCGATGTCCTCGGTGCGCATCACGAGGTAGTTGTGCTTCACCGCCGGCATCGTCATCCCGGTGATGTCGGCCTCCTGGAACCCGTCCTTGCCGAGCAGGTTCCGTCCGACGTTACCCGTGATGAAGAGCGTCGGGATCGAGTCCATCATCGCGTCCTGGATCGCCGTGAGCAGGTTCGTCGCGCCGGGACCCGAGGTCGCCAGCGCCACCCCGAGGCGTCCGCTCGCCTTCGCGTACCCCTCGGCCATGTGACCGGCGCCCTGCTCGTGCCGCACGAGGATGTGGCGCACCTCGGGGTGTGCCGGCATCCGGTCGTACAGCGGCAGCACCACGCCGCCGGGATACCCGAAGATCACGTCCACCCCGAGGCGCTTCAGGCTCTCGAGGACGATATCGGCGCCGCTCATTCGCATTGGGGACCTGTCTTTCGCGCGCATGGATTCGATGGCCGCAGCGTCGCGCCTCGCGACCGCCACGGTGAGAGGGGACGCCCGGCACGCGGGCGTGGGCGACAGCTGCGAGGCAGCCGCCGCCTAGCGAAGTACGAGTACGGAGAGGCGAACGAGCAGCGACCGGGCAGGGTTACCCGGAATCGAGGAGAAACGCAATGTAGAGGCCGCTCGCGCCATAGTGCGCTCAGTATCGACGCGCTGCCACCCGGAAGTCAATCGGCCACCGTCCTACTGACCTGCGACACTGCCGCTGGTCACGCTGTGGCCAATCCAGCGAACGGAGGTCGCATGCGCACGAAGGCCCTGCTCGCGTGTGGCGTTCTCTCGTCGGCGCTGTACCTCGCGGCCATCGACGTCGTGGTGCCGGGGCTCCTTCCCGAGTACCACGACTACACGTCGCAGATGGTGAGCGAGCTCATGGCGCTGGAGTCACCGTCGAGGCCGGTGCTGGTCCCGCTCTTCACGATCTACAACCTCCTGCTCTTCCCGTTCGCGGCCGGCGTCTGGATGTCTGCAGCGGGCAGACGCTCACGCCTCCCGGCTGCCGTGGCGCTTGGGGGCTACGCCGCCTGCAGCTCGACGGGACTGTTCCTCGCACCCATGGAGCTCCGTTCGGCCGGCCTCTCGAGCCAGACCGTTCTGCACATCTGGGTCACCGCGCTGCAGGGGGTCTTCATGGCGCTGACGCTCGTCAGCGGCGCCTTCGTGCTCGGCGTTCGCTTCCGCGTCTACACCTTCGGCACCCTCGCGGCGGCGCTCCTCTTCGGCGCGCTCGCGGGTGCCGCTGCCACTGAGACGTCCATGCCATGGATCGGGCTGACGGAGCGCGTCAGCATCTACGCGTGGATGCTCTGGCTTGCCGCCCTCGCGATCGCGCTCGCCATGGCGCGGTCCGACTCCGGATCGCCGTCCGCATCGCACGGGCCGGCTCCGATCAGTCCACGCTCGTAGCGCGACGGCCCGGCGAGGCGCGCGCTCGCGGCCCCCGATCACCGTCCCCACACCGTGCTTCCCGGGTGCGAGCCAGACCACGCCCGCCACGTTGACTCCACCCACGCACCGACCTCGTGCACGCGGCCGTCGATCTGGCTGACGATCCCCTGCTCGCGCGCCCACCAGCGCTCCCCCTCGCGACCGTCGCTCCCGAGGATGGTGCCGTCGTCACGAATGTCGCGCACCTCGAGCGCGCCCGGCCGGTAGACCCGCACCGGCCGATTCGGCCCCTGCGAGATGAACAGCACGCGCTCCCCGCCCAGCGTGTCGAGGACGATCCGCCGCGCCTGCAGCTCGTCGAGGCGGTACGCGCGGGCCTCGCCGCCCACCGTCACGCCGATCACGCGCGTCTCGCCGGGCAACCGGTCGTCGGCGCGCGACGTCGATGGGAAGCGCACGGCCAGCGAGGCGTCACGCTTCTGCTGGCTCGCGGCAGAGTAGTCCCGCACGAAGCCAGTCTCGAGTGCCGGCACGCTTGTCGAGGGGTGATCCGCCGCCCACTCCTGCCACCGACTCGTCACCAGCGGCAGGCGCGGCAGCTCGACCTTCGCGGCTGCCAGCGCGCCGAGCACTGCGCGCCCGCTGTAGGCATCCCACAGGCTCCCCGTCTGCTCGTCGACGATCAACGGCCGTCCGTCGAGCCACAGGCCCGCGTCGCGGAAGCGCAGCGCTCGCCCGCCGACGTTTGGCGAGAACGCCGAGGCGGACGCGCACGGCCCGCAGTACGTGACCAGCACGCTGACCCCGCCGACGCGATCCTGCACCACCGAGTGCCACGCGAGGATGCGTGCCGGGTACGCCGCCAGCGCGCCGCCCGCCTGCAGGCCGTACACGACATCGCCATCCTCGAGGTAGCCGTGGCTTTCGGTGGTGGCCGTGCGGGGCTCGTCGAGGCGCGGCAGCTCGCCCGTGCGCAGCCCCGCCCACTGCACGAGCTCGGGCCGTACCCCCTCGGCAGCGGGGCCTTCGAGGATGCTCGCGAACGTCGGATCGCTGATCGCGAGGAGGCGGCCCTTCCAGCGCTGGTAGCCCGCCGGTAGCGGCTGCACGTGCTCCGCGAGCCACGCGTACCAGGCGGCCCCCGAGTCGAGACGCTGACCGGTCAGCGCCACGAGAGCCGTGTCCACCTCGGCGTCCCAGCCCACGTCGACGGCACGCATGTCGATCAGCGGCGCGATGAAGCGGCGGTCGCCCGAGGCGCCCTTCGCCGCTATCGCGTCCAGCGCCTCGCGAGGTGGTGGCACGCACGCACTCGCCCTCGAGGCGTCGTCGTACCAGCACACGGCCGCTGCCAGCAGCGCGCTCGGGTTCGTCGACGCCGGCATGGCGGTTGCTGTCGCGCTGGGAGGCGGCGGCCCCGCCGCGCGAGGCGTGATCCGCGCGCCGCCTGCTGTCCCGCCGCTCGAGGTCGCGCCGCCGAGGGGAGCGCAGCCTGCGACTGCCGCCAGGACCACCAGCGTGAGGACGGCCCGCCCCGCCCGAGGAGTGGCCCTCCCTGGCCGGCTGCCGATGTCCCGAGTCAGCGCGCGTCGCCCCATTGCCGCGAGTCCAGGCGCGCCCCACGCACGCGCCATCGGCGCCAGCGCCGGGATCAGAGGCCCGAACGAGTGCACCCGGTGGTCGTAGCCATCCTCGCCACGGACCACGCGCGAAGCCAGTTCCAAGGAATCGATCACTGGCCTGCGGCAACCCTTGAGGGTCGGGCCACGCGTGGAAGATGTCCATGAGTGCCCTCGACGCAGCGGCGTCCGCATGATCTGCGCCATCGTGCGCTCTCGCTGGCCACACCGGCGATGGCCCCGCGAGGTGGTCATCGACCGCCGGCGCCACCGCGGTCCCCGGAGGCGATCGCCGCGTGATCCCTTCGCCTGGCGCCATGGATCGAGGAGCGCGCCCGCGTCCCCTGCCGAGGGCGCACCGCCACACGATCAGCGGCGCGCCGGGCTTGCCGATCGGGAGGTGGTGCTGCGCACGTTCGTCGAGCCGCGAGGTCCTGAAGATAGTCGCGGCACACTCGCTCGAGGGCAGGCGCAACCCGCGTCCCGCGATCGCCTTGGCCCCCCACCCCCACGTTGATGTGATCGCCCTTCGAGGAAGCCCACGCCGTGCCACCCGGCATCACCCCGAGCTGCAGGATCACCCCGCCCCGCGTCCACGCGGGCAGTCCGTCCGGGCAGGCGATGTTCCCCTCGAGGGCGACCGCGGCCTCGGGCGGCCTCGCGAATCCAAGCGAGTTCGCCATCGTTGGCGCCGTCGGCTCCCACGAGCGCGCGGGCGCCAGTCGACTGGTCGCGTCGATACCTCGAAGCTGCCGTCCGGCAGCCGCTGCGCCGCGTCACCTGCTGCCCATCGCGAACTCGGCGCCCGCCTCCTGCGCGCTCCGCGAGAAGAGCGTCTGGGCGAGCAGCGCCGTCATGTGCGTCGCGCCGCCGGCGATCTTGCACGCTTCCGAGGTAGCTGGCCTCGGCGCCGGTGACCGCGCACTCCACGACCGGCGTGATGTCGAGCAGGAGCAGCTCCGCGCAACGGATCGTCCGCCCGCCGCCGCGGCTTATCGCGAGGAACGCGCGCGATCGAGCAACGGCGTGCCGCGCTGCAAAATCGAGGCCTCGGCCGCCGTGCTGCCCGCCATTCCCCGCGCCGACGACGACGACGATCTCGCTCCAGCCTGTTCAATGCGCTGCTCGCACCTCGATGGTGAACACCGGTCTCGCACAGGCGACACCCCGCGAGGGCGCCTGTCCGTTCGTCGGGTAGGGCCGCCCCTCATCCGTTCGTGGTGGAGACCGCCCTGTCCGTTCGTCGTGATGGGGCCGCCCCTCATCCGTTCGTGATGGGCCGCGCCTGTCGTTCGTGGTGGAGCGCCCTGTCCTGCAGTTCGTCGAGGCCGCGCCTCATCCGTTCGTGATGAACATCGAACCACGCGCCGTCGAGACCTTGAATCGAGCACCTCCGCCGCACAGCCCGCGCCCTCATCCGCTCGTGAGCCGGGCTTCCCGGATACAGCCGAAGGACGCACGGTCGCCCTCCCGGGTCTGCAGGGCCAGGTCGGCGAAGGCGATGCCTACTCGGAGTCGCGACCACTCCCCGCCTCGCGGGCGTACACCCCGGCCACTGCCCTCGGTCGTCCGGTCAGCACGCCAGCGCACCGCCAGGTCGACGCGAACTGCTGCCCCACCTCGTCGAGCAGGCTCCTCGACGTGGGTGCGGCCCCGGCACGATCTCGCTCGGGCTCGCACGTGCGGTCGCGCCCGGCGGGGCCGTCGGCGTCGACGTCGCGGCGTCGATCGTCGAGGAAGCGCGCGCTCTCGAGGGCGTCCCGTCCAACCTCCGATTCGAGGTCGCCGACGGCTACGCGCTCGGGTTCCCGCCCGGCAGCTTCGATGTGGTTCACGCGCACCAGGTGCTGCAGCACCTCGCCCGTCCGGTGGATGCCCTGCGCGAGTGGCGCCGCGTCCTCGCGCCCGGCGGCATCCTCGGCGTGCGCGATGCCGACTACGGCACGATGGCGCCGTCACCTTCGTCCGAGGCACTCACGCGCTTCTACGACCTCTACCACGCGGTCGCGAGTCGTAACGGCGCCGATGCTGACGCCGGCCGCCGCCTCGTCGCCTGGGTCACCGAGGCCGGGTTCGTGGACATCGAGGTCGGCGCCGAGGTCAAGGTCTTCGCCGACCGCGCCGCCGTCGAGAACTGGGGTTACTCCTGGGCGGACCGCACCGCGCACTCCAGCCTCGCGATGCAGGCCATCGAGTACGGCCTCACCACCGCCGCAGAGATCGAGTCGCTCGCGCTCGCCTGGCGCACCTGGACCGACTCGCCGGACGCGTTCTTCATGTACACGAACGTCCACGTCATCGCCCGCACCCTGTAGTCGATCCCTCCCGTGACCAGGTCTGCCGAACACTGCGCCGAGGCTCAGTCCGCTGACGCGGCGAAGAAGTCCCGTGCCCACTCGAAGCGCACCCCCGCAGCTTCCGCGCACGCTCGATCGCTCTCGGCATCGCCGACGAAGAGCGAGCGTGTCAGATCGACGAAATGCTTGTCGGCCAGCGCGGTCACCATACCGGGCAATGGCTTGCGGAAGTCAGAGTCGAGACGTGGCGACGCCCACCAGTCGGTGATGACGCCTCCGCACGCCTCGTTGAGCTGGTCGATCCAGCTCCGGACCTGGCCCCACGTCACGGTCCCGCGCTCAAGTCCTGACTGGTTCGTGACTACGAGGACGACGTCGTAGCCCGCGGTGAGCAACTTGCGCGCCACTCCGGGGAGGATCTCGATATGTCCGGCGGCGTCGAGGTGAACCGTATCCCCATCGAGCTGCACCAGCGTGCCACCCAGGTCCAGGAACAGTGCTGACCTCACGCGTGCCACACTCCTCGAGGCGTGTGCCTGCGCATCCCCCGATGGGCTCTCACCAGAGCGCGAGCGTCACCGCCACCGCCATCGCGATCTGCGCCAGCGCCCCCGTCGCGAACAGCACGTACGCGCCGACCCTCGACTGCGCGTGCACGAACACGCCGATCACGAGGTTGACGAGGAGCAGCCCCGTCGCCATCTGCGGCAGCGTCAGCAGAGCCTCGCGACTGGACACCGCGATCAGCTCGCCGCGCGCACCCGGCGGAAACGCGAGGTCCAGCGTCGCGGGGAGCGAAGGGAACCGCGCCAGCACGTACGCCCACAACCCCAGGCACAACAGCAGTGCGGAGAACGCCACCTCGCGCGCGCTCGCGTCCTCCCAGAACGACTGTGCCGCCGCGCCCGTCCGCTCGACGTGGTGCGACACCTCCGTCGTCGAGCCCAGCTCCTGGCGGATCTGGATCTCGCGCGCGAACGCGTGCGGGTCGTCCACCGAGATCGCGTAGTTGCGCTCGGCGGTCATCACGTAGAGCACCTGCTCGGCGGACTGGTGCGTCGAATAGAACATCACCGCGCCGATGCGCTCGATCTCTGCGCGCCCGACGTGGTGGCCCAGCCACGAGATGCCGCGCACGCCCGGCACCCCGACCGCCGTGCCCGGCACCAGCCGTTCGATCGCACCCAGCGGTACCACCTGTCGAGTCGGACCCCACGTGATCAGCAGGCCGTTCCGGTCGATCGCGTACGACATCGAGGCGAGCGCGTTCGTCCAGAACGCGAACAGCACCGTCAGTCCCGCCAGCGCGGCCGCTGCGGCGTACCCGAGGAACGCCTCGACGCCCACGCCGGAGTTTGCCGCGAACGCATAGAGCACGTACGCCACGCCCGCCGACCAGAGGGTCAGCAGCGTCCCCACCAGCAGCCCGAGGCCCCTCGATGGCTGGTAGAACACCCGGCGTCCGCTCCGGCAGGCCGCGAAGGCCTGCCTCTACCTCAGGCTCAGGCGCGCACCGGCTCGCGCGAGTACACCGCCTGCAGCCAGTGCTTGTACTCGGGCACCCGGCCCGTGATCGCGGCGAAGTACCGCGCCTGCAACTTCGAGGCGATCGGGCCCGGCTTGCCGTCACCAATCGGCACGCGATCCACCTCGACCACCGGAGTCAGGTGCGCCGCCGTGCCCGTCATGAACACCTCGTCGGCGATGTACAGCTCGGAGCGATCGATCGTGCGCCGCTCCACCTCGAGTCCCATCTCGTTGCGCGCGATCTCCAGGGCCGTGTCCATCGTGATCCCCTCCAGGATGTTGTCCTGCGGGGCCGGGCTCACCAGCTTGCCGTTGCGCACGAGGATGATGTTCTCGCCGGAGCCCTCCGAGACGTGCCCGTCATGGTTCAGCATGATCGCCTCGTCGAAGCCCGCGAGCTGCGCCTCGGTCTTGGCGAGGGCGTTGTTCACGTACAGCCCGGTCACCTTCGCCCGCGCGGGGATCGAGGTGTCGTCGACCCGCCGCCACGACGACGTCATGCAGCGCGCGCCCTTGTCCGGATCGAGGTACGCCCCGAACGGCGTCGCGAACACGAGGAAGTCATCCTCGAGGTCGTGCATGCGCACGCCCACCACCTCGGACGACTTGTAGACGATCGGTCGGATGTACACGTCCTCGGTGAATCCGCTCAGCTTCGCCACCTGCATCACTGCGTCCACCATCTCCTGCTCGCTGTGGTGCAGGTTGAGGCGCATGATCTTGGAGCTCTGGCGGATCCGCCGGATGTGGTCCTCCACCTTGAAGAGGTAGAGCTGCTGCTCATCGGCGTTCCAGTTGCCGCGGATTCCCTCGAATACCGCCGTGCCGTAGTTGAACGCGTGCGTCATCACGTTCACGTTCGCCTCGGCGAGCGGCACGAACTTGCCGCGGAAGAAGGCGGTGGGGGTCGGCGACATCGAACGCTCCAATCGGGGCGCGCACCCGTCGAGGCATCACCCGCGGATCCCGAGGCGCGCGTCGAGGGGTTGGTGATGCCGCCATGGTACGGCCCGCCCAAAACCCCCGGCAACACGAGGTCGGCCCGCCCTGAGCCGAGCGAAGGCTTGTGAAGGGCGCGGGCGAACGGTCCCCCTCCGATGCGGGGACGCGAGACCTCGCGCTCTCCGGGCCGACTCCCGAGTGTTCCCGTGCCCCCGGTGGCCCGTGAGCTCAGTCGGACGCCTGTCGAGGGCGCACGCCTCCTCTGCGCGTACGCTGATCTGATTCCGCGCTGGGGACCCAGGGGAATCGGACCGCCGAACGCGGCCACGGAGCCTTCGGCTAGACTCCTCCTGCCACTCCCGCCTCGAGGAGCCACACGATGCCGATGACCCCCGCGGATCTCGACGCCTTCCTCGCGCAACCGCTGGTCGCAGTCCTTTCGACCGTCGACGACCGCGGCGGCCCTCGCTCGACCCCTGTCTGGTTCCACTGGTCCCAGGGCGCGGCCTACATGTTCACGCGGCGCAAGAGCCTCAAGTGGCGCAACCTCCTCGCAAGGCCGCGCGCGTCCCTGTGCATCGACCTCCGCACGCCGCCCTATTCGGCCGTCATCCTCGATGGCCCCGTCGAAGCGATCGAGGACCCTGCGCGGCTTCACGAGATCGTGCTCACGATGGCGCGCGCCTACTACGGTGAGGGCAAAGGTGCTGCGTTCGCCGAGCGCTACCGCGACAGCCCGGGCACGGTCCTCTTCCGTCTGAACCCGGAGCGCACCGTGTCCTGGGCGTACGGGGAGGACGAGTAGCGATGGCGCCCACGTCACCGGACCCCGCCGCTGTCGACGCGTACATCACCGGCCTTCCGCCCGCGGTGCGCGCGCGCCTCGAGACCATCCGCGCCACGATCCGCAGGGCCGTGCCCGACGCCACCGAGGTGATCAGCTACCAGATGCCGGCGTTCCGCCTCCGCACGACCTTCATCTTCTACGCGGGCTACGAGCACCACACGAGCCTGTACCCCGCCCCCTTCGGCGTCGAGGAGTTCGCCGCCGACCTCGCCCGGTACGGCTCCGGCAAGGGCACGCTCCGCTTCCCCCACGACGAGCCGCTCCCCCTCGACCTGATCGAGCGCGTCACGAAGTACCGCGCGCAGGAGCAGGAAGCGCCCCGCCCCAGGCCACGCCGGCGAGCATCGACGTGACGCTCCCGAGCGGCGCCCGCTACGCGCTCGGCGGCCTCGAGTTCGCCGTGCTCAACGACGGCATCTACCGCTACGACGCGGGCGCGGTCTTCGGCATCGTGCCGCGCGTGATGTGGGAGCGCGTCGTGCCGCCCCTCGACGCGCAGCACCGCATCGAGCTCGGCCTCAACTGCCTGCTGGTCCGCTCCGAGGGCCACCTTGTTCTCATCGAGAGCGGCGTCGGTGGCAAGCCCGGTGACCGCGACAACGCCTCGCCCGCGGAAGACGGCACCCTCCTGACCGCGCTTGCCGCCCTCGGCGTGGCGCCCGACGACATCACCGACGTCGTCAACACGCACCTCCACGCCGATCACTGCGGGTGGAACACGTCCGGCGCGGGCTCCGAGGCCGACCCAATCCGTCCGACGTTCCCCAACGCGACCTATCACGTCGCGCTCCAGGAGTGGGACGACGCGAACCATCCGAACGAGCGCACGAGGGCCACGTACCTCGCGCGTAACCTCGAGGCCATCGCCGACCACGTCCGCCTGCTGGACGCGCACGGCGTCGAGACTCCGATCACGAGCGAGGTGCGCTTCCTCGCGGCGCCCGGCCACACGCACGGCCACGGCGTTGTCGTTCTCCGAGGCGGCGGCCCAGCCGGCGAGTGGGGCCTCTTCACCGGCGATCTCGCGCAGCACCGCGTCCAGTTCGAGCGCACGCCGTGGGTGTCGAGCCTCGATGTGCTCCCGCTGGTCTCGATGGAGACCAAGAAGGTCCTCATGGATCGCTGCATCGACGAGCAGGCGCTCGTGATCATGGCGCACGGCGCCTACCCGGGCGTCGCCCGGATGACCCGCACCGACCGCGGCTTCCGCCATCTCGTCGATCTCGCCCCGGACCACCCGTGACCCGCGCCTCGGCCAGCATCCTGAGCCTAACCGAGCCGAGGATGTCCTCAACTGACCCCGCAGGGGCGCAAGGCCTCGCGCCCCCTTCCGACTTCCTCGGGCGGGCAGGCAGCCGCGCGTGCCGGAACGGCCACGCGAGGTCTGGCGGGAAGCCCTCGACGTCCACTGCAAGCCGCCCCCCATCTCCGCTCGCGGTGGAGCCTCCTTCTGCGTTCGTGGTGAGCCCTCCTTCTTCCGTTCGTGGTGAGCGTGCCGAGCCACCCGGGGCGCCCAAGGTGAGTCCGAATCGTGCCTCCTCCCCGGTTGCCTGCGCCGCAATCGGCCGCCCACCCTTCGTCGACCGCGCGCGGCGCCCTGCGCGGGCGTCCGTATCGAGGGGCCTCGCATGACGACTCCGCCTCCGTCCCCACTCGGCGGCACGCCCACGTTCCTCTTCGGCCACGGCCTGCCGCAGGTGCTGCCGCTCGCGGGCCTGCACATCGAACTGGGCTGTCATCCGGGACCGGCCCACGGGTACACGCTCCCGCTCTGGTACACCTCACCCCTCGAGGAGCAGGTCGCCACCCGCGAGGGCGCCGGACTCTTCGACCGCTCCCACCTGGGCCAGCACTACGTCACCGGCGAACGCGCCATCGAGGTCCTGTCGACGGTGCTCGCCACCAACCCCGCGAGCATCACGCCCGGCACCTGCGCGCGCGTCGTCGCGTGCCGTGAGGACGGCACGATCATCGACATCCCTCTGCTCGCACACCTCGACGAGGGACGCTGGTTCCTCCTCACCGGCCCGGGCGGCCACCCGCTCGCGCACGCCATCGAGGAAGCAGGCGCACCCCTCGACGTGGTCGTCCACGAGCGCTCGATGTACGCCGTGGTGCTCTCGCTCCAGGGCCCGCGGGCACGCGCCATTGCGGCCGAGGCCCTCGGCACGTCCGTCGTCGAGGGCACGCCACCCGGCGCCGCGCGCGAGGTCTTGCTCGGCCTGCACCGCGCCGCCGTGCTCGCCACCTCCGAGGTCGGCGAGGACGGCCTCGTGCTCATCGTCGAGCCCGGGTTCGCGGCCGAGCTCTGGCGCAACCTCGTCCGCGAGGGCGCTACGTCCGCCGGTCTCCTCGCGCACGACGCGCTTCGACTCGAGGCCGGCATTCTCGAGGCGCCCGCGGAGACGCCGCGCCCCGCCACGCCCTCCGCGGCGGGTCTCGACGCGCTCGTGCACCTCGAGGACGGTGACGGCCGTCCTCGTGTGTTCCCCGGCGCGGAGGCATTGCGGAGCGCTCCTCCTCCCGAGCGAAGGATCGCGACCCTGCGCATCGACGGGCCGCGCCTCGCGAAGCGCGGGTCGCGAGTGCGCGTCGCGGGCTTCGATATCGGCGCGTGCGTCGCAGCCGGGTGGTCCACCGTTCTCGGTGGCCCCCTCGCGCTCGCCTACCTCGCGCCGTCGCTCGATTCGCTCCAGGTCGACTGCGACGGCGTCTGGGTCCCCGCCACGCGCATCGACCCGCCGAGGGCGTAGGTCGCGAGCGAAATCCGGCGTAGATGCTCGTCCGGGTCCAGGCTCGCTACCGGTGGGGTCCGCGGCCATCCGTTCGTGCTGAGACCGCGCCTGTATCCGTTCGTGACGAGGCTCTCCTGAGTCGAAGGGCCTGACGAACCACCTCGCCGTCCCAGGACGCACGAATCGAGATCCGGGCCGGGGAATTCGTTCGCTGTAGGGAGATTGCACGCGGGACATCAGGGTTCTGCCTATACCCCAAGGGGGTACTTGACACGTACCTTCACGTACACGTAAGATGCACGCGTGGGGTCGAGGGTAGCCCGGCCACCACAGGAAGGATGTCCCCCGTGAGCTCACCCCGAGGACGAACCAGGACCTACTACGAGACCTTGCTTGTGCAGGACCGCACCATCGGCCTGACCATGGACGAGGCGCGCGGCGACCTCGACCGCGCGTTCGTCACGCTGTCGCAGCTGTCGCTGAACTAGGACCGGCTCGAGGACACATCGGAAGGGGGCGCCGCGAGGCGCCCTCTTCTCGTCCTTCTCGTCGAATTGTCCGAACCGCGCCGCGCCTCGCCTCGATGAGACGCGCTACGAGGGCATCCGTTCGGCCATGAGTGCCAGGATGTTCTCGTCGGGATCGCGAAAGAACGCCATCCACGTCTCCATGCCGGCCCTACCGAAGACGCCCGCATCGTCACGATTGATCAGGTGCGGCGCGTCGACCGCCACCCCGCGCCCCTCGAGGGCCGCGCGCGCTGCCTCGATGTCGTCGACGCGGAAGTACAGCGGCGCACCGTGCCCCTGCGCTTCCCCAATCGAGTCGAGCATCAGCCGCACGCCATCGAGGTCGAAGAACGCGAGCCCCGGTGGGTTGAACGTCGCGAGGTGGCGGGCGCCCAGCGCATCGCGGTAGAACGCGACTGCCCGCTCGAGATCCCGCACCGGCTGGCCGATCTGTCCGAGCGTCGAGAGCGAGTATCCCCCGTCTGCCACGATTCACCCCTCGATCGAGCAGGTCAGTTTGAAATCAGAGTCAGGCGTTTGAGGACAGTCGCGAGAACGTACCGTCCGAGAGCGGTCGTGGCTGCACCATGCAGCCGCCCTGCCCAGAACGGCATGCGTTGAGGGCCGAGCCCTCTCCAGAACCACGGCGGCGCTTTGTCGAAAGCACGGGGCCGAATGAACTCCCACGCGCCAACGACCACGAGCTGCCACCCGCGACAAAGGACAGACTATCGCCAGGGGAGGCTGCCGGGGGGGGCGCTTGACCAACTTCCCGATCGGGCGAGCCGATTCCCGTGGGGGGCAAGGCCTTGCGCCCGTTCCGTGCGCACTCGTACCAGCGACACCAACGCGCTTGCCGATGGCCGGACCGTCGCACGAGGCTGCTGGCCCTAGTACCAGCTCTCGAGTGGGACGCCCCACTGGAAGGGCCTCGTCAGCACGTATCCGACGTGGTGTTCACCCGCGAAGTGCTTCACCGCCGCCCGCAGCGGGTCGGTGGTGGGCATCGCGTAGCCCACGTCCTGCGCCCACCCGAACATGTTGAGCGGAATGTCGAGGTAGACCGTGCGGCTGCGCGCCGTTCGAGGCAGCACGGTTGCCGCCTCCTCGAAGCGCGCGCCGGTCTGCCTCAGCAGCTGTTCCATCGTGCGCACGGGCCAGAGCCTGCGCGGGACCACCCACGCATCGAGGTGCGGCACGTGCAGCATCGGCACTCCCGCGCCCGGCTTGTCGACCGCCGGCGCCGAGCGCTCCGTCGCGCCCAGGTGCTCGCGGACCCACGCCGTCGCGCACGCCTCGGTCAGCGCGTCCTGCAGGAGCTGGTCCGCCTCGCTCCACCCGGCGCAGGCCCGAGGGCCATGCGCTTCACGGATGCGCGCGCCGACTGCCTCGGCGAGCCCCGCGCGCGCCAGCTCGTCGAGGGCGCGCCCCAGCCAGTAGATCGGCGGGTGGTGCTCCGGCGTGCGCGTCTTCGCGAACGCGATCCAGCACGCGTCCCGATCCATCTCGGCCGGGATCTCGGGGAAGATGGCATGCAACCACACGGGCAGAGGCCGCGACTGCTCCGCGGCTGAGGGGACGTGCGATGGATCGGCCATGCCCCCGATGGTACCGGGCCGGAGCGCCTAGCCGCGCGCGGGTTTAGCCTCGTTCCATGAACGAATACGCCTCCGCCCTGATCCTCGGCGCCGTGCAGGCCATCACCGAGTTCCTCCCCATCTCCTCGTCCGGCCACCTTCTCCTCGCCGAACGGCTCCTAGGAGGCGACGTCTCGTCCCCCACATTCGATGTCGGCCTCCACGTCGGCACGCTGCTCGCCGTCCTCGTCTACTTTCGCGAGGACTGGCTGGGCTTCGCCGGCGGCATCCTTGCCGACCTCACCTCCGAGGGCATCCGCATCACGAGGTGGGGCGCGCAGTCCCGCCTCCTCCTCGCGCTCGCCCTCGCGACGCTGCCCGCGGTGCTGGTCGGCGGCCTCCTCGGCTCGGCCATCGAGGCGTACGGGCGCTCTGCCGTCGTCGTCGGCACGACGCTGATCGTGTTTGGCGTGCTGCTCGCCTGGGCCGACGCCCGGCCGCAGGCGCTCACCCTCTCGAGGATGACCTACCCTGCCGCGCTCGTGATCGGCGTGGTTCAGTCGCTCGCGCTCATCCCCGGAGTCTCGAGGTCCGGCTCGACGATGACCGCCGCGCGAGGCCTCACCTTTGACCGCGAGGCGGCAGCCCGCTTCTCGTTCCTGCTGTCGGCGCCGGCCGTCGCCGCGGCCGCCGTGCTCGAGCTCGGCAAGGCGATCGTCAACCACGAGCCGGTGGCGTGGGGCCCGATGCTCGTCGGCGCGCTCACCTCGCTCGTGCTCGGCTGGCTGGTCATCGCCGGGTTGCTCGCCTACCTCCGCACCCGGACGTTGAGCGTGTTCGTCTGGTATAGAATCGCGCTCGGTCTCGCCGTCCTCGCTGCTGTCGGGCTCGGCTTCCTCTAGTCCCACCCGGCGTTCCGACTCGCGGTTGCGCGCGTTCGGCCGCCCGGCGGAAGGAACGTGCATGGTCCTCGATGTGTTCCGCATGGACGGCAAGTCCGTCATCGTCACCGGCTCCGGCCGAGGGCTCGGCAAGGCAATGGCGAAGGCGCTCGCAGCGGCGGGTGCGAGCGTCGTCTGCGCCGCCCGCACGCCAGAGCAGATCAACGCGACCGTCGAGGAGATCACCGCCGACGGCGGAACCGCCCTCGCCGTCCCCACGGACGTCACCAGCTCGGCCGCTGTCGATGCCCTCGTCGCCCGCGCTGTCGAGGCGTACGGCCGCCTCGATGTCATGATCGCCAACGCGGGCGGCGGCGGAGGCCCCCAGGACCTCGAGTTCTGGGAGTACCCGGACGACGCCTTCGATAGCGTCCTCGCCACCAACCTGAAGTCGGCGTTCTACAGCGACCGCGCCGCTGCGAGGCAGTTCGTGGCCCAGGGCGAGGGCGGCGTGATCGTCAACGTCGCCTCCGGCACGGCCATGCGCGGCAACCAGCAGTTCGCCTACCCCACCGCCAAGGGCGGCGTGCTCTCACTCGGCAAGTCGCTCGCGACGATGCTGGCGAAGCAGAACATCCGCGTGAACACGATCGTCCCCGGCTACATCAACCAGCGCCCGCCTCGCGACGAGGCCGAGGCCGAGCTGCGGCGCAACCGCGGCATCCGCGTCCCGATCCGTCGCCTTGGTGACTACTGGGAGCTCGGACCGCTGGCCCTGTATCTCGCGTCCGACGCCTCGCGCTACGTCACCGGCGAGGCGTTCATCATCGATGGCGGCGGGCTCGCGGGCGGACTCGCGCCCGTCACGTTCGCGCCCCTCCACGAGATCGGAGCCGCCTCGTGACCACGCCCGAAGCCCTCGCCGCGCTCGCCACCCTGCCCGGCCCCGCGCACCTGAGCCTCGAGGGCAAGCGCGCCCTCGTCGTCGCCGCCGAGTCGCCCGTCGGCGCCGCGATCGCGCGTGCCTACGCCGAGGCGGGCGCGGTGCACATCGCGCTCGCCGTCCTCCGTCCCGACGAGGCGGTCGTCAGCGCCAAGCGCCTGCAGCGCGAGCTCGAGGGCTCCGGCGCCACGACGACCGTTTACGTCATGGACGTCACCCTCGGCAGGAACGTACAGGTCACCACGCGCCAGATCGCGAAGGAGCTTGGCGGCATCGACATCGCCGTCTGCGCCTCCGACCTCTTCCTCGGCAAGCCGATCGCGAAGACTTCGGATTCCGAGTTGCAGCAGGTGATGGCGTACAACTTCAATGCGCACTTCTTCGTCGCGCGCTCGGCGTCCGAGGAGATGCGCCGCAACGACCCTTCGGGCGGGCGTCTCGTCCTCGTCTCACACGTCCTCGGCGAACGCGGTCTGCCGAACACCGCCGCGTACGGTGCCGCTCACGGCGCGACGCAGCAGCTCGTGCGATCACTCTCGCAGGAGCTGGCGCCGCACGGGATCACCGTCAACGGCATCGCCACCGGCTGGATGGACTGGATGCACGACCGACTCGACGAGCGCGACGACGATGCAGGCCGCGCGGTGCGCTTCACCCTCGCGAGGCGCGCCGGTACCCCGGAGGACGTCTCGCCGATGGCCGTCTGGCTCGCGGGCTCCGGCACCGGCAACGTGACCGGCCAGGTCTTCCACATCGACGGCGGCCTCACCCAGCACCTGTAGGGGACGAGGCGCACCGGTAGGCACGAGGGGCAGCCGGCCGCGCGGTCGGGACTCGGTCTCCCTCTCCCCCTGGGAGAGGGCAGGGGTGAGGGCCGTCTGACGACCGCCCGCTGGGACGGTCACCTCATGCGTCGGGGTGCCTCCGTGAGAGCTCGCAGGGGCGACCGAGGGCAACGGGGCATGGGAGCGCAGCCCCCACACGAGAACGGGATGGGTGCGCGCGCATCTGCCCGGAGGGGAGTCCTCCGCCTCCGACCTCCCTGGGCGGCACGATCACCTTGATGCGAGTGTCCGCCGCGCCTCACCTAGTCATGACGCCCGCGCGTACAATCCTCCCCCGCACCGACGCGCGCACCGCGCGCCGTCTCGAGGAGGACACGCGCATGACGAGCGACTACGAGACCATCATCGTCGAGAAGGAGCGCGGCCGCGCTCGGATCACCCTCAACCGTCCCGAGAAGCTGAACGCGCTCTCCGCACGACTGCAGTCCGAGCTCGCCGCCGCGCTCCGCGACGCCGACGAGGACACGCGCGTCCACTCGATCATCATCCGCGGCGCCGGCCGCTCGTTCTGCGCCGGCTACGACCTGACGCCCGAGCGGCGCCTCGAGGGCGAGTCGGTCGACGCGAAGGACGAGTACGCCCAGGTCTACCGCCACTCGCAGGCCTTCGATGACGACGTCTTCCGCATGGAGGGCGCGCAGCGCAACCGCATGACCATCTTCGACATGCACAAGCCCGTGCTCGCCCAGATCCACGGCTACTGCGTCGCGGGCGGCACCGACCTCGCCCTGCTCTGCGACATCGTCATCGCCGCCGAGGACGCCCACATCGGCTTCCCACCCGTGCGTGCCATGGGCGGACCGCCAGCGCACATGTGGACGTACCTCGTGGGGCCGCAGTGGGCCAAGTACATGCTCCTCACCGGCGAGTTCGTCACCGGCGCCGAGGCCGAGCGCATCGGCCTCGTCTGGAAGGCGGTCCCGTCCGCCGACCTCGAGGAGACCGTCGAGGAGCTGGCCGACCGCCTGGCGATGGTTCCGACCGACCTGCTCTCGGGCAACAAGCGCTCGGTCAACCTCGCCCTCGAGATGATGGGCGCCCGCACGATGCAGCGCCTGGCCGCCGAGATGGACGCGCGCATGCATGTCTCGCCGAGCATGGAGGACTGGCGCACGCGCAACCGCGAGGACGGCCTGCGCTCGGCCCTCGAGTGGCGCGACGGCCGCTTCGCCAACCCCGAGGCGCGCCGCCAGTGGCAGCTCGAGCACTGGCCCGAGGGCCCTCGGAAGTAGGCTGCACCTCGATCCGATGTCTACGAGTACACGGCCGCGCACCAGGCACGCGCTGTGCCGGTGATCCACGGGAGGGAACTTCGGTGAACGGTCCACAGGCATTCGCTGCCGCCTTTGCCGGCGGACACATGTCGTTCAACGGCACGGTCGCCGACGTCACCGAGGAGCAGGCGAAGAGCCTGCCGCCGGGCGTCGTCCACCCCATCGGGGAGCTCGTTGCGCACGTCCTCCATACCGAGGACGTGATGATCAACCAGCTCCAGGGGAAGCCACCCATCTGGGAGTCCGAGGCGTGGGGCAGCCGTCTTGGCCTTGGCATGATGGCCCTCCACGACCGCGAGACCGCGCGCGCCTACCAGGCGACGCCCGCCCAGCTCGCCGAGTACGGCCAGAAGGTGTTCGCGAACACAGACGCCTACCTCGCGGGCCTGACGGACGCCGATCTCGACCGCGAGGTGAACGTGATCGGGCGCCCGCAGAAGGTTGGCGAGGTCCTCGGCGGGCTGGTGCTCGGCAACACGTACGCCCACACCGGCGAGATCTCGGCGCTCAAGGGCCTCCACGGCGCGAAGGGCTACCCCTTCTAGCCACCTGCCGTGCGAGGAGGCGCCGCGGGGAATCGAGGCTGACCCCGCGTTGCCCCTTGCACGACGGCGCGATCCGTCCCACCCTGCATCGGCAACGCATGTCATCGGAGCCCACGAGTGCTTGCGATCGCCCTCGCTCTCGCCGCCGCCTCGTCCTGGGGGTTCTCCGCCGTGCTCGTGCGGCTCGGCCTGCGCGACATGTCCACCTCGATGGGGACGCTCATCTCTCTCGTCGCGGGCCTGCTGCTCACCGGTGTCCTCGCCGTCGCCACCCAGTCCGAGGCGCTGTCGCAGGTCACGCTGACCACCGTCGGGCTGTTCGCCATCATCGGGATCCTCAACTTCCCGATGGGACGCTTCTTCAACTACCTCTCGATGAGTCGACTCGGCGTCGCGCGCTCCACGCCGCTCCTCGCGAGTGCGCCCCTCTTCGCCGTCATCCTCGCGGTGCTCCTCACCGGCGAGGACCTGCGACTCGCGACCGGCGTCGGCATCGCGCTCATCTTCACCGGCCTCTACGTCACGCTGACGGGACGCACCGCGTGACCGCCGCCGCCGAGTCGGCAGTTCCGAGCGCACCCGCGGCCGCGCGACGCCGCACCCTCGAGGGCGTCGCGTTCGCGATGATCGCCGCCCTCTCCTACGGCAGCTCGCAGGTGCTCGCGCGCCACGCCGTCACAGATCTCGCCCCACCCCTCGTCGGAGGCTCGATCGCGCTGTTCTGGGGCACCCTCGGCTTCATCGCGATCAGCGCGCGCAACCTCGGACCGCGCCCGGCCAACTTCCGCCGAGGCGCGCTCTACTTCATCGGCGCCGGCGCCTTCTCCTCGATGGGTGTCGTGCTGATGTTCACCGCGCTCAGCAGGGGCAAGGTGGTCATCCTCAGTCCCGTCCTCGCGACGAACCCCCTGTTCACGCTGCTGTTCGCCGCCTTCCTCCTCCGCGGCGTCGAGCGCATCACGAGGCGTCACGTCCTCGGCACGGCCTTCGTGGTCGTCGGCGTGATCGTCCTCAGCGCGTTCTAACCCTGGCAGTTCGCAGTCCGTCGGTATGACCGCGGCGTCCCTCGTGTCGGAGTGAGGCTCTCTTCGGCGCGCCGATGCGCTGTCGGACCGCCGCCCTCATCGGTTCGCCTCATCCGTTTGTGGTGAGGCTCTCCTGAGGTTGCCGATGGGCGGGTCGTACCGCCTCGCCGTTCTCGTGAGCCCGAATCGACAGCACCCCTCCGAGGCCCTCGCGCCGCGGCGCGCGACCGCAACGCCTTTGCGATGCGGTATGGCCAACCGAGGCCGTCACGCGCCCGCCCTCGAGGCGCCTTTCGCCCGGTGGTCACCACACGCTCCGCGATGGAGCGACCGATCCCGGCGCCGCGACCGCAACACGGCCCGAGGTCACTCGGGACTCACGCCTCCCGGACCGAGCCGCCCTCCACGGCATCCGCCGAGGGCGGCTCGGGTGAGTCCTCGTCACGCGCAGCGCGGCGCTGAGCATTCGTCGTCTCCACATGGCAGCGGTGGCACAGCACCTCGAGGTTGTCCAGGTGGTTGAGGCAGCTGACGAAGCGGTACGTACCGCGCAGCGCCGCGATGTGGTTCACCTCGAGCTTCAGCTCCCGCCGCGTGTACCGCGAGGCCTGCGCCGCGTCCTTCCGGACCGCCGACGGCTTGAAGCCGCAGCGCTGGCACGCCCACCGCGCCCGCCGTCGAGCGGTCCGGCGCGCCGCCGGCCAGACGTGGTTCGCCTCGAACAGCCGCGCGTGCGCGTCCGAGCAGTACGCAGTACGCCGGCCGCTCAACTCGCTCCGGCAGCTCGCCACCCGGCAGAGGCGCACCGTCACATCCACGCACGTGATCTGCGCCATCCATGCCGCCACCGCGTCGCCCGGCTCCATCTCGGACATGGTGCCAGCGTATCCGCGCCCGCCGGTACGAGCGCCATCCCGGAACGTGACCTTCGAGAGGTCCCCGCGCGCCCGGTCGGGCCGCTACAGTCCCCGTCGCAGGAGGAAGCCATGTCCATCAACGGCAAGTTCTCACTCGAGGGCAAGACAGCCCTCATCACCGGCGGCGGCACGGGCCTCGGTCGCGCGATGTCGCTCGCGATCGCCGATGCCGGGGCCAACGTCATCGTCTCCGCGCGCCGCATCGATCCCCTTGAGGAGACCGCCGAGCTCGTTCGCGCCAAGGGGCGCCGCTCCCTCGCCATCTCCGCCGACCTCACGGTCTCGGAGCAGGTGAACCGCATGACGGAGCAGGCGATCGCCGAGTTCGGCCACATCGACATCCTCGTGAACAACGCCGGTATCACCGAGGCGGGTCGCGGCAAGACGCTCCCTGAGCTCTCCGACGAGGAGTGGCGCATCGGGATCGATGTCAACCTCACGACGGCCTTCTACTGCTCGCGCGCGATCATCAATCACTTCATCGAGCACGGTGGCGGCAAGATCGTCAACGTCACCTCCGGATGGGGCTTCCGCGGCGGCCGCGGCAACTTCATGTATTCCATCGCCAAGGGCGGCGTGATCCAGCTCACCAAGGCCCTCGCGATGACCTACGCGCGCGACAACATCCGCTGCACCTGCATCGCGCCCGGCCTCATCCCGAAGGGAATGCCCGCGGAGAACCGGGAGCGCATCGGCGGCCTCCAGCCGATCGGCCGCGTGGGCTGGCCCGTCGAGATGGGACCCCTTGCCGTCTTCCTGGCCTCCGACATGTCCGACTACATGTCGGGCGAGACCGTGCTCCTCGATGGCGGCTCGATCGCCGGCGGCGTGACGCCCGCCGGTCTTGTCCCGCTCGCCGAGGGCTAACCGCGCTCTGCTCCCGCACTTCCGCCGCTGTGGATAGGACCTTTCGATGACGACCCAGTCTCCCCTCACCGTCCCTCCCGCCGACGAGTCGGACCTCCTGGGGCGCAACCCGTTCGACCTCAGCGGCCGCAACGCGATCGTCACCGGCGCGACGGGGCCGCTCGGGCGCGCCCTCGCCAGCGCGCTCGCCGAGGCGGGCGCGAACGTCTCGGTCACCACCGCCACCGAGTCCGCCGAGGAGGAGGTCGCCGCGAACTCCATCCTCAACGAGTGCTGGAGCCACGGGCGCACGGGCATCGCTCGGCGCGTCGACCTCACCAGCCCCGCCAACGTCGAGGCCGCGGTCGCGGCGATCGAGGCCGAGGTCGGCGAGACGCACATCCTTGTCAACGCTGCGCACGGTGCGAACATCAAGCCCGTTCTCGATGCTTCGCTTGCCGACTGGCACCGGGAGTTCGAGCGCAACGCCACGTCCGTCTTCGTCGCGAGCCAGGCGGTTGGCAAGCGCATGGTTGCGAGGGGCTACGGCCGCATCGTGAACCTCGTGTCCATCCTCCACGACCGAGGCGTTCCCAACGCCGCGCTGTACGGCGCCTCGCAGGGCGCGGTCCTCGGCTTCACGAAGTCCCTCGGTCTCGAGTGGGGGCGAAACGGCGTCACCGTGAACGCCCTGGGGCTCGGGTTCTTCGATGACATCCCGGGCATCCAGTCCGACGAGGAGGTCCACGCCGTCCTTGAGCGCTACATCCCTGTGCGGCGCCTCGGGAAGCCCAGCGATCTCCAGGGCCCGCTCATCTACCTCTGCTCGGACCTCGCCGGCTTCGTGGACTCCGAGGTCTTCGTCGTCGACGGCGCCATCCAGGTCCACGCCTGAGGCGTTGAGAGGACTGACTTCGTCTGCAGGACGGCCGTCGACGCTCCGGCATTGGCCCGGGCACGACAGGATCATCGTTCGCCCTGAGCCTGTCGAAGGCCCCGCAGACTCACCACGCCCGATCTGAGTTCCGGGTCTTATCCGTTCGCTCTCAGCCCGTCGAAGGGCCCAACCCTTCCGAGGAAGCACGAATCGAGCACCCTCCGGCGTAGGGGCGCAAGGCCTTGCGCCCCTCCCCCACCGGTCCGCCTTCGGCCGTTCGCCCTGAGCCGGTCGAAGGGCGCGGAGACTTCCGCAAGCCTGCAGCGAGGACAGCCGCGCTACCCCGACGTCGGCGCTCGCCAATCGTGAGCAGCAGTGTCGAGTCGCGCACCTCCGCGGCCGCGTTCGCACCGTCCGTGTGTGCGCGCCCCACGTCGCTGTCACCGCGCGAGCGCCGGCGTCCCCGTCTCCGAAGCGTCGGCATCCGTGTCCGCGCCTGGCCGCTGTCCGACGATGCCCCATACATCGAGGCCGGCGGCGGCGATCGCCACGGCCCAGAGCACGTATGCGCCCGCACTCAGCGGACCACGGGCGTCAATCGCGAAGATGCTGAGCCACAGCAGGATGGCGCCGCCGTGCAGCGCACCGAGCGTGAACCACGACCCGCCGAGGCGTGCGTGCTCGTCGCGGAGCAGTTGTCGCCGCAGCGCGAACGGCAGTACCGCGATCGCTACCTGCAGCAGCCACCCGTACACCATCGCCTGCGGAGCGAGGGCCTCGACGGCCGCGCCGGGGAACCACTCGACCTGCAGCATCACCATCGGTGCCGCCGTCAGCGGCGCGATGATCCAGGCGTACGCCGTGACAAGGTGCCACACGCCCGGCTCCCGCACCATCGACGTCCCGCGGACGGAGGCCACCACGAGCGACAGCAGCCACAGCGTCGAGGCCACATGCAGGATCAGCCCCGGAGCCGTGATCACCGCCAGCCCGGTCCACGGCCCGGCCACGAGTCCGGCCGCACCCAGCGTCATCATCCAGTAGATCGGCCGCACCGCGCCCGGCCATGCCAGCTCGCGACCCGCCCATCGAGGCAGGAGGTCGACCAGCAGACCCGCGAACGAGAGCGACATCAGTCCCCATGTGTTGGCGTGGATGTGCGCCTCGAGCGGCGTCACGATGCGCAACGGGCCCGCCCAGCCGAACAGCACGCCCGTGCCCACCGTCACCCCGACTAGGAAGTAGGCAAACCCGGTGACGTAAAACCACTTGCCTGAGGGCCGTCCGCCGGTCTCACCGCCAACCCGAGCGGCAGAGGGCAGGGCACGCCGGACGTCGTCGATGAGCAACGCCGCCGCGAGGAACACCAGCGTGCCCCCCGCGTACACCGCCATCTTGTTCACCGACGGCAGCCCGATCAGCAGCGCCAGGATGCCGCCGTTGAGGAGGAGGAAGCGACCCCACGAGGTCGTCCCGCCCTCGAGTCGGCCGCGTGCCACCATCGGCACGAGCCCGAACAGCAACTCGGTCCCGATTCCCAGCGTCACGAGGTGCACCCGCAGCCAGCGAATCCCCGCGAACACCGGCACCTGGCCCACCTGTGCCAGCGCCACATCGATGGCCATCAGGCCCGCCAGCAGGGTGAACACGCCCGCCATCATGAAGTACGGGTTCATCCTCGACCTCCCGAGTCAGCGAGTGCCTCCGGAAAAGGATCGCGCCCGCACGCGCAAGCCGCGATGACTTTGGTCGGCTTTGCCCGGGACCTGTGCACCTGACGAGGTGGGACCGCCATGCACGGGAACGCTCCGTAGGGTGGACCGGAGTGCTCTCGCTGCCCGCCATCCCGGGCTGATCGCGGCCGGACTCGTGCTGGGGTATACCCGTTGCGGTGGAGGCGAGCGCTCGAGGAGCCACCGACACACGGCAACGCTTCGCCCGACGCGGGGTCGCGATTCGGAGGCCCGGATGGATCGGATTCGCAAGCTCGACATCGAGGCGGTGGCCGGCCTGATCGCCGCGGTCACCGCGCTCGTCCTGCACCTCCTGCACATCGCCGAGACAGACACGCTCCTCGCGATCATGCTCGTCATCCTCGCGCTGATCCTCCTCCGCGACCTCCGTCGCGAGGACCGCGAGGACCGCGAGACCCGCGCCATCGAGGCGACTATGACCGCCATCGGTGACATCCGCGCGTCCGTCCGCCCGCCCGACACCGTGCTCATCGGTCCCACGACTCTGCGCGAGGACAGCGCACGGTTCTCGCGAGGCGCCCGCGGCGAGATGGTCTGGTTCAACGTCTGTCTCTCGATGTTTGAGCCGCAGTCCCTCTTCGACGCCCTCCTCCGTCCGGCCGTCGAGAACTCACAGGTGACCGCGATCCGGTTCGTACTCGATGACGGCGAGCGCGAGCGCTGGGACACCGTCGTCCTCCCGAAGCTCGCCGAGTGCGCTGGCGCACCCAAGGTGGTCGAGCCCGCGTGGACGTCGCTTCGCGAGTCGGTGTCGTGCATCCTCGCGGAGACCGACTCCGGTGGCGTGGAAGCGTTGGTCAGCTTCTGGGGCGAGCCGTTCATGTCGCGCACGCCCGGCCGCGACGTCCCACGCTACGTCTTCCACGTCTTGAGGCACTCGGAGCTCATCGGCAGGCTGCGCGAACTCGAGCGCGGCTACCGCCTGCGCACCGTCTGAGGTCGGACGGACGGCCCTCGAGAGCCCGCAGGCTCAGACCGCGGCGAGCTCTCGCCGGTAGAGCAACGAGCCCGACTCGGTCGGCGTGAACCCCTGGCTCTCGAGGGCGAGTCGCAGGTCGTCCATCCCCGGCGGCAGCACCGTCTCCACCACGCGGTAGCGCTGGCGTCGCGCCTGCTGCACCGCCGCCGCGAGGAGCGCGTAGAGGCCCGTCCCCGCCAGCCGCCGGATCACCGCCGCGCCCTGGTCCCCCCGGTCGAGGGCGATGCACCCCACGACGCGGTCCTGCTCGTCGAACGCCACCCAGAGCGAACGGCCGGGCGCCTCGTAGTAGCCCGTGTCCTCGAGGTCGGCGTCGCGCGCGTCGGCAGGCGGGTCGTATCCCGCCTCGAGCAGCGCACGCGTCACGAGCGCGCGCACCCAGCGCAGGTCTTCTGGCGCCGCCGCCCGCACCCGGATCGCCCCCCGCGGTGGTACGGCCATCGAGGTCAGGCTCCCCACGGCAGCTCGCGAGGTTGGAGCACCTCGCGTACCTGCCCGTCGGCCACCAGCAGGATCTCGTCCACCGCTCCGTACGAGGCGGGACTCATCCCACGCAGCGCCTGCGTCGCCAGCTCCGCTCGGATGTGCCCCAGCGCATCGAGGAGCACCAGCACACCGAACTCGACCTCCGGCGTCGCCGTCCGTGTCTCTGCGGCGCGACGGACCGCGCGTCGCAGTCCGCGCCGGACGCGCGTCCCATCGTCGGGATCCGCGGCCGTCACCGGCGGCGCGATCACCACCGTCAGCCCTCGAGGGCTGTCCACGGGCAGCCGCGAGACCACCCAGTAGTCGTGTACCGGCACCTCGGTGACCTCCTGCGGCACCATCACCATCGCGCGATCGCGGATCCGCGACAGGATGATCTCCACCTCGGCGGGCTCATCCGGCAGCCGCAGCAGGTCTCGCGCGTCGAGGTGGAACACGCCCGTCACGCCCTCCGAAAGGTGCGCCCATTCCGAGGACAGCGCGCCGGTCACCATCATGTACGCGCCCTCGGGCTCCACCTTCGCGAGGCGTAATTGCACCGGCAGGCGCACCTCGCGACGCTGTCCCGGCGCGAGCCCCGCCAGTCCTCGCCCGAGCGCCAGGCGCAGATCCGAGCGCTGCGGCTCTCCCTCGGGGAGCACGGCCCCCGGCGGCGCCCACAGCACGTAGGCCCCGTCGTCGTTCGCCGCCGCGAGGTCGGTCGAGACGAGCGCCTCCATCGCCGCGACGGCATCCGCGCGAGGCTGCTCGTCCCAGAGCGTCGCGAACGTCACGCCGACGGTGCGGTCGCGCTGGCGCAGGCGCGCGTCGAAGGGTGCGGCCTCGCCCTCGGCGAGGCGGAACGTGCGAAAGAACCGCTGGCCCATCCACTCGGCCGCCAGCGCGACCGCCACGTCGCGCAGCCTCGAGGTGGTGTCGCCGGTCGCCGTGGTATCCGCGGTCACAGGCACTCCCGGAGCCGGCGCAGCCGACATCGACGGCATCACCTCGAGTGGTTCGTGGCGGGCGAGGCCGCAGGCCGCCTCAGGCGGCGGCCGCCTCGCGCTCCGCGGCCCTGCGCGCGTCGCGCCGGTCGAGGATCGGCAGCAGTCCGTAGACGATGAACTGCAGCACGATGACCAGGTTCAGGATCATGAAGACCAGCACGCCGCTCAGCTTCATCAGTGTCGAGATGAGCGTGTGGTCCATGTCGGTCCGCTGAGCCACGTTCACACCCACCACCAGCAGCGCGATGATCCCGAGCAGGATCACCACCGGGTCCCACTTCTTGATGAAGCGCGCAAACGCCCCGATCAGCCCCGCGGGGACCGCCACGTTCTGCGCCAGGCCGCCGAGCAGCGGCGTGCCCTGGTGGTGCCACAGCTCGAACGACGCCAGGAACAGGATCATGAGCGCCGGTCCCCCGAGGACCGCGATCGCTATCCCGGGCAGGTCTGCGCGCTGGAAGCGCATCGGCTCACTCCTCGCGTCGCCCGCGGAACCATCGAGGTCCGGCGGCACTCGCATCTCGGCTCGAATCTCAGATGTTGGAGCGGGACTGGCCGCCATCGACGTTGATGGTAGCGCCGACCAGCCAGGACGCACGCGCTGACGCCAGGAAGACGACCACCGCCGCCACCTCCTCGGCCAGCCCGAACCGTCCCGCCGGTATGTCACTCGCGATGAACGCTGCCATCCGCTCGGGCTCCTCGACGAGCCGTCGTCCCCACGAGCCGCCCTCGAATGCGATCGAACCCGGCGCGACGCTATTCACGCGGATGCCCTCGCGGATCCACTCCCGCGCCAGTGCCTTGCTCATCGCGATCTGCGCCGACTTCGTCGCGTTGTACGCCGCCCCGCCCCCCGACTCGCGGCCGTAGATCGAGGAGATGTTCACGACCGCGCCTCTCCCGGAGCGCGCGAGGTGCGGGCGCGCCACCTCGGCCATCCGCAGCGCCGAGCTGACGTTGAGCGCGAACGACCCCTCGAACGACCGCACGAGGTCGGCGTCACGCGCGGTGCCACCGGCGTTGTTCACGAGCACATCAACGCCCGCGAATCGCCGCACCGCCGCGTCCACCACCATCGAGGCGTGGTCGGGCTGCGTGACGTCGGCCCTGACGGTCTCGACCTCCGCGCCGAGCGCCCGCAGTGTCGCCCCCGCCCGCTCGAGGGCTTCCGCTCCGCGCGCGCAGATCGTCAGCCGCGCACCCTCGCGCGCGAACGCCTCGGCGATCGCGAGGCCGATCCCGCGGCTCCCGCCGGTCACGATCACCGAGCGTCCCGCCAGTTCGAGGTCCACGGTCCCTCCTCGCCGCACTCACACTCGCGGGCATCCTCGCAGTCTCGCCTACGCGAGCCAACCCCTGGGACTTCGGCTCCGCACCCTCTCCCCCTGGGAGAGGGCAGGGCGAGGGGCGATTCGTATCGGCGGTTTGCGCCGCCGATCCCTCGCACCTACTCTCCGACGATGCCGCAGGTCACCGTCGCCATCGACCACCACGTGGCCACGCTGACGCTCGATCCTCCCGGGGGCCTCGCCACGCGCGCGTTCGTCGAGGACCTGTCGGCTGCCGCCTCCGACATCGCCGCGCTCGCCGACGACGTGCACGCGGTCGTCCTCGCGCCCGCGGGCTCCGACTTCTGCTCCGGCTGGGGGAGCGACCTGCTCGAGCCTGTCGAGGTTGGCACCGCATCCCTCCTGACCGACGCCGTGGCCGCCATCCCGCAGCCCGTCATCGCGGCCGTCGCGGGACGCGCCTTCTCCGCGGGTCTCGAGCTCGCCCTCGCCGCCGATGTGCGACTGGCCGCCGACGACGCGCGCTTCGCGATGCCCGAGGTCGCCGACGGTCGCGTACCTCGTGGCGGCGGTACACAGCGTCTCCCGAGGGCGATCGGCCGCGCCCAGGCCCTCCGCCTGCTCCTGCTCGCCGAGGAGATCGACGCCGCCGAGGCACGGCGCATCGGACTCGTCAGCCGCGTGCTCCCCGCTGCCGAGCTCATCCCGAGCGCGCGCGCCCTCGCAGAGACCATCGCTTCCCGGGGGCCGATCGCGACGCGCTTCGCAAAAGAGGCGGTGCATCACGGCGTCGAGATGCCGCTGCAGCAGGCGCTCCGCTACGAGCTCGACCTCACCGTCCTCCTCCAGACCACCGCCGACCGCGCCGAGGGCGTCCGCGCCTTCGCCGCCCGCCGCCCGCCCGACTTCATCGGCCGCTGACCCGCGTCGGACGGCCACCCGCGTCGGCAGTTCTCGGTGTCCGCTGGCTTGACGGCGCGCCCCGCGCGCCCCACCTTTGACGCGGGCGCACCCACGGTGCGAAGCCGGCCGGAGGGAACGTCATGAACGTGATTCTCAACGTGGACGAGGTGCAGGCGGTCATCGCCCTCGTCACCGCGCAGGTTCTCGACAACGTCGATCTGTCGGCGGCCTCGAAAGAGGCGATCCGCACCTGGCGCCGCGAGCACGACCTCGGGACGAAGGGCCTCGACGACTACGCCGGGAGCTTCAACGCCGCCCTCGGCAACTACATCGATGACCAGACCACCCGCTACGTCCGCCGCCGCGGCAGCACCCGCGTCTCCGCTCGCGAGGAGCGTGTCCGATGAAGGTCGAATTCGACATCGAGGAAGTCTGGACGATGTTCAACTCGGTTCTCGACGAGTTGATCGCCGCGCCCACGCTCAAGGCGGACCGCAAGGACCTCGCCGCCATCCGCCGCTGGCGCACCGACGAGATGAGCCCGGGCTCCGACGCGATGAAGCTCCTCGCCGACAAGGTCAACCGCGAGCTCCGGCGCGAGCACGAGCGCCAGGAGGTCTCCCCGATCAAGAAGCCGGACTGGCTCTAGGCGTGCGCCGTCGGACTCACCGCTGATGGCGTTCGTCGAGGCCGACCGCGAGGGCGACGTCCTCTGGTTGACGCTGAACCGTCCCGAGCGTCTCAACGCCGTCCACCTCCAGACGCGCGATGAGCTCTGGTCGATGTTCGAGCTCATCCGCCTCGACCCCTCGATCCGCGCCTGCGTCATCCGCGGGGCGGGCGACCGCGCCTTCTCCGCCGGCGCCGACATCCTCGAGTTTGGCACGGCGCCCTCGTACATCGCCGCGCGCGACGCCCGCCGCCAGCGCGACCTCTGGGGCGTCATGTCGAGGCTGCCGGTGCCCCTCGTGGCGGCGATTCACGGCTTCGCCTACGGCGCGGGCTTCGAACTCTCGATGTACTGCGATCTGCGGGTCGCCTCGGACGACGCCCGCTTCGCGCTCCCCGAGGTAACGCTCGGCTACATCCCCTCCGCCGGCGGCACCCAGACCGTCTCGAGGCACGCCGCGCGCTCGGACGCGCTCCTGCTGGCCACCTCGGGCGAGCCGTTCACGGCGCAACAGGCCTTCGAGGCGGGGCTCGTCCACGCAGTCGTCCAGCGGCGCGAGCTCGAATCGACCGCGCGCACCTGGGCCCGCCGTCTCGCGTCCCTCCCTGCCGAGGCCGTCCGCGCCACGAAACGCGCCGTCGTCGAGGGCATCGATCAGCCGCTGCAGCACGCCCTCGCCATGGAACGCACGCTCGCGGCCTCGGTCCGCGGCTGACGGACCGAATGCACGCCGCCGTCTCCCCCGCCCCATCGAGCCGCGTACCGCGCTGGGTCGTCCCCATCGCGCTGCTCGCGGTCAGCGTGCTCAGCGTGGGAGCGGTCTTCTGGGGCTCCCTCGTCGCCAAGCCGAACATCCGGGTCTTCGAGTTCGACGCCGGCCCCGTCGAGGGCCTCGAGATTGGCTCCGTGCGGCCCTTCGATGAGCTCGGTCTGTACCTCGTGGGCCTCGCCGATGGCCGAGTGCGAGCCCTCGATGGCCGCGTGCGCTCCTCGGGCTGCCTCGTTCGTTATCAACCCGACGACGAGCGCGGCCGTGAGGCCAACCCTCGAGGTGTCGCCGGGACCTTCGAGGACCCCTGCACCGGTGCCTACTGGGCCATCAACGGCAATCAGATCCATGCTGCAGGCAAGATCGAGCCCCTGCGCACGTTCGAGATCGCCTTCGTCACGAAGCCCGGCCAGACGCAGCACATCTTCGTCGAGGTGCTCGGCCGGGACCGCCCTCCCACCGCCACTCCCAACTGAGCGCGCGGTCGCGGCCATACCACATCCCGTGTTTCGTCCGCATTGCCTATCGCCAACCGCATTGCCTATAGTGGCCCCGCTTCGCCTGGGGAGGCAGTCGCACGCACGCCCAGCAGGACTCCGGCCAGCCTGAGCAGGAGCCCACCGGGGTGCGCAGCGGTTGTCTCGTTGCCGCAGGGCTGGTCATCGTCGGGGCGGCCATGGTGGTCGCAGTCGTCGCGTGGCAGAGCCGAGGCAGTGGGAGGATCGCGCTGGGTACGCTGGAAGGTCTCGAGCCGGGCGCCGTCGTCTACCACGCCTCCGATCACGTCTTCGTGGTCATCGAGGCAGACCGCTCGCCCCTCGTGCTGTCCGACCTCGACCCGCACAATCCCCCCGGTCGCGACACCTGTCGAGTCACGTTCCGCCCCGACCTGGGCGGTCCGGATCAGGCAGGGCGCTTCTTCGATGCGTGTACCGGGTCGACCTACGACTCGACCGGACGCGGCGTGCTGGGAGACGGTCTGAACTTGCGCCGCGTCACCACCCAGTTCGACGACAGGGGCCAGTTGACGATTGCGGCGGACGACGCCGCCTCGAGTGTCCCGTAGCGGGATCACCACACAGGAGAGGCCAGGGCCATGAACACCGCCGAGTTCATCACAATCACCGCCGCCATCGTTCCCGACCGGGTCGGCTTCGTCGACCCGGATGAGCGCGTCACCTTCGAGCAGTTCCAGACACGGGTGAACAAGCTCGCCCAGGGCCTGCTGGCGATGGGCGTCGGCAAGGGTCAGAACGTCGGCGTCATGTCCGTCAACTCGGTCAAGTTCGTCGAGGCGTTCTACGCCTCGTCCGCCGTGGGCGCCACGTTCGTACCGCTCAACTTCCGGGCCAAGCCCGAGGAGTTGACCTACATGATCAACACCGCCGACATCACCACGCTGTTCATCTCGGAGCGCTACTACCCGCTGCTCCAGGAGATTCGCGCCACGGTCCCGAACGTCACCAACGTCATCACCCTCGGTTTCGAGGCCGCCGGCGTCCCCACCTACGAGTCGGTCGTCGCGAACTCCGAGGACATCCCGGTCTTCACCGACATCGATGAGGACGACGTTGCGCTCCTCATCTTCACGTCGGGCACCACCGCGATGCCGAAGGGCGTCCAGCTCTCCTTCCGGGCGCTCACCGCGCTGGTGGTGAACACCCAGTCGCCGCCGGACCCGGTCTCCGACCAGGAAGTGGTGCTCGCCTCGGTGCCCTTCTTCCACATCGCCGGCGCCTCCACCATGGCGAGCGCGGTCTTCTCGGGCCGCCGCCTCGTGATCCTGCCCGCCTTCGACCCCGCCGCCTGGCTGCAGGCCGTGGAGGACGAGGGCGTCACGCACGCCTTCGTCGTCCCCACCATGCTCAAGCGCACCATGGAGGTCGACAACTTCTCGAGCTACAACCTGAAGTCGCTCCGCGCCATCACCTACGGCGCTGCGCCCATGCCCTACGAGGTCGTGCGCCGCGCCGTCGATGTCTTCCCCGCGGTCGACCTCATGAACGCGTACGGCCAGACCGAAGCCACCGGCTCCATGACCTACCTCGGGCCCGACGATCACAAGATGAACGGCACGCCGGAGCAGAACGAGAAGAAGCTCGAGCGCCTGCGCTCCGTCGGCCGCCCCATGCCGGACATCGAGATCGGCATCCTCTCGCCCGAGGGCCGTCAGCTGCCGCAGGGCGAGGACGGGGAGATCTGCGTCCGCGGCGATCGCGTCATGCGCGGCTACCACAAGCAGGAGGAGGCCACCAGCTCGGCCATCCACGACGGCTGGCTGCACACCGGTGACGTCGGGCGCCTCGACGAGGATGGATACCTCTTCATCACCGGCCGCATCAAGGACATGATCATCCGCGGTGGCGAGAACATCGCCCCCGCCGAGATCGAGCAGGTCCTCGAGGGCCACCCCGCCATCGCCGAGGCCGCCGTCATCGGTGTCCCCGACCTCGACTGGGGCGAGGTCGTCAAGGCGCTGATGATTCCCGTGAAGGGTCAGTCGGCGTCCGAGGAGGACCTCACGGCCTTCGTGAAGACCAAGCTTGCCTCCTACAAGGCACCCGCCATCTACGAGTGGGTGGACGACTTCCCGAGAAACCACCTCGGCAAGGTCCTCAAGAACGAGCTCCGCGACCAGCACGCCGCCAAGACCGCGAACCCGGCCTGAGCGTGGCTACCGCCGAGGTCCGGGACTTCACCTCCGAGGATCAACCCGCCCGCATCGGACGGGGGAACTGGTGGACCACCGCGGTCGGCCTCGCCGGAACCGGCGTGGTCGTCGCTGCCGAGGCAGAGCGCACGATTCCCGGCCGCGAGGTCTTCTGGAACGGTGTGCCGGGCTGGCTCGCCTACGTCCTCTTCTCAGCCCTCACCGGCCTCCTGATCTACGGCTTCCTGCGCCATGCCACGCTGTGGATGCTCGGCAAGCCCACCCCCGGCATCCTCGATGACCTCCCGAACCGGCTCCGCAACGCCAGCCGGTTCGGCCTGCGCCAGGACAAGCTGAGGCGAGACCGCTACGCCGGCATCATGCACTGGTGCATCCTCTCGTCGATCGTCATCCTGACGTTCGTCACCGCGCAGGTCGCGCTCGACGATGACCTCCAGCTTCACTTCCTCCAGGGCTCGTACTATCTCTTCTACTCGTTCTACGGCGACCTCTTCGGTGTGATCGGCCTCGTGGGCGTTGGCATGGCGCTCTACCGCCGCTACTTCGACAACTACCACCGCATCCGCTGGGACGAGCACCTCGAGGATCACCTGATCATCTGGGGCCTCGGCCTCGTCCTCATCACCGGCTTCCTCGTCGAAACCTTCCGCATCCTCGCGACCGAGCTCGTGCAGCACCCGGACTGGGCGCCGTGGTCGTTCGGCTCGTACATCCTTGCGAACTTCTTCTCGCTCTTCGGGATGCACGAGAGCCAGGTCCTCTTCGGGCACTACTGGTCGTGGCTCACCCACGTCGTGATCGCCTTCGGCTGGCTCGGCCTGATCGTCTTCACCAAGCTCGACCACCTGATTTTTGCGCCCATCAACGCCTTCTTCCTGCGGACGGACTCGCCCGGCCGCCTGAACGCCATCCCGAACATCGAGGAGCGCGAGGTCTTCGGCGTCGGCCAGATCCAGGACTTCACCTGGAAGCAGCTCTTCGAGCTCGACGCGTGCGTCCGCTGCGGCCGCTGCACGAACGTCTGCCCCGCCAACCTCGCCGGTCAGCCCCTCTCCCCGATGCACCTGATCCAGGACCTCAAGGCGCACCTCGCCGAGGTGGGTCCCGAGTTGCAGCGCGTCGGCCACGCCGGTGGCGACGTCCGCGCCGTCTCGCCGGTGGCGATGGTCGGCGAGGTCATCCAGGACGAGACCCTGTGGGCCTGCCGCACCTGCGGCGCGTGCGTCCAGGAGTGCCCCGTGCTCATCGAGCACGTCCCGACGATTGTCGACATGCGTCGCTACCTCGTCCTCGACGAGGCGCGCATCCCCGCCACTGCCCAGCAGGCGCTCGAGAACATGGAGATGCGTGGGCACCCCTGGCGCGGCACTTCGTTCGAGCGCACCACCTGGATGGAGGGCCTCGGCGACGTCCCGCTCTTCGATGGCTCCCAGGACTACCTCTACTGGGTCGGCTGCTCGGGCTCCCTCGTCGAGCGCAACCTGCCGATCACCCGCGCGGTCTTCCGCCTCCTCCGCGAGGCGGGGGCGTCGTTCGGCGTCCTTGGCCAGGAGGAGACCTGCAACGGCGACCCCGCGAGGCGTCTCGGCAACGAGTACCTCTACCAGATCCTCGCCCAGCAGCTCATCGAGACGTTCAAGTCGAAGAACGTGCAGCGGGTCATCACGAACTGCCCGCACTGCTTCAACACCTTCAAGAACGAGTACCCCCAGTTCGACGGTCATTTCGAGGTGCTCCACCACACCGAGTTCCTCGCGCAGGCCGTCCAGCAGCGCACGCTCGTCCCGAAGCACCAGGTGAGCGCGACCGCCCTCACCTACCACGACTCGTGTTACCTCGGCCGTCTGAACGGCGTCTACGACGCGCCGCGCGAGATCCTCGCGGTCCTGCCGGGCGCCCAGCTGCGCGAGATGCAGCGCAGCCAGAGCGCCGGCCTCTGCTGCGGCGCCGGCGGCGGCAACATGTGGCAGGAAGAGCTCGGCGAGCGCCGCGTCAACCACGTGCGCACCGAGGAGGCAGCGAACACAGGCGCCAACGGCCTCATCTCGAACTGCCCCTTCTGCATCCAGATGTTCGAGGACGGCATCCCGGCCATCCAGCCCGACGAAGACAGCCGCATGCGCGCCTTCGACATCGCCGAGCTGTTGGAGCAGGCGGTCCTCGGTCCCGACGCGGCAAAGGGAGCCACCGCAGACGCTGCAAAGGCCTGACAGGCCCGGCCCACATCTGCGAAATCGTCACTACAATGCTGCGCGGCGAGGTGAGCCTCGTCGCGCAGGCAGTCGCCTCGAATGTGCGGCACGGCCACGTGTCACATCTCGAGGCGTGGCCAGCCCGGTCTCGCCCTCGCACGGCGGACATAAGGATGGCCCGGCGCGGGCAATCGAGCGCGACGCCGCCCTCGAGGGCAGCCCACGCCGCACGCGCCTCACGTCAGTACGCGGTCCCGGGTCGCTCCCGGGTTGAAGGACGCCTCGAGGGCGGTTCGCCTCGCGGCGGGAGGAACGGAACCCATGCACTTCGTCGTATGCGCCAAGCAGATCCCGGACCCGGAGACGCCGCCCTCGGCCTTCCGAGTCAACGAACAGACCAACGAGGTGATTCCCGCCCAGGGCATCGCCCCCGTCCTCAGCCAGTTCGACGCCATCGCCGCCGAGGCCGCCCTCCGCATCAAGGAGTCCGGCGCCGACGTCAAGATCACGGTCGTCTCCATGGGGAAGGGATCGGCCCAGGCAGCGATCAAGCAGGTGCTCGCGATGGGCGCCGACGAAGGCCTGCTCCTCGATGACGACGCCTTCGAGGGCGGCGACTGGACCGGCACCGTCCGCGTCCTCTCCGCCGCAATTCAGAAGCTCGGCAACGTCGACGCCGTCTTCTGCGGCCGCCAGGCCGCGGACTGGGACATGGGCCAGACGGGTGTCGGCATCGCCGAGACCCTCGGCTGGCAGGCCGCCATCATCGCCAAGGACGTGAAGGTCGATGGCGACAAGATGGTCGTCCAGCGGGTCCTTCCGGACGGCTTCCAGACCGTCAAGCTCCCGATGCCCTCCGTCGTCACCGTCTCCAACGAACTCGGTGAGCCCCGATACCCGAAGCTTGCCCAGATCATGCAGGCCGGCAAGAAGACCGTGACCAAGTGGTCCGCCGCCGACCTCGGTCTCGACGCCTCCTCGATCGGCGCCGCCGGCGCACGACTCAAGCTCGAGCGGCTCTTCATCCCACAGGCCGGTGGCAACGTCATCCTCATCGAGGGCGAGACGCCGCAGGAGATGGCGCAGAACCTCGTCAAGGCCCTCCAGGCCGACAAGGTCCTCTAGCTCTCCCACTCGCACCTCGGCGCGCTGAGGCACCTCGGGCCATCCGAGAAAGGAACGAACGCAATGGCACAGGACGTACTCGTCGTCGGCGAACTCGCCAACGGCGCTATCACCAGCACGACCGCTGAACTGCTGAACGCTGCAAAGTCTCTCGCCGAGGGCGGCACGGTTGCCGTCACCCTCCTCGGTAGCGCTGCCGGCGCCGCCGCCGCGGGCGCCTTCGCCGCAGGCGCAGGCAAAGTCTTCTCCTCGAGCGACGCGGCTTACGATGACGTGCGCGCCGACCAGTGGGCCGCCGCCATCGACAACGCCATCGGCCAGCAGAACCCCGGCGTCGTCCTCTTCGCGCAGTCGCCCGTCGGCCGCGATGTCGCCCCGCGCATCGCCTTCCGCCGCAACACCGCCGTCGCGATGGACTGCGTCGGCGTCGCGATGGACGGCGGCGCCTTCAAGGCCACCCGCCCCTGCTACGGCGGCAACGCGCTCTCCGTCTACAGCTTCACCACCTCGCCCGCCGTCGCCACCGTGCGTGCGAAGTCGTTCGACGCCGCCGCGCCCGCCGCGGGCGCCAGCGGGGAGACCGTCGACCTCGGAGCTGCCGCCCCGTCGGCCATCGAGATCTCCGGTATGGAGGCTGCCGTCTCCTCCGGCCTCAAGATGGAGGAAGCTCCGATCGTCGTCTCCGGCGGTCGAGGGCTTGGCGAGGCCGAATCCTTCCGCCAGATCGAAGCCCTCGCCGAGGCGTTCGGCTCCGACAAGGCGACCACTGGCGCTTCCCGCGCCGCCGTCGACCTCGGCTGGTACCCGCCCGCCAAGCAGGTCGGCCTCACCGGCAAGGTCGTGACCCCGGACCTCTACGTCGCCGTCGCCATCTCGGGCGCGAGCCAGCACATGGCCGGCTGCTCCGGTTCGAAGATGATTGTCGCCATCAACCGCGACAAGGAAGCCAACATCTTCAAGTCCGCCAAGTACGGCATCGTGGGCGACTGGAAGGCAATCGTGCCCGCCCTCATCGACGCCGTGAAGGCCGCGAAGTAAGGCAACGCTCCAGGGTGTTTCGCCCTCGAGTCAACCGCTCAGATTGGGCTGCCGGACGAACGTCCGGCAGCCCAATCGCTTTTCCACCCGCTTCGACAGCGGTTTGCTCGCAGGAATCCATAACTCGCCTTGCGACCGACCGATACCGAAAATACAATGAGTGCGAATCAGCCCATCGGGGGGCCGACCTGCTGCGTCCCGGGAACTCCCGGGCTTTTCCTCCGACGTTCGCATCGGGAGTCACCATGATTGTCATTGGACTCACCGGGGGAATCGCCTCCGGGAAGTCGACGGCCGCCGAGCAACTCCGCCAGAGCGGCGCCCATGTCATCGATGCGGACCGCGTCGGGCACCGCGTCTACGAGCCCGGCAGCCCCGGTTTCCAGAAGGTCGTCAACGAGTTCGGTCACGACCTCGTGAACACCGATGGCACGATCAACCGCCAGCTGCTCGGCGGCAAGGTCTTCGGTGACCCCGCGCAGATGAAGCGCCTCACCGACATCGCCTGGCCCGAGATCCGGCGGATGGCGTCCGAGGAGATCGAGGCCGAGCGCGCCCGCGGCACCACCAGCGTCGTCGTTCTCGAGGCCGCCGTGCTCATCGAGGCCGAGTGGACCGACCTCGTCGATGAAGTCTGGGTCGTCTACGTCCGGCCCGAGGTCGCCCGCGAGCGGCTGATGGCACGCAACAACCTCACCGCCGAGCAGGCCCAGGCGCGCATCGACTCCCAGCTCTCCAACAAGGAGCGGCTCGCGCACGCCGATGTGAAGATCGACAATTCGGACTCGGTCGAGGAACTGAACAAGCGCGTCGAAGCGCGCTGGAAGAAGCTTCAGCCGTAGATCGCGCGTTCCCGGCAGGAACGCGTACCCATCCAGCAGCGCCCTACGGGCGGACCAGTGCGAGGCCCCTTTTGACGATCACGCAGCCCCAGCAGGCTTTCAAGCAGTTGGCCGTCGAGGAGTTCCGGCTCACCGAGGAGCCCTTCTACCTCCCCATCTCCGATGAGATCCAGCTCTTCGAGCAGGCCTACGAGCGCCAGATTCCCGTTCTGCTCAAGGGCCCGACCGGCGCGGGCAAGACCCGCTTCGTCGAGTACATGTCGTGGCGTCTCCACGAGCACCTCGGCAACAAGGAGGAAGAGGGCGTCCCCCTCATCACCGTCGCCTGTCACGAGGACCTCACCGCCTCCGACCTCGTCGGCCGCTACCTCCTCGAGGGCGAGAACACCCGCTGGATCGACGGACCCATCACCCGAGCGGTGAAGGTCGGCGCCATCTGCTACCTCGACGAGATCGTCGAGGCGCGCAAGGACACCACCGTCCTCATCCACCCCCTGACCGACTACCGCCGCCTGCTCCCGCTCGACAAGCGCGGCGAACTCCTCGAGGCCGCCGGCGGCTTCCTCCTCGTGATGTCCTACAACCCGGGCTACCAGTCCGCGCTGAAGGACCTCAAGCACTCCACGCGCCAGCGCTTCATTGCCATCGAGTTCGGCTACCCGCCGCGCGACCAGGAAGCCGAGATCATCAAGGTCGAGTCCGGGTGCTCCGCCGAGGACGCACAGGAGCTCGCCAAGCTCGCCGAGAAGGTCCGCAACCTCAAGGAGCACGGCCTCGCCGAGGGCGTCTCCACCCGTCTCCTCGTGTACGCGGGCAAGCTCATGGCGCAGGGCATCACCCCACGTCGCGCCTGCCAGGTCGCCATCGTCTGGGCGCTCACCGATGACCTCGAGGTCCAGCGCTCCATCGAGGAGGTCGTCACCTCCATCTTCGAGGTCTAGCCCGCCTCCTCGAGCCGGGCCGCAGACTGATCAGCCCGAGGCCGCGGCGACGCGGCCTCTGCGTTCCACACAGGGAAGTCGCCTATGAGCCCGGCACAGGATCTCGTCGAACGGTTCTCACCCGAGCTCCGCGGCTTCGGCGCCTCCCTCCCCGAGGAGTTCAGCGCCGCCCTGAACGCGCTCGACGCCACCCTCGACGACTCCCAGCTTGAGCGCTGGGCCAGCCAGGGCGTCGGGCTCGCCCACCACTCGCTTCGGTCGTGGGAAGCCGCAGCCGAGTACTTCCGTGCCTCGCCGGACCTTGCCCCCCGCCTCGCCTTCGATGACCTCATCACCTGGGGTGAGACCGCGCAGGACCTCGCCAGCCGCTCGGCGCTGATGGCGGCCGCCTACCTCAAGGCCACCCCTGCCATCATCGAAATGGTGCCCGCCGACGACCTCACGCCGTGGGCAAACCTCGGCGACCGGCTCTGCCGCGGCAACTGGAAGTCGATCTCGCTCTCCGCGCTCTTCTACGCCTCGAGCCCCGGCCTGCTCGGCGTGCTCACCCTGAGCGCCCTCGACGAGTTCGTCGACGTCATCGACGCCCTCACCGAGCGCTCCTACGAGCTCGCCACCGCCTGCCTCGAGAGCGCCGCCACCGTCTTCGGCGCGCTCGAACCCGACGACCGCGAGCCCTTCCTGCGCTTCGCACGCGCCGTCACGCGCGCCTCCTGGGCCGACACCCGCCTCTACTTCGAGCGCGGCCCGCGCCTCCTCCACAACATTGAGGCGAGCCAGCGCGCCGACTTCCTCGACCTCGCCGCGCGCGTCACCACCGAGGTCGGCCGCCAGGGTTACCCCCTCTTCGCCGAGGCGGCCGCGTCCCTCGCAAAGGCCGACCCCGCCGATCACTCCGCGATGGTCTCCTTCGCCACGCGGCTCGCCACCGGCAGCCCCACCTCGGCGATGGAATACCTGAAGTCGGTCCCGTTCGTGCGCTCGCGCCTGACCCCGCCGCAGATGGAGCGCTGGTCCGAGGCCGGCCGCGACATCCTCTTCATCGAGCGCAACGCCGAGGGCGCCGAGGCCTACTTCCGCCTCGAGTCCACGCGCGCCGAGGAGATGCTGGCCGCCCTCTCCGCGCGAGTCGAGCTCTCCTCGGTGGGCACCACGCTCCGCCTCTATGCCAAGGCGCTCACCGGCGAGCAGATCGCGGTGCGCTCCTCCGAGGACCTCGTCGACCGCGGCATCGGCTGGGTCACCGAGTCGGTCGCCACCACCGAGGGCACCTCGATCTACCTGCCGCCCTTCGTCAACGCCTACGAGGAGCAGCCGCGCAACTTCCAGGCCTATAAGGTCTTCACCACCCACCAGACCGGCCGCCTCGAGTTCGGCTCGTTCACCTATCGCTACGGCGAGCCCGGCGCACACACCGCCTCGACGATCGCCGCGCGCGAGGCCTCGAAGCCCGCGCCCTCGCACACCGAGGTCGACGCACCGGCGAAGCTCGCCGCCGTCACCCCGATGCAGCGCTACTTCGACCTCTTCGCCGACCGCACGATGATCGCCGGTATGTTCACGGTCGCCGAGGACACCCGCGTCGACGCGGTCGTCTCCCGCGAGTACGGCGGCATCCGCGAGCCGCTCCGCGAGCTCCAGTCCTACGAGGCCGATCGCCGTCCGGATGTCCGCGCGATGGGTCTCCGCGCTGCGTTCGTCGAGAACCTCCTGCGCGCCTCGCTCCATCGAGCCGACACCATTCTCTGGCCCGAGCCGCTGCAGGTCCTCCTCGGACAGGCGCTCGCGGCCCTCCGCGTCGTCGAGCAGCGCGGCGCCACGGTGCAGGACTCTGCCGAGGTGGCCGCGGCGCTCTACGACATCGCGGACCGCATCCCCAACATCGTGAGCGACCTGCTGAAGGACGACTGGGTCGCCTACGACGAGGACTACCTCTCGATCGACCCGATGATGCCGGGCGGCTCGGGCGACGGCGAGATGGGCCCGATGGTCCCCGGCGGCGAGGAGGTGGCCTTCCAGAACCCGCCTCAGCCCGAGTTCCGCGGCGACTTCAAGCCCGAGCTGGTCCAGCTGCTGATGCAGCTCCGACTGCAGCAGCAGGGCCTGCAGGGCGACGCCGTCCTCAGCCCCATGTCCGCCGAACAGCTGAAGCAGCTCCTCGAGAACTCCGTCGAGATCACGATCTCAGAGATGGCGGAGGGCGACCTCTCGAACACGCTCGGCCTGTTCCTCTCCAACCTCGAGAAGGAGGCGGGCACCCCGCAGTCGGACCAGAAGGTCCAGCAGGGCGAGCAGGACGGCGGCGGCGTCGAGGAGGAGCCCGGCCCCATCGAGGACCTCCCCGTCGAGGTGCACTGGCACTACTACGACGAGTGGGACTTCCGCGCCGGCGACTACCGGCCGCGGTGGTGCCGCGTCGGCGAGCGCGTCGGCGAGGAAGGCGAGCTCGACTACTACGAGGACACCCTCCGCAAGAACCACGGCCTCGTCATGGAGACGCGCCGCCAGTTCGAGATCATGCGTCCCGAGACCTTCCGCAAGATCAAGCGCCTCGAGGACGGCGAGGACATCGACATCGACGCAGCCATCGAGTTCCTCGTCGACAAGAAGGCCGGCACCGGCCCCCTCGGCCGCATCTACTGGCGCCGCAACAAGATCGAGCGCGACGTCGCCGTCGCCTTCCTCCTCGACATGTCCGCCTCCACCGACGAGGAGATCGAGAAGCAGAAGCCCAAGTACGAGCAGGAAGACGACTTCGACGACGATCCCCGCAAGTACTTCCAGTGGCTCGCCAGCCGTCGCGCCAAGCAGGCGCTCGAGCCGCCGAAGCGGATCGTGGACCTCGAGAAGGAGTCCGCCATCCTGATCATCGAAGCCCTCGAGGCGATCGGTGACAGCTACGGCATCTACGGCTTCTCCGGCTACGGCCGCGACAACGTCGAGTACTACGTGATCAAGGACCTCGAGGAGGACCTCGACGACTCCGTGCGCCGCCGAGTCGACAAGATCGAGCCGATCCGCTCCACGCGCATGGGGCCCGCCATTCGTCACACCATCTGGAAGCTCCAGGAGTTCGAGGCGAAGGTGAAGATCCTTATCCTCGTCTCGGACGGCCGCCCCCAGGATCACGGCTACGGCCGCGACCGCACCGAGAAGGAATACGCCGTCCACGACACGCACCAGGCCCTGCAGGAGGCGAAGCGCGCCGGCATCACCCCCTTCCTCATCACCGTCGACAAGGAAGGCCACGACTACCTCAAGCAGATGATGGACGACGTCGGCTACGAGGTCGTGGACAACATCGAGTCCCTCCCGCGCCGCCTGCCGTCGCTGTACCGGAGTCTGGCCGCGGAGTAGGCGATCGCTACAGGAGCTTTAGGGATTTCTCGTAGGTCGCTTGTGGGGGAGCGTCGCGAAGCGTCGCCGACTTGACAAGTTCGAGTGGCTCGCCGAAAGTCATATCAAGTGGGCTGGCGTTGTCCTGGTCGGCGAAAGGGGTCTCGTTCGCGGGACGCCCCTTTAGCTTTCCCACACCGCATCAAACTCCTCAGACCACGGCACGATCTTGATCCGGAGGGGTGAGTGAGCGGTCTCCACCATCGCGAGCTTCCTGCGGACTTCCGCCCAGCGTGGAGGATTCGTACCCGGCGCGAGCACCTTCTCCGCGCAAGGGCGCGCTACTCAAGTCGGCGACTTCTAGCCCCGCAAGATAGTCATTCTTGGTTCCGAACGAGATGCCTGGATAGAACTGCGTGCGGAACCATGCGTCTGATACGCCGTGTACGACGTGCCGTCTATCTGAAGTCGCGCAAACTCGTGTTGAAGTTCGGCGTCTTCGAGCGGCCCGCGTGATTCCACGATCAGTTGGCCGCGTGCTCCGCGGAATCTACCGTCGAGCACCATCGCGAGTCGTTCAGCCAAGAAATCGAGCGCCATGTGGTAGGGGTGTTCCGGCAGGGTGGTGTCCATGGGCTCGGCCTTGAATTCTGCGAGGTACGCGTCTGCACGAATGACCACGACAACCACGGTGAAGTCCAGAGTTCGGAGCGTTGCCGCAAGCGAATTCACCGCACGCTCTCGGAGCGCGTAGTCTCCTTTGAACCAGAAGGGGCCACGCCCTCTCCGGAACGTCTGGTTCGTGGACCTTCTTGTCCTCCACGCCCCACGTTGCTCGCTTCCAGCTCTCCCAAGTCGTCGCGAAGTCGTCGTACTTCAGACTCGCGGACAAGCACAGCGGCGAGAGCAAAGGCGCGGAAGTCCTTCTCGAGCGGGTCAGTTCATGTGCCCCGCACTCATCGACGAAGATCGGCACTCGTCGTCTGTCCCGATTCGGTCGGGGTGTTGTGCCGACGCCGACTGCGAATCCTCGCCTGGAGGTTTTCATTGAGCGCGTCTAATCGACTGTAACCGGCCGCGAGCATGTCCGTCAGCGAGGAGGGCTCCCCGGGAATGCTTGCGCCGCGTGCGATTCCGCAAGACGTAGATGGGCAAGGTAGCGCTCGTGGTGATCGAGGCGCCGAGCCGCCTCGCGTGCTGCGTTCCTTCGCCGAGCAGATCGTCGGTTTGATCTCGTTGCCAAGATGATCCAAGTTCAGCTGAGTACCTGATTATCGTCATATAGCAGTGTTGCCGGTGACCAGGAGATAGTCAAATGCCTAAGCGCGTTCGGGTATTCTCCCACCTCCCGACGTGTGTCGACCCACGCACGAAGGGCGGCCCCGCGGCCGCCCCTCCTGCTTTCGTACCCCTCGAGGGCGCTACGCCAGGTTGCGGAACTTCGAGGACGTGACGTACGTCCCCAGCGCCAGCACCACCAGCAGCGCCGACGTCGCCCCCAGCGCCCACTGGATGCCCACCACGTCCGCGGCCAGCCCCACGAAGTACGTCGAGATCTGCACCAGGCTCATCTCCATCATGTAGATGGACATCACCCGGCCTCGATACTGGTCGTCCGTGTAGCTCTGCACCAGCACGTTCGAGAGCGCCATGCGCGTGCTCTGGCCGATCCCGATGAACACCATGATCGGCAGCGTCACCCACACCCAGTGCGAGGCCGAGAACGCGATCAGCGCCAGCCCGAGCAGCACCGAGCCCCACAGCAGGATCGCCCCGCGACGCTTGCTCGGCAGCGAGGCGATGATCAGCGCCGCCGCCAGCGAACCGATGCTGGTCGCGCTCATCAGCGTGCCCTGCAGGCCCGGTCCGCCCTTCAGCACGTCGCTGACGAAGCCGGGCAGCATCTGCATGTACGGCATCGAGCAGAGCACCATCAGGAAGTTGACCAGCAGGATCACGCCCACCGTGCGGTCGCGGAACATGTACTTGATGCCGTCCCACATGTCCCCCAGGCCCGCCGACTTCGCCCCGCGGGCCCTCGGCGCACCGTGTCCACCGCCGGCGCGGCCCCTCGAGGGCATCTCGATCCGCTCCTCCGGCGGCACCTCGATCGGCTTCGCCGGCACTCCCAGCAGCGTCACCACCGAGAAGAGGTAGAACCCCGCCATCACGAAGAAGACGATGCTCGCGCCGGTCGATACGGTTCCCGGCAGCTCCGAGGCCGTCATCGCCAGCAGGAAGCCGCCGAGCGCCGGCATGAACATCCTCGAGATGTTCATCCCCACGTTGTTCAGCGCCACCGCGTTCATCACGTAGCGAGGCAGCACGATGTCCGGGATCATGGACTGGCGCGCCGGCATCATGAGGCCCTGGATCACGCCCTGCGCCACCGCGTTCACCAGCAGCCACCCGTACGAAATGTTCCCCGACAGGATCAACAGCGCGAGCGACAGCGCATTCGCCGCGTTCAGCGTGTTGCCGATCTGCTGCACTAGCTTCTTCGGCACCCGGTCCGCGAGGACGCCCCCCGGCAGCGACAGCACCAGCCCCGGGAGCGCGTTCGCCAGCGAGATCTCACCGAGCTTCGTGTACTGCCCCGTCAACTGGAAGACGATCGCGCCGCGCACCACCATCTGCATGTTCATGGCGCCGAAGACGCCCATCATCGAGATGAAGTACCAGCGGAACGGCGCCAGCCGCAGCGAGTCGAACGTGCGCAGCGCGCCCAGTCTCGAGAGCATGCCGCTCTTCGAGGATGGCGTCGGGACGAGCGGCAGTGCCGGGGCCGGCAGCCCCGGCGCCAGCGAGGGAGCCAGCGCGAGCGTCGCGGCGTCGCCGGCCTCGATCGCCGTTGCCCGCCGGCCGTACACGCGCGCCGCGAGGTTGTACGGCGTCTCCGCGGGCTCAGTCGCAGAGGCCCGCTCGGCCTTGCTCGGGATCCGGGGCACCCGACCCCGCACCCGCGCCGCAAGGTTGTAGTCGGCGTCCTCGCCGAGGGGCGCTCCCCAGGAACCAGGGGCCGGGGGCCGGGCGTCTGATCGTGGTCGCCGCGTCACCTTCCACGTGCGGCCCACCGGGATGCCGCCGCCGTCCCCGCATCGGTGACGTTCACGTGCACGATAACGATCGATAGTACGCACGGGAATCGCAGTTGGCAATCCCGGAACGACCGCACCCGGGAGACGCCATACCCCACTCGGAGCTCGCACCATCGAGTCCTACGGTCCGCTCGTGGGCACCGTCGCACGCCTCCGCCTGTCGATCGGCCATTGCTCGCGACAGACCTGATTCCCGCGCCGAATGGCCCGAAACAATCAAGTTCCGAATCTGCAGACGACGCACGGTCCGGAATCAATCAAGCGTTCTCGGGGACCGCCCGCATCCCGAGCACCCCGTCGACGCCCTCCTCGAGGATGCCACCACCGGATGCGACCAGCAGGTCGAAGTGACCGATCACCCTGGTCAGCGCCTGCCCGAGGCGGACTGCTGGCAGGCGAGGAAAGAGCGTCCGCGCCACTGAACGCCGACGCCGGCCCGGCATCGAGGGCGGCACGCACCCGCGAGGCGCGCCGCTCGTGGTGCCCGAGGGGAAGCGCGCGCTCAGTCCTCGGGCGGCGTCCCCTCGACGGCTGCCGTGCCCCGGCCACACCCGCGCCGGAGCGTCGCGCGTGCAGCTCCGCCACCGACGTCACGAACGGTGGTAACGAGGCCAGCGCGGCGCCCATCGGGCCCGCGCGGGGCGCAGCTCCGGCGTCGGGATGGTGTCCGGCAGGAGCGTGTCCCCCCGAGCATGTTCGAGGGCCGCCCCCGTACGCTCGACGGCGATCACGAGGTCTCGGGTGTGTGTCCCGGCGTCACCAGCACCCGGAGCCGCCCCCCACCAGCGAGGGCGAACGACGTCCCGTCGACGACCGCCTCGACGTCCGGGGCACCTGGCCAGCGGAACCCACCTCGAGGCCGCGCCGCGATCGCCTCGAGGACGCCGGCGGCAGCCGTGGCGTCGCAGCTCGGCCTCGCGTGCTGCGCGCGTCGCCGCGTACTCGGCGCCCGCGCGCAGCGCATCGAGGTCCGCGCCGCCCGCGAGCACACGCGCGCCCTCGGCTGCCCACCGCGAGGCGAGCCTGGCGGATCGGCGTGCGCGTGCGAGGATGAGGACGATACGCACCTCGCGAGGCGCGACGCCCGCCGCGCGCAGTTGCGCCACGAGCTCGTCCCACGACCCCTCGAGGTCCGGCCCCGCATCGACGAGCAGCGCCCTGCCCTCGGCGAGCCGGAACGCATACAGCGCGTTCGTCCCGAGGGCGATCGAGGTGATCACGGCGTCTCCTCGCGCACGCGTGCTAGGCCTTGTTCGGTCTGGTCGAAGAGTACGATCTGCGTCTGGAGGACACGTGAGGGACTATCACATCAATATCTTCAGCGACGAGGTTGCGGCGTACGTCGCCGACATCCCTGATCTAAAGTTCTTCGCTCCGCGTTGGGAGCGACTCCTGGCTGAGGCGCTCGCGGAACTCGAGTGCCGCGCGCACGGCCTGGCTCGATGCCGCGCGCTCAGCAGGGAAGCCTGTGCCACGCCCCTGCCATCGCCCCGCCATCTACCAGCTCGTGCGGTAACTCGGCGACCAACTGGTCTGAGCCCCGCCCTGGCCCTGTCCCGTCCTGGACGTCTGACGAGCCTTCCTGGCGTCGCGGGCCCCCTGCCTCAGGTGCTGTCGCGAGGGGTCGCCTTCTTCCCAGTTGCGCGAGGGGCGGCTGCTCGAAGAGGGCACCCTCGCATAAGCGGGTGGGCGGGCGGGTGACCGGCCCGGAGGGCCGACCTCGATCCACGAAGTAACTGCATCCGGCGGCCATCGAGGCCTACTCCTGACGAGCCGCCGCGCGTTGCATCAGGTACTCCCGTAGCATCGATATCGCCTGCAGCACCGCGCGACTCTTGGCCACCGCGCGCCCTTGGTGGTAGCGCGATGCGTTGTAGCGCATCTCCTCGCCGTCCCACAGCGCGATGTGCATCGTCCCGGGTGGCTGCCCCTTCGAGCTCGTCGCCGCCCGCGATGCCCGTGATCCCCAGCCCCAGGTCCGAGTGCAGACGCTCCCGCGCCGCGCGCGCCATCGCCTCCGCCGTCTGCTGCGAGACCAGCCTGCATCGCCGTGATCTCGGCGCCACCCCAGCGTTGACCTCGACTGGCCTGAGTACCCACCATGCTGCCGACGAAGTAGTCCGAGGACCTGCACGCCGGTGACCGCGCTCGCCACGGCGCCCCCGGTCGCCGACTCCATCACCGCGAGGGTGAGGCGCTGATCGCGCAGCATCCGACCGACGGCGCCGGTGATCGTCTCGTCGTCGGAGCCCCAGACCGCCAGTCCGAGGATGCGCCGCGCCTCGTCCTCCACCGGGTGGATCAGGTGCCACGCCTCCTCGCGCGTCGGCGCCTTGGCGCTGATCCGCGCGTGCACGCCGTCGGAGCGGAAGTAGATCCCCACCGAGGGGTTCGTGCCGCTCAGCAGCGGCGTCAGCATCTCGTCCACCGTGCTCTCGCCGAGGCCCGTGGTCTTCAGCGTGCGCGAGACGAGGATGCCGTCCGCCAGCCCCTCGAGGCGGGGCAGCACTTCGTGCCCCACATCCGCGTCATCTCCTGCGGAGGCCCGGGCATCACGCAGACGTACTTGCCGGCCTTCTCGACCCACCAGCCGGGCGCGGTGCCTCGAGGGTTGGCCAGCGCCGTCGCCGAGGGGATGAGCATCGCCTGCTTGATGTTCTGCTCGGGCATCCGACGTCCGCCGCGCTCCATCATCGCCCGCAGGATCCGCTCCTGCTCGGCGTCCACCGCCATCTGATCGGCCTCGCCGACCATCCACGCCACGGTCTCGCGAGTGATGTCGTCCTGCGTCGGCCCCAGCCCTCCGCTCACGAACACGAGGTCCGAGCGGTCCCACGCGCGCTTGAACACCTCGCGGAGGCGGTCCTGGTTGTCCCCCACCTGCGAGACGTACAGGAGGTCGATGCCGAACTGTGGCAGTTGCGAGGCGATGAACGCCGCGTTCGTGTCCGTGATCTCACCGAGCAGGATCTCGGTGCCGACAGAGATGACCTCGGAGCGCATACCCACCCCCGATGCCCGCCACTCGATGTGGTTTCGACCCCTGCCCTCTCCCAGGGGGCGAGGGGGTCGGAGTCCTTGCCTCGGCCTTCTCCCAGAGGGCGAGGGGGTCGGAGTCCTCACCTCAGCTCTCTCCCAGAAGGCGAGGGGGTCGGAGTCCTTACCTCGGCCTTCTCCCACGGGGCGAGGGGGTCGGATTCCCGGCATCAGAACCCTCTCCCCCTTGGGAGAGGGCAGGGTGAGGGGCGCCCCTACCGCTTACCGCGCATCCTCATCGAGGCTGCGCAGGTACTGGTGGATCCAGGTCGCGGCCTTCTTCGCGTCCGCGATCGCCGTTACCACCAGGTCGGCGCCGTTCACCACATCGCCTCCGGCGAAGATGTACGGGACGTTCGTGCGGTGCGTCGTCGGGTCCACCCGCACGAGGTGCCAGCGGTCCGTATCGACGCCCGCGTGCTTCGTGAACTCGCCGTCGACGTTGTAGCCAATCGCCGTCACCACCGCCGAGGCAGCGATGCGGAAGTTGGACCCCTCGATCGGCACCGGCCGAGGGCGTCCCGAGGCGTCCTTCGGCCCGAGCCCCATCCGGATCAGCTCGATCCCCTCGACGTTCCCGTCGTCGTCACCGAAGAGCTTGATCGGCGTCGTCAGGAACTCGAAGTGCACGCCCTCCTCGCGGGCGTGGCGCCGCTCCTCGTCGCGGCCCTGCATCTCCGCCTCGGTGCGGCGGTAGACGAGCGTCACGCGCTTCGCGCCGAGGCGGACCGCCGTGCGCACGCAGTCCATCGAGGTGTCCCCACCGCCGACGACCACCACGTCGTCGCCCACGTACGGTGGCTCGCGGAAGTCGTCCGGGAGCTGGTGCTCCTCGAGGTTGCCGCGGACCAGGAACTCGGTCGCCGAGAAGACGTGTGCGAGGTGCTCCTCGCCCTCGATGCCCAGCCGGCTGCCGACCCAGGCGCCGGTCCCGAGGAAGATCGCGTCGTAGCCCTCGACGTCGTGCAGGTCCTGCAGCGAGAGGTCCGTGCCGATGCGAGTGTTCGTGCGGAACTCCACCCCGAGGCGCTTCAGGTACTCGATCTTCTCCTCGAGGATCTCCTTGCGCATCTTGAAGTTCGGGATGCCGTACAGCAGCACGCCGCCCGGCTCCGGCCACGCCTCGAAGACCGTGCACTGGTGGCCGCGGCGCTGCAGCTGCTCCGCGACCGTCAGGCCCGCCGGCCCGCTGCCGATGACCGCCGCACGCCGCCCCGAGGACGGCGTGGTGTGCTCCGGCAGGGGGAAACCGCTGTGCCGCTGGCGCTGCTGATCGGTCAGGAACGTCTCCAGGCGGCCGATCGCCACCGGTGGATGATGCGAGCCGTCGGTGCGGATGGCGAATCCGACGACGCACGCGCCCTCGCAGAGCTTCTCCTGCGGGCACAGCCGCCCGCACATCTCCGGCAGCGTCGAGGTCTCGCGGAACTTGTTGGCCGCCGCCTCCAGCTCCCCACGCTCGAGGAGCATCAGCGCCGCGGGGATGTCGTTGCCGACCGGGCACGCCTGCATGCACGGCGCCGAGGGGCAGTCGAGGCAGCGCGCCGCCTCCACCATCGCGAGTGGCAGGTCGAACCCGAGGTACGTCTCCTCGAAGTTGCGAACGCGGTCCTCGGGCGTCTGCTTCGGCACCTGCTGACGCGTCACCGCCAGCCGGTCCTGGATGAACTCGCTGCGAGGGGAGCCTGTGGTGGTCATCGGCGGCCCATGCCTCCGTCGTTATCGCCTGCCCCGGTCGGAATGCCCCAGTCTCCCACACCCGGCCACCCCCGAGGGTTGTCCGAGCGGTCGGTGTCGGTCAACCGCCGGTCAGCCACGGATCTTGCGAGTCCGCGCCAACGCTCGTGCACCCGACGTCACCCTGTCGGCGCGGGCGCCTCAAGCCTGGCCGCGGCCGTTCCTCACCCGTTCGACTTGAGGCTCACCCGAGCGAAGTCGAAGGGCTGTCGAAGGGCGCGCCGAAGGACCCTGTCGCCCATCGAGGTTCACCCCTCGGACACGGTACGCGTCAAGTCCCCCCGAGTGGGCCGATGGGCACCGAGGGCCCGCCAGTGAGAAGGGTGGGTGGGCCGGCAGTCACCCCGAAGGGGTGTCCACCTGCCGGTTCCGAGTTGATGGGCCCGCGATAGCCCCACCATCGAGGCGCATGCCGCATCGACGCACGAACCTACCGCTCGAGGGCCGCTCAGCGTCGCGATCGCCGCCTGCACCCGCTCGCGATACGCGTGCGCCAGCTTCGTGGCCTCCGAGGGCTCCACGCCCTCCGCTGCCCGCTCGATGTGGACCACCCTCGCGAGGTGGTGCCCGTGCTCCGCCAGCGCCTCGCTCGCCGCCGCGCCTCCCTGCTCCAGCCGCTCGATGAGCGGCGTGAGCCGGATGTTCTGGACCGCATGCATCGCCTCGGCACGGCGCCGTCGCAGCTCGAGCGTCACGGTCCCGGAACGTCGACGCAGCTCATCGAGGACGTGCACCAGTTCGAGGTCGGCCGCCGCCAGCGCCGCAAGCTCGTGCTTCAGCGTCCAGCCCACACGCTCGGTGGCCCGGTACGCCCTCGACTCCGGGAGCTCCCGGGCAAGCGCGATCAACGTGTCGCGCGCCTCGCGCAGCTCGCGAGCCAGGGAGGCGTAGTCGGGCGTTCCCGAGTCCGGTGGCGGAGCCGATTCGTCAGGCATGCGGCCACGCTAGCCGCGTACCCCTCGAGGCCGCAAGTCGCCAGGGCGTGCAAGCATGGCGGCCGCGTCGCTGAGGAAACCGCACGCCGAGGCGATGACGTATCCTCGAGGCCATCACAAACGACCGCCATCGCGGCAGCTGATACATAACGGAGTCGCATGCAGCCGACCACGCTCACGCCCCCCGGCGGCGCTGCAGCCGCCGAGGCCGTTCACCGCGCAGCAAACCTCATCCGTGACAACGTCGGACGCGTGATCGTGGGAGCCGACGACGCCGTCACGATGGTGCTCGTTGCGCTCCTGGCGAGGGGCCACGTGCTCCTGGAGGACGTGCCCGGCACGGGCAAGACCACGCTCGCGAGCGCCATCGCGCGCTCCGTCGGCGCCTCCTTCCGCCGCATCCAGTTCACGCCCGACCTGATGCCGTCCGACATCCTCGGCATCAACTACTACTCCCAGAAGTCCGGCGAGTTCGAGTTCCGCGAGGGGCCGATCGTCGCCAACATCGTGCTCGCCGACGAGATCAACCGTGCCACGCCGCGCACCCAGTCCGCACTCCTCGAGGCGATGCAGGAGCGGACCATCTCCGTCGACGGCGTGACGCGAGCGCTCCCCCAACCGTTCATCGTGCTCGCGACCCAGAACCCGATCGAGCTCGAGGGCACGTTCCCTCTGCCCGAGGCGCAGCTCGACCGCGTCCTGCTGCGCTTCAAGCTCGGCTACCCCGACGAGCCCGGCGAGCTCGAGGTGCTGCGCCGCTCCGAGGACGGCTCGCCCCTGCGCGAACTCCAACCCGTCGTTTCCGGTGACGACCTCGACGGCCTGAGCGACCGCCTCTCCTCGATCCACGTGGATGACGAGGTCGCGCGCTACATGGTTCGCCTCGCGCGGGCGACCCGCGAGCACGCCGCCTTCGAGCTGGGCGCGAGTCCTCGTGGCTCGCTCGCGCTCTTCCACGCCGGACGCGCGCTCGCCGCCATCGAGGGGCGCGACTACGTGCGCCCGGACGACGTGAAGCGGCTCGCCCACCCCGTCCTCGCTCACCGCCTCGTGCTCGGCTCGCAGACCCGACTCCGCGGTCGCTCCGTCGACGACGTGCTCGACGAGGTCATCCGCGACACGCCCGTGCCCATCGCCGACAGGCGCTGACCCGTGCGCGGGCTCGTCGCGGAGAGCTGGCTCCTCGCCTCGGGCGTCATCATCGGCGTGGGCATGCTGGCGGAATCCACCGTCACGATCGCCCTCGGCGCACTGCTGTTCGCCACCGGTGCGTTCGCCCGCCTCTGGTCGCGACTCGCGCTCGTCGAGGTGGGCTACGAGCGCGACCTCGCGATGCGCCGCGCCTTTGTCGGCGAGACCGTCGATGTCACCACGCGGCTCTCGAACGCCAAGCTCCTCCCCGTCCCGTGGCTCGAGCTGCGCGAGCAGGTCCCGCGCGACCTCCCGATCGAGGGCGCGCGCGTCCGCCCCTCGGGCATCCCGCGCGTATCGCTGATCCAGCGCTCCACCTCGCTGGCTGGCAACCAGGCCCTCGACTGGAGCTTCACGCTCGCGCCGAACGAGCGCGGCTACTACCGACTCGGGCCCGCTCGCCTCCGCTCGGGCGACCTGTTCGGCTTCTTCGAGCGCGAGGCGCAGCTCGATCACCAGGACTCCCTGCTCGTGTATCCCCAGACATTCGATCTGCCCGACCTCGGCCTCGACAGCGAACGCCCCTTCGGCGACCGCCGAGGCGGGAACCGCATCTTCGAGGACCCCTCGCGCGTCGTCGGCGTGCGTGACTACCTTCCCGGCGACCCCCTCAAGCGCGTCGACTGGAACGCGACCGCGCGCGTCGGACGCCTCCAGTCGCGCCTCTACGAGCCGTCCCGCACGCTCGCCACGGTCGTCGCGCTCAACGTCACGACGATGGAGCACTCGTGGGAGGGCTACATCCCGCTCCTCCTCGAGCGGAACATCTCCGTGGCGGCATCCATTGCGAGGCACGTCGCCGAGGCCGGTGAGGCGGTCGGCCTCATCGCCAACGGCGCCTTCCCGGACTCCGACCGTCCGATTCGCATCGGCGCATCGAGTCACCCCGATCAGCTGGTCCACATCCTCGAGGCGCTGGCCACCATCGCGCCCTTCACCACATCGACGTTGAGCGGGGAGCTCGAGAGCCGCACGCACCCGCTTCCGGTCGGGGCCAACGTCGTAGTGGTCGCCGCGCTCATGCCGCATGACCTCGTTGCGACGCTGACGCGCCTCCGTAGCGAGGGCCACACGGTCCACGTCGTCAAAACGTCGGACGCGGAGTGGGACGCGAGCTTCGGTCGCTCGATCCCGGTGCACGACGTCTCCTCGTTCGCCGCCGCCCTCGAGGAGCGCAGCGGCATGCACGCCACCGCCGTCCCCGAGCGCCTGCGCACGGCCTCGAGTCCCGCGGGCGGCGCGCGATGAGCACCCGGAGCAGCCGCATCGGCTTCGCCGTCGCCGTCCTGTTCGTCCTGACGGAGGCGCTCGCGTGGTACTACGCGATGCACGTCTTCTCCTCCTCGTACGAGCGCGCCGTCCTGAGCGACCTCGCCGTCCGCCTCGATGTCGCCACCCTGCCTCGCATCGGCCCCAGCCCGACCGCGCCCCGTGACGATGCCGGTGCGCCGGACGCACCCGCGCCTCGGCCGCTCGACGCCCCCGAGGTGCGCGGCCTCGACGCCATTGCCGCCAGTCGCGCCGCAGAGGTCGCTCGCACCGCCGCCCAGTCCGCGACCGCGGGCCCGCAGTGGTACGTCGTGCTCTCGGTCGCCCTGCTCGCGTTCGCCCTGACGAGGTTCATTCGCAGCTCTCACCTTGGCGGGCTCGGAACGCTGCTGGGTATCGTCGTCTCGGTCGCCGCCCTCAGCCTCGCGTGGCGGTACGTGTTCATCGGAGACCTGCGCTTCTGGGACTACTCGGCCGTCGCGAGGTTCTTCGAGGACTCCGAGTCCCCCGGCTTCCGCCCCATCGATGTGGTGGCGTTCGCTGCCCGTCCCTCCGCGGACGTCGCTTCGGGCCGTTCGCAGGGCCTGTCGCTGCTCGGCATCGGCGCACTCTGGATCCGCTTCCTGTTTGCCGGCCGCGCCCCGCTCCAGTTCGAGACCGTCCTGCGCTCGTTCAGCGCGTCCTTCCCGGTCGTGCTCATCACGACGCTCGCCGCGTCCTCCTGGGCCATTCCCGGCGCCGCCGTGCCGGTGGTGTACTTCACGTCGGCGGTGCTGCTCCTTGCGGTGTCAAATGCCGGACGTGCCACGGATGGAGGTGCCGTAGCGCCGCTCGAGGCGGGCGCGGGACTGCTCGCGCGCGTGCGGGCCTTCGTCGCGAACCCATGGGTGTTCGCCGCGACCGCGACGCTCGCGCTCCTCGGCTCCACCGCACTCGCCCTCGTGGTCCTGCGCGAGCTGAACGCGGGACAGGCGCTGCTCATCCTCGGCGGGTATGTCGGCCAGGCCTTCGAGTTCGTCCTGCTCCTCATCGTCACACCCATCTACTGGCTGCTGGCGGCGTTCAGCAACTGGCTCGGCCTCGAGCCCATCGACCTCTCGTTCATGAGTCGCAACCTTGATAGTGCGCGCCCCGACATCCCACCTGACCAGGTTCAGCCGGGAGGCGCGTTCTTCTGGGTCGGCGATGCCCTCCGACTGCTCGCGCTCGCCGCGCTGGTGTACGGCGTGTACCGGGCGGCTCGATTCATGTTCGCCCGCCTCGAGTCCCGCCGCCTCGAGAACGCCGACGGGGATCGCTCGGCCATCTCCTCGACGGCCGGCTTCGGCAGCCTGTTGCGCGCGGCATTCTCGAGGGGTGGCGCTCGTGACGATGGCGACGCTCGCTGGCTCCGCCGCCAGCCCGCTTACCTCCTCTACGGCCGCATGCTCGAGGACACCGTGGAGCGCCGATTTGCGCCCCGCCGCAGCGAAACGCCCCTCGAGTTCGCCGCGGCCTCGGCCGCAGCGCTCGACGCGTCGGTGTTCCTTCCCATCGCCGCCGAGTTCGACCGCGCGCGCTACGGTGAGCACTTCGCCTCGGAGTTGGAGCTCCGTCCCCTCGCTGCTGCGTTGCGCGAGTGGGAAACGGCCAACCCGGTGACCGAGGAAGTGCGCCGCCGCCCGGGCCGCGACGAGGAAGCCCCGCAGGTCGAGCTGGGTCCCACCGCCGAAGTCCCGGAAGCACCCGCCGAGCTGATGCCCCCGGTCTAGCGCTCGTCCGCTCGGTGCAGGGGCCGCAGCACCGGCAGAGCTCGCGGCCCACCCTCGAGGCGGAGCGCCGCCGCGGAGTCGAACGCGTCGTCGCGCCCACAGAAGTCGAGGTCGTGCTCGAACCCGAGCGCGACGAGCGCACGCCCGTGCTCGGTCATCCGGAGCGCGGCGCCGAGGTCCCCCGGGCTCGCCTCGAGCATCGCCAGGGCGTCGCGCGCGTTCCCGTCGGGCGTTGCCCCCGCCTCGACCAGTCGACTCGCGATCAGGGCTGCCGCCAGCGAGTCGTCCGTCGCCCGCACGCCGGAGCGTCCCGCGCACACGATCAGCACGTCGTGCCCCGCCTCGATGCATGCCGCGGAGGTCGCTCCCGCGTTGAGCGGCGCCCCCGCGAGGACGAGCGGCGCGGAGGTGCACGCGAGGAGCGCCGGCGTGCCGTTCGTCGTCGCCATCACGACCGCGTCCCATCCATCGAGGTCGACGCGGGCGAACTCGGAGGGCGAGTTCCCGAAGTCGAATCCCGGCGGAGGTAGTCCGCCTTGCTCGCCGCAGAGCGCGGCCCGCAGCCCGGACCCCTCGAGGGCGGTTCGCAGCGCCTTCCCCTCGTCAACGCTCGCAGTGGGATAGACCGCCGGAATTCCTCGCGCGAGCAGCACCGCCACGCTCGACGTCGCCCGCAGCACGTCCACCACCACGCACGTGACGCCCTCGGGCGGCTCCGCTGGCGGCAGCCATGCCAGATCGACACGCATCAGAGGAGTGTACGGTCGGCCCCCGCCGGTGTCGGCTCCTTCATTCCCCCGCGGTCGGGAGACCCTCCGACGCTGGGGCGCGAGGCCTCGCGCCCCTGCCGGACCCTCGCTTTCAAACCCATCCACACCAACGGCGGCTCTGAGCGAAGCCGGCCCTTCGAGGGTTTGAACGCTCTCCCCCTGGGAGAGGGCAGGGTGAGGGCACACCGACGTACAATCGACGGCGGCGGGCCGAACAGGGGCGAGATGCAGGCTCCACAGACCGGGCGAGTGGGTGTGTTCGACTCGGGCGTGGGCGGCCTGACCGTCGTCGCCGCGCTCCATCGACTCGCTCCCGCGCTCCGCATCGACTACCTCGCCGACTCCGCGTACTTCCCGTACGGCGAGCGCACCGAGGAGGAGATCGCCGAACGCGCGATCGTCCTCGGCACCCGCCTCGCCGAGGCGGGCTGCAACCTGCTCGTCGTCGCCTGCAACAGCGCCTCCTCGGCCGCCCTCGATCGCCTGCGCGCCGCCGTCAGCGTGCCGGTCGTCGGCATCGAGCCACCGCTCAAGCCCGCTGCCGAGCGCACCCGTACCGGGCGCGTGCTCGTCCTCGCCACGCCTGCCACCGTCCGAGGCGAGCGCCTGCAGCGTCTCCATCGCGATCACGGCGGCGACGCCCGCATCGAGGCGCTACCGATGCCGGGCCTCGCCGACCTCGTCGAAGCGGGCGAACTCGACGGACCGCGCATCGAGGCGGTGCTGCACGCGGCCCTCGATGGCCCGCTCGCCGACGGCGCCGACGAGGTGGCGCTCGGCTGCACGCACTACGGTTTCCTCCGCCCTGTGCTCGCGCGGCTGCTCCCCGCGGGCACCGAGGTCATCGACGCCGCGGAGCCGGTCGCCCGCCGCGTGCTCCACCAGCTCAAAGCTCACGCCCTCTCGGTCCCGGACGGCCCGTCCAGGCCGGTCGACTGTGCCACTACCGGCGACGCGCGCGCGTTCGCGACACAGCTCGAGCGCCTGCGCGCCGCGGGCGCCGACCTCCCACCATTCGAGATCATCGATATCGCCACGCACTCGGAGGCCCGATGACGACCAGCTCCCAGTCGCGATTCCTCGCCAAGTTCCGCGCGAGCGCCGTTCGCAACAACTCGCTGCTGTGCGTCGGTCTCGATCCCGACCCCGCGCTCATCCCACCGGGCGTCGCGCCCATCGATTTCCTGCGAGCGGTCATCGAGGCGACCGCCGACTTCGCCGCCTGCTACAAGCCGAACGCGGCCTTCTTCGAGGCACTCGAGGGCGACCCGTTCGCGATGCTCCGCGAGGTGATCGCCGCGGTCCCCGATGGCATCCCGGTCCTCCTCGATGCCAAGCGCAACGACATCGGCAACTCCGCCGCCTTTTACGCGCAGGCGGTCTTCGACCGCATCGGCGCTGACGCCGTGACCGTGAGCCCCTACCTCGGCCGCGACGGCGTCCAGCCCTTCCTCGACTACCGCGACCGCCACTCGTTCCTGCTCGTGCGCACCTCGAACGCGGGCGCGCGCGATCTCCAGGACCTCGAAGTCACGTCGGCCGATGGCGCCCCACGCCACCTCTACGAGCACATGGCCGCCCTCGCGCGTGACTGGAACGTCGAGGGCAACGTCGGCATGGTGGTCGGCGCCACGTACCCGGCCGAGGCGGCACGCATCCGAGCGATCGCCCCGGAGCCGGTCATCCTCGCCCCCGGCGTAGGCGCGCAGCAGGGCGAGCTCGAGGCGGCGGTGCGTGCCTGCCTCGATGCCGCCGGCGGCGGGCTGCTCGTGAACGCCTCGCGCGCCGTCCTGTACGCCGACCGCACGCCCGAGGGCTACGTCACCGCCGCCCGCGACGCCGCCCGCGCCCTGCGAGACCAGATCAACGCAGCACGCGAAGGCGCCCTGAGCGCCACGTCCGGCTGACCGAGGCGGACCGAGGTGGTCCTCGATGTGCGCGTGGGAGACGTCCTGCGAATGCGCCGCAAGCATCCCTGCGGCAGCGTCGACTGGGACGTCGTGCGCGTCGGGGCCGACATCGGCATCGTCTGCCGAGGCTGCCGGCGCCGCGTCCTGATGCGACGCGACGTCCTCCGTCGCCGCGTGCGCGCCTTCCTCGAGCGCGGCGCGGCCGTCGACCCCGAGATCTGGCGCGCCCTCGAAGGCGATGGCCCCGCCACCTCGGAGTCGCCCGAACGTTGACCCCCCGCAAACCGCCTTCTTACACTGGATTCCGGCAAGCCATTCGATGGCGCGCCACCCGCGAGGAGCCCCCATGCGCGAGCTCGAGATCGACAGCATTCGCGTCAACCTGCGGAGCTACCAGCGCGTGGTCATCCTCAAGGAGAAGGATCGCGATCGCTACCTCCCGATCTGGATCGGTATGAGCGAGGCCGATGCGATCGCCTTTCGACTCCAGGACATCGCTGTCGCCCGCCCTCAGACTCACGACCTGCTGGCGAGCATGCTCGCCGAACTCGGCGCCACCGTGCAGCAGGTCGTCGTCAACGACATGAACAACGACATCTACTACGCGCGCATCCACATGGAGGCCGGCGGCCGCCACATCGAGGTGGACTCGCGCCCGTCGGATGCGATCGCGCTCGCTGTCCGCGCCGCCGTCCCCATCTTCGCCGAGGACTCCGTCCTCGAGCGGGCCGGCGTCGTGCTCAACGCCGCGGGCGAGATCGAGGCCCCGACCGAGGCGTCCGGCGCGCCTGTCTCCCCCGAAGAGCTCGAGCGACTCGCCGCATTCCGGGACTTCATCTCCGGCCTCGACCTCGACGACCTCGGCAAGAAGGCACCCTGAGGCCGGTGGATCGTCCCTGTCAACCGTTCGTGGTGAGACTGGCGAACCACACCGCCTGAGCCGACCAGTCCGAGTCGAGCCCCCGGTAGGGTGCCACTTGCGCGCCTGCCAGGCGTCTGCCTGAGTAGCTGGGTATGTGTTCATCCGGAGGGGCGCGCGCGAGGTCGTCCATAAGGACCACGAGAGGCGACTGGCTGGCCCAAGAATGGCGGCGGCCCTGCCGACCCACGGCTCCACGCCGACCCATTCACGTTCGTTTGAGGCTCGTGCGTCTCCTCACAAGCCGGTTGATCGAGGGGATCGGCGATGCTACTGTCCGCGAGGCCTCGGCAGGGGACAGCCGGGGAGGTCGAGATCTGGAACTCACCGGCCTTTCGACTCGTCGACATCGGGGCGTTCCTCGCGGTATCGATCGTCGTCCCGACCTGGCTCGGTTCCGTCGTCGACGGTCGGCTGGGGACAGGCCCGGTGTTGACGCTCGTGGGCCTCGCGCTGGGGCTGGCGGGCGGCTTGTACGGGGCGTTCCGGCAGTTGCAGGACTTCCTGCGACTGCAGAGTGAGCGTCGAGGTAAGTAGGGGGCGCGGCTAGATGCGGGGACCGGTCATCGCCATCGGTGTGATCGCGCTGATGATCCTCGGCTTCCTGTTCCTTTCCACACCTGCGCCCACGATCATCGTCGCCCCTGAGACGATCTTCCATATCGGCGCGCTTGCAGTGACCAACACGATGTTCACCTCGTGGATCGTCGTCCTCTTCCTGTGCGCGGTCGCCATCATCGCGGGTCGCAGCGTCTCGCTGGTACCGAGTGGATTCAGCGGCCTCATCGAGGCGATCGTCGCGGGCTTCTTCGGCGTCGTTGAAGGCGTGGTCGGCGAGGCGCGGGCGCGCCAGTTCTTCTTCCTCATCGCCACCATCTTCTTCTACGTCATCACCTCTAACTACTTCGGGCTGCTGCCCGGCAACCAGTTCATCGGCAAACCCGAGGTCGGCCATGGCAGCCCACCCGTCGAGCTGCGGTCCGGCTCACTCGCGGGCATCGACGTGCTGTACGTGCCGCTGAACCCGGGCACCGCCGAGACGCACGCGGCCGGAGATACTCACGCAGCGCCTGCCACCGAGGGCAAGCAGTACGGCATCCTTGCTCCCTTCCTTCGCAGCGTGAACACCGACGTCAACACGCCGCTCGCGATCGCGATCTTCTCCTTCATCTTCGTGGAGCTCTGGGGATTCCAGGCGCTCGGTCCCGGTTACCTGAAGAAGTTCTTCAACTTCAGCAGCCCCATCAACATCTTCGTCGGACTGCTCGAGCTTGTCTCCGAGTTCTCGAGGTTGATCTCGTTCACCTTCCGTCTCTTCGGCAATGTCTTCGCGGGTGAAGTCCTGCTGACGATGATGGGCTTCCTCGTCCCGCTCGTCCTGATCGATGTGTTCTATGGTCTGGAGCTCTTCGTGGGCGCCATCCAGGCCTTCGTCTTCGCGATGCTGACGCTCGTGTTCGCCCAGTCAGCTGTGGCGCATCACGGCGACGATCACGAGGAGGGCCACGAGGCGGCGCACTGAGTCGGATCGAGCACCATCACTCGTTTGTGCATCCAGCGTGACCACACGCTCGCATCGAGGCAGGTTGGCAGTACGCCCGGTTGGGACCGGGACAGCCGGGAGGGGATTCAGATGACAGCAGCAAAGCTCGTGGGCCGGATCGGTCGCGCGGTACTGGTCGGCGGGGGGCTCTTCCTGCTTGCCTCCGGCATCGCCAGCGCTCAGGCGGCGGGCGCCGCGGACAACGAGTTCAGCGAGAAGGCGATGAAGTTCCTCGCCGCCGGTCTCGCCATTGGCATCGGCACGCTCGGGCCAGGCGTCGGCATCGGACTCCTCGGCGGCAAGGCCATGGAGGCCCTCGGCCGCAACCCGGAGGCCGCCGGTGTGGTCCAGACGAACATGATTCTTGCCATCGCGTTCGCCGAGGCACTCGGCATCTACGCCCTGGTCGTCGCCATCCTGATCGGCTTCGTCTTCTAGCAAACGTACGCCGAGGGCGGGCCGCCTCACCTCGAGGCCGGCTCGCCCTCGGGCGGATCCTGGAGCCCACGATGACCGAGCAGCGTACGCGACGCTCGCGACTCCTCCACGGACTGGCGCTCGGCGTCGTCCTGGCGGTGTCGCCCGCGTTTGCGCTGGCCGCCGAGGAGGAGCTGACCGGCATCGCCGCCCTCGGCTTTAACCTGCCTGGCCTGATCGCCCAGCTGATCAACTTCGCGATCCTGCTGGTGATCCTGCGCATGTTCCTCTACAAGCCGGTGCTCAAGGTGCTCGACGAGCGCCGCCGCCGCATCGAGGAAGGCCTCAACCGCGCCGAGCAGGCCGCGGTCCAGGCATCGGCGAGCGAGGACGAGGCGCGTCGCGTCATCGAGGAGGCGCGCGGCCAGGGGCGCGACCTCGTGACCGCCGCGCAGGACGCCGCCGCTCGGCTCCGCGCGGAGCTCGAGGAGCGCGCACGCGCCGACGCCGCTCAACTCGTCGAGCGCGCGCGCCTCGAGGTGCAGCAGGAGCGCGATCAGGCGATCCAGCAGCTGCGCGCCGAGTTCACGGACCTCACGCTGAAGGCCGCCGAGCGCGTCATCGGGCAGTCGCTCGACCGCTCCGCCCACCAGCGGCTCATCGACGAGGTGCTGGTCAACAGCGACCTCGGGCAGAGGAACTAGCACGTGGCCGTCCGCGATGTCGCCGGTCGCCGCTACGCCCTCGCCGCGATGGACATCGCGAGGGCCGACGGGTCCTTCGATTCCTGGGCGCGGGCGATCGATGGCCTGAACAGCCTCACGCAGCGTCCCGAGTTCGTCGCGGCGCTGCAGGCCGACGGCATGACGGACGAGAAGTTCGTCGCCGTCGTGCGGCAGGTCGTGCCCGAGATCCGGCCCATCGAGCTGAACCTGCTGCGGCTCCTGCGCAGCAAGTCGCGACTCGCGCTCGGCCCTTCGATCGCCTCGTACTTCGCCGATCTCCTCGATGAGGAGCGCGGCATCGTGCGCGCGCGACTCCGCACCGCCGTCCCTCTCGATGACGCACAGGTAGCGGGAGTCCGACAGCGGCTCGCGGCGCAGACCGGCCGCACCGTCGAACTCGAGGCCGAGGTCGACCCGGCCATCATCGGCGGCGCCATCCTGCAGGTCGGTGACCAGTTGATCGATGGCTCCACGCGACGCCGCCTCCAGCGGCTGCGCGCTGAGCTTTCCGCGGCCGGATAGCCGCACCGCAGCACGGAGGATCACGATGCCCGTACGAGCCGAAGAGATCGCCTCGATCCTGCGCACGCAGATCGAGAGCTTCGACGCCGGAGTCACCCGCACCAACGTCGGCACCGTCATCGAGGCGAGCGACGGCATCGCCCGCATCCACGGCCTCGGCGAGTGCATGGCCTCCGAGCTCATCGAGTTCGGCAACGGCGTCCGCGGTCTCGCCCTCAACCTCGAGGAGGAGACGGTCGGCGCGATCATCCTCGGCGAGTACACCGGCATCAAGGAAGGTGACGAGGTCCGCACGACCGGGCTCGTCGCCTCGGTGCCCGTCGGCGAGGCGCTCCTCGGCCGCGTGGTGAATGCCCTGGGCGACCCCATCGACGAGCGCGGCCCGGTCAACGCGAGCGAGCGGCTTCCCGTCGAGCGCATCGCGCCTGACGTGGTCTCCCGCGTCAAGGTCGACCAGCCGGTGCAGACCGGCATCAAGGCCATCGACTCGATGATCCCGATCGGTCGCGGCCAGCGCGAGCTGATCATCGGCGACCGCTCCACCGGCAAGACGGCCATCATCGTCGACGCCATCATCAACCAGAAGGACAGCGGCATCATCTGCATCTATGTCGCTGTCGGGCAGAAGGACGCGAAGGTCGCGCAGACCGTCGCCCTCCTCGACCAGTACGGCGCGCTGGGACACACGATCGTCGTGTCCGCCTCGGCGGCGGAGTCGGCGGCGCTCCAGTACCTCGCTCCCTACGCCGGCGCCGCGATGGCCGAGTACTTCATGGCGCAGGGCAAGGACGTCCTGATCGCCTATGACGACCTGACCAAGCACGCGTGGGCGTACCGCCAGGTGTCCCTGCTCCTGAAGCGCCCCCCGGGCCGCGAGGCGTACCCCGGCGACGTCTTCTACCTCCACTCGCGCCTCCTCGAGCGCTCCGCGCGCGTCACCTCGGAGTTCGGCGGCGGCTCCATCACCGCGCTCCCCGTTATCGAGACGCAGGCCGGCGACGTCTCGGCCTACATCCCGACGAACGTGATCTCGATTACGGACGGCCAGATCTTCCTCGAGCAGGACCTGTTCAACGCGGGCCAGCGTCCCGCCGTGAACCCCGGCATCTCGGTCTCTCGCGTGGGCGGCTCGGCCCAGACGAGGGCGATGCGCGCCGTGGCCGGCACGCTGCGCCTCGACCTCTCGCAGTACCGCGAGCTGCAGGCGTTCGCCCAGTTCGGCACCGAGGACCTCGACCCCGCGACGCGCCGCCAGCTGGTGCGCGGCCAGCGTCTCACCGAGCTGCTGAAGCAGCCGCAGTACCGGCCGCTGACGCTCGCCCAGCAGGTCTCGATCCTGTTCGCAGGCGCGCAGGGCTACCTCGACGACGTGCCCGTCGAGAAGATCTCCGACTTCGAGAACGCGTTCCACGACTACATGGCCGCCAGTGGCCGCGGCGTCCTCGAGGCGATCCAGGGCACGGGTCTCCTCAGCGATGAGACACAGGCGTCGCTCCGCAAGAACATCGAGGATTTCAAGGGCTCGGTCGCCTACTAGTGACTCCCGTAACCACGGTCATCGAGGGGATGGGGCGATAGATGCCCGGAGGCGGCGCAGTACGGGCGATCCGGCAGCGGATCAAGTCCGTCCAGAACACGGCCAAGGTCACGAAGGCGATGGAGCTGGTCGCCTCCTCGAAGATGCGCCGCGCGCAGCAGCGTGCCTTTGGTGCGCGCCCCTACGCGTCGCAGATGCGAGGCGTGCTCGCGCAACTGGCGGGCTACGCCGCGGGCGCCGATGACGCGCATCCGCTCCTCGCGACGCGGCCCGTGAAGCACTTCGCCTTCATCCACATCACCGCCGACCGCGGTCTCGCCGGTGGCCTGAACGCCAACATGAACCGCGCCGGCGCGAACCTCGCCCTCGAGCACCAGCCGCACGTCGAGCGCGTCTCGGTGATCCCCGTCGGGCGCAAGGGCCGCGACTTCTTCCGTCGCTCGGGCTTCCCGCGGCTGGCCGAGTTCACCGCCCTCGGGGACTACCCCGGCTTCGAGGCGGTTCGCCCCATCGCGCGCCTGGTCATCGATGACTACAGCCGCGGCGAGATCGACCGCGTCTACATTGGCTACCAGCAGTTCGTGAACACGGCGGTCCAGCGGCCCACGCTGCGCCAGCTCCTCCCGGTCGCCGCGCCGGAAGGCTCCGAGGCGGGCTCCACGGACTTCATCTTCGAGCCGTCGCCCGTCGAGCTGCTGAACACGCTGCTTCCGCGCTACGTGGAGATGCAGATCTTCGAAGCGCTCCTCGAGGCGTCCGCGTCCGAGCAATCGGCCCGCATGGTCGCGATGCGCGCGGCCACCGACGCCGCCAACGCGATGGTCCAGGACCTCACGCTCACCTACAACAAGGCCCGCCAGGAGATGATCACCGGCGAGCTGCTCGACATCGTGGGCGGCAAGGCCGCGCTCGAACAGGGCTAGTCCGAAGTACACGTACCGAGAGCGTTCCGGAGGGGGCGCAACAGGAGGACAACCATGGCCACCGGTCTCGTGCGACAGGTCATCGGCACCGTCGTCGACGTGGAGTTCCCCTCGGGCGACCTGCCCGAGATCTTCAACGCCGTCCGCATCCAGATGGACGAGAAGGCACTCATGACCGAGGTGCAGCAGCACCTCGGTAACAACTGGGTACGCTGCCTCGCGCTGGACTCCACCGACGGCCTCCGTCGAGGCGCGGCCGCCGATGATCTCGGCAGCCCAATCTCGGTCCCGGTGGGCCCGCACACCCTCGGTCGCATCTTCAACGTCCTCGGCGAACCGCTCGACCCGGGCGAGACGGTGGGTCCCGAGGTCGAGCGCATGCCGATTCACCGCCGCGCCCCCGAGTACTCCGAGCAGGAGACGAAGGCGCAGATGCTCGAGACGGGCGTCAAGGTCATCGACCTCATCGCCCCCCTCGCTCGAGGTGGAAAGGTCGGCCTCTTCGGCGGCGCGGGCACCGGCAAGACGGTCATCAACACCGAGCTGATTCGGAACCTCGCCACCGAGCACGGCGGTCTCTCCGTCTTCGCAGGCGTGGGCGAGCGCTCTCGCGAGGGCAACGACCTCTGGAAGGAGATGGCGGAGTCGGGCGTGCTCGACAAGACCGCCCTCGTCTTCGGCCAGATGAACGAGCCGCCCGGCGTGCGTCTCCGCATCGCCTTCACCGGCCTCACCATGGCCGAGTACTTCCGTGACCGCGAGGGCCGCGACGTCCTCCTCTTCGTGGACAACATCTACCGCTACACCCTCGCCGGCATGGAGGTGTCCGCACTCCTCGGCCGCATGCCGTCCGCGGTGGGCTACCAGCCGACGCTTTCCACCGAGATCGGTGAGCTTGAGGAACGCATCACCTCGACGCCCAAGGGCTCGATCACCTCGTTCCAGGCCATCTACGTGCCTGCCGACGACTACACGGACCCCGGCGTGTCGACGACGTTCGGTCACCTCGATGCGACCGTCGCCCTCGACCGCGGCCTGGTCGAGCAGGGCCTCTACCCGGCGGTGGACCCGCTCTCCTCGGGCTCCCGTATCCTCGACCCCAATGTCGTGGGCGCCGAGCACTACGCGGTCGCGAACGGCGTGGTGCGCACACTGCAGCGCTACAAGGACCTCCAGGACATCATCGCCATCCTCGGCATCGAGGAGCTGTCGGACGAGGACAAGCAGGCGGTCGGCCGCGCTCGGCGCATCCAGCGCTTCCTGACGCAGCCGTTCTTCGTCGGCGAGCAGTTCACCGGTCGCCCTGGCCGCTACGTGTCGGTTGCTGAGACCGTCCGCGGCTTCAAGGAGATTCTCGAGGGCAAGTACGACGACCTCCCCGAGAACGCCTTCTACATGGCCGGCACGATCGACGAGGTCGTCGAGAGCGCGAAGACGATGGCGGCGGCCGGCTAGCCGCCGGGCACCGGGCGGTCACCCGCCGAGGTGGGAATCCCACGGTGTTGCGGTCGAACACCGCTACGCCGGTCGTCGAGGGACCGTTCCGGAGCGCGAGCGCACAGCGCCTCGCCAGACCAGGGGCGGGGCGAAGCCCCACCGAGAAAGGGCGGGTGGGCGGGTCAGGCGGCCCGCAGGGCCGTCCGCAGCGCGGCCGGAAGGCCGCATCCGAGCCGAAGCGAGGCACCATGCCACTCCACCTCACCGTCGTCACCGCAGAGCGCACCGTCCTCGACCGCGCGGACGTCACGCGGGTGATCGTCCCCACCACCGAGGGCCAGATCACGCTCCTCCCGAGTCACGCCCCCCTGATGGCCAGCCTCGCGATCGGCGAATTGATCGCCGTCACCCCGGCCGGCCAGGAGCCGATCGCCGTCCACGGCGGCTTCGTCCAGATCGTCCACGACACCGTGACCATCCTTGCCGATGCCGCCGAGCACGCCGACGACATCGATGAAGCGCGCGTCGAGGCCGCCCGCCAGCGCGCCCAGCGCCGCCTCGCGGGCGAGCGCATCAGCACCGACGAAGGCCAGGTCGACCTGCTTCGCGCGCGCCTTTCGATGGAGCGCGCGCTGGTTCGACTCAAGGTGCGCCGCCGTCGCCGCCCGACCGGCGCCCCCTCGATGTCCGAGCGGGGTTAGCCGCGGAAGCCCGCGCCGACCGAGGCCAGGCCGAGGCCAACCTCGGCCGCCGCAGAGTCCCACGGTCCCCGGGCTGGGCCCACGCTCACAACTGCGCGACGGTTCGCCTCCCGGACCCGTCGGACGGCGCGGCCAGGCCCGCGCATCTGACTACAATGCCGCATCCGCGTTCGTCGCGAGGGCATCCCGGGGGCACAACCGATGACGACCTTCGACCCCGCAGAGATCGCCACGCTGGCATCCGCATTCGCCGATCGCGAAACCGTCGATAGCGAGACGTATCCCGACGTAAACGTCGCCGAGCTCAAGGCGCGCCGCCTGCTCGGGGCTGCGTTCTCACCGGCCCTCGGTGGTCGAGGATGGACCCTCCCGGAAGCGGTGCGTGCCATCGAGGCCGTCGCCGCTGGATCGCCATCGACTGCCCTGATCTGGGCCATGCCGCTGGGACTCTCCGGTGTCTACGCGCTTGGACCGGACGCCGCCCTGTCGCTACATCGTGCCCCGGGGGCAGCGCAGATCGAGGAGGTCGCGGCCCGGTTCAGCGCTGGTGAGCTGTTTGCCGCCTGCAACTCGGAGCGAGGCGCCGGCGGCTCACTCGCCGCCACCACGACAGTCTCCCGCCGCGATGAGGATGGGGTGTTCCACCTGACCGGCGAGAAGATCCTGGCCACCTCCGGCACCAGGGCCCAGCACTTCTTTTCGACCGCGAAGGCAACCGCCGAGGACCTGCCCGGCACTGGTGTCGTCGAGTTCTTCTTCGTGCGCACCGACGCTCCGGGCGTCGAGGTGATGGACGACTGGGATGGCTTCGGCATGCGGAGCACCCAGAGTCAGAGTGTGCGCTACACCGCTGCCCCCGCCTGGGCTCTCCTCGGCTTCCCCAACTTCATCGAGGTGGTCCAGCCGATCCAGTACTGGTACTGCCTCTTCGCCGCCGTTCCACTCGGATGCGCACGCGGCATGATCGAGGAACTGTCTCGCCCCGTTCCCCAGTCACCTGCCATCCGACTGCGCCTCGCCGACGCCACCATGCGCTACGAGGCGCTCCGCGCGTATCTCCTGGAGACCGCGTCGGGCTGGCGTGCCGCGGCTGGCCCGCAGTACGCTGCGCGCGTTCTCCGGACCAAGACGTACGTCAGCCAGGAGGCGACGCGCCTCTGTGCCGAGCTCTTTGCCCTGGGCGGCGGCCGGCACTATCGCAGAACAGGCCGCGTCGCGCGGCTCCTCGCGGACTCTTTTGCCGGCACGGCCCTCCGCCCGCCGCTTCCGCTCGCACTCGAGCAGCTCACCGAGCAGTTCGGCCCGGCATTCGAGGACTGAGCCGTTCGGCGCCGTCTCCGACCGGGCACGCGTGTTCGGGAACCCTCCCCGAGCTGACATCGAAGTGATATCATCAGGCTATCGAGTCCGGCGCACGCTCGGCTCGCCCTGCTGATGGGAACCATCGATGCAATCGCCTTCCACCACCCCCACCTACGTCGAGCACCCGGCGACGCGCCTTCCGGGCTGGCTCGGGGTCGCGACGGTGGTCGTGCTCGGCGTCAGCGCGATTGCGCTCTTCATCTCGGGCGCCATCACGGACCAGGTGCCGTGGATCCTCGGCGCCGTCGTGCTGATGCTGCTCGGCGTCTTCCTCGCGCTCGGACTTCTCGTCCTTCAGCCCAACCAGGCGAGCGTCATCATCGTGCTTGGCGGATACCGAGGCACGATCAGCGACCCCGGCTTCTGGTGGGTGAACCCGCTGTCCGTCGTTGAGCGGCGCCTCGTCTCCCTGCGCGCGCGCAACTTCATCACCCAGCAGTCGAAGGTCAACGACGCGAACGGTAACCCGATCAACATCTCCGCGGTCGTCGTCTGGCAGGTCGACAGCCCCTCGCGAGCCGTCTTCGAGGTGCAGGACTACGAGAACTTCGTCACACTGCAGAGCGAGACCGCCGTGCGACACCTCGCGCGCTCCTACCCCTACGACGCCTACGGCGAGAGCGGCTCGACCGTCACCCTGACCGGTGACGCCGAGGCCGTGGCCCACACGCTTCTCGAGGAGCTCCACGACCGGCTCGAGGTGGCGGGCGTCCGCGTCATCGAGACCCGTCTCACCGACCTGTCCTACGCGCCCGAGATCGCCGAGGTCATGCTGCGCCGTCAGCAGGCGACCGCCGTGGTCGCCGCCCGCACCCGAATCGTCGAGGGCGCGGTGGGGATGGTGAAGCTCGCGCTCTAGGCCCTCGAAGAAGGCAATTTCGTCGAACTCGACGAGGAGCGCAAAGCCACGATGGTCTCGAACCTGCTCACCGTCCTCACCAGCGAACACGCCACCGCGCCCGTGGTGAACGTCGGCACGCTCAACCGATAGACAGAGGCGACAGAAGAGGCCAACCCGCCATGCCGGAGCGCAAGCGGTTCCTCCTCAGGCTCGACCCGTCGACGTACGACGCGCTCGAGCGCTGGGCCGGCGACGAGCTCCGGAGCGTGAACGCCCAGATCGAGTTTGCCCTCGTCGGGGCCCTCCGTCGTGCCGGCCGCCTTCCCTCCAGGCGTCCTCCACCGCCGCCCGACGAGGCAGCCGACGCGGGTCATGCCGAGGCTGAATCGACCCTCTGATCTCACGCCGTCCCGAGATGTGCTCGCTCCCCCGTGGCCCCACCCCTATCCTCACCACGACGGGAGGGCCAGGGCGTGTCACCAGCGGATCGCGACGCCCGCCTCGTCATCCGAGGCGGCACCCCCCTTCGAGGCATCATCCCGGCCGCGGGGTCCAAGAACGGGTCGCTCTATCTCGTTGCCGGGGCGCTGCTGAGCGGCGACGCCGTCACGATCCACAACGTCCCCGAGGTCGCCGATATCGTCGAGATGGGGCGCCTCCTCGAGGCCCTTGGCGCCACCGTCTCCATCGAGGGGGGGACGGTCACCGTCGAGGCGCACGACCTCGCGCAGACCATCGCCCCTGCCGACCTCGTTGCATCCACGCGGGCCTCGTTCCTCGTGATGGGACCCCTCCTCGCCAGGCTGGGCGAGGCCGGATGCGCGCCGCCCGGCGGAGATGCCATCGGCGTGCGCCCGCTCGATGTGCATCTCGCAGGCTTTCGCGCGCTCGGCGCCGACGTGCGAAAGGAAGGTCCGAACTGGGTCGCGCGCTCCCGCTCCCTGCGAGGCGCCCGCATCTTCCTCGACTACCCCTCGGTCCTCGGGACCGTGAACGTCATCTTCGCCGCCGTGCTCGCCGAGGGCGCCACGGTCATCGTCAACGCCGCCGCCGAGCCCGAGGTCGCCGCCGCCGCCGACATGCTCAACGCGATGGGCGCGCGCATCACCGGCCACGGCACCGCCATCGTCACCGTCGAGGGTGTCTCGCGCCTCCACGGCGCGGAGGTGCACGTCATCCCCGATCGCATCGAGGCAGGCACGTACCTCCTGGCGGCGGCCGCGACGCGCGGCTCCGTCGAGGTCGCCGGTGCGCGCGCCGATCACCTCGACAGCCTCCTTGCCAAGCTCCGCGAGGCGGGCGCCACAGTCGATGTTGCCTCCGATGGGGTATGTGTCACCGCGTCGAACGGGCTGCGCCCCATCCAGGTCCAGGCCGTGCCCTATCCCGGCTTCGCCACCGACCTCCACGCTCCAATGGCGGCGGCGCTGACGCAGGCGAACGGCGACTCGACGATCCACGAACGCGTCTACGACAACCGCCTGCTCTACATCAACGAGCTGCGTGCGATGGGTGCCGACATCACCGCCATCGGAGGGCAGTCAGTACAGATCCGCGGGCCCGCGAAGCTCGCAGGAACGAACGTGCGCGCCCTGGATATTCGGGCCGGTGCCGCCGTGGTCATCGGCGCGCTCTGCGCCGACGGCGAAACGACGATTCACGACATAGCCCACATCGACCGCGGCTACTCACGCCTCGTCGAGCGTCTGCGCGCCCTCGGCGCCGACATCGAACGCCGCTAGCAAGGAGTTCCACCCTCGTCCGTCCGTGGTGAGCACCGTCCTTACCTGTTCGTGACGAAGCTCCTGTGATCCTGTCGGAGAGCCTGGCCGCCCTACCCGGACGCAGTCCTCCCTTCGTGGTGAGCCTGTCGAACCACAGCGCGCGCCTCCAGAGGTTCAATGCGAGGATCCAGGGCCCCGAACTCCCTCGGTCGCTCGTTCGTGGTGAGCCTGCGCGAGCCCCTCGAAGGGCCTGGCGAACGACATCCGCGCGATTGCGCAGGTTCGAATGGAAGGCTCCGAGGTCCAACGCGGAGCGCGTAGGACGCAGCCCCCGCATGAGGGGGCGGGTGGGCGGGCAACCTCCGTTTCCCTCCACGCCCCGAGACACGACGCGCTAACCTGCGACAGGCCGCGCTCGGTCGCGCCGGACAGGGATGTATGGCGCGTGGCCTTCTTCGGTAAACGGATCGGCATCGACCTCGGCACCGCGAGCATCCTCGTCTGCGAGTACGGCAAGGGCATCGTTGTCGACGAACCCGCCGTGGTCGCCATCGCCGAGCGCGATTCCACCGTCGTCGCCGTGGGCGACGAGGCACGCGCGATGATCGGCCGCCACCCCGGCTCCATCTCCGTCGTCCGCCCCATGCGCGACGGCGTCATCGCCGACTACCTCATCACCGAGGCGATGCTGCACTACTTCATCGCCCGCGTCGCCGGTCGCGCGCGCTTCATCCGTCCAGAGGTCGCCATCTCGGTCCCGGTCGGCGTCACCGGCCTCGAGCAGCGCGCGGTGCGCGACGCCGCCGAGGCCGCCGGTGCCCGCCGTCCCGCGCATCTCATCCCCGAGCCGCTCGCCGCTGCCATCGGCGCCGAGATCCCCGTCGGCTCGCCCCGCGGACACATGGTCATCGACATCGGCGGCGGTCGCACCGAGGCGGCCGTGATCTCGATGTTCGGCATCGTCAGCTCCGAGTCGGCCCGCGTCGGCGGCGATGACTTCGATGATGCCATCGCGCTCTATATCCGTCGTCGCCACAACCTGATCGTCGGCGAGCGCACCGCAGAGGAGCTCAAGATCGCGATTGGCTCCGCCCTCCCCGCCGAGGAGGACACGAGCGCCTCGGTGCGCGGCCGCGATCAGATCACCGGCCTCCCGCGGACGATCACGGTCCGCGCCTCCGAGATCACGGGGGCGATCCAGGACCAGGTCAACCTCATCGTGGCCGCCGTGCGCGCCGTTCTCGAGCGAACACCGCCCGAGCTCGCGTCCGACGTCATCGATCGGGGCATCGTGCTCACGGGTGGCGGCGCGCTCCTCCGGGGCCTCGACGACGTCCTGATGCACGAGACCAACGTCCCCGTGCACGTCGCCGACAATCCGCGCCCTGCGTCGCCCTCGGGGCCGGCGCCGCGCTCGACTACCTCGAGGTGATCGCGCGTGCCGTCCCCACCGAGGAAGAGGCGCTCATCGCCGAGGGCCGCCTCCCCCTGCGAGGGCCGTGACGGGGTCTCCGGCTCACTCGAGGAGGTATGCCACCGTCGTCTCCGTTCGGCCCGGGTCGTCCGCCGGATCGCCGTAGATCTCCCACGACCAGCGCCCCGCGTTCCGCCCATTCGAGGTGACCCACGCACGGATGGCCTCATGCGCGGCGCCGAGTCCACCGTAGTCCCCTCGATGGACGGCGACGGCCGCATCCCCGCCGGGGGTGCTCGTCTCGACGACCTCGCCCGCGGGATCGAAGCTCCGGGCGACCTCGACACCGAACGCCACCTCGAGAAGTTCGCCCGGCGCGGAGGGGTGGCGGTAGAGGAAGACGTTGTGTCCACCCTGGTGCAGCGCGGGTCGCTCCCGCAGGAACGCCCACACCTCGTCGAGGGCGTGCCGCCAGGCCGAGGCGACCCCGCCAGGCGTCACCACTCGGTGCACCGCCGCCAGTCGACGAGGCTGCACGCGGAGGACAGATACATCGAGAGCCACGTCACTCTCCCTGCGATGCGAACCGGCAGGCCGTGAGCGGCCTGCAGCGAGCCGGAGGCCTTCTTGCGTTCGTGGTGGGGCTTTCCTGAGCGCAATCGAAGGGCCTGTCGAACCTCGGGCCAGTTCCTCAAGGTCCGAATCGAGGAGCCGAGGCCGCCGAGCCATCGCTCTCACCCGTTCATGGTGAGGCTCTTCTGAGCTTGCCGAAGGACCCGGCGAACCACACTCACCCGTCAACGGAGGGACGAATCGAGAATCCGAGAAGAGGGCTCCGAGTCGTCTGGCGTCTCAATCCACGCGTCAGCAGACCCCGCAGAGCTTGCATCCCACCTCGGGAGGCGGACACGGCATTGTCCGACGCATCCGCTCGTGCTTGTCCATCTCGCGCAGAAGGAAGCGCTCGGTCATCCCCACGTCCACGATGTGCCACGGCGGCTTCTCGGTCGCCCAGGGGAACTCCCCATCGAGGCCGAACTCGCGGATCGCGCGGCGGTACGTTCCGAGCGAGTCGTCCGGCATCCACTCGAGCATGTCCGCGAGGCGGCCGTCGGCGCGCGACAGCACATCGTCGACGCGCGCCGTCATCGGCGAGTCGGCGCGCAGCTCGATGCCGGGCGCGAGGTGCTGCTGCAGCACGCCGAGCCGCTGCTTCGCCTGCCCCACATCGATGGCAGGCTGGTACTGGTAGGCCGTCCACGGCTTCGGCACGAGCGGGCTGACCGCCATCACCACCCGCGTGCCGTTGCCCGCCGCGTCGAGTCGTTCCTTGATCCGATTCCCCAGCCGCGCCATCTCGTAGAGGTCGGCATCCTCTTCGCCGGGCAGGCCGCACATGAAGTAGAGCTTGAACCGCGCCGCGCCCGAGGTTCCGACCAGCGACGCGCCGTCGAGGACCTGCTCCTCGGTGACGCCCTTGTTGATGGCGAGGCGCAGCCGCTCCGACCCCGCCTCAGGCGCCACCGTCACCGTCTTCGTGCCGCCTGCCGCGATCGCCGCGAGCACGCGCGCATCAAGGTTGTCCACGCGCAACGAGGAGATCGAGATCCGCGCCCCCATCTCGTGGGCGGCGACCGCGATCTCGGACAGGTCGGGATGATCCGCCACCGCTGCTCCGAGGAGGCCCACCTTCGGCGAGTGTTGAAGCGAGTGCTCGATGATGCCGAGCAGCTGCTCGGCGGGTCGGTATCGCGGCGGCCTGAACACGTACCCCGCGATGCAGAACCGGCAACCGCGACCGCACCCGCGCGCGCACTCCACCAGCGTCATGTTGGACAGCTCGGTGTCCTCGGTGAGGATCGTCGAGTGCGCCTCGGTGCCTGCGATGTCGTGCACCCACTGTCGCTCGATCGCGCCGAACGTCGGCGGTCGCGTCGGCACGTAGACGCCCGGGAGGCGCGCCATCTCGTCGAGGAGGTCCGCGCGCCCGCCGTACAACCCATCCTGCCAGGCACCGACGAGGCCCGGGATGATCTCCTCGCCCTCGCCCACGATCGCCGCATCGAGGAACGGCGCGACGCCCGCCGGATTCGTCAGCATGCATGCCCCGCCCGCGATCACCAGCGGGTGGCGCTCGTCACGCTGGTCGGCCCGCAGCGGGATGCCCGCAGCGCGGAGGCACTGCACCATGTTGAAGTAGTCGTACTCGTACGAGAGCGTGAAGGCGATCACCGCGAAGTCGCCCAGCGAGCGCTGCGACTCCATCGACACGACCGGCGAGGGGTGCGTGCCGCCCTTGCCGGGCGGATCGTAGAATGCCCGCTCGCAGACCAGCTCGTCGTACGCGTTGAACAGGGCGTACACCGTCTGCATCGCCAGGTTGGACATCCCGATGTAGTAGGAGTTCGGATACACCATCGCGATCGGAATGCGACCGCCCCAGTTCTTCGTCACGAATCCGCGCTCGCGGGTGAGCCGCTGGCGGGCAAGTTGTCGAGCGTCTGTCATCGTGGCCATCGAACGAGGCTAACAGATTCGGCCCTCGAGGGGACGATCGTCACACCCTCGCGTGGGCCCGCTGGGGCAACCGCCATGGCAGGCGGACGCGCACCCGCTCGAGGAGCGGTGCGGCAGCAGCGAGCCCTCCGGCCAGGAGCACGCCCCCGACCGCCTCCTCGAAGTTGTGCCCGTACTGGTAGATGGCGCCGAACGCCTCGGCGAGCACGAGCACGATGCCGAGGACGGTCGAGGGAAGGCCCGGGATGGCTCGCGCCAGCGCGGTCGCGACGAACGTCGTGCGGAACAGGTGCCCGCTCGGATACCCGTCATACTCAGGCAGCAACGTGGCCTTCGACAGCAGCACCACGCCGAGGCCCACCAGGAACATGGTGAGGTATGCGAGCGCAGCAGCGCGATGCCGCCACCCGAGGTACCCGAGCAGGATCAGGACGGTCGCGCCGGCGGGAATCGAGTTTCCGAACCACGTGGCGACCGAGGACCCCGCGCGCAGCATCTCGTTCTGTTCCCGCCGCACCAGGTAATCCACGCCGCTGGTCACGATCGGCGTCGTGGCGAGGTTGTTGACGTCCGGGCTCGACCCGTTGGTCGTGTACATCAGCCAGTACGCGGTGTCCGGCGCGAGCGCGGTCTCGAGCGGCAGCGTGTACCAGCCCGGCCCATCGAGGCTCCCCTCTGCGGTCCGCGCCAGCAGCGCCCCCGGCGACCCGTGCGCGTCCTGATAGATGGCGAGGCTGAACGCGTTGTGCGGCGGCGCGTCGATCGCGCTCCCCACGAGCGCGGACATCGAGGTGACGCGTCCCGCGTCCCGGCCCGTCACGTACCGCGTGCCGATCAGGCAGTCGGAGTCGGCCCAGTCGAGCGCGTGGGTCGGGTTTGCGTTGCCGAGGACACCCACGCCCGGCGCGGCGCCCGGCGCCACAGCCTCACTGCTCGTCGTTTCGAACGTGGCAACGAGCGCGAGCAGGCCCTCGCCGGTGCGCCCGTCGAGGTGGATCCGCGCGGGCCACGCGCCAACGAGGCACTGCCATCCCGTCGGTCGCGAGCCGTGCTCCACTGCCGCGCGCACGCCGATCGCGAGTGCCGCAAACGCCGCGAGCAGACCGATGGCGAGGACGCCGCGAGTCGCCATCCAGCCCCCCGGTTGGCCCAGATAAGCGGGCAAACCGTATCAGAGGCGAACCGGAGCATGCGGACGTCGAGCCGCGTGAGGCATTACATCCGATTGGGCCTCGCGCCGGTGATCCGCCGCACGATGATGCTCACCACGAGGATGCTGCCCACCAGCAGCAGGCTCATCGCCCACGCCTTCGCGTGCCAGTCCTCGTACGGGCCCGTCGCGTAGAAATAGATCCGCAGCGGCAGCGCGTCCATCGCACCGGTCAGCTCCGTGCTGAAGAACTGGTTTCCCAGGGCCGTGAACAGGAGTGGCGCCGCCTCGCCCGCCACGCGCGACAGTCCGAGCATCAGCCCCGTTGCGATTCCCGGGAGCGCCGCCGGGAAGATCACGCTGAGGGCTACCCGCCAGCGCGGCGCACCGAGGGCGAACGCACCCTCTCGAAGCGAGCGCGGTACCAGCAGCAGCATCTCCTCGGTGATCCGCGCCACCACCGGCATCAGGATGATCGAGAGCGCCAGCGCGCCCGCGATCGCCGAGAACGATCGCATCGGCACCACCACCAGCCCGTAGATGAACAGCCCGATCGTGATCGACGGGATCCCCGCCAGCACATCGATGAGGAACCGCAGCACATTCCCGAGTCGGTTCTGGCCGAACTCCGCGAGGAAGATCCCGCATCCGATCGCGATCGGCCCGCCGACGAGCAGCGCTCCGCCGACCATGATCGCGCTCCCCGCGATCGAGTTGAGCACGCCGCCCCCGGGCAATCCGGCCGGCCGCGGCGTGTCGATGAAGAGATCGAGGTTGATCGCGGGAATCCCCTGGATCGCCACGAACACGAGGATCATCGTGAGCGGCGCCACCGCGACGAACGTCGCGACGAGCATCACCGCGGTCATCACGCTGTCCGCGCGCTTTCGCCTTGCGTAGTTGGCGACCGACAGACCCGACGACTGCGGCGCCGGCTGTGCGGGTCCCATGGCCGCCGCGCTCACTGGTTCACCGCCACGCGATTCCCTCGCGTCACCCGCCATACGAGCAGGCGCGCACCGACGTTGATGAGGAAGGTGACCACCAGGAGCAGCAGGCCCACCTCCAGCAACGCCGAGCGGTGCAGGTCGTTCTCCACTTCGGCGAACTGGTTCGCGATCACGCTTGCCATCGTGTAGGTCGGGGAGAAGATCGTCTCGGGGAACCCCACGCGGTTGCCGATGACCAGCGTCACGGCGAGCGTCTCACCGACCGCGCGCGCGAGCCCGAGGATCGCCGCGCCCAGGATGCCCGAGCGCGCATACGGGATGACCACCAGGCGGATCATCTCCCACCGCGTCGCCCCCAGCGCAAGGATGCCCTCGCGCTGGCTCAGCGGCACCGCCTGGATAACGTCCCGCGACACCGCCATGATCGTGGGGAGGATCATGATGCTCAGCACCATGATCGCCGAGAGCAGTCCGGTGATGAGCGGCGTCCCGTTGAAGAAGGGGATCCAGCCCAGCGTGCTCACGATCGCCGGGCCGAGGTACAGGTGGATGAACGTTCCGAGGACGAAGATCCCCCACAGGCCGTACACCACGCTCGGGATTGCAGCGAGCAACTCCACGGCGTAGGAGATCGGGCGCGACACGCGCTCCGAGGCGACCTCGACGAGGTACACGGCCACGAGGATGCCGATCGTGCTCGCGATCAACACCGCCGGGATCGCCGTGATCAACGTCCCGAGGACGAACGGGCCCGCGCCGAATACGCCCCGCGCCGGGTCCCACCTCGAGGTCCAGATGAACGACAGTCCGAACGCCTGGATCGAGGGCAACGCACGCGTCGTCAACTCGTAGAACAGGCCGAGGATGATCACGAGCACGACGCTGCCGGCAACCGCTGGACCCACCTCGAACAGGCGATCGCCGATGTGACTCCGCCGCCGGGACAGGTCGATCCGGCGTCTACCCAGCCCGCTATCAGCGCTTGCCAACGGTCCCCCCGTCGTTCACGGACGACGCGCGCGCACGGGCGCCGCGGATATCACCGCGGTGGATCATCGGGCCTGCCGCGCGGTCAAACTTCAGAGGCGTGTTAACTCGCCTCCACCGGCCGTTCGAGGGCTACCATGCGCGCGATTCCCGCGCAGCCACCACGCCTCGAGGAGGTGATCGATGTCCACGTTCCTGACCGCTGAGCAGGAAGCACTCGCGAACGAGATCGGCTCCCTCGCCACGGCTCGAGGCGAGACGGTCGCCGTCGCCGAGGCCACCACCGGCGGTCTCGTCTCCTCGGCGCTGCTCTGGGTCGCGGGAGCCTCGAGGTTCTACGCGGGCGGTGGTGTCGTCTACACGCGCAACTCTCGAGTGCAGCTCGCGGGCGTCCCCGCCTCCGAATACGAGAACTACCAGGGCACCACCGCGCCGCTCATCGCCTCCCTCGCCGAGCACATGCGCGACCGACTCGGCGCCACGTGGTGCATCGCCGAGTCGGGCCTCGCCGGTCCCACGGGCGGCCGCTCCGGCGCCCCGATCGGCCGCACGACGATCGGCGTCGCGGGCCCTGTCGCGAGGACCGAGGTGTTCGAGACCGGCGTCACCGATCGCGGTGAGAACATGGTGCTCTTCACCACGCTCGCCCTGCGCTACCTCCGCGACGCCCTCGCCGAGGCGGGCCCGCTAACCACGAGGCGCGCCACCCGTTCGTGGCGAGGCGGTTTGAGACGTGAGAACGGGCCCGCGAGTTGCACGTTGTTGGTGAACGGCGGGATGCGCGCCCACCTCCGTTTGTGGTGAGCGCGCCGGAGGGCGCCTGCCGCCGATGCCGACCCAACCGTCGCGCTTGAGCCCCGTCATCCCTTCGTCGTGAGCCCGCCGCCGCCGACGAATCGTGGATCTGTACTACCCGGGGAGCGCGAGGGGTGGCCCCCGCCCCCGGCCGACGCCACCGCTCACGCGCAGACGGGGTGGCGGGCGGGGCGCCGGTCCGACGGGCCTCCACACTCCCCCTCGGTGTCCGCGTTGAACACGAACCTCGAGCCGCGAGGGCTACCCCACCAGCTTGCGGTAGATCTCCCCGCGCTTCCTCGGATCGCGCTCGCTGATGGCGACGCTCGACTGCGTGTAGCCTGCCTCGCGCTGCGCCTCCACCCACTCGATAGCGCCCTCGACAGGTCCGGCGTAGGCGCGGTTCTTCACCACGTCGTCCGTGACCGCGGCGTACGCGGCCTTCGAGCCCTCGTCGCGCCAGACCCGGCGCACCTCGTCGGCCACCTCGCCCAGGCCGATCCGGTGGAAGTTCTGGTAGTGCAGCTCGCCCATCTTCGCCATGTAGAACGCGACCTGCTCGCGCACCGCCTGGTACGCCTTCTCCGGCTCCTCCGTCACGTGCGCTCCGCCCGCCGTCACCGTCACCGAGTCGGGATCGCGGCCGTACGAGGCGACCTGCGCACGGAAGTCGCTCACCTGCTTCGCCCACCCCTCACGCCCGACGGCGGCCGCGAGCCAGCCGTCGGCCAGCTCGGCAGCGAGGGCGACCGACACCGGCCCCTGGCTCCCGAGGAAGATCGGGATGTGCCGACGCGGCAGGTCGCCGAGGTGCCGCAGCGAGAAGCCGCGGTCGAGGTTGAACACCTTGCCGTGGTAGTGGAGCGGCTCGCCCGCCACCAGCATGTTGATGATCTCGATGTACTCACGCAGCCGCGTGATTGGCTTCCCGAACGGGATGCCATGGAAATGCTCGATCACGAGCGGGCCCGATGTCCCGAGGCCAATCATCATCCGGCCGTTCGACACCTGGTCGAGCGTGGTGAACTGCTGCGCGATCAGCGCTGGCGTCCTTGAGTAGGTGTTGATGATCGAGGTGCCGAGCTGGACTCGCTTCGTCTCGTACGCCAGCAGCGCGAGCAGCGTCACCGCATCGCGGCCCCATGCCTCGGCAACGGTGATCATGTGCACGCCTGCGTCGTCCGCGACCTTCGCATCCGCGATCAGCGCGTCGCGGTCCAGCGGACCCTGCCAGTTCACACCAATCGAGATCTTCCGCACCGTCTGGTCCCGCCTTCCAGCTTCCGTTGTCGAATCGCATCATCCACGCCCTCGAGGGCGCTCGCCTGCTAGCTCGGCTGCAGCCCGTGGTCTCCCAGGAACTCGAAGAGCAGCGCACGGAACTCGTCGCGCGCCTGGTGCATCACGCCGTGCCCCGCCTCCTGCAGGATCTCGAGGCGGGCGTTGTCGCCCATCGCTCGCGCGATGACCACACTGCCGCCCGCACCCGCGACCGTGTCCTTGCCCCCGCCCACCACGAGGGCAGGCACATTGATCCCGTGCAGGTACGGCGTCAGCGGATGCTCGCGCAGGCCCGCGGTGGCGCGCGCCTCGGCCACGTAGCTCTCGACATGCTCGGGCGGCACCGTCCGCTCGACGGCGCGCTGCTCCGACATCGTCACGTGGCCCTCGAACGCCGGCTTCATCTCGCGCCCTGCGAGGGCGGCCGCCGCGCCGAGCCGCACCACCTCGCCACGCATGTACCAGTTCTCAGCTGAAGCCGGGTTCACCTCGCTCGAGGTGGAGTCGAGCACGATCGCCGCGCACCGCTCGGGATAGTCGAGCGCGAACCGCTGCACGACAACCCCGCCCCACGACACCCCCAGGACCACCGCCTGCGCCACGCCGAGGTGATCGAGGAGTCCGTTCAGGTCCTGCGCGTACTTCGGCAGCGAGTACTTCTGTGCCTGGCCGGACCGCCCGAGGCCGCGGTTGTCCCACGAGATGGTGCGGAAGTGCTGCGCGTACCACGGCATGTCGTCCCGCTCGAACGACTCCCCGCTGCCACCGAGGCCATGGCAGTACACGAGGACGGGCGAACCGCTGCCCGCCTCCTCGTAGTGGATGCTGACTTCACCCAGGTCGGCCGTTGGCATAGCGCACCTCCACGCCCGGACGTTCGAGGGCGCACATCAGCACTCGCCCGGCGCCCCGGCTGCGAGTCTTGTACACCCGTCGACGAGGCACGCCAACCCTCGCGACTCTGCCGCGACGACACGACATCGGCGCAGGCAGCCGCCACCGACCGCAAGCCCTATCCTCGATCTACGCGCGAGTCCAGCGCAGGCGGGGAGTGCAGACATGGATGTACTGCGACGGCTCGCGATGATCGGGGCGCTGGCGGCCGCCGCGATCATCCTAATGGGGACGCTGACACCACTGCTGTCGAACGACGGGGAATCATGCCTGCTCGGCATTCCCTGCACAGTCGGGCATGCACTCGCCTTTGGGGCCTTCGGGGTGTCACTCGCGGGACTCTACGTCTCGAGCCGCTGGGCCCGGCGCGCGCCGGTCCGAGCGCTCGTCATGCTGGTGCTCGCGATCTGGATCTTCGCCGCGACCACCGAGCTGCTCCAGGCCCAGATCGGGCGGGACCCGTCCCTGGGCGACTGGGCCGCCGACATGGCCGGTGCGGTGGGCGGTCTCCTGGCCGGCGGATTCGCGATCCGGCTGCTCTGGGGCTCGAGACTGCTGCCCCAGCTCGCACCCGGCGCCCGCACGGCGCGTCGTGGGCGTCCCTCGTCCTGACGTCGATCACTCGCCGAGGCGTTCCGTGCCGGCCGCGCCGATCGCGGAATTGCCGTCCGCGTTCGCACTCCCCAGGGTGAGGTGCAACCGTCGTGTGTCGCGAGGCTTCAACTGGCCCGCGATTGCGTCAGTGTTCGAGGTCGCCAGACGTGTGCGCGGCTCCTCGGCGAGTACGCATGCAATGTGCCGACCTCTCCCACCGTAATTCCTATGAACACGCCACGCATCGATGAGGCGAAGCCGGAGGCTGAGTGCTCGTGAGAGTTGCGAGGCGATCACGTTCCTGACTCTGCCTGCAATAGCCAACTATTGCGTCCCCAAGCGCCCTGCGCGATTATCCTCTCGAGTTCCGAGGCGTTGGCCGTGCAGCGGGCGCTCAGCCCCGGGGAAAGCCCACAGGTAGCGAGTGTCCCCCCTCGACATCCCCGAGGTCGTGATCGATCGCCTCCCGGTCTACTACCGGCTGTTGTCGCGCATGCGCACCGAGGGCGAGACGGTCGTCTCCTCGCACGAGCTCGGTGAGGCGCTCGGTGTCACGCCCGCCCAGATCCGCAAGGACCTGTCCTACTTCGGTCGCTTCGGCAAGCAGGGCCGCGGCTACTCCGTCGACCGCCTCCACAACGAGCTGCGGCTCATCCTCGGGCTCAGTCAGCGCTGGAGCCTCGTCCTCGTCGGCATGGGCCGCCTGGGGCAGGCGATCGCCGCCTACCGCGGTTTCGACTCCGAAGGCATGGCGATCGTTGCGGCCTTCGACGCCGATCCCGCCCTGGTCGGCACCACCGTCGACGGCATCACGATTCGTGATGCCGTCCACCTCGAGCGCGACCTCCGCGACCTCCACGTCGATATCGGTGTCGTCGCAGTCCCCGCCGAACACGCCCAGGAGGTCATCGAGCGCCTCGTCAGGGCCGGTATCAAGGCGATCCTGAACTACGCCCCCGTCGCCATCCAGGCCCCGTCCGGCGTCGAGGTCCGCCAGGTCGACCCCGTCCTCCAGCTCCAGAGCATGACCTACCACCTCACGAGGATGGCCCGGGCCCGCGACTAGCCCCGCGCTGCTTCGAGGGCGACCGCCACCGCTATCGCCACCTCGTCGTGCCAGCGCCGCGCCACGATCTGCACGCCGATCGGCAGCCCCTCGCCGCTCACACCGAACGGCACCGCCGCGGCGGGCTGCCCCGTGAGGCTCCATGGCAGCGTGTACAGGTACTCGCGGCGGTCCCACCTCCCGTGTTCAGGCGCCGGGCGGGCCGCAACCGGAGACAGCACCACGTCGAAGTCGGACATGAACACCGCCATCGAGCGGCTGAAGCGTTCCCACTCGAACCGCGACCGCTCGATGTCGTCGGCGCTGAGCTTGCTCGCCCATGGCGGCCGCCAATCGCGGAACGACGTCGACTGCACGCGGGCCCAGTACGCCTCCGTGATTGGCAACGACTCCTCGAGGCGGGGCGGGACTGCCTCGACGACCTCCGCCCCCCGCTCTTCGAGGGCACGTGCGGCAGCCTCGACGGCGGCCGCGGTTGCGGCGGTCGGTGTCGTCCCCGGGAACTCGACGAACCACGCGACGCGCAACTCCCCCATGTCGACGCCTTGCGCACTCGCGAGGTGCACGGGCACACTCCCGGGGTCGCCCGCGTCCGCACCGGCGATCACGCGTAGCACCGCCTCGAGGTCGCGTACCGAGCGAGCCATCGGTCCGATCGTCGTCCGCGGGTCGGACAGGTGGCCGATGCGTGGGAAATGTCCGGTATTCGGCACCAGCCCCGTGGAAGGCTTCAACGCGGCGACGCCGCAGCAGTGCGCGGGCCAGCGGATGCTCCCACCGGAGTCGCTCGCCAGCCCAAGGGGTGACCCGCCCGCCGCGATGATCGCCGCCTCGCCGCTGCTGCTCGATCCCGGCGTGCGCGCGGGATCGCGAGGGTTGACCGGTCTCGGGTACAGCGGCGCGCCATCCGTCACGTTGCTCTTCCCGAGCACGATCGCGCCCGCCGCTCGCATCCGTTGCACCACGACCGCGTCCTGCGCCGGCACGTACGAGGCGCGCTCGGCGTACCCGGCAGCGCACACCAGCCCGGCGACCTCGATCCAGTCCTTCACCGTGAACGGTACGCCAGCGAGCGGACCAACGACCTCGCCGCGCGCGATCGCGCGATCGGCGGCGCGCGCCTCGTCGAGGGCGCTCGTGTTGAGCTGCACGATCGCGCCGAGCTCGCCGTTCACCGCCTCGATCCGCTCGAGGTGCGCACCCACCACCTCGGCCGCACTCACCTCGCGATTCGCGATCATCCGCGCGAGGTCGACGCCCGCCGCGGTCAGCAACTGCCCGTCGATGTCGGCCACGTGTTGCTCCCATCCCGCGCTGCACAGCGGAGTATGCCAGCGTCGGTGTCACCCGCGTCCTCGCTACTATCGACGTGTGACTACCCCCGCTGCCCTCGACATCGCCACGCGCATCGAGGCGGTGCGGCACCGCATCGTCGCCGCGTGCCGGCGCGCGGACCGCGACCCCGCGTCGGTCACCCTCGTCGCCGTCTCGAAGACCTTCGAACTCGACGCCGTCCTCGAGGCGCTCGTGCTCGGCGTCACCGACTTCGGTGAGAACCGGGCGCAGGAGTTCGTCCCAAGGCACGCGCCGCCCTTGCCGTCGATGCCGCACCGAGATGGCACTTCATCGGTCACCTGCAGCGCAACAAGGTCCGCGAGGTCGTCCCCTTGATCGCTGCCCTCCACTCGCTCGACTCCGCCCGCCTCATCGAGGCGGTCTCGGCCGCGCGTCAGCCGGTGGGACTCGGTCGCGGGCACCACGACGCGAATCGCCTCCCCTGCTACATCGAGGTGAACATCGCGGGTGAGGCACAGAAGGAAGGCGTCCCACCGTCCGAGGTCGCCGCTCTGCTCGCGGCTGCCGACAGCGCGCCGGGCATCGAGCTCGCCGGATTGATGACGGTTGCCCCGCTCGGCCCCGCCGAGGCTGCCCGTCCCGTCTTTCGCGCCCTCCACGACCTCGCCGCAGCGCACGGCCTGCGCGGCCTCTCGATGGGCATGACCGACGACTTCGAGGTCGCCATCGAGGAGGGCGCCACCGTCGTTCGCGTCGGACGCGCCATCTTCGGCGAACGCGCCCCGAGCGCGCGCCCCGGCCAGACCCCATAATCAACCTATCCAGCGCGCAGCAACGAAAGCCCGAGGTTCAGCGATGCGCATCGGCATCATCGGCGGCGGCTTCATGGGCGAAGCGTTCCTCCGAGCGCTGCTCCGGGCCGGCGTCACCACCCCGTCCGACGTCGCCATCGCCGAAGTCTCGACCGCGCGTCGGGCCGCGCTCTCCGAGCATGGCGTCCGCGTTACCGACGATGCCGAGAGCGCCTGCATCGGCGCCGACATCGTCCTCCTGTCCGTGAAGCCCCAGGACCTGAGCGGCGCAGCCCAGCCCCTCCAGGGCCGCATCCCGCCCGCCGCCGTGCTCGTCTCGATCCTCGCCGGCGTCCCCCTCCAGGCGATCGAGCGCGCCACCGGGCATCGCGCGGTCGTGCGTGTGATGCCGAACCTCCCGGCCGCCATCGGCGAGGGCGCCGCCGTCTTCCTCGCCTCCCCCGGCGTCTCCGAGGGTCAGCGCGCGCAGGTGCGCACACTCCTCGACGCCGTCGCCACCGCCGTCGTCGAGGTCCACGACGACGAGGAAGTCGACCTCGCGACTGCGATCCACGGCTCCGGGCCCGCGTACGTCTACCTCTTTATCGAGGCCCTCATCGATGCCGCCGTGCGCCTGGGGATGAAGCGTCCGGACGCCACCAGCCTCGTCCTCGCCACGTTCGTCGGGTCGTCGCGCTACGCCCTCGAGACGGGTCAGCATCCCGCCGCGCTGCGCAACGCCGTCACCTCACCCGGTGGCACCACCGCTGCTGCGCTCGCGGAGCTCGAGGCCGCAGGCGTGCGCGCCGCCATCGACGAGGCGGTCCAGGCCGCCTTCGAGCGCGCCCAGGACCTTGCCGAGGGCTAACCTCGTCGGAGCGCGCACACGCCCGTCTCCGGACGGACACCCAGCACGGCGACCCGAAGGGTACGGACACCGCTTGACCGAGATCGCCCGACTGCTCGCGTGGTTCCTCCAGTTCCTCGCGTTCGCCGTCTTCTTCCGCGCCATCGCCTCGTGGTTCCCCATCGACCGCGACGGCCCCGTGCTCCGCGCCCTCGATGCGATCACCGAGCCCGTGCTCGAACCGCTCCGCCGCGTCGTTCCCAGCATCGGGATGATCGACATCACACCGATGGTCGCGATGATCCTGCTCCAGGTGATCGCCTCGGCCCTGCTCAGCGGCGCGACCGGCCTCTAGCCCCCGTCCGAGGACGACCGCACACGGCTCACGCATCGGCTCGCGGTGCTCGGCCCCTACCTACCACCGTTCGCGGTGAACGAGGCGCACCTCTTCTTCCGTACGTGGTGCGCGAAGCGCAGCGGAGGCGAGCCACACCCGCTGACCTCCGCGCGCGCAAGAGCACGGCCCTTCGTGCCGGGTAGCCCGACCGGCGACCGCTCGAAGAGGGGCCCTCGCTTGAGAAATGGTGGGCGGGTGGGTCAGCCGGCCCGCAGTGCCGACCGCATTCCGACAGACGGCCACCCCCTAGCGCTCGCCCTTCGAGGACAACCGCTCGACGAGGTCGGTGTCGTCGAGCCCGTCGACCTCCAGAAGCTTGCGCCGAGCCGTCGATCCCGACAGCACCCGCACCGTCGAGGGCGCCACACCGAGCGCCTTCGCCAGCACGCGCGTCACCGCCTCGTTCGCGCGTCCGTCCACCGGCGGCGCGCCGACACGCACCCGGATCACGGCACGTCCGTCGGAGTCCCGCTCGAACCCCATCACCTCGTCGCGTCCCCCGCGAGGCGTGACCACCACCCGGACGCGTCCCATCAGGCGCGGTCGCTCGGACTCGCTGGAACGTGAGGGATAGAATGTGCGCAGGTTGTTCGTGGGTTCCACTTGGGAACTAGAACACCCGTTTGACCTAGAACAGCCGTTCGACTACATTCCCCAGCGTGCTCGGCGCGGCCGCTCGCAGAGGCGGAACCAGCCGCTACCCGCGTCGGCCCAGCTCCGCGGTACCGAAGGGAAATCGAGGCCGTCATGCCGAACATCATGGACGAATCCGCCCGCGTCGCCAAACGCCGCGAGGACCTCACCAAGGCAATCGAGACCATCACCAAGGAGCACGGCAAGGGTGCGATCATGCGCCTGGGCGACCCCGGCGCATCCGTTGCCGTCACCGCCGTGCCCACCGGCGCGCTCTCCCTCGATATCGCCCTTGGCGTCGGCGGCATCCCACGAGGGCGTATCACCGAGATCTTCGGCCCCGAGTCTGCCGGTAAGTCCACTCTCGCCCAGCACATCATCGCCGAGGCGCAGCGCTCCGGCGGCATGGCCGCCTACATCGATGTGGAGCACGCCCTCGATCCCGAGTATGCCGCCCAGTGCGGCATCAACGTCGAGGAACTCCTCATCTCCCAGCCCGATACTGGCGAGCAGGCACTCGAGATCTGCGAGGCGCTGATCCGTTCCAACGCTCTCGATGCGGTCGTGGTCGACTCCGTCGCTGCCCTCGTCCCGCGCGCGGAGATCGAGGGCGACATGGGTGACGCGATGCCCGGCCTCCAGGCCCGCCTGATGTCGCAGGCCATGCGCAAGCTCACCGGCGCCACCGCTCGCTCCAACACCGCGCTCATCTTCATCAACCAGCTCCGCGAGAAGATCGGCGTCATGTTCGGCTCGCCCGAGGTCACCCCCGGCGGCCGCGCGCTCAAGTTCTACTCGTCCGTCCGCATCGACATCCGCCGCGTGGAGTCGCTCAAGCAGGGCACGGTCTTTGTCGGCAACCGTGTTCGCTGCAAGATCGTCAAGAACAAGGTCGCCGCTCCCTTCCGCCAGGCTGAGTTCGACATCATGTTCACCGGCGATCAGCACGGCATTAACAAGGAGGGCGACATCCTCGATCTCGCCGTCCAATACGAGGTGGTGAAGAAGCTCGGCGCGTTCTACTCGTACGGCGACCTCCGTCTCGGCCAGGGCCGCGCGGCTGCCTGCGAGTACCTCCGCGGCAACGAGGAGATGACAGCCGACATCACCGCGCGCGTGCGCAGTGCCGCGGGGATCAAGGGCGCACCCGTCATGTCGGACCTTCCCGGGGCCGAGGGCGAGGACGATGAGGTTGACGCGCTCGCAGACGTCTAGCCCGATGCGTGGGCTCGGGTTCTGATGGCCAGCTGGACCACGTTCGCCGCCGGCGGAGCCGAGGTGCTCCACGTCCAGGCCCACGGCGAGCGTGGTCGCTGGCAACCGTTCCAGCGCGGCGCCGAGGCCCTCGCGACCGCAGGCCAACGACTGCTCGCGCATCCACCGGCCGGAATCGCGCTTCTCGCCACGGTCTCGAGGACGGGCGCGCCCCGGTTGCATCCCTTCATGCCGCGCATCGTCGAAGGAGCGCTCGTGGCATTCATCGTCGGCGACTCACCGAAGCTGCGCGATCTCCTCGCGGGGCGCCCGTGCGCCATCCATAGCGCACCAACCATCGAGGATGAGGAATTCTGGGTCCGCGCCTTCGCTTCGGCCCTCACGGACCCCGCACGCGTTGCTGCTGCGTCATCGGCGATGCCGTGGGCGAAACCGGAGTTTGAGGTCCTGGTCGAGTTCGACCTGTTCGAGGTCGGTTGGACGCAATGGCTCGACTTCGGGACGCCGCGACACCGCCCGGTCCACCACCGCTGGAGGCAGCGATGACCCTGCCGGACTGCTCTCTGCCGCCGACCGTCGCCACGCTGCGCGAACTGGTCGCTGGCGTTCCGCTCGACACCCCTCGGGTCGAGATGCCACCACCACTCGATCGCGAGGCAAGGGTCGCGCTCCAGCAGGCCCTCCGCGTGCTCTCGATTCGAGGCTACCCCACCGAGGAATTGCGACGTCGCCTCCTGCGAACCCACGGACCGCAGGCGGTCGAAGCGGCGCTCGCGACGTTGGCGTCGAGCCCGTTCCTCGATGACGCGCGCTGGGCCGCCGGATTCGTCTCGTCCGCCCGAGGCCGGCAGCGGTCTTCGGGGCTTCTCAGGCGCGAATTATCCGCGCGTGGCGTGACGGTGGAAGACGCGCGCGCGGCCCTCGAGTCGCACGATGACGCCGAGGCGGCGCTGGTGGCCGCCCGCCGTCGATGGGGTGCGCTCGCTCACCTCGAACCCGCCATCCGCGAACGCCGTCTTCGGGACTACCTTGCGCGCCGAGGATTCGGCAGCAACGTGATCGGTCGCGCCCTGGGTGAGCTGGTGGCCGACCGCACGATGGATGCGACGTAAGCGCGGCATGTCGAGAACGCAAAGCATCCCGGTGCTACGATTCGACGAGGGCGTGACCCCCCAATTGATGCTCATGACGCCACGCGGCCGTAGGCGCGAGCGTTGACCCGAATCGGAGCCCCGTGATGGACACCTTCTTGTTGGGCGCGCTGCTGGGCGTGGCGGGCCTTGCCGTGGGCGCAATCGGCTCCTTCGTCTGGCTACGCGGAAACGCCTCGGGCGTCGTTCGCCGCGCCGAGCAGGAGGCGGATCGTGTGCTCGCCGAAGCCGAGTCGGGCCGCCGCGCGAAAGAAGTGCAGGCACAGGAAGACGCAATTCGCTTCCGCAAGGAGGCCGAGGACGAGCTCCGCGAGCAGCGTCGCGAGGTGAGCCGCATCGAGCGCCGCCTCGAGCAGCGCGAAGAGGCGATCGAACGCCGCGCGGAGGGCCTCGAACGCTCCGAGCAGCAAGTGCGCGACCGCCAGGGCCAGCTTGAGACCACCGAACGGAATCTCGCTTCCCGCGAGTTGTCGGTGCAGTCCGAGCTCGAACGCGTGGCGGGTATGACCATCGATGAGGCGCGGGAGGCGTTGCTGCAGGGTCTCGACGTGGAGCTGCGCGACGAGGCGGCCCGGCGCGTTCGGGCGATGGAGACGAGCGCTCGCAGCGAGGCCGACGCGCGCTCGCGGAAGACGCTCGCCACTGTGATGCAGCGCATGACCTCCGAGATCACGGCCGAGACGACGGTGTCCATCATCCCTATTCCGTCCGAGGAGATTAAGGGTCGCATCATCGGCCGCGAGGGCCGCAATATCCGCGCCTTCGAGGCGGCAACCGGTTGCGACCTGATCATCGACGACACGCCCGACGTCGTGACGGTGTCCGGCTTCGACCCCGTCCGCCGGGAGATCGCGCGCCTCGCCCTCAGCCGCCTCATCCAGGACGGCCGGATTCAGCCCACGCGCATCGAGGAGGCCGTCGAGCGCGCACGCTCCGAGGTCGATCGCCTCGTCGTCGAGGCCGGCGAGCAGGCGATGCTTGACGCGGAAGTCACCGGCCTGCATCCCGAGATCGTGAAGACGCTCGGCCGCCTCCGCTACCGCTTCTCCTACGGGCAGAATCAGCTGCGCCACGCAGTCGAAACATCATGGCTGGCTGCCGCAGTCGCCGCCGAGATCGGCGCGAACGTCGAGGTCGCGCGCGTCGGCGGATTGCTCCACGACCTCGGGAAGGCCGTCGACCGGGAGCAGGAGGGCACGCATGCGGCCATCGGCGCCGACATCGCCAAGCGCTTCGGCGTACCTCGCGAGGTCGTCCACTGCATCGAGGCCCACCACGAGGAAGTCCGTCCCGAGACGACGGAGGCGCTGCTCGTCATGATTGGTGACGCGATGTCGGGGAGCCGGCCGGGCGCCCGACGCGAGTCCGTGGACGAGTACATCCGCCGGCTCGAATCCCTCGAGGCCATCGCCAACTCGTTCGACGGCGTCCAGCAGTGCTTCGCCATTCAGGCGGGCCGCGAGGTGCGCATCATCGTCCAGCCGGAGCGCATCGACGACGTCGAGGCGATGCGTCTTGCGCGCGACGTGTCCCGCAAGATCGAGGAAACGATGCAGTATCCCGGCGTGATCCGCGTCACGGTCGTGCGGGAGACGCGGGCCACCGCCGTCGCCCACTAGCTCCGGCGACGTAAGCGAGCGCAGATGCGCATCCTCATGGTCGGGGACGTGGTCGGACGGCCCGGCCGCGACGCCGTGGCGGCGCTCTTGCCGCCCCTCCGACAGGAACTCGGCCTCGACTTCGTGGTCGTGAACGCCGAGAACGCTGCCGCAGGGCGAGGGCTCACGGTTCGGCTCGCGCATCAGCTGCTCGAGTCCGGCGCAGACGTGCTCACCTCCGGCAATCATATCTTCAACGTCCGTGAGTTCACGCGAGACTTCGATTCTCTCGAGGCGCCTGTCCTGCGTCCCGCGAACTACCCTCCCGGGGCGCCGGGTCGCGGCATGGTCCAGGTCGGCGGCGTGACGGTGATCAACCTGATGGGCCGCGTGTTCATGCCCGCCGACATGGACGACCCATTCCGCGCTGCGGACGCCCTCCTCGAGGGCGTCTCGCCCGGCGCGGTCGTGCTCGTCGACTTCCACGCCGAGGCCACGAGTGAGAAACAGGCGCTCGCCTGGTACCTCGATGGACGCGCCTCCGCCGTGGTCGGCACCCATACGCACGTCCCCACCGCCGACGCGCGCGTGCTGCCGAGGGGTACCGCCATGGTCACCGACCTCGGGATGACTGGAGCCACCGATTCGATCATCGGCGACGACGTCGACGCCGTCCTCCACCGGTTTCTGACGAGCATGCCGACGCGCCTCCCGGTTGCCGCGGGAGGGGATGCCGTCATGAACGCCGTGCTGATCGACGTGGATGACGCCTCGGGACGTGCTCGTCACATCGAGCGCGTCGACCGACGCTGTGTCGTCGCGCGGTCCGCCGAGCCGGACTGACCGGACAACGCACGACACGAGAAGCTCCGCGCGCCTGATACTGGATCATGGAGCCACGCTGGGGAGGCCTTCGACGTGAGCATCGGCGACTTCCATACCCATTCCACGCTGTCGGATGGCCGCCTGACACCGACCCAACCTGTCGACCTCGCTGCCTCGAGGGGTGTCACGACGATGGCCCTCGCCGATCACGACACCCTCGCCGGGTATTCCGAGGCGCAGGCCGCGGCCGCTCGCCACCCCGGTTTTTGCCTCGTGCCCGCGGTCCGGATCTCCTGCGACCTCCCAAGCACCGGGGTGCACATGCTCGGCCTGTTCGTCGACCCCGCCAACGCCCGCCTCAATTCCGAGCTCGCACGCTTCCGGATCGGGCGCGAGGGAGCCGAGATGGTCGACGCGCTGGCGCGCCAGGGCGTGCCCATCACGTGGGAGCGCGTGCGCGAGTTCGCGGGCGAGGCCGCCGTCGGCCGTCCTCATCTCGCGCTTGCGCTCATCGAGGCGGGACACGTGGCCACGTTCAACGAGGCGTTCGACGAGTTCCTCGGCCGTGGCATGCCGCCTATGTCGACGCGACACCATCGGTCCCGCCGAGGCCATCGCGATGATTCGCGGGGCCGGTGGCCTGCCGGTCTTTGCCCACCCCTCCTTCACGAAGGACTACGAGACGGTCGCCGAGCCTTGCGGTGCAGGGCCTGTTCGGCATGGAGGTCTGCACACAAGGCGGGCCGCCGCTTTGTCGAGTTGCTGCGCGTCCTCGCCGAGCGTCTGGGCCTGTTCGCGCGCTGGGCGCGACGAGCTTCCACGAGGCCGGCGCCGCCGACGAGCGCCAGCCGGGCGACATCCCCCTCCCGGATGCGGTCGTGCACCGGCTGTTCGAGGCGGCTGCCGGCGCGGGTTGCAAGGGTGCCGGTGCGCGCAGGCGGCCCGCAGTGAGCTCGAGCGCGCGCACTGCCCGAGGAGAGGTGACGTACTGTCAGCGTCACCCCGCCGTGGAGACCGCTCTTCGCGCGGGCGCTGCGACGCCCTGATTTGCCCTCGCGCTGCTGGTGTTCTGCTCCGCAGGCACGCGCTGTCCCGGTGCGCCAACCTCCGCCGCCCCCCGATGTACGGCTGCGCCCCCACCACCGACTACCTGCGCGCGACGACGACCGCGCTTGGAATCGGTCTCGCGCTGGGAGTCGTCGGCGCACTCCTCGTCCCGGTGGGCCTCGGCGGGTTCCTGTTCCTCACGATTGCGGTGATTGGCGGGTCCGCGCTCGGGGGCGCGGTTGCCGAGGCCATCCAGCGCACCACACGTCGCAAAGCGCGGCGTGCCGATACCGTCGCGGCGGTCGGTTCCAGCTGCTCGCCGGGGCCATTCGCTTGCTGCCCCGCGCTGGCCGCCGGAGGTATCGCGCGACTGCCCGCCGACCTTGCCGTGACGATGCTGCTCGTTATTGCGGCCGTCGTCGCGTGGAACCGCCTCCGCTAGCAGGCGCGCGAGGAAGCGTGATCCCGAGCAGCCGTCGGACGTGGTGACGTGGCGGAGTGAGTGGGTGTCGCAGACGCCGGTCCGCGAACCGGAGTGCGCTAGCCCTGCATCCGTTGCAGGATCGCCAGCACGATGAGCATGCCGATACAGGTGGCCGTCACGCTCGCGACCCGCTTGGCCTGGACACGAGGAAACGCGACTCGCGCTCGGCCGCGAGCGCGGCGCGCTCGGAGTCTCGACGCCCGCGCAGGTCATCACCCGGCACCGCCGCCGCGGTCATCGCCTGCGGACGCGAACGTGGGCCGGGGCGGCAACCGCCGAGGAGGCGTGAATCACGGCGGCAGGCGTGGACGACATGGCCCCAGTCTACCGAGGGTCCCACCGCCCCGCGAAAGCGAGGCGTGAAGGCCATCGCACGGCCCAAGGGTTTGACCCGCGCCATCCCACCTGCCAAGATTGACCTAGGCCCCGTGGTGCAGCGGCCTAGCACGCCACCCTGTCACGGTGGAGATCGTCGGTTCGAATCCGATCGGGGTCGCCATAACCCGCTGGCTCGGAGTCGAGTGGCGGGTCCGTTCGTCTTCGAAGTTGCCCCCGCCCGTACTCACCCGATGGCTGCCCGGAGCATGCGCCCTCCGTGCGGTCGCTTCGCTTGCCCGGACAGGCGGCCCGGCATCGAGGCGTGACGCCGGACCGCCCGTCGCACCCACTAGATGCGCGCCTCGAACACGCGGTTCGTGGGCGTCTCGGCGACACGGATGAACGAACCGAACCTGGCCCCGTCGAATACGCGCGCGAGCTCGGCATCGGTGGCCAGCGTTCCGAGGGCGCGCCCGTTCTCGGCAATCGCGTGCGGCGTGCACACCAGCACCGACGCGGCGCTGTAGACACGTCCGACCGGGTTGAGATTGCCCTCGACGTCCTCGGCCGCCATCGGTTCCACGACCATGGTGGAGCCGTCTGCGGCAAGAGCGCCCCGGATGTGGGCTGCCGCGCCCTCGGGGTCGCCCATGTCATGGAGGCAGTCGAAGAGCGTGACGAGGTCGTAGCCCGTCCCCGGGAAGTCCTGGGCGCTGGCGACCTCGAAGCTCACGCGGTCGTCCACGCCGGCCTCGATGGCGGCACGCCGCGCAGTCTCGATCGAGGGTGCGTGGGAGTCGAACCCGATGAACCTCGAGGCGGGGAACGCCTTCGCCATGATGATGGTCGAAGTGCCGAAGCCGCATCCGACGTCGGCCACGATCGCTCCCGCGCGGAGGCGCTCCTCAATCCCTTGCAGCGCCGGAATCCACTGCTGCGTGAGCGCGGCCAGGTAGCCGGGCTTGAAGAAGCGTGCGGTGCCGGAGAAGAGGCCCTCGTCGTGCTCGCCCCAGTGCATGCCGCCGCCGGTTCGGAACGCCTCCTCGATGCGGCGCTCCGCCTTGACCGCGGCCGTGAGGAGCGTGAATCCGCCGGCGAGAGACGCAGGCGTGTCCTCCTCCGCAAAGACCATCGCCTGTTCGGGGGAAAGCACAAACCGCTGGCTTGCTGGATCGAAGTCGATGTAGCCGGACGCCGCCTGGTTCAGCAGCCACGGCCGGACGTAGCGCTCGCTGGTGGCCGTGACCCGCGCCAGCTCCTCGGGCGTGGCCGGGCCATGGTCTCGAAGCGCGCGATACAGGCCAAGCCGGTCGCCGATCACCACGAGTGCGGAGCTGGCGATCGCCCCGAAGTCCCCGATCGTGCGCCCTACCAGCTCGTTGAGCTTCGCCTCGTCGATGGTCACTGTCGTCTGAGTCATCGTGTCCTCCCGTACTGCATGGACCGCCGTCGCACCGGTGGTGCAACGACTGCAGTCTCGCGAGGATGGCCGCACGCGACGTCCGCAGGACTACGGAATTCGGGAGGCCGCTGGTACTGAACTAGAGACCGTGGCTAGGGTGCATCCGGAGCAACTCGCGCCGTGACCCACGAGGCGAGACCGGCGCGGGACCCCTGGCCTGTCTTGCTCATCGCATGCGCAACGTGCGTCTCGACTGTCCGGACGCCGAGCACCAAAGCTCGTCCGCGATCGCCTGGTTACCGAGTCCTCGTGCGACAAGGCGTGCCACCTCCCACTCGCGAGGGGACAGCACTTCGGCGCCCGGCTGCGCGCGCCGGCGGGCGCGGGGGCAGTCGCAGTGCCGCCCTCGCCGCGAAGCGCTCCCCCACGCCCACCTCGGCGAGTCCGGACGATCGCGGAGATGCACGCCAGCGCCTCGTCCGCAGCGGCGCGCGCCCGGCAGAGTCGCCGCCCGCCCTCACCGACGCGAGATCTGCCAGCGCGCGCCGCTCGAATGAGGGCGTCCCCTGCGCCCGAGCCAGCGCTTGAGGACTCGAACCCTGCGGCCGCCTCGTGCGGACGGCCCCGACAACAGGTCGGCGCGCGCCATGGACCGACTGGGCTGGCGCGGGGCCGGGGAAGTAGCGATCGATCAGCTCGTGGGCGATCTCGCCCGGCCGTCTGCGAGCGCCACCTCGATCGGCGAGCGTCGCGCGCAGGGCGGCGAGCGGCAGGGCCGCAGGCTCCGACGTGTCGTCCTCGAGGAGCGCGCGCCTCGTCCACGCGGCCATCCAGCAGGAAACCGCATCGCCGAGCGTGGCTGTGCCCTGCTGACCCAGATTGCCGAGTTCAACATCAGTGCCTCGTCACGGGCGGGCAGGAAGTTCGGATGGCCTCGTCGGCGTCGAGGAGGTCCACCGCAGGCGCTCGAGCACGCATCGAGCAGATCGTCCACTGGCGGTGGCCGATGCGTTCCGCGATCGCCGGCACCTCGCGGGTGACCGAAAGCGCCCGCGCGTGCTTAGCCGCGTGGCCCGAGCGCGTAGCCCAGCTGCCACAGCGCGTACGCCACGGCGGAGGGCGCGCGCGACGCCGCGCGGCGACGACGCCTCCTCCCCTGGAGAATCGCCGGCGAAGGCAACGAGGAGCGAGCATCGAGGTCTGGTAGGTCCCCGCAAACACCGGCACGGAGGCGAAGGCGGCGACGACGCGGCCCGCGGATCACCCAGGCGCGTGAAGATGGCCGCCGCCTCCAGCGAGGCGAGCCCTTCGTCGAGACGTGCGCCGACGAGGCACGTCATTCCCAGCAGGTCGAGCGTCTCCGCGAGGACGCGCTCGTCCCCGGACGCGCGAGCGGCCTCGAGCGCCTCATCAAGGTAGGAACGCGACGTCTCGTACCCCCCCGCGTTCGAGTACCAGTTCGCCGCGCGATTCAGTGCCCGCGCGACGGCAGCCGGGTTACCGATGCGCCGCGCGATCTCAACCGCCCGTTCCGTGTAGCCGCGAGCGCGCCCATAGTCACGCGAGGACCACAGCAGCGCCAGGCCGAGCGCGGCCTCCTCCTGCGCGTGTGCGTCGTCTGCCGCGAGCGCCGCGTCCGCCGCAGCCTCGAAGTCGGCGCGGGCCTCATCGAACGCGCCGAGTGCGTCGTAGGCGTGCGCTCGCCCGAGCAGCAGGTCCGGGGGTGCGTGGCCTGAGTGCTCGGCGGCCACGACGGCACGGTCGAAATGGGCGACCGCCGCGGCCGGAGCGCCGGCGAGCCTCGCGCGCTCACCCGCGATCCGGGCCGGCTCTACCACCGCGGCCCAGTCGCCTGCCTCGAACCGGTGGTAGGCCAGCTCCGGTGCGCGCTCGCTGGCCGCGCCCTCAACACGGGCGAGCGCCTCGGCGACACGGGCGTGCTCTCGACGGCGCTCCGTGCTGAGCAATCGCGCGAGGACGGCGTCCCGAGTGAGGGCATGGCGGAACCGGAACCAGCCGTCGCCGTCCTCGACGAGCAGTTGCTGCAGCGCCAGCTCACGGAGGCCGGGGATCAACTCGTCGGCCGTCGAGCGGCGCGCTGCGGCGAGCAGGTCGATGTCGAGGCGGTCGCCGATCACTGCAGCGGCGTTGAGCAACTCCCGAGCCTCGCCCGAGAGGGCCGCCAGCCGCGCCGAGAGCGCCTCATCGAAGCTGCGCGGGATCGAAGCCGAGGCCACCTGCCCGGCCTCGAGTGGCCGGCCACCCGTCACCGAGCGCAGCAGCTCCTCGACGAGAAACGGGTTGCCCCCCGACCGGCGATGCAGCGACTCCAGCATGTCGGCACGCAGAGGCGACGCATCGCCCAGGGTCGCGCCCACCATGGCCTCCACGTCCCCCATGCCGAGGGGACGCAACTCGACCTCGAAGGCCAGGCGCTCGCGGTCGAGGGTTGCCAGGAGGTGGGCGAGGCCCGGGGACACGTCGTCACTGCGGTAGGTCAGGAGCAGCAGCAGCGGGTTCGAGGCCGTCATGCGCGACAGGAAGGCGATCCAGTCGAGGCTCGCCTGATCCGCCCAGTGCACATCCTCGACGAGCAGCAGCGCCGGGAATTCCGATGCCTCGCCCAGGATTGCAGCAAGCACGCCATCGAAGAGCTGCCGCCGCTGCAGCTCGGGCTCCAGCGATTCGTCGCCCTCATCCCCGGCGTCCAGCCCTCGAATCCCTGGGAGCAGTGTCCGGATCACCGCCGCGCCGGCGCCGAGGCGGGCCTTCGTGGAAGGCGAAGCCGCGGGAATGAGGGCGCGCAGCAGGTCGAGAATCGGGGCGTACGCGAGCGTGCGCTCCTGCTCGTAGCAGCGGGCTTCGAGCACGCGGCAGCCTCGTGCGGCCGCTTCCTCGGCGAGCGCGCGCGCGAGCCGCGACTTGCCGATCCCGGCCTCGCCGCTGAGCAGCACGGTGGCTCCGCGCGCCGAGGCGATTCCGTCGAGGACGCCGACGAGCGCACTCCGCTCGGCGGCGCGTCCGACAAGCACCGGACATACGAGCGGCCTCGTGAGTTGGTCTGTCACGCCTGGCCCACCATCCCCCCGGGTCGCATCATCGTAGGTCCGCACGCACGCGGTGAGGGTGGTGGCGTACAGCCGGACTCATCCAGCCCGATGCTCCGCTGGCACAAGGTCGCGGCCGGTGCAGTCGCGGCTCGCTCCCACCCGGCCGCACCACCAGCGACTGATGGTGACCACTGCCTCAGGGGCCACAGAAGAACCGAGGGTGGGACGGCGGCCTGGTGACGTCACCCTACCGCCGGGCTGTCGGTGGACACGAACTTTGCCGCCGGCGGGCCGCGGATCACGGTCAACCGGTTCCCCGGGTGACAGTCTGAAGGCGGCGGAAACTCGGGGACAGGCGGACCGCGGAACCAGCTCGGCCCGCCTCGGGCAGGCGCCGACCTCGGTAGAATCCGCGCATGCGAGGGTTCCTGTCCGCCCGAGCGACGAGTCGCAGAGACCTGCTCCCGCGCGTGCTCGCGGCGCTCGCCATCTTCGCCTTCGCAGCGCTCATGGAGGGCTGCGCGACCCCCTCAGGATCGCCGGTGCCCCGCACGACGACGGCCGCGGGGGTCGGCACCCTCAATGGCAGGATCGCGGCCCCTGGAGCGGGAGCTGCTCGCACGTCGGGAGACGTTGCGGCGATCTCACTGGTTGACGCCACGATCACCGCCGCAGCCGCGACTGATGGAGGGGAATACACACTCGCGGTGCCGGCCGGCCCGTACCTCGTGGTCGCGCGAACCTCCGGGCTCGGAGCGCGCGCGCCGGCAACAAGCGGCACCCTCTATGTCGGGGGTGGGATGCGACTCGCGGTCCCACCGCTATCCATCGCCGGCGTCCCGGTCGCTGTCGAGGCGCCGGCGCAGGGCCTCGGCGGGTCCGTCGTTGGGATGGGCTCCATCGGTCTCAGCGGGCCGTCAGGCTACGGACTCGGATCGGATGCCAGCGGTGCGCTCGTCACCGGGATGCTCGACGAGTGCCGCAAGCGAGGCAAGAAGATGGTCGATCTGAGCGACGAAGTCCGAGAGGCCCTGAGCCGCGAACAGCAGCTGTCCGACCAGGGCCGTCTTTCGTCGCCGATCCATGTCACGCCGACCTCGTCGGACGTGAACATCGAGGGCAACGTCACCGTCGCCGAGGACGGAACGCCGCTCGTCGACCTCACCCTGCGCGACGCCCGCACCGGCGAGGTGCTCCGCCATATCGTTCTTCGCGGCGACCCGGGCGATGCCGACGACATTGGGCGCTTCCTGCGCCGGCTCGGGCCCGGCCTCGCGAGTCAGACCTGCGAGACACCGCCCCCGCCCACGCCTGATGCAAGCACGGCGACGCCCGATGCCGAGGCTCCGGCGCCCGGCCAGGTCCGCATCGTCGTGTCGGGCCCGGGGAGCCTCGACTTCTTCCTGACTACTGACAATGTGCGACGCGTGTGCCCGCCGACGTGCAGTGTGCCCGTGACGCAGTTCCGCGCCGACGTCGGCGTGCAGCGCTCGCGAAACTTGCCTCCGGATGAAGAGGCAGGCGCGCGCATGATTGCCTGGGGCGGCGCGTGCCGGAGCGTGAACGCACTCACGGAGCCTCGAGGAGGCGTGTGCAAGCCGGCGGTCGACCCCGCCGGCCTGTTGGTGCAGGCCACGTTCGAGCAGCGACCAAAGCTCACCCTCGAGGCGACGGGCGCGCAGACCTCGAGCAGCTTCTACCTGGAGGTGAGCCCAAAGCAGCCGGGCTCCGGTGAGGGCGTGCGCTTCGAGTGCCGCACGCCGCCCTGCCAGTGGTCGTACTTCTACAACCGCGGAAGCACGGTCCTTGTCCTGCCCGACGGCACGCAGGCGATTCGTCGCTGGGGCGGCGCCTGCGCGGGCTCGAAAGGGGCCGACGAGCAGGGCGGGTTGCCCGAACCGTGCACCCTGACTATGACATCCGACACCACCGCCACGATCCAGTTCAGCACGCCGCGCTGCCGCAGCGACGGCAGCACGATCAGTTGCACGTTCGACCCGCCATGACCGTCGTCGCAGCGTGCTGCTGGTGAGGAGGCCGGCTCCACGCCGCGAACCCTTAGGCGGTGGCGTCGGTCGCGCGAGGCGACGGGAGCGACGCACGCGGCGATCGTCCCGATAGCTCAAGGCATCCAGCGAAAGCACTCCAGATTGAAGTCCGTTAGTCTGCGCGGAGCGCTATCGCGATAGGGAAGGCCGTAGCGCGCCAGCGTGCCAGGTCGTCGCCGGCGCTCGCGTACTTCCCCACGAGAAGAGACCGCGCACGTTCATGTTCCTCGCTATCGAACGCGACCTCGCGAGCCTGCCCGGCGTACGGGTCGGCGCCGATGCGGACGCGGACCGAGGGATTGGCACGCGCGTTCCGCACCCAGTCGCTCGAACCCGGCGGACGCCGCGTGCCGCCGTTCATCAGATAGATCGTGTCGCCCACGGCCGCGAACCAGATCTCGATCTCGTGCGGCTCGCCCGTGACACGCCCTATGGTGGTGAGGTAGCAGTACGGCTCGGCCGCATGGCGCTCTTCCACCGTGCTCATGACTTGCTCCCCGTGCCCGTGGCCCGGCGACGTCGGCCTTGCCAGTCACACCACTCATCCTCGTTCGAGTTCACGTGGTCGCACTCTCACCGAGTCGCGCCAGCGCATTCGCCAGTTGCATCTGGCGCGGAGTGCGACAGTGCGCAAGAAGCAGTTGAGGACTGGCGACCACCGCGGCGAGGCATTGCGCCCGCGATGTGGCCACGTTGAGCCGGTTCAGCGAGTACAGGAACTCCATGCCCCGCGGCGCCTCTTCCGCCGAACTCGTGGCCATCGAGTAGATGGAGACCGGCGCCTCCTGGCCCTGGAACTTGTCGACCGTGCCCACGCGAAAGCCGGGAAGCGCCAGCGAAAGGGCCCGCACCTGATCGTTGTACGGCGTGATGATCAGGATGTCCTCGCGAGTCAGCGGCTGTACCCGCCCGTTGTCGTCCGTCCACGTTGGCGCTCCAGCGAGCAGTTCACGGGTGAGCCACGCGATCGCCTCAACTTCTTCGGGCGACTCGCTGCGGCGCCCCTCATGTTCGACCGCTATGAACCGAATGCCGGAGCCGCTCAGTATTCCGCCGGCATTCACGACGTGCCGTTCGCGGCCGGGGTGAGCGTGAAGCCTGCCCTCGTAGAACACCTCACTCGTATAGGCAGCGATGTCGGGGTGCAGGCGCCACGTGCCGTCGAGGAACAATCCGCGATCGGGCGGCATGGTCGCGTGTTCGCCGAGCACGTGCGCGAGCGCCGAACGGTCGGCTCCGGGCGGGTGCACACCCTGCAGCGGCTGCTCGAGCTGCTGAGGGTCGCCGAGCAGCACAAGGTTGGATGCAGCGCCTGCACAGGCCAGCGCGTTCGCAAGCGACAGTTGCCCCGCCTCGTCGATGAACAGGTAGTCGACCGCCCCCGCCATGTCCGGCCGGCTCCATACGTACTGTGTTCCACCCAGCACAGCGACGTCCCCGACGTCCAGGCGGGTTCGCGCCTCCGTCGATGGCACGGCGGTGGCATCCGCGCACGAAAGCTCGCCGTGAGTGTCGGGCTGTTGTCCAAGCGCGATTGACACGCTGCGGCGCGACGCGCGCTCGGCCACCTTCTGTAACAGCTCACCGATCACCTTGTGGCTCATCGCCGTCACGCCGACGCGCTTCCCTGCCTCCACGAGGTCCACAATCATCTCAGCCCCTGTGAACGACTTGCCCGAGCCCGGGGGGCCCTGGATCGCGAGGTAGCTCGAGTCGAGAGCCCTCACCACGCGGCGGGCAGCGTCGGTCGCGGGCTCATCGTGGAAGGCCAGCGCGATTCCGCCCTCCTGACCGGCGTGAGGCGCGATCGCGAGGAGCAGGTCGCGGCCCGCGCGGTACGGCGCCGGAATCTCGGCAAGGCCGTCCTGCAACACGGCGGAGGCGAAGCGGCGAAGGCTCGCCCGCATCAGCTCACTCGGATAGACGTCGAGCGGGATCAGCGACGTGGGCTCGGGCGCCGGGGCCTGTTTGCTGCGGCTGATCTCGATCCACCCCGCGTCGTTGTCCAGTGCCTCCACCAGCCCGACGTCGAAGCCGGTGGAGGGGTCGCGCGGCCGCGTGCCCACCGCGACGTCGTGCTCCTGCGGCGGGAAGGTGAAGCGATAGACGTTGGAGCGCCGCACCTCGCCGACCTTACCGAGCGGAGTGAGCATCGCGAGCGGTTCACGCTCGGCAAGACGCTCTTCATCGGTGAGCTCGTTCTTCAGGAAGTAGTACCGCCACCAGAGCGATTTCTCCTCGCGGCGGTGCCAGTTCAGCAGCTCCGCGAGCAGCCAGCGCGCGTGCTGCTCCGCGCTTGCCTCAGCCGGGTCTGTGGGGACACCGGTGAGCAGCGCGTTGACGAGCGCCTGGGTCTCGGCCTGCACCGCCGTGGGCTCGCGCGCGGCCTCCTCCTCGGTGACGTCCGGCCTGGGGAGCGGCTCTGCCAGCTCGGCCTCCAGCGCCGTGCGCTGCTGCTCGAGCCAGTCGCGCAGGCGCCACGTCGAGACGCAGTCGTCACGGTTGTAGCCCTCGATGCCCGCGAGGATCTCGGCGCCGGCCTCACCCTCGCCGAGCTCGAGCCGGGTCTCGAACTCGACAATGCTGCTGTTCGCGTCCTGCATCGCGACGGTGCGCCTGAACCTGTAGAGGGTTCAACTGCTTGATGCTCGTAGCTCTCCACCGACGCGCGGATGCCCTGCCGCACCGCGCAGTACGAATCCACGAACAGGTCCCGGCGCAGCAGCTCGTCCACCTGGTCCTCGCGCGTGCCGTGGCGTCCGGCCAGCCGCTTGATGGCCGTGGGCTCGTACGGCGTAGTGGTGATCGCGCGTGCATCGCCGGGTCGGCACCCAGCCGCTCCATGAACAGGTCGATCAGCTGCTCGAAGGCGGCCCGCTCGGCGGCAGGTCGACCTGTTGCCGCGTTGAGCGACCAGATGGCGTGGAAGGTCGGCGCTTCGGTATTCGCGAGCTCCGTCTCGAAGAGATAGTCGATCGCATCCACCTCGCCATCGCTATAGAACGGGTCGCCCTCGATGTCGAAGAACAGGTCACCCAGCAGGAAGGTCAAGCAGCATCAGGAGACCGGCGCCTGCCTGCGGCTCGCCATCTCGGCCGCGCGGCACAGGTAGCAGCTCGTGGATCACACGCCCGGCCAGCGTCGCCCTCGACCTGGATGCGCGCCTGCTCGCGCACCCTCGCAGGCTCGCAGCGCGTGTCCCGACCACTGGCGGGTCCAGCGGCAGATTCAACCCGGCGAGGCGCGCGCGTTCCAATCTCGCGCGCCCGCAACGCCTTGCGCTGACGGGCCGTGATACCCGCTATCAACGACGCCAGATCGTCGGCTGCGCGCCGCTGCACGAGGCACAGACCGCAGCCCATCGACCGAACTTCGCAGTGTTCGACGGGTTCCGGGAGGTGGAGGGCGGATACCAAGACGAACACCGTCGAGCACAACCTCGTACTCGCGCGCAGCCAACCCGGTAGTACGCAGCGTAGTCGGCGAAGCGAAGGCTCGCCGTCTCGCCGCGGCGCCGCCAGCGCGGTACATGTGTTCGGGCACGCGTCCTGGAGGCCCGCCACGAGGTCGGGAAGGCAGAAGGCCAGCTGCAGCACCGCCGAGGCCTTCGCGCGTTGCCGCGCGAGCTTCGTGTCCCACACCTCGTAGGACCAGCTGCCCAGCGCGCTGGGCGCGGAAGACCGCGGGAAGTCGGCGAACCCGCGACGCCGGCCATCGAAGAAGGCCGCCTGGTAGATCACATCATCGCCGCGACGCATGGCCGCGATCGTGCTCGCCGCGGCTTCCTCGACTCGCTCGGCGAAGCTGGGCAACGCCTCGTCCAGCTCGATCTCGGCGATGGCGAGACCAGACGGCAGGCCGCGCAGGAACCGCAGTTCTCGTGCTCCAGGCCCGCGTTCGGCGATGCGGTCGAGCACCGGGTCGCGGCGCGCCGAGGCCTGCGACCGGGGCCGGCCGCCGCAGCGCCATGCTCGAGGTTCGTGAGGTGCGCACACTCGAGAAGCCGACGAGATCAGACGCGGAGTACGGCATTCGCGTTCTCGCTGGCTCCACCCGTGACCCTCGCCCGGGGGCTCACTCTACCCAGTGGCCGCGAACCGTGCTTGCGGACTCCGTTGACAAGTTCGTGCTCGGCATCGAGCGCCTCATCGAGGATCTGATGCTCGAACGCCTCCGCGGAGACACTCAATCGTCACGCGCCATATGAGCGACGCCGGGTTCCACAGAACCACGTTCGGGGTCCTTTCGCGGGAGAGCTCCGAGTCGACTCGGTCGGACGCCAGCGAGTAGCCGGTAGGCCGTACAGCCACATCGCTTCACGGGCTACGATTCGCCCATGTTCGGCGCCCGCGCGCACCCGTACGACAGCGTGGCAGTGCTGCGGAACGCCGCTCTGCTCGTCGCCCTGGCACTGCTGTCAGCGTGCGGACCTCGACCAGAGGGACCATTGGCCTCGCCCCCACCGCAGGCGAGCGTTGCGCCGGTGATGCGCTCGTCGAATGTCGGGTCCTCTTCAGACGAGGTAGCCGGCTACCTCAAGCGGCAGCGCATCGCACTGACGCGTCAGGCGAGCGTGACCGTCATCGAGGCAGGTCGCGAGCGCACCGTCCGCCAACTGACCGATGCCACCTACCTGTGGTCACCACGCTGGTCGCCGGATCGAACTCGCATCGCCTTTGTACGCGGACGGACGACGAATGCTGTGGGGTTCGGTGGTGGTGACATCTTGCTCGTGGGCCTGGATGGGTCGACGCGCGTCCTGCGCCCTCACGAAAGCGAGCAGGAAGAGGTCCTCAGTCTCGCCTGGTCGCCCGTCGGCGATGCTCTTGTCATCGCCACGCTCACGCCCCGCATCCGCGGCGGCAACGTCGTGCTCGACCAGAGCCTCCTCCGCTACGAGATCGCCCGTGATGCGAGCACCGTCCTGGTATCGGGAGCGGCCGATCCGTCGCTCTCGAGTGACGGGCAGCGCCTTGCGTTCCTTCGAGTGGGTGAGACAGGCACGAAGCTGTACGTCGCCCGCTCCGACGGAAGCGACGAACGCGAGGTGCGGCTCACACCCGCGCCTGCCGCCTTCTTCGCACCCCGAATCTCGCCCGACGGTCACTTCGTGATCTGGGTTGCAGCGCGCCACAGCCCAGCCTTGGCCGTGGGCGCCGCACCCTCCCGAGGGCGAAGCCGCGTCCTCCTCGACCTCCTCGCCGGTCGCGCTGAGGCTCACGGGCAGCCGATGGAGGCTGTCCTTGGGGCAGGAATGAGGGTGGGAACGCTCACCGGATCGAGGGAATCACAGACGACGAGCCGCGGCGCCTGACGGGCGACGGCGGTGCCCGCGGGATCGCAACCGGTGCGCTCACCTCGTTGCACCGCGGGTAATTCCACGCCCACGTCGTGGGGCCCGGTCAGTTCGGCGGCGACATCGACGAAACGCCCTGACCGTTGGCGACTGCGACCGCTCGAGCGGAGAAGAAGCGAGCGCCCCGGCCGGGGCGCTCGCGACGATCTTCGTCCCAGTTGAGCCGCTCCTCCTGCGTCCTCTCCGGTGGACGACCATGAACGCTGCAACAAGCCCGAGCGATGTTGCCAGCAGCGCGCGACCGATGATCCGCAACGCTGTAGTCGGCGAGTTCAGCGCGTTACCTCCACCGGCGTTCGGCAGCGACGTGGGCAGCCCGATCACCGACACCGCCTGGCTTCCGGGTCCAATCGTCGTTGATGCCGCCGGTCCCGTTCCAGTTGAGGTCAATCTTCGCCGTAGCGTGTCCGCATCGCCACAGCCGGCTTGAGTGCCTCGAAGCTGCAAGCGAGTACACCTTCGACGCCGTACCGGGCTTGCCGGCACTCCTGGCGTCAGGTCGCCGACGCTGCAGATCACCTGGCTGTGCGCAGGATCCGGCACGTCGGCAGCGACATGCATCCACCAGGGCGACGATGACACGAAGCGCAGACTCTGGCCGAACAGGTCCGGTGGTCGCCCTTGTCGGCGACGAATCTTCAGCGGTGACCGACAGGGTCACGGTGAAGGTCACACGCTCCCCACGCGGCCGGGTTCGCCGACGACGAGTACCTTCTTGATCTCCGCCGTCGAGCCTGAACCTCGGGACCTGGGCCAGGTCCGGCGGTGCTCGTGGCCTTGGCCGGTGGAGGGGCCTCCTCGTAGCGCCGCCAGCGGGCCCCGCCGAGCCGGTGTCGCCGATCAACTTGTGGGCCTCACCGCGAGCCAGCAGATGTACGGGACGCCCGTCGCCATCCGGGTAGGAGCGTGACTTGCCACTTCGGTGCGCCCACGCGGTCCTGCGCCATTGCCAGCGGTGGTAAGAAGTCTGCTGGGAACGCATCGGGATCGCTGTGGACGGAGCAGACCAGTTCTTGATGTGTGTGTCAGCCGTCCCGCGATCGCCGGGTGGGTCGCCACGATGTGGACGTCACAGGCTGGATACGCCGGTCACGGTGAATCCGGCCGTACGATCGCGTTCGTCAGCAAGGGCACTGCAGTGCCTGCGGCCGTACCGCCGGTAAGTGGTGGAGAGGTGATCAGCGCCCCTGTTCATGCCGGCGGCGGCCGCCGCAAACTTCACGGTGGCGCTGACGATCGTCCCTTCCCCGGTCGCCCCGATGGAACACAGGGTCGGTTCCCACGAGCACCAGCGCCATCAGGATAGCCGGCCCCAGACAGTCCCGCTGGCCGCCGCGGCAACCAGTCCAGCTCGTTACCTCGACCGCCGCAGGTCGGGTCCTCGAGGACCAGCGTCGTACGCGGCGACCAGTCCTTCGTCTTGGCGGGTCCATTTATTGGACACGACCTGGACCAGGACCGGCGGCGACGGCGGCCAGCGCCTCCAGGCTGCTCGTGCTCGGACACGGTGGAACCGAGAATCACTTCGATTTCTTGCCGTTCTGGTCGGGATGAAGGCCGCCAGCGCTGAAGTCGGCGTTGCCGTGCCGCTGGTCGATCGGCAGTCGCGGTGGTGGTCGCGGTTCCCGTGGCAGCCCGCTCCAGAGCATGGACGTTCTGGAAGAAGATCTGGACCGCGATCACCGCGAGGAGGATGCCCGCCAGCACCTTCCCTCGCGTGGGACTGGGTTGCACGGCGGACATCGCTACCCTCTGCCGCCCGCCTCGCACAGGCGGATACGCCCTCCTTGCGCCATCGGATCGCATCACAGCATCCGCCCGGATGAGGCCACCCTCCGACCACGTCAAGCTCCACAAGGCCCGTTTGGTGATCCGGCTTCCAGTTGGCTGCCAAATGGCCTGGCGCCCCGTGTGACTGATTTCCGTGAACCGCTTCAGGCCGCCCCGACGCGGGTACCGCCGAGCGCGCCGCGCTCGCGCTCTGCGGATCCGAGGCGTCGTCGAGGCGGGCGCGTGAACGTCCTCCGCGACCTGCGCCGGCGGCCTCACTGCGGATGGCGCCGCGTCGGCGTGCATATTCCTTGAAAAGGCGGCCTCATCCCGAGGCCTGACCCGTGCCCGTGGCAGTGATCCACCCTCTTCGTCAGTGAGCTCTGCGGCTGAGGCGAGGCCAGCCCCGGGATCCGTTCACGCATCCGGCATCAGGCAGGGTTCGGGCATCGGCATCGGCATCGCCACCGGCGCCGTTGCCGGGGCGGGCGCGCCCTCGCGCCTGCACACCGAGCGCCAGCGGCGACGGCGGGCGCGGCCGGAACGACCCCCAACATCAGCCGCCTGCGGGTGGCCGTGGCGTCCGGCCCGGACGCAGGCGTCTATGCGGTCGCCCGGAGCACGGCGCCGAGCGGCCGGGGACCGGGGTGCCCACGCACGATCGGCGGTCCGAGCGCTCGACCGCCGTCCTGGGCGCAGCGTGTCCGCCGACCCCCGACCGGCGTGCTCCGAGACGCGTCCTCGGATGGAAGCACGCCCGCTCCCTCGGGCTCCCACCTCGAGGGCATCACGTTTGACTCGTGACATGTTCTTGTTATGAGTTTGCTATGGTCCTGAGCGCGACATTCAGCCCCCGGACACGCCGATTCCTTACTGCGCCACGGCAGGGCCCTGCGTCTGCGTCGGCGTGTCGGCGCTCACACGAGAGGAGGCGCCTTGAAAGCCGTCCGGACATCTCGAGGACGGCAGCACCGGTCACCGTCGTCGGCTTCATCGCCATGGCCCTGCTCGCTCCGGGGGCCGCTCCCACCGAGGCCGCTCAGCTCAGCGCCGGTGGATTCACCACCAGCGCCACCGTCAACCCCGCCACCGGCACGCCCGGCGCCAGCTTCGCCATTGCCGCGTCGGTCAGGTCCGACACCACCCGCAGCGCGCTTGTGGACGTCGAGGTTTACGACTCCGCCTGGACAAAGGTCTACCAGCAGTACTTCGACAACCAGTCGTTCACCGCCGGCCAGCAGCGCACCTTCAACGCCGCCTGGGCCACGACGAACTCCACTCCCACCGGCACCTACACCGTCATGATCGGCGTCTTCACCACCGGATGGGGCACGACGCTCCACTGGAACGGTGCCGCCGGCTCCTTGAGCGTGACGGCAGCGTCCACGGGCGGACAGGCGGTCACCGCCGGTGGCTCGGCCGGTCCGAGCTCGATCGCGCCCGGCGCCACCGTCAACCTGTCGGCAACCGTCCGCAGCACGACCGCTCGATCCGCGCTCGTGGACCTCGAGGTCTTCGACCGCAACGGCGCACGAGTGCTCCAGCGCTCGTGGGACAACCGCTCGTTCCAGGCGAACGTCGCTCGCACCTTCAGAACCAGCTGGATGGCGCCCGCGAATGCCCTGGGCGGCAGCTACACCGTGAAGGTGGGCGTGTTCCAGCCGGGCTGGGGATCGATGCTCACGTGGAATGACAACGCCGCGAGCTTCGTCGTGAACAACGGCGGCAGCACGCCCCCGCCGACCGCGACGCCAACGTCCCTTCCGACAGCGACGGCAACCCCGCCGACGGCTACCCCGACCGTGACCGCGACGGCCACCTCGACGCCGACGGCCACTTCGACGCCGACGGCCACGCCGACGAAGACACCGACCAGCACGCCGTCCCCGACTCCGACCGGCACACCGAGCACGACGAAGTTCGTGACGCTCCCGCCGGGCTCCGCGCTGCCGTCGGGTGCCGACTGTGCCGCACGCGTTCGAAGCGCCGGCTCGACGTGGGAGCCGCGCACCGACAACAACACCGCGAACCACACCGTCCCGGCGCCGCAGCCCGGGTCCAACTTCACGACCATCGCCCCGTGGAATGCCGCGTTCGCCGCGCGAATCGACGGCAACTTCACCGGCACCACCGACGAGATCATCCGCTGGGCCGCCTGCAAGTGGGGCCTCGACGAGGACACCACGCGCGCTCGCGCCGTCACCGAGAGCTACTGGCACCAGAGCACCGGCGGCGACGTCACGAGCAACGCCTCAACCTGCGCGCAGATCGGCAAGTCCGCTCCCTGCGCCGAGAGCTACGGGCTGCTCCAGGTCCGCTTCCCCTACCACGCAGGAACCTACCCGCAGGCAGTCCAGTCCACGGCGTTCAACGCGGATTACACCCTGGCCGTGTTCCGCACCTGCTACGAAGGCAACTTCACCTGGCTCGGCAACGGCTACACCGCCGGCGATGAGCGAGGCTGCATCGGTCTGTGGTTCGCAGGCAACTGGTACTCCCAGGCCGCGCTGAACTACATCAGCGTCGTCGAGGGCCACAGGGCCAACCGCACCTGGGCGCAGCCCGGCTTCTAGCCTCGCTCCGCCGCTCGAATCCAGCGCGCGCCCGGCCTCACCGCCGGGCGCGCGCCGTTCGAGGCCGGACGCCCCTCGATGCGTGACCCGAACGAGCATGTGGCGCACCGCCACCACCTACCCTGAACCGATGCACCCTCGAGTCTCCGCTGTCGTGCTCAGCGTGCTCGCGCTCGCGCTCATGTCGTGTGGAGCCACTCCAGCGCCCGCCACGACGCCGTCCCCACCGCCGACGTCTGTCGCCGCGCCCGAGGTTCCGACGTATGTCGCAGATGCCGCGACATCCCCCGCGACTCCGATAGCGTTGGCCACGCCCGAGGTCGCGACATCGGCAACAGCCGCACCGCAGGCATCAGCCGCACCCGCGCCAGCTCCGTCCACCCCGACGCCTCCCTTGGCCTCGGGACTCCGCGCCACGAGGCTGACCATCCCGACGCTGGGCATCGATGTGCCCGTGCAACGCAGCCGGGTCGTGCCCACCCCGGGGGGCGCGACGCCGGGCTGCCCCCCGAGTCCCCCCGGCACGACGCTCACCGTCCCCGAGCAGGGCGTCGCCACTCCTGAGGAGGCGCTCGACGGTCTCGACAACGCGATCTGGATCTACGGCCACAGCCGATGGCAGAACGTTCCCGGCACATTTCTCGCGCTCCAGGACATCCGCCGCGGTGACGCACTCTCCGTGGACGGCATCGACCGCTCCACGGGCGCCATACGAACGGGACTGCGCTTCACCGTGGATTCCCTCTACATCGCCGACATCGACTCCGGCACGCGCCTCGTCGAGGAAACCGCCGCTGCGAGGCCGGTTGTGATCCTCCAGACCAGCGCCCGCGAGGATGGCTTCGGCCGCCAGTGGCTCCTCCCGCAGGCGCAGGTCCTGGCGAACGCGCAGAACATCGTGTCGGGCGACCTCGCCGACCCCTGCAAGTACCTGCTCTACTTCGCCGTCGCCCACGCCTCCTAGCCCCGACGCTCATCCCGAGGGAGAGAGCGAGGCGTTCGAACGCCTCGCTCTCCCTCGATCACTACGCCGCGAGCGAGTAGTACACGAGGCCGTCACGCAGCGTCGGGACGTACGAACCCGGCGAGCCCGCTGGGTTCGGCTGCGTCCCGGAGCCGGACCCCGTGCCCGTGCCTGTGCCCGTGCCGCCGCTGCCGCTACCCGTCCCCTGGCCGGTGCCGGTGCCCGTCCCAGTTCCTCCCGAGGGAACCGTGGCCCGGAACGGGCCCACCGCGAACAGCAGGATCGCCAGCACCACCAGCACGACGACCAGGACCATGGTCATCGCACCTGCGCTGAATCCGCTCGAGGATTCGTCTCGAATCACCATCCTGACCTCCCATCGCGCGACAACCTGTGCCGCTCCCTACCGGGGCAGGGTTGCTGTCGGCCGGTCCACGGTGGGTAATCGGATCAGTGCTCACAGTGACGAAGGCGTACAGAAGCGGCTGCGAGGCCGAACAGCCGTTCCGGCCTGTACCGAAGTGCCGGGTGGGCCGCGGGCGCCACCGCTCACGAGTGGCGACACGCCGGATCTTCGGGCTCAGTCGCCCCAGCGCGCCCGTCGTTCGCGATCGGCCTGCAGGCGCCGGTCACGTCGCGCCAGCAGCACCACGCCCAGGACGATGCCGGCGATGGGGATCAACCCCAGCGCCACGTGGAGGGTGAACAGGTAGAACGTCAATGCAACGTATCCGAGCGCACCCACCCCGATCCCGATGATCGGCGTCAGCACCTCGAACGCCACGCGGATCATGGTCAGCGTGTCTCGACAGCCGGGACGCGTCGACCGAGGAGGCTCGTATCCGTACATGGGTGCGAGTGTAGGGCGGGTGCCGCCCCGGGTGCCGCCGCTCGGGTGTCGCCTGCTCACTGGAGACCGGCGATCCGGGTCCGGCGCGCCTCCACCCGCGCGCGCTACGATGGCCCCTCAACCGCTCGATGCTGCGCACGGAGACCTCGATGCCGGATGGCCCGCCACGCGTCCCCGAGCAGTTCGCGCAGTTCCTCGCCGAGCCGCGGACCGGCATCCTCTCGGTCGCCCGCGGCGCCGGCCGGCCGCCGCATGCCACGCCGGTCTGGTTCCACTACACCGGGGAGCGCTTCGAGGTCTCCATCACCCGCAACCGCACCAAGTTCCGGCACATCCAGCTGCGCCCTGCCGTCTCCCTTGTCATCGACGACCCCACGGCGTGGCGCACCGTGATCGTCGAGGGTGACGCGCAGATCCTTGAGGATGACGCCACCCTCCTCGCCACCGCGCGCGCACTCCGGGTGAAGTACCGCCAGGGCCAACCGATGACCCCCGATGACGAGATCCTTCGCGGCCTCCACGCCGAGGAGCGCGTCGTCATCGCGATCACCCCGAGCAACGTGATCTCCTGGGCCCGCTGACCGAGGCCCCTCGCGACGCCTCGCCACCATCCGGTCGTGGTGAAGCCCCCTGAGTTCCCCGTTCGTGGTGAGCCCGCCGTTATCCGTTCGAGGTGAGCGCGGCGAACCACGCCGCCTGCGCCCGGAGTGCCGAATCGCCCGTTCTCCTCGATGGCTCGCCGTCCTCCGTTCGTGGTGGGCCGCCGCCGTTCTCCGTTCGTAGTAGAGCCGCCGTTCTCCGTTCGTGGTGACACCATCCCGAACCACTCCGCGAAACGGAGACGTTCGAATCCAGCCCCTCTGACGTCCCTCTGGCCGTCCATGGTTCTTCAGCGGGGCCGGGTCGAGTCGAGCTCCTCCCGACTACACCAGAGCTCGATGACGAGGTTCCGAGGAGGAACCCCGGGGACCTTGTGGGTGAGGCCTCCCCGAGCCGACCGAGGGCCTGGCGATGCACCCGCACGGACGAGGCGCGCATCGTCCGGCCTCCCTGGTGGCTTGCGGATTCCGCGGTGCGCCGAGCCCGCCCGGTCCTCGCCGACGGGACCCAACTCGCGTTCGCCCCCGAGGATCGAGATGAGCCTTCCACCCGCGAGGCCGGTCCTGCACGGCGGGATCATCCGTTCGTGGCAGCCTCCCGGCTCGAGCGCGCCACCTCCAGCTCCACGCTCTATCCTTCGACGAAGACCGTCGTCTCGACGCCGCCTCCCCCGGAACGAACGCCGCGGGTCGAGCGCAAACCCACGCCATCTGGCGAAATCAATCAAGATTCGAATCTGGCGCGATCGAACGACCACAATCAATCAAGACGGGACCGGACCGGGAGGGACGCTGCACGTGACCATCGAGGAACGCCTCGACGCCCTCTACGCCGAGCTCCCCCACCTCGAGTGCAAAGGGCTCTGCGCCGTCTCCTGCGGCGCCATCTCGATGGGCCTCCACGAGGCACGCCGACTCGAGCAGCTCAGCGGCGAGCCCCTGCGCCTGATGGCCACCCTCGATCAGAACTGCCCCTACCTCGAGGGCGCACGCTGCTCCGTCTACGACGTGCGGCCCCTCGTCTGCCGACTCTGGGGCATGGTCGATGCCCCCGACCTCCGCTGTGAGCACGGCTGCGCGCCGGATCGATGGCTCACCCACGCCGAGGCGCTCCGCCTCGTGCGCCGCTCCCTCGCGATCTCGGGCGGCAAGGAGGTCACCACCGTCCGCGGCGGACTCGCCGAGGCCGATCGCCAGTTCCAGGCTGGCCAGCGCGCCCGTCCGCCACACTGACCATTCGAGGCAGGGCCGTGTCTCCCAGGCCTATCCACAGCGGTTGTAGCCGCACGACCGGCAGAGCAGGCACCCCTCGACGAAGTCCAGCTGCGACCCGCAGTCAGGGCACGTGCTCCCGGAGGCCAGCGCGGGCCCCGAGGACTGGCCCTGCACCGGGGCTGGCCGCCCAGGGCCATCGAGGAACCGCAGCCGCAGCCAGCGGAAGATGTAGTCGAGAACGCTCGTCGCCACCGGGATCTCGGGGTTCGCCGTCAGACCGTGCGGCTCGAACCTCGTGTTCTCGAACTTGGCCGCCAGCTTCTCCAGGCTCACGCCGTACTGCAGCGACAGCGATGTCATCATCGCGACGGCGTCCATCAGCCCGGACGCAGTCGAGCCCTCCTTGGCCATCGTGATGAACACCTCGCCCGGCGAACCGTCCTCGAACAGCCCGACCGTGACGTATCCCTCCTGCTCCCCGACCCGGAACTTGTGCGTCACCGCACGCCGCTCGTCGGGCAGGTGGCGTCGCGTCGGCTCCGAGGCCGCTCGCGCAGGGCTGCCCGGCACTCCCGGGGGGGCCGCCGACCCGCTCCCGCTCGCCACCTCGTGGGCGAGCACCTGCAGGTCGCGGGACCCGTCGCGGTACACCGTCACGCCCTTGCATCCGAGTTCGTGCGCGAGGGCAAACACGTCTGCGATCGCCTCCGGCGTCGCCTCGTGAGGCAGGTTCACGGTCTTCGAGACCGCGAGGTCGGTGTGCGCCTGGAAGGCAGCCTGCATCCGCACGTGCCACTCGGGCGCAATCTCGTGCGCCGTCGCGAAGCGTCGCCGCAGGTCCGAGGGCACATCGTCCCGCTCGGCCAGCGCCGCGCCGCGAGCCAGCGCCTCCATCAGCTCGTCCGAATAGCAGCCGCGCTCGCGCACGGCCTGCTCGAACGTCTCGCTCATCTCCGCCAGCAGCGTGCCGTCGCCCATGCGCCGGTAGTGGGCGAGCGAGAACAGCGGCTCAATCCCCGAGGATGCCCCGGCGATGATCGCGATCGTGCCCGTCGGGGCGATGCACGTCCGCGTGGCGTTGCGGAATCGAGGGCAATCGGGGTAGCGCGCCGCATCCGAGTAGACCGAGCCCTCCCAGTTCGGGAACGTCCCGCGCTCCTCGGCCAGTTGAATCGAGGCCTCGTCCGCCGCCCGGCCGATCTCGGTGGCCAGCCGCTTCGCGAGGGCGAGCGCCGCCTCGGAGTCGTAGGCGAGCCCTGCCGCAATGAGCAGGTCCGCGAACCCCATCACGCCGAGGCCGATCTTCCGATTCCCGCGGACCGCCTGCGTGATCTCCTCGAGGGGAAACACGTTCGCCTCGACGATGTCGTCGAGGAAGCGAACGCCGACGGCCACCGTCTGCGCCAGCGCACCCCAGTCGAGGTCATGCGCCTCCTCGCGCCAGAAGCGCGCCACGTTCACGGAGCCGAGGGTGCACGCCTCCCAGGGCAGCAACGGCACCTCGCCGCAGGGATTCGTCGCCTCGATCTCGCCCAGCCGGGGCGTCGGGTTGTGGCGGTTCACCTCGTCCAGGAACACCAGTCCCGGGTCGCCGGTGAGCCACGCCGAGCGCGTCAGCTCCTCGAAGAGCGTGCGCGCGTCCTCGCTGCCTGCCACCGCGCCGCTGTTCGGATCGCGCAACTCGAGGCGGCCGCCGCTCGCGACAGCGGCCATGAACTCATCCGTCACCCCTACCGAGATGTTGAAGTGCTGGGCGCTCACGCCATCGTCCTTCGCGTGGATGAACGCGCGGATGTCCGGATGATCGACGCGCAGGACCGCCATGTTGGCGCCGTCGCGCTTGCCGCCCTGCGTCACGAGGCGCGACACGTCGTCGTAGTGGTAGAGCACCGAGACCGGCCCGCAGGCGGAGCCGTGCGTCGAGGCGATGGGCGCACCGAGGGCGCGCAACTTCGACAGCGCGAACCCGGTGCCGCCGCCGAACTTCTGGACCATCGCCGCCGCGTACGCCGTGTGCATGATCGAGTCGAGCGAATCCTCCACGGGGAGGACGAAGCAGGCCGCAAGCGTGCCGCGCTCGGTGCCGGCGTTCATCAACGTGGGGGAGTTCGGGAGGAAGCGCAGCGCCGCCATCTCGTCGTAGAAGCGCTGAGCCCAGGTGGCGCGGGCCTCGAGACGCGGCTCGACGGCAGCGATCGCGGTGGCGACGCGCGCGAGCATCCCTTCGGGCGACTCGACCACCTCACCGTTGCCGTTGCGGAGCAGGTACCGTCGCTCGAGGACAGTCCGTGCGTTCTCGGTCAGCGTCACCGGGTGCTGCGTCACGTGGAGATCGGTGACCATGCGCACCTCCGCATCGCGCGCGCCGGCGTCGACAGCGGTGAATCTATCAGAACAGACGTTCGTCTGTCGAGATGCGTCCTGCGTCCCCGGCCAGTAGCCAGTAACGAGTGTACGGCGGCCGCCCGAGCGGCATGCCCGGGAACTCCCGTACGCGAAGAGGGCGCCTCGTTCGCTCAACGAGGCGCCCTCTTCGTGTCCACGATGCGTCGAGCTACCCGCTGAGGGCTGCCCCCGCGCGGCCCGCCTCGATGGGCGTGGGCACTCGAGGCAACGCCGTGCGCGTGGCTGAGCTTCGCGTCTCCCCCCGCGGTTCATCGCCGCCGTGCGCGATGCGATCGAGGTCGTCCGAGAACAGGCGTGGCTGCTCCGCGGGCGGCAGCGGTACGGCGGCCATCTGCGCCAGCTCGTCCATCATGTCGTCCAGCGACACGAACTGGCGGTACGCCGACGAGAACCGGATGTAGGCGATGGGATCGAGGCGCTTGAGATGGGTGATCGCCATCTCGCCGATCACCCGGCTCAACACCTCGTTGCGCCCGGATGCTGCGAGGCGCGTCTCGATATCCTCGACCATCGCCTCGAGGGCGCCGGCCGGCAGGGGGCGCTTTCGTGAGGCGACTCGCAGCCCGTGCAGTAGCTTGTCGCGCTGGAAGTCCTCGCGTCGACCGTCACGCTTGACGACGATGACGGTGGTCCGGAGGAGCTGCTCGAGCGTTGCGAACTCGCGGTGGCAGCGCTGGCACTCGCGCTGCCTTCGTATGCCAGACTCGCTGACGGTCGTGTCCGTGATGGCGCTGTCCGATTCACCACAGTGTGGACATCTCATGACGTGCTATGTCTGCCTCTCGGGGAGGATGCGCATCGCAGGGCCGGATGCAAGGGCTCACTGCCGGGGGCTGGGTGGGGCCTGGCGAGAGTCATGACACCACCGCTGTGACGGACGAACAACGCAACCCTTCCACAGGGTTGCGCCCGTCTGTCCACCGCGACGCAATACGGTCGGGACATCCGGTGGACGCTTGCGAAAGGTGTCACGAGTGGATGCTGCTCGTCTTCGACCCTGGGCGACCGGCGCGGGCGGTCGAGTTATCCACGCCGGGACCCTTATCAACAAGTGTGCAATCTGTGTTGACAGAACTCATCGATAACGAGCCAGCTCGATGTGCACGTCGAGACGCACAAAAGGACCGGGCACCTCTCGATGCCCGGCCTCTGCGATTCGGAACCTCGCGAGCAGTCAGCGGGTCGGGAACGTCCTCCGCAGGAAGGTGGGCAGGTCCGCGTCCGTGAGCGGGTCGATGCCGCCGCTCGGATGGATGTCGGAAAGCCGGATCGGGGCGGGCTCGCGGGCGTCAATCGCGCTTGCGACTGCCTGGCGCATGCTCATCGGGCGGTTGCCGGAGAAGCCGGTCGCGACCAGCGTGATGTGCACCTCGTCGCCCAGGCTCGAGTCGTTACCGGTGCCGAAGATGATCTCGGCCTCCGGGTCCACCACCTCGGCGATCACGCGCGCGGCCTGGTCGAGCTCGGCGAGCGACAGGTCGTCGGGTCCGGTGATGTTGAAGAGCACGCCGGTGGCGCCGGCGATGTCCACGTCGAGGAGCGGGCTCGCGATGGCCTTGCGCGCCGCCTCGACAGCGCGGTTCTCCCCCTTGCCCACGCCGATTGCCATCAGCGCCGGCCCGGCATCGGTCATGATCTTGCGCACGTCCGCGAAGTCGAGGTTCACCATCCCGGGAACGGTGATCAGCTCGCTGATCCCCTGGATGCCCTGGCGCAGGATGTCATCCGCCACCTCGAACGCCTGCTTGATGGGGATGTTTGGCTCGCAGATCTGGAGCAGCCGGTCGTTCGGGATCACGATGAGCGTGTCGACCTTGCCCTGCAGGTCGCGGATGCCCTCCTCGGCCTGCTGACGGCGCTTCGCCCCCTCGAACGAGAACGGCTTGGTGACCACGCCGATGGTGAGCGCGCCCTGCTCACGTGCGACCTCAGCCACGATGGGCGCGGCCCCTGTGCCGGTCCCACCGCCGAGGCACGCCGTGACGAACACCATCTCGGCGCCGCGCACCGCCTCCGCGATTGCCTCGCGCGACTCCTCGGCGGCGCGCTGGCCGCGCAGGGGATCGGCGCCCGCGCCGAGGCCCTTCGTCAGCCGGTCGCCGATGCGCACCTTGAGCTGCGCGCTGTTGTGCTCGAGCGCCTGCATGTCGGTGTTCACGGCCACGTACTGCACCCCCGGCAGCCGCGCGTGGATCATCCGGTTCACGGCGTTCGAGCCGCCACCACCCACGCCGACCACCTTGATGGGCGGCAGGCCCTCGAACTCGACTTCGTGCGCCACGTCCCTGTGCTCCGCTCTCGCCGGACCTGCCGGGGCTCCCTCGACCGTTGAATTGCTTTCGTTTCCCCCGCCGCGACCTGTTCGTCGCGAGGTCGGCCGCGAGGACCCTCGGGCCGGAGCGCGCACGTCGCTCTCGTGCGCGGGTGCGCTCATGGAGGTCGGACGGGCGATGGACGGTCGCTCGATCCGTTCCGGCCTCGATGTAATCACATGCTCTTCCCACAGCGCAGGCGCGCTGCGGACGGGCGTATCACGCGCGCCTCCTTCCACCGAGGCGAACGCGAGCGCGGGCTCCTCGATGGGAGCGGGCGCACTCTGTCGCTCCTCGGGTGCCCTCACCGGTGCGACGGGGGCATCGAGCGCGGCGCGCTCGGCGACCGCGTCGACCAGCTCGTGAATCGAGGGCGTGGCCTCGCGTTCGCGCGCGAGCACCTCGTCCGCCTCGTCGTCGCCGGGTACCTCGAGGCGTGCGACCGCTGCTTCGACCTCGACCTCGACTTCGACTCGCATCTCGACGATCTCGACATCCGGCTCAGCCGGATCTGCGACGTCGGCCTGCGATGCAGTCTCGAGCTGTGCTTCCTCGGCGTCGAAGTCGACGAGTTCGACCTCGGCGATGGCCACGACCTCGGCCGTCGGCTCCTCGGCGTCGCCGCCCTCAAGCAGTGGTTCGTACTCGGACCTGGAGTCGAGGGGAGCCGGTTCCGCCTGCAGGTCGAGCGCCATCCATCGCGCCTCGCGAGCGGCGACCTCGTCGACTGCCGTCGACTGGCCGACATCTGTGGCCACGAGGCTCGAGGGAGGCTCGACGCGCTCCAGGTCCCGAGGCGTCTCGACCAGCTCGAGACGCGGCGCCGGGCGCTCGAGGCGGGGCGGCGGCTCCGCAGGCGGCGCGCTGCTGCTCGGCTTCACGTCCGCGATGCGCTCTGTCGCGGCCAGCCGGCGAGCAGCAGCCAGGTAGTCGAACAGCGCCCCGGGCCCCATCGGCACCACGCGCCCATCCTGCTCGTCCATGCGGCTCTCCTTCTGGCTGTCCTTGCCGGCGCGGAACCCGAACTTCATTGAGGCAGCACCAATCTCATCAGGTGGCCGACCTTCTTCATGAGGCCGCCGAGGTTGGGGACGGGCAGGGCACTCGCCCGGAATACGATCTCGCGCTCCTTGTGCGCCCACCGCAGCAGTCCCACCGATGTGGCATAGGCGGGTTCCTGCAGGATGTCCGAGAGTCCCGCGAGGTGTCGCGGGCGGCCGAGCCGCGCGGGCAGCTCCAGCACGCCCTCCGCGAGGAGATCGATGCCGGGCAGCAGCGCGGCGCCACCGGTGAGGACCACGCCGGCGGCCAGCGTCTCGGCCTGCGAGCCGCGCCGGATTTCAGCGCGCACCAGCTCGAGGAGCTCCTCGGCGCGCGCCTGCAGCACCTGCGCGATCATCTGCCTCGAGACCTGCCGGCGGCCTTCCGAGCCGAACGAGTCGATCTCCACCATCTCGGCCGGGTCCACCATCGAGGGGATCACGTGGCCGAAGCGCCGCTTCGCCAGCTCGGCACTTGGCTGTGGCACGCGCAGCGCGACGATCAGGTCGCGTGTCATGTGCACGCCGCCGATCGGCAGCACGGCCGTGTGCGTCACGGCGCCGTTCACGAACACTGCGACGTCGGTGGTGCCGCCGCCGATGTTCACCAGCGCGACGCCGTGGCGCAGCTCCTCCTCTTCGACCACCGCCTCCGCAGCTGCGAGGGGTTCGAGGATGAGCGAATCGACGCGCACGCCCGCGCCCTCGACGCACTGGACCAGGTTCTGCATCGCGCTCGCCGAGGCGGTGACGACGTGGGTCTCCACGTCCAGCCTCGAGCCGTACATCCCGACGGGGTCGACGACGCTGTCCTGTCCGTCGACGACGTAGTAGCGGGGCACGACGTGGATGACCTCGCGGTTGTTGGGCACGTTCACGATGCGCGCGCTGTCGAGGGCGCGCTGCACATCAGCCTCGGAAATCGCGTGACGGGGGTCCGGGATCGCGACGATCCCGCGGGAGTTCGAGGACGACACGTGCGGTCCGGCAATGCCCACGTGCGCCGAGAGGATGCGCGTGCCCGAAGCACGCTCCGCGCGCTCGACCGAGGATGCGATCGCCTCGGTGGCGGCCTGGATGTTGTCGACCATCCCCTTGGTCAGCCCCGCCGAAGGTCCGATGCCCACGCCGAGGATGCGCAGGTCACCGTCGGGCGACACCTCGCCCACCACGGTGCACACCTTGGTCGTGCCGACGTCGATCGCGGCGAAAGTGGGGTTCGACATCAGCGCATCACCACGTGCTTTCCAAACCGCAGGTCGATCTCGGTCACCGGCAGGTGCTGCGCCTCGATCTTGTCGAGCAGCGCGCCCCACGTGGCGACCTTGAAGTCAAAGTCATGCGCATCGCCGAAGACGGCCGCCGGCCCGGTCGCGACGTGCACCGTCAGGCCGCGGTCGCGGCGATAGCTGAACCCGGTGGGCGTGACCCGCAGGATCGAGAACGTGCCCTCGTCGAGGAAGCGCTGCACGAGGTGCACGGCCTCGGGATCGGGGATGGCGGTCGCCGCCGCCTCGGGTGAAGTCGTGTCCTCGTAGATCACCAGCGCCTGGCTCGATGGCCCGCGTCCGGACTCGAGCGTCACGCCGTTCTCATCGACGACCATCCGCCGTCCATTGACGTCCCAGTAGCCCCAGCCCTGGTGCTCGACGATGGTGATGCCGATCGCGTGCGGCCACTCCCGGCGCACCTCGACGGACTTGACGCCGGGCACCTTCGCGACGGCGAGAGCGACCGCGCCACGATCGACCGTGAGAAGCGTCTTGCCTGTGACCGCGGCGGCGGCGCTGACCGCGAGGGGATCGACGACCTGCAGTGTGTTGACGTGCACCTCGCGGATGCGGAGCGCGTCCCCGTAGATCACCCAGCGCGCCGCCACCCCGAACGCGATCGCAAACGCGACCAGCGCCACCAGGACCAGGCCACGGCGGACCCTCGAGGCATCTGTGGTCTCGTTGCTGACGGGGCGTCGCACGCCGGCGGCCGCCCGGACGTGCGCCGGGACCGTGCGGAGGGGCAACGACTCCGTGGTCCGCCGATGGTTAGCCACGCGCGGCCTCCCCTCGACGCTCCACCGTGCGATGGCGCTCGATCCCGAGGTCGACGAGGCGGCTGATGAGGCCGCTGTAGCTCAGGCCCGCCTCCTGCCACAGTCGTGGGTACATCGAGATCGGCGTGAAGCCGGGGAGCGTGTTCACCTCGATGACGCGCACGTCGTCCGAGGGCGTGACGAAGAAGTCCACGCGCGCCATGCCCGCGCAGTCGAGCGCCTCGAAGGCGCGCACGGCGAGTTCCTGGATCCGTTCGCGCACTGCATCGGACACGCGAGCGGGCACCGTCAATTCGGTGCTGCTGTCGGCGTACTTCGCCTCGTACGTGTAGAACTCCGCCCGAGGCGTGATCTCGCCGAGGGGGGACGCCTGCGGCTCCTCATTGCCGAGGACCGCGCACTCCACCTCGCGACCCGTGATGGCCTCCTCGATGACGACCTTGCGGTCGAACCGCCCCGCCTCGCGGATGGCGTCCCCGAGGTCCTCGCGCGAACGCGCCCTGGTCACCCCCACGGAGGAGCCGCCGTTGGCAGGTTTGACGAAGCACGGGAAGCCGAGGCGCTGCTCGATCTCGCGGACGCGGTCCGCCGGCGGCGCCTCCACGTCGGCATCCCTCAGCGCGAGGTAGGCCGCCTGCGGCAGTCCAGCCTCGGCAAAGACGGCGCGCATCAGTTCCTTGTCCATGCCGATGGCGCTGGCGGTGACGCCCGCGCCCACGTACGGCAGGCCCGCCAGTTCGAGGAGGCCCTGCAACGTGCCGTCCTCGCCGAGGGGTCCGTGCACGATCGGGAAGACCGCATCGACGACTGCGAGCTCGCCGAGCACCTCCGGGGTGTCGAGCACGCCTCGCGCGGCGTCGGGACCCAGGTCGCGTGCCTCCGCTTCGAGTCGGGCGCGGGTTTCGAGGGGCGACAGCCAGCGCCCACCCTTCGAGATGCCGAACGGCACCACCTCGAAGCGCGCTGCGTCCGCCTCGCGCATGACCGACCGAGCGGAGACCACGGAGACCTCGTGCTCCGGCGAGCGGCCGCCGAAGATCACGGCCAGGCGCTCTCTCGAGGCGCTCACGAACGTGCCTCCAACCGCGCCAGCACGCGCGGACCGAGTTCGGTCACGCTTCCGGCGCCGACAGTGAAGAAGACATCGCCGGGTCCGAGTTCGGTGCGATCTCCTCCTCGGCCTGCTCGAACGAGTCGAGGTAGGTCGCGCGCGGCTCCTCGATCTGCCGCGCCAGCGCCTGCGCATCGATGCCGGCCTCGGGCTCCTCGCGCGCGGCGTAGGTGCGGAGCACGTACAACGCATCGAGGCCCTCGAAGCAGTGCTTGAACCCTTCGAGCAGGTAGACCGATCGCGAGTACGTGTGCGGCTGGAAGCACGCCACGATGCGGCGACCCGCGAACCGCTGTCGCGCCGCCGAGACCATGGCGCGGACCTCGGTCGGATGGTGCGCGTAATCGTCCATCACCGTCACGCCGCCGATTCGCCCACGAGCTCGAACCGCCGCCGCGCGCCCGTGAACTCGGCAGCCGCGAGGGCGGCACGGTGGAAGTCGACGCCCGCACGCATCGCGATCGCGAGCGCACCGAGGGCGTTCGCCACGTTGTGGCGACCCGGCACGCGCAGCGTCACGCGTCCCAGCTCGCTCCCGTCGAGGACGGCGGTGAAGTCGAACGCGCCCTCGGGGTTGACGCGGAGGTTCAGCGCCTGCCACTCCGCGGCACTCGGTCCTGCGGGCGAGACGGCATAGCGCTCGACGCGGGCACCTGCTGCGCGTCGCCCGTCTCCGAGACGGGCAGCGCCGGGCGAATCGGCGCAGACGATGAGCGTCCCCTCGGGCTTCACACGCTCGGCGAAACGTGCAAACGCGGTGGTATAGCGCTCCTCCGAGCCGTAGTAGTCGAGGTGATCCGCCTCGACGTTGGTCACGAGCGCCAGGTGCGGCGTGTACTGGAGGAACGCCTCGGCGTACTCGTCCGCCTCGACGACCGCGAACTCGCCCTTGCCATCGCGGGCATTCCCGCCCAGCTCGCGCGCGTCGCCGCCGAGGAGCGCCAGCGGATCGAGGCCGCCGCGCACCGCCATCAACGCGAGCAGCGATGACGTCGTGGTCTTGCCGTGCGTGCCGGCCACCGCGAGGACCTTTCGGCCCTCGAAGAGCCGCTGCACCATCTCGGCGCGCGAGATCACCGGGACGCCGCGGCGTTCCGCCTCGACGAGCTCGGGGTTGGCCGACTTCGCCGCGGCCGTCGCGACGACGAGCTCGGCGTTGCCGAGGTTGGAGGCAGCATGACCCTCGTAGATCGTGCCGCCGAGGGCGCGCAGGCGCTCGGTGTACTCCGACAACGCGAGGTCCGAGCCCGTGACCGTGTGGCCGCGCTCGAGGAGGATCTGGCCGATCGCGGACATGTGGATGCCACCTGCGCCCACGAGGTGCACGCGCCGGGGAATCGAGGGCGTCCCGCCCGCAGAGCGAGGGCGAATGCGCACCATCACGCGGCCATCTCCCGCAACAGCATCGCCAGCGTGCGTGCCGCGTCCGGGCGCGCCAGCTCCGCCATCGCGCGTCCCATCGCTCGCCGCTCGAGGTCGTTGTCGAGCAGCCGCACGATCGTCGCCTCGAGGTCCTCGATCTGGCGCATCGACAGCGCAACGGCGGCCCCGCGCTCAACGAGGTACGCCGCGTTGAGATGCTGATCGGAGAAGTCGCCCGGGATCAACACCGCGGGCAGCCTGGTTGCCGGCAGCTCCCCGAGGACGGACGCGCCCGCTCGCGTCACCGCGAGGTCGGCCGCCGCCATCGCCCAGGCCATCTCGCCGGTGTATGCGTAGAGGTGGTACCGCTCCTGCTGCCACTCCGGCAGCCGCTCGCGCTCCTTGGAGAGCCACAGCTCCTCGTCGCGCCCCGCGATGTGGATGATCTGCGCGCGGGTGAGCAGCTCGCGCAGGCACTTCGCGAGTACGCCGTTGATCGCGTGTGAGCCGAGTGAGCCTCCCGCCACGAGCAGCGTCAGGAGCCCCGGATCGAGGTTGAACCGGCGGACACCTTCCTCGCGGGTGGCCTCCGCGAACTGGCGCCGCACGGGATACCCCGTGACCGCGGTCTTCGAGGCCGAGAGATACCGCAGCGACGCATCGACGGAGCACGCCACCGAGGTCGCGTAGCGCTGCAGGTAGCGGACGGCCCAGCCCGGCTTCACGTCGGGGAGGAAGAGCAGCAGCGGGATGTGCTGCGCCTTCGCCGGTCTCCCCAGGGGCGCCGCGGCGTAGCCGCCCGTCGCGAACACGCAGTCCGGTGCCTCGTGGCGGAGCGTGTGTCCCGCCTCGGCGCTGCCGCGGAACAGGTCGAACGTTCCGCGCAGCAGTCGGATTGGCGAGCGGCTCCGCAGCGGCGAGGCGGGCACGGTTCGATAGGGAATCGAGTGCTCCTCGGCGACCGCGCGTTCAGGTCCGCGCTCGGTGCCGAAGTACACCAGTTCGACGTCGGGGCTGGCGCGCAGCTCCTCGGCGACCGCGATCGCCGGGTAGGCGTGCCCGCCCGTGCCGCCGCCGGCGAGTCCCACCTTCACGAGGCGCCTCGCGTTTCCGGCTCGGGGCCCCCGCGGACTGCGCCTCGAGGCGTCGCCGGCTCGTTGATCGCCGCGTATCGGGATACCGACAGCAGCACGCCCACGGCCGCCATGGTTGCAGCGAGCGCCGATCCGCCCGACGACAGGAACGGGAGCGGGATGCCCGTCAGGGGGATCATGCGCGTGACTCCGGCCACGTTGATGAGCAGCTGGAAGCCGAGCCACGCGATCACGCCCGTTGCGAGCAGCGAACCAAACGTATCCGGGGCTCGATGCGCGATCACCGCGGCTCGCCAGAGCAACGCGGCGAACAGCAGCAGCACCATCACGACGCCGACGAATCCCAGCTCCTCACCGACGATCGCCATCACGCCGTCGGTGTGAGCCGCCGGGAGATAGAGGAACTTCTGCCTCGACACGCCCAGTCCGAGGCCCCACACCCCGCCCGAGCCGAACGCGACGAGCAGCTGCAGCGTCTGGAGGCCGATGCCCGACGGGTCGGACTCCGCCGAGGTGAACGAGGTAATGCGGTCGAGCCGGTACCCCTCGACGAGGATCAGGAGCAGTCCAGCCAGGGCGGATGCGCCCGCAAGCGCGAGGAAGTGCGTGAGCTTCGACCTCGCGACGAAGAACAGCGTTCCGGTGATCACGGCGATCATCACCGTGGTGCCCATGTCAGGCTGCGCCAGCACCAGGCTGCCGATGCACGCCACGACGAAGATGAACGGCGCCACACCCATCTGCAGGTCCTGGACGGTGTCGCCCTTCGCGGCGAGCCAGGCCGACATGTAGAGGAGCACCGCGAACTTGGCGAGCTCGCTGGGCTGCGCGCTGAATGGTCCGAACGTGAGCCAGCGCCGCGCCCCGTTCACGTCGGCGCCTGAGACGAGCGCGAGGATCAGCAGTCCGACGGCCACGCCGACAATCGGGAGCGCGAGCCACTTCAGCCAGCGGTAGTCGAGGCTCATGAAGACGACCATGACCCCGAGGCCGACCGCCGCCCAGATCGCCTGCCGCTTGATGAAGTAGTTCGCGTCATCGAACTCGTACGCCGCGTACGCGTACGACGCCGAGTACACCGCAATCAACCCGAAGAGCACGAGCGTGATCACGAGCGCGAGGACGGTGTAGTCGGGAGCGTGGCGTCGCGCGAGCCATGGCGTCGCGGGCGCCGCCGCGGATCGCGTGCCTCGCGGCGCGCGCGCATCGCCGGAGCGGAACGTGAGGGTGACGCGGCGGGCCATCAGGCGTTCCCTCGGAGGGCGCTCACGGCGGCGCGGAAGGCTTCGCCGCGGCGCTCGAAGTTGGGGTACGCGTCAAACGAGGTGCCCGCCGGGGAGCACAGCACCACGTCGCCCGGCCTGGCGAGGCGCGCGGCCGCGCGCACTGCCTCCTCGATGGTGCCCACCCGCTCGAGGGCGACCGCCGGGGCGCCGGTGCGCACCGCGCTCGCGAACAGGTCGCCCGCCTCGCCGAACGTCACCACCGCGCGGCAGCGATGCGCGATCTCGGCCGCGAGGTCGGCGAGCGGGAGCTTCTTGTCGCGTCCGCCGAGAAGCAACACGACTCGCTCCTCGTACGAGCGCAGGCCCGCGAGCGTCCGCTCGGGCGTCGTGGCGATGGAGTCGTTGACCCAGTGCAATCCGTCGTTGCTGGGGACGGGCTCGAGTCGATGCGGTACGCCATTGAACTTCCGTACGGCCGCCGCGATCGCCTCATCGGAGGCGCCCAGCATCGAGGCCAGCGCCGTCGCCTGCAGCACGTTGGCGAGGTTGTGCGCCCCGCGCAGGGACACCTCGGCCCGCGCGACGACTCGATGGGTGACGCCACCCTCGCGGCGCACGACGTAACCGTCCTCAAGCGTCGCACCATCGCACGACAGTGGCGTCTCGAGCGCAGTCGCACGCACCGTGCCGGGCGCCTCGGGCATCAGATCGCGCGACACGGGGTCATCGAGGTTGAAGACGGCGACGTCTGAAGGCCGCTGGTGTGCGTAGATGCGCCGCTTCAGGTCGACGTACTCGTCCCAGCTGAACTCGTCGAGGTGATTCGGTGTCACGTTCGTCAGGCAGGCCCAGTGCGGACTCGACTCCACGCTCTCGAGCTGGGTGTGCGATAGCTCGGCCACGACGCGCGTCGCGGGACCGATTCGTTCGAGCAGGCCGAGCAGCCCCACGCCGATGTTGCCGCCGATGACGTGATCGATTCCCGCGGCATCGAGGATGGCTCCTGTCAGGGCCGTGGTCGTCGTCTTGCCGGAGGACCCGGTGATGCCTGCGACCGGCGCCGGGCAGCGCTCGAGGAAGAGCCGCGCCATCGAGGAGACGGGCACGCCGCGCGCGCGTGCGGCATCGAGTGCCGGCAGGTGCCAGGACACGCTCTGCGAGACGAACACCGCCTCGGCGTTCGTCACAGCGGGGTGGTCCTGGGCGCCGAGTGACAGCTCGGGTGCATCCTCGGCGATCTCCGCCAGCGCGCTTCCGAGGCGTTCCGCCGGGCGCGAGTCGGACACGGTCACGCGTGCCCCCTCGCGAGTGAGGAAGTGCACGAGGTCGACGCCCTCGATGCCCAGCCCGACGACGGTCACGCGCACACCTCGCAGCGTCTGCGCTGGTTGCATGGTCTTCGGCTCATGTGCCATAGCGCATTAGCCAATGAATCTTTCTATCACACGGTGAGCGCAAGAGCGACGCCCACCATTCCTGCTGCGAAGCCCACCAGCCACATCCGGAGGACGACCTGCGGCTCGCTCCAGCCGAGCAGTTCGAGGTGGTTATGCAACGGCGCCATCCGGAAGATCCGACGTCCTCCCGTGGTCTGGAAGTACACGATCTGGATGAGGTCGCTCAGCGCCTCGAGGACGAACACGATCCCGATCACCGGGAGCAGCAGCCAGTGGCCGGTCATGAGAGCGACCGTGGCCAGCGTGGCGCCGAGGGGTAGCGCGCCAGCATCGCCCATGAACACCTGCGCGGGATGCGCGTTGAACCAGAGGAAGCCGAGGAGCGCGCCGACCACGGTGAACGAGAACGTGCCGAGGAAGATCTGGCCCTGCATGAACGCGATAACCGCGTACGCCGCGAAGGCGAACGCCGCTGTCCCCCCGAGCAGCCCATCAAGGCCGTCCGTGATCGCCACCGCGCTGGTCGTCGCGAAGACCGTAACAAACGCGATCGCGACGTACACGAGCCCGAGGTCGAAGTGCCCCATCCAGGGGATGTTCACGCTGTGCGCGTTGAGATAGACCTGCAACACCACGGCCGCGACGATCGAAACCAGCCCGATCAGCACGAACTTCACACGCCAGGACAGGCCGCCGTACTTCGCGTTGCTCACCAGCGTCCCGAGATCGTCGTAGACGCCGATGCTCACCGTTGCGAGGAGCACGCTGAGCGGAAGCAGCATCGAGAGGCGCCCCGCGAGGTTCGTCGGAATCGTCACGAGGGCGACCGTGCCCCAGATCAACAGGCCGCCCATCGTCGGTGTGCCGGCCTTCGACAGGTGTGTCGACGGCCCCAGCTCCGAGATCGCCTTGCCGAGCTTCTTCGCGCGGAGCAGTCGCACCACAGGGCCGCCCGCCGCGAGCGAGACCGCGAATGCCAGCACGCCCACGAGGAGCGAGTAGCTCACGAGGCCACCCCGATCGCCCGTTCGAGCTGCGCGACCACTGTCTCGAGGGCAAGCGCGCGCGACCCTTTGATGAGCACCACGTCGCCGGGTCGCAAGGCGCGGCGGAGAGCGTCGGTGGCCGTCGCCGTGCCCTCGATGTGACGCGCGGAGGCGAGGCCCGCCGTGCGCGCGCTCGCGTTCGCCTCCAGGGCGAGGTCGCCAATCGTGTACAGCTCGTCCACCGCAGAGGCCGCTCGCACCCCGAGCGCGTGGTGCTCCTCGGTGGCGTGCTGGCCGAGTTCGCGCATGTCGCCGAGCAGCGCCACGTGCCGGCCCGGCAGGCCCCGGAGGAGGTCGAGCGCGGCGGCCATCGAGGCCGGGTTCGCGTTGTACGTGTCATCCAGCAGCGTGACGCCGTTGGCCAGCGCCACCACGCGCATCCGAGGGCTGTCGCGCAGCGCCTCGAGGCCCGCCGCCACCTCGTCGAGGGCAAACCCATCGAGCAGGCAGACAGCGGCTGCGGCGAGGGTGTTGGTGACGAGGTGTGCGCCCGGGAGCTGCACGTGCACGCGCGACTGCTTCCCGCCGAAGCTCAGGGTGAACTCGAAGCCATCCCAGCCGTGCGAAACGACGTCCGAGGCGCGCACGGTTGCACCCGAGGCGGTACCGATGCTGGTGATGGCGGCACGGGTGTGGGGGGCCATGCTCGCCACGCGCTCGTCGTCGATGTTGAGGATCGCGTGCCCGTCGTCGGGCAGCGCCTCGATGAGCTCGCGCTTCGCGCGCACGATCGCCTCGATGGAGCCAGCGCGTTCGACGTGTACCGGGCCGACGTTCAGCACGACGCCGGTGGAGGGCTGGGCCCACTCGCACAGCTGCGAGATCTCTCCCGTGGTGTACATCCCCATCTCGATGACGGCGCGTTCGGTGTCGGGTCGAAGCTGGAGGAGCGTGAGCGGCACACCGATCTCGTTGTTGAAGGAGCCCGCGGTGGCCTGCGTCCGATAGCGCGGCGCGAGCAGCTCCGCGGTGAAGGCACGCGTCGTCGTCTTGCCGACGCTGCCCGTGATCCCCACCACGCGCAGGTCGCCGAGTTGCCTGCGCCATGCTCCGCCGAGGGCCTGCAGCGCGTCGAGGACGCTCTCCACGAGGTAGCTCGCCACGCCGGTGGCCTCGAGGCCATCGACCGGACGATCGATCACGACCGCCGAGGCACCTCGCGAGGCGGCTTCGAGGGCGAACGCGTGTCCGTCGTGGTGCTCGCCGGGCAGCGCGAAGAAGAGGTCGCCCGGCTGCACTGCTCGCGAGTCGAAGGCGGCGCCCGTCGCCGGGCGCGCATCCCCCACGGTCGAGCGCAGGCGGGGGCCCAGCGTCTCCTCGACGAAGCGGCGGTCGATGGCCGGAGTGCCCATCGTTAGCGCGCGACCCGCGAGGGGTTGCGCCCTGTCGGCACGCGCAGGTACGCCATGATGTCGCCCGCCATCTTCGAGAACGCGGGCGCTGCCACCTGACCGCCGAGGTTCAGACCTCCGCCGGGTTGGTCGATTTTGACGAGGACGGCGACCTGCGGGTCCTCGTACGGGATGAAGCCGACGAACGACGCGATCGTCGTGTCGAGGTCGTAGCCCGTGGGAATCGAGACGAGGGTCGTGCCGGTCTTGCCCGCCACGTGATAGCCCGGCACCCGCGCGCCGTGGAACTGCACTCCCTCCACCACCTCGTACATCATGCGCATCGTTGTCCGTGCCGTGTCCTCGGACACAGTGCGGCGGACCTCGACCGGCTGGAACGTGCGCACCTCGTTGCCCGTTGTGATCTTGGAGACCACATAAGGTCGCATCAGCATCCCGCCGTTGGCGAGCGACGAGACGGCCGTGAGCACCTGCAGCGGCGTGACCGCCAGGCCCTGTCCGTACGAGTTGGTGGCGAGGTCCACCGGGTACCAGTCATCGCTCTCGGGCGTGCGGATCATCCCCTCGCCCTCGCCGGATAGTCCGACGTGCGTCGGCTCCCCGAGCCCGAACGCTGCAAGGGAGCGATAGAACTCCTTCGCGCCGATCTTGTTCGAGATCCAGACGGAGCCCGTGTTGAGGGACTTCTGGAGGTACTCCGTCATCGTGACCTGGCCGTAGGCCTGCAGGTCCCAGTTGCGAATCACGTACTGCGTCCCGGGGATGTCGACCCTGCCGGTGTCGATGTAGGTCGTCGTCGGCGTGATGAGACCGAGGTCGATCGCGGTCGCCGTGGTGAGCGTCTTCAGGACCGAACCGGGCTCGTAGAGGTCGGTGATGGGGCGATCGCGCACGATCGAGGAGAGCTTCGTGTTGTCGAGGATGCGGTCGTACGAGACTGGAGCGGGGCGAGACGCGACGGCCAGCAACGCACCCGTGTGCGGGTTCATCACCAGCACGCTCCCGCTGGGTGCGGTGTTCTCGCGCAGCGCCTCGTCGAGTCGCTGCTCCACGATGCGCTGGATGTGGCGGTCGATCGTGAGCTGGATGTTGCCGCCCACCTCGGCCGAGCGTTCCTCCCACGGCGCGAACGCGATCGGGCGTCCGAGGGGGTCACGCTCGGAGGCAACCATGCCGCTCTTGCCTCGCAGCACCTGCTCGTAGTCGGCTTCGATGCCCCAGAGGCCGTCGCCGGTCAGGCCCGTGTACCCGACGAGCGGCGACGCGAGGGGACCCTCGGGGTACATGCGTTCCGCGGAGTGCAGCAGACGGACTCCCCAGAGGTCCTGCTCGGCGAGCGCGCGGCCCGTCTCGTACGGAATGTGGCGCACCAGCGGCACGTCTCCTCGACTCTGCGCGGTGCCGAGGGCGAACGCGTGGCCCGCGTCCACCCCGAGGGTCTGCGACAGCTTGAACGCCGCGTCCCGCGCCCTGTCACGATCTCGCCAGAGATAGGTGTCGAGGTACACGTCCCACGTGTCGCGCGACATAGCGAGTGGATAACCAGTTGCATCGGTAATCGTACCGCGCGGCGCCGCCGTCTCCGCCACCCCGTCGCGCGTCTTCGCGGCCTGCTCGACGTAGGAGGCGTGCTCGATGACCTGCACCTGCCAGAGCCGGACGATGACGGCCACCATCGAGGCTGCGAGCACTGCCAGCAGCGCGTAGTGACGCCAGGTCAGGTGATGGGGCCGCTGCTCGGACACGGGGAGCTCCCTCGCAACGGTGACGATTGCCTAGCGAACGACCGGCAGACTCTCCAGCAGCTTCGCCCACCACGGTCGCTGCAGCGGGCCGACCACTTCGACGGCGGGGGCGTATCGACTCGGTAGCGGCATTCCCCTCGGCGCGGGCACGCCCACGGCGACGCGGATCGACTTGTCGGCCGGCACCATCCCGAGGCGCTCGGTGGCCTGCTGCTGCACCCGGTCCGAGTGCGCCATGTTCGCCACTTCCACCTCGAGCAGGCGAATCTCGGCCTCGAGGTTGTCGCGCTGCTCCTCAAGACGTCCCACCTCGTAGCCCGATGACGCGGCGCGACTTGCCTGCATCACCTGGAGCACCCCCGTGCCCGTCGCGATCGTGAGCGCGAGAGTGGCCAGCGCCACGCCGGGCAACCGTCCGAGGAGGCGTCGCGAGGGAATCGCGCCACCCGTCGCCACCCGACCGGTTCGAACTGCCGCCGCGGCCATCATGCGGCCCGGGTACCCAGCGCCTCGGCCGCGCGCAGCTTCGCCGAGCGCGAGCGAGGGTTGGCGGCGACCTCCGCCGGCCCCGGCCGCATCGCGCGGCGCGTGACCAGGCGGAGGGTCGCCACATGCCCGCAGACACATTGCGGCGTGCGCGGCGGGCAGACGCAGTCTGTGGACTCGAGGCGGAAGTAGTCCTTGACCATCCGGTCCTCGAGGGAGTGGAACGAGATCACGGCGAGTCTCGCGCCAGCGCCATCGAGCAGACCGTGGGCCTGAGGGAGTGCGTCTTCCAGGCTGTCCAGTTCCTGGTTAACGGCAATCCTCAGGGCCTGGAACGTCAGAGTGGCGGGGTGAATTTGGCGTTCCCTGCCCCGTCCCACGGCCTGCTCGATGGCGTTGACGAGGTCACGCGTGCCGCGAATCGGCCTCCGCGCGACGATCGCACGTGCGATAGAGCGGCTCCTCCGCTCCTCGCCGTATCGCCAGATCACGTTCGCAAGCTCCTCCTCATCCCACGTGTTCACGATGTCGTCCGCCGTCAGGTCTGACGCCGGGTCCATCCGCATGTCGAGCGCGAAGTCCCCCTGGAAGGAGAACCCGCGCTCCGGCGTGTCGAGTTGCATCGACGACACGCCGAGGTCGAGCAGCACGCCGTCCACCGCCTCGAATCCGGCCTCGCGAGCGTGCGCCCCGAGGTCACGGAAGTTGCCGTGCGCAAGCACAGCGCCGCTTCCGAATCGAGCCAGCCGCGCCCGCGCCGCATCGAGGGCGTTCGGGTCCTGGTCGAGCCCGAACAGCCGTCCACCCGGGGCGGCCTCGAGGATGGCTTCGGCGTGCCCACCGAGGCCGACCGTGCCGTCGACGTAGCTCCCGCCGGGCCGCACATCGAGGACGCGCAGCACCTCGGGCACCATCACGGGGAGATGCGCGGCGACGGGGCCAGAGCGATCCGTGCTCACGAGCCATCCCCCGCCGCCGCGCCCGGACCGCCGTCGATCCGCGTCTCCCGCTCAACGCTGGCGAGTTCCGTCTCCCAGCGAGCGGGGTCCCAGATCTCGATGTAGTCACCACAACCCACGATCGTCGCCTTCTCACTGAGCCCGGCTTGCGCCCTCAGCGTAGGCGACAGAACGATGCGACCCTGCTTGTCGAGCGGCTGGTCGGACACATTCGCCAGGTACTGGCGCCGCATCCGACGTCCGGCCTGCGTGCGCATCCCACCGCTCTCGCCCAGAAGCTGGTCCTTCTCCTCTTCGAACCGCTCGGGTGTGTACAGCTCCACGCAACCCTCGGGTCCGAGTCGGAGCACGACTCCTACAACGAACGACGCGCGGTACTTCGCAGGTATCGCCACGCGCCCTCGGTCATCGATGGAGTGCTCGTATGACCCGTAGAACGTGGTCACCGTGGCGTCCTCCGGCGACGGTGAGATATGGGCCCGGCTCTCCCGAGCACCCCATTTTCCCCCACCAGCGCCCCGGAACCCTACCAACCTCCCCCGGAGGGCGTCAAGCGCCCCCGATCGCTTCCGCGTTCGTCCCGGGCGCACCGGTCATCCCCCCGACGTTCCCGCACACTCCCGTCGCGCCTCGGCGATACGATCGGCGTGAGATCCGACCCCCACGCCCGGGATTCGTGAGGCGCGATGACCGACACCGGCCCGGCTCGAGACTCCGCGGGCGACCCCCACGCCGAGGCGCGCGACCGCAAGCGCCGTCCTCGGATGCAGGTGCACTCGAAGGCGTCCGTCTACCTGATGCAGCAGGCCATCGCGCGCGCAGCTCGAGGTGAGTCGCGCCGCGCGAGCGTGCGCTCCTCGAAACGCGGACACTCGTGACGGCGGACACTCGCGCTCGGACCGCGGCGATCCTGACCGTCTCGGATCGCGGGTCTCGAGGTGAGACGGTCGACACTGCCGGGCCCGCCGTCGCGCGGCTGCTCAGCGGCGCGGGCTTCGAGGTGGTGGCGCAGGTGGTGCTTCCCGACGAGCCGGAGCGCATCTCCTCGCAGCTGCGTGCGTGGGCCGACGACGACCACGTCGACCTCGTGCTCACCGCGGGCGGCACCGGCCTCGCCCCACGCGATCGGACGCCGGAGGCGACGGCGCGCGTGCTCGACTACCCCGTGCCGGGCCTCGCCGAGGCGATGCGCTCCGCCGGCCTCGCCTCGACGCCGATGGCGATGCTCTCTCGAGCCGTCGCCGGCGTGCGCGGTCGCACGCTGATCATCAATCTCCCCGGAAGCGAGCGAGGCGCGACTGAGAGCCTCGCCGTCGTCCTGCCCGTGCTCGCTCACGCCGTCGACCAGCTGGGCGGCGGCGATCATCTCCGCGCCGGGTCCTGAGGCCGCCCGTGCGCTTCGATGTCCTGACGCTCTTCCCGGGCATCTTCACCGGGCCTCTCGACGAGACGATCCTGCGGCGCGCTCTCGATGCGGGCCTCATCGAGGTGCACACGCACGACCTCCGCTCGTGGGCGACCGACCGTCATCGCACGGTTGACGACTACCCCTTCGGCGGGGGCGCCGGCATGGTGATGAAGCCGGAGCCGCTGTTCGCTGCTGTGGAGGCGATCCAGCCGCTGGCAGAACCTCGCGCGCTCGTGGTGCTGATGACACCGCAGGGCCGCCGCCTCGACCAGGCGCTGGTGGCCGAACTTGCCTCGAGGGAGCGCCTGTTGCTGATCTGTGGGCGCTACGAGGGCGTCGATGAGCGCGTCCGAGCGCACCTCGTGGACCTCGAGGTCAGCGTCGGCGACTTCGTCGTCTCAGGTGGCGAGCTGCCCGCGCTGCTCGTGATCGACGCAGTCTCACGTCGGATCCCGGGCGTGCTCGGTGCCGAGGCGTCGCTCGACGAGGAGTCGTTCGAGGGCGGCCTGCTCGAGTACCCGCAGTACACGCGCCCGGCCGATTTCCGAGGCTGGACGGTGCCCGACGTCCTGCTTTCGGGCCACCATGCCGAGATCGCGCGCTGGCGCCGCGCGCAACGCCTGCGACGCACCCTCGAGCGCCGGCCCGACCTGATGTCCGACGCCGAGTTGACTCCCGCGGAACGGCACTCCGTTCAGGCTGACCAACCGGGAGATGCCCGCTTCGTGATGGCGGTTTCTTCTCGACGTACCGAAGCGCCCGGCTATGCTGTTGCCTCTCACGACCTCAGGAAGAATCCGACCGGACACGCGCATGCCCTCGATCAACCTTGCCGAGCTCGCCCAGCCGCGAAACGCGAACCTGCCCGACTTCAACACGGGCGACACGATCCGCGTCGCCGTCCGCGTCGTCGAGGGCGAGCGTGAACGCCTCAGCCCTTCGAGGGCGTCGTGATCCGCATCACCGAGGGCCCGCGGGCGCCTTCACGGTGCGCCGCATCGCCTCGGGTGTGGGCGTCGAGCGCACGTTCCCGTTCAACAGCCGCGTGTCGACAGCGTCGAGGTGAAGCGTCGCGGCCGCGTGCGCCGCGCGCGCCTGTACTACCTGCGCGGCCTCACAGCCGCGCCGCCCGCGTCAAGGAAGCGCTCCGCCGGTAGTCGCGTTCGGACCCGCGGGGCCTACGCGAAGGGCCCTGCGCGGCGACCCTCGAGGGCGTTGCTCACCACCTCGGCGATGCGCCGCGCCCGCGTCTCGGGGCGCTTTGCCTGCGTCACCCAGAACAGCATCCCCTTGCGTGAGGTGGCCGCGAACGCCTCGAAGTGCTCCATGGCAGGAGGCGCCGCCTCAAGCGCAACGCGCAGGTCGTCCGGCATTTCGAAGGCCTCTACCGCATCGAGTCGGCCCCATGACCCGTCGGCCTGCGCCGCCTCTATCTTCGCGAGTCCGGCAGGCGTCATCAGTCCCGCCTCGATCAGCCGCGCCGCTCGCTCCTTGTTGATCCGCGACCACGCGCTGCCCGCCTTCCGAGGCGTGAACAGCTGGCGGTAGCGCTCGTCATCGATCTTGTTCGGCCGGCTGTCGATCCAGCCGAAGCAGAGCGCCTCCTCGACGGCGTCCGCGTACGCCACTCGAGACTTCCCGCTGCCGAGCTTGTAGTAGACCAGCCAGGCGCCGCGCGAGCGCTCACCGTTTCTCACGAGCCACGCACGCCACGCCGCGCGATCCGGCGCGTACACAGCCGGCAGCCCATCGGACGTCTCGACATCGTGAGCGAGTACCGCGCGTCCCACCCGGCGATCCTACAGAAGCGGCGCCCGGACCGAGCGTGGCGACGTGACCGAACGGGCCTGCTCGCCGCCTCCGACTATGATTCGCGGAATGCAGGAGGCGAGCCCGAGTCCCGTCATGCTTCCCGTCGCTGCCGACGTGCGTCCGCGGTTCGTCCGCGTCGCCGTCAACTCCGGCCGTCTCGTTGACATGCTCTTCTCCTATCGCGTGCCCGCGGGTCGCGAGGTGCAGCCCGGCGACGTCGTGCACGTGCCCTGGGGGCCGCGCACCCTGCAGGGCGTCGTCGTCGAAGGGCCGATGGATGTCGGCGGCTACCCCGCCGAGCAGACGCGTCCGCTTGAGCCGCCCGTCGAGGGCGCGCCGCGCATCGATGAGACGCGCATGGCGCTCGCCGCCTGGATCCGTGCGTACTACCTCGCACCCGCCTGGGAGACGTACGCGCTCATGCTGCCGCCCGGCGCCGGCGAGCGTCCGCGCTCCGCGATCGTGCGCGGTGCTACCTCGAACACCGAGGGGTTGAGCGCCCGCCAGGCGCACCTGCTGTCACTCCTCACCGACAGCCCCCAGGACCTCGAGGACCTGCGAGACGCCTTCGGCGAACGCGGATTCAGCGCGGCGCTCAACCCGCTGCTCCGGCGCGGCCTTGCCGAGCGTCGCTACTCGCTCTCGCGACCGCGCGGCCAGGCACGCGTCGTCGAGGTCGTCCGGCTTGTCGGTGCGCCAGAGACGGCGCGCGCCCGCATCGAGGGGATCACGGGTTCGCGGACGTCCCGCCGTGCGCGTGCCCTGCGCGCCGTCATCGAGGCGAATGGCGAGCTCGCCGAGGTCGCTGCCGGGCGCATCGCGCGCGGCGCTCCCGCAGTCGCCACGCTGGTCGATGCGGGACTGCTTGCGCGTGACGGTGCGAACGTCCGCCTCGCTGTGCCGTCCGCAGAGGCGGAGCGCGCCGCCCGCGTGCTCTCGTACACCCGCGAGGAGGCCGCCGTCGTGGCGATCCTCGAACGGCTCATCGCCGCGGACTCCGAGGTGCGACTGCCGGAGTTGCTGCACGACCTCGGACGTGGCGCTCGCGAGGCGGTGGCTGCCCTCGAGGCAGCGGGCGCAATTCGAGTCGAAACGCAGCTCGATCGTCGCGATCCCATGCGCGAGGTCAATGTGGTGCGACGGCTGCCGGTCGAGCTCGTCGCCGAGCAGCGTGCGGCCGCCGAGCGCATCCGCGAGGCCGTCGACCGCCACGATGGCACCCAGTTTCTGCTGCAGGGCGTGACCGGCTCCGGCAAGACCGAGGTCTATCTCGACGCGCTCGAGCACGTCGTGCGAGGCGGCGGTCGCGCGATCGTGCTCGTCCCGGAGATCGCTCTGACGGCGCAGACCACGCGCCGGTTTGCCGAGCGCTTCCCGGGTCGGACGGGCGTGCTGCACTCGGGTCTGTCGCTCGGCGAGGAGTACGACGAGTGGCAGCGCGTCACTCGAGGCGAGGTCGACGTCGTGGTCGGCTCGCGCTCGGCGATCTTCGCGCCGCAACCCAACCTGCAGCTGATCGTCATCGACGAGTCGCACGAGTGGACCTACAAGCAGCACGACCCCCCACCGAGGTACGACGCGCGCACCGTCGCCGCCCGCCTCGCGAGTCTCACAGGCGCGACCGTCGTCTACGGGACGGCCACCCCGAGCGCTGAGCACTGGTACGCGGCCAGTCGAGGCGAGATCGAGCGGATCGATCTCCCGAGGCGTGTGCGTGTCGTGCCGCAGCCCTCGGGTCCCCCGCGCGCGATGCCGTGGGCGGAGCTGCCCGAGGTCGAGGTCGTGGACATGCGAGGGTCGCGCTCGCTGTTCTCTCCGCAGCTCGTCAGCGCCCTCGCCGAGACGCTGGACCGCGACGAGCAGGCGATTCTGTTGCTCAACCGTCGAGGGCGATCCGCGTTTCTGCTGTGTCCACAGGGGCATTCGCCCACGTGTCCCGCGTGCGACGTCGCGTTCACGCTCCACGATCCGGCGCAGCAGCCGGGCTCCGGCACGCCCTCGAGGGGGCGCCTGGTCTGTCACCAGTGCAACCGATCGAGGGGAGTGCCGCCCGCCTGTCCCGACTGCGGACTGCGCCTCGCGAGGACGCGCGCCGGCACGCAGGAGGTGGAGCGCGAGGTCCGGTTTCACTTCGTCACCGCGCGCGTGCTGCGCTGGGACCGCGACACGGCTCGCAACGCCGAACAGCACGCGGATCACCTGCGGCGGTTCGCAGCCCACGAGGCGGATGTGCTGGTCGGCACCCAGATGGTCGCGAAGGGCCTCGACCTGCCGCTTGTGACCCTCGTTGGTGTCGTCCTCGCCGACTACTCGCTGCGCGAGGGGGACTTTCGCGCCGGGGAACGCACACTCCAGCTTCTCGAGCAGGTCGCGGGACGCGCCGGGCGCGCCGACCTCCACGGCCGCGTGATCATCCAGACCCTCCGCCCCGAGGAACCGGCGGTCCAGGCCGCGGCGGCGCACGACGTTGACGGGTTCTTCGAGGCGGAGCTGCCACGTCGCGGGCGCCTCGGTTTCCCGCCGTTTCGGCGGATGGCGCGGCTCGTGGTCTCCCACGAGCACAATGACTATGCCCTCGAGGAGGCAGGTCGCGTCGCATCGGAGCTGCACGCGCGCGCGGCGGAGTTGCCCAGCGTCGACATCCGAGGGCCGAGCCCGCCTTCGATCCCTCGCGTGCGCGGTCGGTATCGATGGCAGCTGCTCGTGTTTGCCGCGGACCCCGCCGCTGTCCTCGAAGGCGTCGAGCTGTCGGCGGCCTGGTCGATCGATATCGACCCCGTGGTGGTGACGTGACGCCCCGAGGACGCTCGCAAGTCGACTCTGTACACTGCCTTCCATGCGTGCCACGCGACGATTCGAGCACCGCGCGGAGCCGTCGATGAGGGTGCCCCGATGACCGTTCGTCCGATCCGCTACCTCGGTGACCCCGTGCTGCGCCGGCCCGCGAAGCGCGTCGAGGACGTGAACGACAGCATCCGCCACCTGATCGAGGACATGATCGAGTCGATGCACGAGGCGCAGGGCGTGGGGCTCGCGGCACCCCAGATCGGGGTGGGCCTCCAGGTCGTCGTGCTCGGGATGCCCGACGAGGAGCCGTTCGCGCTCGTCAATCCACGGGTCACGAGCCAGTCCGGCACGCGCGAGATGGATGCCGAGGGCTGTCTCTCGGTGCCCGGCTATCGCGGCACGCTGAACCGCTCGATTCGAGTGACGGTCGAGGCCCTCGACGCGCACGGGCGCCAGATCGAGATCACCGCCGACAACGACCTGCTCGCCGAGGCACTGGAGCACGAGGTGGATCACCTCAACGGCGTCCTCTACGTCGATCGCGTTCTCGACCTGGGCAAGCTGCAGAAGCTGCGCGGCACCAGCTGGAGTGAACCGGACGAGCCGGACGGCGAGGCCGAGCGTGAGACGACCGCACCCTCAGGGCGGAGCCGCTGATGGACGTCCTGCTCATGCTCGTGGCAGTCCTCGCCGCGTTCTACTTCATCCTCATGCGCCCGGTGATCCAGCAGCAGCGGCGGCGACGGTCGGACCTCTCGAATCTCGAAGTGGGTGACGAGGTGCTGACCACAGGCGGCTTTTATGCCACCGTGAAGGACATCAGGACGACCGACGAGGGACCGATGGATATCTTCCTGGAGCCCGCTCCGGGCGTGACCTTCCGCGCGACGCCGGCCGCCATCGAGGCGGTGTCGAAGCGCAGCGCCCAGCCCTCGACGAGCCCGGCAGTCACGAGGGACGCGTGATGCCCCGCAATCGAGTGCTGCCGGTGGCGCTGATCGCGCTCGTCGGCCTCGCCGCGCTGTGGATCATCTGGCCGACGAACCCTGCCTCGGTATTGCCGCCGGGCATCCCGTGGCCGAAGGGCCGGGGCGTCCACATCGGCAGCTTCGACCGCACGGAGATGCGGCTGGGACTCGATCTCAAGGGCGGAACGCGTCTGCTCCTCGCGGCGAAGGCGCCCGCGGATTTCGAGGGCAACATCGAGGATGCGCTCCAGGGCACGATCCGGGTCCTCCGCCGCCGCGTGGATGCCTCGGGCGTCGCGGAGGCCGAGATCACCCGCCAGGGCCAGTCGAACATCTCCGTGCAGCTGCCCGGCCTCACGCCGGACGAGGCGCGCTCGCTTCTCGGGCGGACCGCACTGCTTCGATTCTGCGAGCGCGCGGGCCTGCAGACGCTACCGGGTGGCGAACCGCCCGCGGCCTGCGACACGCAGGGCCAGTGGGAGCAGTCGTACGGGCTCATCGATGGCAAGGCCGTGCCCCTCGATGGCCGCTCGCTGAAGCCAAATGCCTTCATCAGCGCCGACCAGCTCGGAGCACCCGCCGTCAGCTTCGAATGGCAGGGCGACGGTCCTGAGATCTCGGCGCAGGTCACGACGCGGCTCCTCAACCAGCCGCTTGGCATCTTCCTCGACAACGAGTTGCTGTCCGCACCGAACGTGAACAGCACCATCCGCGATCGGGGGCAGATCACCGGCCTCGGACTCCAGCGCGCGCAGGAGCTGGTGGTGCAGTTGAACTCGGGCGCGCTGCCTCTCGAGCTGTCCGTGCTGCAACAGCAGCAGGTCGATGCCACGCTCGGCCAGGACTCGATTCGCCAGTCAGTGGTGGCAGGCGAGATCGGGTTCCTCGTGGTGGTGCTGTTCATGGTGCTGTACTACCGGATGGCCGGGCTGCTCGCCTCGGGCGCGCTGCTTATCTACACGCTCCTATCGCTGGCGGCGTTCAAGCTCATCCCCGTGACGCTGACGCTCGCGGGCATCGGCGCGTTCGTCCTCTCGATCGGCATGGCGGTGGACGCCAACATCCTGATCTTCGAGCGGATGAAGGAGGAGCTGCGCGGCGGTCGAGGCTATGCGACGGCTGTCGATGCCGGTTTCGCGCGCGCGTGGCCCTCGATTCGCGACTCGAACGCGTCGACGTTGATCACGTGCGCCATCCTGTTCGCCCTCGGTGGCGGCATCGAGATCCCCGGGCTCGGCGCCTTCGATGCCCCGCTCGTCCGAGGGTTTGCGCTGACGCTCGCCGTGGGCGTGGCGATCTCGATGTTCACGGCGATCACCGTGACGCGGGCGCTGCTGCACCTCTTTATCGGCACGCGCTTCGCGAATCCATCATGGCTCGCGCCGGGCGCACAGACGGCACTCGAGGTGCCGGCGGCAGGTGACCGATGAACTCGCACGTCGTTGACCTCGTCGGGAGCCGCAAGTGGCTCTTCCTGCTCAGCGGCGGCACGGCGGTGATCGCGCTGGTGCTGCTCGCGATTCCGCCGGCGCTCAAACCCGGCATCGAGTTCACCTCGGGCACCACCACGCTCTATCGCTTCGATGGCGGCGCCGACCCGGCAGCAATCCGCAGTGTGTATCACGACCTCGGACATCCGGAGGTGCGCATCCAGTCGGCGGGCGGGACCGAGATCCTCGTGCGAACCGCCGAGCTCCACGTCCCGGCCAGCTCGATCGTCGAGGTGGAGCCCACCGCCACGGTTGCGCCGGTGGGACCCACGCCCGTGACCGAGCTGGGGACGCTGCTGCTGGGCGCGACCGACCAGGTCGGTCCGATCTCGCTGCTGAGCGCCGATAGCGCCGCAGCGACGTGTCCGAAGACGGGCGAACCCGTCGGCGAGAAGCCGTACGGGACAAAGGCGCAGGTCGTCGGGAAGTACGAGCGTTGCGGGGACGGCGGCACGCTCTACCGAGTGGTGATCGACGGCCTCGTCGGATACGTGCCGCAGTCCTCGATCCGCGACTTCACGCCTGCGGTCGTTGCGACGCCGACCCCTGCCGCCGAGTCGCCCTCGACCGACGGGAATGAGCGCGCCGCGATCGAGAAGGCCCTGCGCGAGCGCGTCGGCCCGTTCACCGTCCTCGAGTTTGCGCAGGTATCGCCTGTGGTCTCCTCGGCGGCGGTGCGCAACGCGGGGATTGCGGTCCTCGTGGCGGCGATCGCGATCATGGTCTACATCGCGTTCGCGTTCCGGAGCGTGCCGCGGCCGTTCCTCTACGGCTCGTGCGCCATCGTCGCGATGTTCCACGACGTGATCATCACGCTCGGGTTCTTCTCCTTCTTTGGAAAGGCCTTCAACGTCGAGGTCAACCTGATGTTCGTCACGGGCCTGCTGACCGTGATCGGCTTCTCGGTGCACGACACGATCGTGGTGTTCGACCGTATCCGCGAGAACATCCGCCAGCACCCGACGCTGCCGCTGCACTCGAATGTGAATGCCGCTCTGCTGCAGACCCTCGCGAGGTCGTTCAACACCTCGATCACGGTGCTGCTGACGGTGCTGTCGCTGCTGCTGCTCGGCGGCGAGACGATTCGCGAGTTCCTGCTCGTGGTCCTCGTCGGCGTGGTCTCCGGCACCTACTCGAGCGTCGCGGTCGCCTCGCAGCTGCTCGTGAGCTACGAGGAGGGCGACTTCCACCGCCTGTGGGCGCGCGTCACGGGTCGTGGCGCCGAGGTGCGGGCGGCAAGCTAGCGCCCTGGGGGGCGGCGCACCCTCGCCCCACCACCTCGACCCGCGGGCTCATCCCAGGAGGGCGACGCGTTAGCGGCCCAGCCTCGTCACGATCACGCCGATCATGATCAGCGCCATGCCGCCCACGCGCGCGACCGAGGCGGGCGTCGGCGTGGCGCCGAATGCGCCCATCTGATCGAGGAGCAGCGCGCCGACCACCGAGCCCGCCGTGGTCGCGCCGAAGAAGAGCGCCACGCCCAGTCGCGGGACAAGGAAGGCGGCCGTCGCGAGGAAGATCACCCCACCGAGGCCCGCCACGCCGAGGTACCACGGCACGCCTCGCATCGACAGTGCGAGCGCCGCCACGCCCACCGCCAGCACGCCGAGGTAGGGCCACGCGCGGTCGAGGGGCGGCGGCATCACCGAGTCGCCGCGGACGGTGCGAATGAGCATGACGGCCGAGATGCCGACGACGGAGCCGAGCAGCGAGACCCATGCGGCCTCGGCAGGGGCGCGCCCTCGTCCGAGCGCGCCGAGCATCGCGGTCTGGAGGGCCGAGGCGAGGCCGACCAGGATCGCGATGAGGATGCCGGTCCATGCGTTCATCGTGACTCCCGTCGGGGCGGCCGCGCGCGCGTGATCGTCCGCTGATTGTGCGGGGTGGTGGGCTCAGGCGCTCGCGGCGGGTCCGAGGACGCGGCCCTCACCCGCGCGGCGGGTGACGCCGAGGCGGTCCATCGTCTCGAGGATGGCCTGCGCGGCGCGGCGGTTCGTGCCAAGCGCGTCGCGCAGTTCGGCGAGGGTGGCGCCCTCGCGGCCACGGAGGGCGTCGATGACGGCGGCGCGCGCGGCCTCGAAGGCGGGAGTGGCGAGGACGACGCCGTCGCCGCAGTCGACGACGCGTCCGGTGCCGCCGAGGTAGGCGAGCAGTTCGCCATCGAGGTCGAGGCGCGGGGGTGCGACGCCGCCCGCCTCGAGGGCGGCGACCGCCTCGTCGGCAGCGCGGCGCTGGGCGGCGGTCGGTCGCGGCTCCCAGCCGGCGAGAGCCAGGCCGTGCTGCGCGCCGGTCCCCGACGCGGGGCGCTCCTCGATGGTGGCGGCCGTGATCACCAGCGGGAGGACAGCGGCGTACTCGCGGAGCTCGAGGGCGAGGGGGGCGCGCAGCTCCTCGCGGGGCATGGCGAGCCGGAGCGGATGCGCCTCGTGGTAGGCCTGCAACGCGCGGCGCGCGCGGTCGGCGAGGCGGGCGAGCCCGGCGCTCGACAGGAGCAGGCCGCCCTCGAGGGGATGGGCGTCGCCCGAGGCGATGAGCGCCTCGATGGCGGCGTCGATGGTGGGCCGATCGAGTTCGACCTGGGCGCGCAGCACGGCGGGCGCGCACGGCTCGAGTCGTTCGAGGGCGGCGAGGAGTCGGCTCTCCGGAGTGCCCTCGGCGCGGGCGGCGAGCCGCTCGACGGTGCGCGGGTCGGTGCGGCGATGACGCGGCGCGTTCACCTCGATGACGCGTCCGCCGGCGATGGTCTCGTCGGAGACACGGAGGACGAACAGCTCGCCGGGGACCGCCGCGACCGGATCAGCGAGGACCAGCTGGACCCAGCCGTCGGCCTCGGGAGGGATGGCATCGAGGCTGGCAGGCGCCCGCCGTGAGCCCTCCCCCGTTCGTCCTGGGCCTGTCGAAGGACGCGGAGTCGGTGAACGGAGCGAATCGAGTTCCTCCGGATCACGGCGTTGTGGTTCGACGGGCTCACCACGAACGGATGACGGCGCGTTGGGCTCGTGCCGCACGGTGCCGAGGACGCGGACGCGGGCCTGCACCTCGTCAGAGCCGATGTGGAGGGCGACGCGGAGGTTGTGGCGCAGGGGTCGGTGGGCCAGGACGCGCACGCGGGCGTCGAGGGTACGCGCGGCAGGGATGCGGCCGGGCGGCGCGAGCACCTGCCCTCGGCGGAGGTCGTCGCGGTCGATGCCGGCGAGGTTGATGGCAGTGCGGGTGCCGGGGAGCGCCTCCGTGGTGTCACGTCGATGCGACTGCAGGCCTCGCACGCGGGCGGTGGGTCCGCCGACCTGGCTGCTGGTTCCCGCCTTGACGGCGGGAACTGCCTCGAGGGTGTCGCCGACGTGGAGGCGGCCATCGAGGAGCGTGCCGGTGACGACGGTGCCGAAGCCCGGCATGGTGAAGACGCGATCGATGCCGAGGCGCGGGCGGCCGATGTCGCGCGGGGGCGGCACTGCGTCGAGGGCGGTGTCGAGGGCGGCGCGCAACTCGTCGAGGCCGGCGTGCGTGTGTGCCGACGTTCGCACGATGGGCGAACCGGCGAGCGCGGTGGGCTCGAGGAGCAGGCGCACTTCCTCCTCGACGAGGTCGAGCCAGTCGGGGTCGTCGACGAGGTCGGTCTTGGTGAGGGCGACGACGGCGTGGCGGATGTCGAGGAGGTCCAGGATCTCGAGGTGCTCCCGGGTCTGGGGCATGACGCCCTCGTCGGCGGCGACGACGAGGAGGGCGAGGTCGATGGCGCCGGCCCCGGCGAGCATGTGCCGAACGAAGCGGACGTGGCCGGGCACGTCGACGATGGAGACCTCGCGGCCGCTGGGAAGGGTGGTCCAGGCGAAGCCGAGCTCGATGGTGAGGCCGCGCTCCTGCTCTTCGCGGAGGCGGTCCGGATGGGTGCCGGTGAGAGCTTCGACGAGGGCGGACTTGCCGTGGTCGACGTGGCCGGCGGTGCCGATGGTGGGCATGCGCTGACAGTGCTTTCTGGCGCGGCGTCCGCCGCGCGGGGTGCTGCTGTCGGGATGGTCGCGTTTGATTGTCTTTGATTGAGGGGGTGGCGGCAGACTCGGGGTTTGATTGTTTCGGGGGTTTGGTTTGAGACGCGATCGAGGTGGGGCGCGTGCCTCGAGGGGTGGAACGACATCGAGCGTTGGCGTGGCGGGGGCCACGGAGGGACGGTACGCCTCGGCGGGTGGAGGGCTGGCAGTTAGCCGAACAGCTCCTCGGAGAACTCGTCCCGGCTGCGTCCGAGCTGTCCCGCGACCTCCGTCACGATCGCTGCGAGGAGGCCGATCTTGATCGCGCGGTGGTCCGGAATGGTGAGGTGATAGGTGCTGTTGCCGTCGTTGCGCGTGAGGCGGAGGTGGCTGCCGCTCTGGCGGACGACCTCGTACCCGTACCGACCGAGGAGAGTGGCAAGCCGCGCTCCGGAGAGGTCGCGCGGGAGCCTCAAGCGGAGATGAGCTCGTCGTAGACACGGTGCAGGCGGATCACCGAGGGCCGTTCGCCTTCCTCGAAATGGAGGCGCACGGCGTCGCGGACCATCGCGCGCAGCTCCTCGAGAGACTCTGCCTGCGTGAAGATGGGATAGCCGAGCGCGCGGGCGCTGTAGCCGCCCTCGGCGTCCTCATCCACGGTGAAGATGATCTCGGTGGGCATCAGGCTCCCTCGCGTGGTGAGTATACGTTCGGTGGGTGAAGTCCCTCGACGGATGGTGTGCCTCGGGGGCGCGGCCGCAGGTCAAGGGTGACCGCACGTCTCGGCGGGTGGAGAGTTGAGGCGGGAGTGGCAGCGGAAAGTGCGCACCAAGGCGTTCAATGAGTCGTTGATAACTTGTCTCATCTCGCTTGGGTGATCTACCATTTGCCTATCATCACGGTGGGGGATGTTCATTGAACGCGCTCTGGTGGCCTGCAGGGATATTGCCTCCTTGCGCCACTAATGGCCCTCACCCTCGAGGGTGCGGCTCTCCACCATCACATCTCGGCGGGCGCAGGCGGGGCACTCCTCGGGGACGGCGGTGCGGGGACGTTCGAGTCGCGCATGCCGCTGACGGCGACCCAGATGTCGTCGCGGAGGCGCGAGCCCATATCGACGCGGCCGGCGCGACCGGCGGGCCAGGGTCGCATCTCCTCGGCGATGCGGCGCTCGATCTCGGCGTCCGACATGGGGCCGGGTTTGCGCACGAGCACTTCTCGATGGCAATGGGTGCAGCGGTAGACGACGACGGGCATCGGTCGCTGGCTCCTCGGATCGCCGGTCAGCCCTCGAGGCGCCCTCGGGAGCCGAGGCGGGGGGGGGGGGGGGGGGGGGGGGGAAGAGTAGCGCGCGCCCGAGGCGTGAGCGAGGGGCGCCGGAGGTGGAGGCTCCGCCCTCCGGGCAGGTGTACCGCGATACGCGGCCTCCGCCCGCCCACCCTCTTCGCGGGTGCTGCGCCCCCTGCCCCACTTCGCGACTTTCGGACCTCAAGTGCCCGCGGGCCCTTCGACCGGCCTTACAGGGCGAACGGGGGTGGGCGGGCGGCTGTCGTTACCGTCGGTGGGAGGGGCCACGGCCCAGCGGTGGAGGGCGCGCTGGAGGAACGGCCAGAAGAAGCCCGAGCTGTCATCGAGGGGCTCGATCATCGATTCGAGGTATCGGCGATGACGGCGTGGCTGGACTTCGGAGAAGCCGCCCTCGGGGTCCCAGCGGTGATCGCCGTCGAGGGCGAAGACCAGCGCATCGGTGGCGTCGGAGCCGCGGGGATCGCGGATCGAGGCGAGCAACCAGGCGGGGAGGAAGTAGCGCTTCGCCTCGGCGGAGAGCAGGGGGAGATCCCAGACGCAGCCGCGCATCGTCTGTCGTCGATGGTGGTGGGGTCGCGGCCGTCGAGGAAGGAGCAGACGGCATCGCACTCGTCGCAGGGGTGAGGGGCGATGGCGTCGCGCGAAGGACGAGGGACATCGCGCCACGCTCGATGACGGCGCCGGCGAGGTCCGGCCCGAGGTCATGCCTCAAGTATCGGTCGTGCGTCAGTCCGTGGGGATGGTGCGCTCGGCGTGTCGCTGTTCTCGGTTCGTGGTGAGCCTGTCGAACCACGCGAACGCGAGAGAAGGCTGAGCCTGTTCCAGTCCCCTGTCGCCAGTGCCGCCTTCCTGGCCCGCGACCAGCGCTTGATCTGACGCTCGCAGGCGAGCGTCTCTTCTTGAGTGCCAAACGACTCGGACGAGGCGAGGCCGACAGGAAGTCGGCGGCTGGTGTAATCGCCGCCGAATCCAGCCTCGTGAAGCGCCAGCCGACCGGCAAGGTCGTTTGTCTGGCCGATGTAGCAGCTGTCATCCGCGCATCTGAGCATGTAGACAAAGAACGACACGGCGCGAGTCTAGTCTCCGGCGCGCGGTTCGACAGGCTCACCGCGAACGGCGGACGGCGTCGACTTGGCGACGGCTCGCCGTTCCGCAGGGTTGAGCCCTACGTGTCCTCGGGGGGGTCGGGGAGGAGGTCGACGAACACCTCGTTGCTGAGCAGGAGGCCGCGCGGCGTGAGTCGGAGCCGATCGCCATCGGGAGGCGGGACACGGGTGAGCAGGCCCGTGCCGAGGTGGCGCGCGATCGCCTCGGGGAAGGCCTCGTCCGGGGTGAGGCCGAAGCGCGCGGCGAACTCGGTGGAGGAGACGCCCTCGAGGAGGCGCAGGCCGAGGATCATGGCGTCGGCGCGCTGGGTCTCCTCGTCGGGGTTTCGCCGCCGGCGATCTGACGAAGCGTGCCGCCGCCGGTGCTGGCGCGCTCCTCGAGGGAGGCGCATTGATCGCCTCGATGTAGCGGTTGGGGGCGTCGATGTTGGCGAAGCGCTTGCCCGCGAAGAAGGAGTGCGCACCTGCGCCCAGGCCGAGGTAGGGTGCGGCGTGCCAGTAGACGAGGTTGTGGCGGCACTCGAGGCCGGGGCGCGCCCAGTTCGAGAGTTCGTACTGGCGGTAGCCCGCCTGGGCGAGGCGCCTGCGCGTCCACTCGTACTCGGCGTCGGCGACCAGGTCGGGGTCGGCCCAGGGAGCTGTCCCTTGGCGACCTGGTAATAGAGGGCCGTGCCCGGCTCGACGGTGAGGGCGTAGCAGGAGAGGTGCTCGGGGCCGAGCTCGAGGGCGCGCTCGAGCGTGTCCTGCCAGCGGCCGAGCGGCTGGCCGATGAGGCCGAAGATGCGGTCCATGTTGAGGTTGTCGAAGCCCGCCTCGCGGGCGGCGGCGACCGCCTCGATGGCGCGTGCGGCGGAGTGCCCGCGTTCGAGCATGGCGAGCTCGTCGTCGTGGAGGGACTGGATGCCGATCGAGAGGCGATTGATGCCGGTCGCGCGCAGGCCCTCGAGGTGCGCGCGGGTGAGCTCGCCGGGGTTGGCCTCGAGGGACCATTCGGCGTCCGGGTCGACGTGGTAGCGCTCGCGGATGCGGTTGGTGAAGGCGCGCATGTCCTCGATGGCGGTGAGCGAGGGGGTGCCGCCGCCGAAGAAGACGGTGCGCACGGTGAAGTCGCGTGCGGCAGGCGCCCAGAGGTCGATCTCGCCGAGGAGGGCGAAATTGGTGTAGCCCTCGGCGAGGTGGCCGAGGCCCTCGTAGGAGTTGAAGTCGCAGTAGCCGCACTTGGAGGTGCAGAAGGGGATGTGGAGGTAGAGGGCGAGATCGGTGGGCATCGCCTCGAATGGTAGTGGGTTGGAGAAGCGGAGCGCTTGGTGCGTGGTGCGCCCTCGGGCGACGCGCGGCGGCAGTCGTTGTCGTTCGTCGGTCAGGAGGTGTGGCGTACCGACGTGCAGATGTGGTAAACAATGAACCAGATGGTTCAGTATCAGGCGGCACGGCTCGACTCCTCGTTTTCGGCGCTGTCGGACCCGACGCGGCGCGGAGTGCTGGAGCAGCTCGGCGGTGGGGACGCCTCGATCACGTCCCTGGCCGAGCGCTTCCACATGACGCTGACGGGCATGAAGAAACACGTCGACGTCCTCGAGCGGGCGGGGCTGGTGACGACCGAGAAGGTGGGTCGAGTGCGGACGTGCAGGCTCGGGCCCGGCCGGCTGGACGACGAGACGGCCTGGCTCGACAGGTATCGAGGACTCTGGAGCGCACGCTTCGAGGGGCTCGACCAGGTGGTCGAAGCACTGAAACGCAGGGAGGGACTCGATGAGCGCAACGGATGAGGATGAACTGGTGACGAACCGGACGACGATCGAGCAGGTGTCCGACCGCGAGATCGTGGTCCGGCGCACCATCAATGGGCCGGTTCGCCTCGTGTACGAGGCATGGGCGACGCCCGAGCTGTTCAGGCAGTGGTGGGTGTCGAAGTCCCTCGGGTTGTCGCTCCTTTCCTGCGAGCTCGACGTGCGGACCGGCGGCACGCACCGCCTCGTGTTTGCTGTCGAAGGCTCGGAGGTGGCGTTCTACGGCCGGTATCTCGACGTGGTTCCCGAGTCACGCCTCACGTGGACCAACGAGGAAGGCGGCGACGCGGGGCAGGTCACGACCGTGACATTCGACGAGCAGGGAGGCAGGACGCTCGTCGTGGTGCACGAGCTGTACCCCTCGAAGGAAGCGCTCGACGAGGCGCGTGAGTCGGGAGCGGAGGCGGGGACCGGCTGGCTCGAGACGTTCGACCAGCTGGAGGCGTTCGTCGCGGGGCGCGCGGCCGTCTGAAGCGCGGCGCGCACCGTCTCGGAGTGGCTAGGTCGAGCCGTCCGAGATGAGCATCAGCGCCATCTCGACCTCGAGACGGGGATCGTCGGGGCGGACGGGAGCGCGGGCGCCGGTGTCGACGAAGCCCATGCGTGCGTAGAGGCGCTCGGCGGTGGCGTTGCCCTCGACGACCCAGAGGCGCAGCTCAGGGAAGCGCTCGGCGCGAGCCCACTCGATGACGCGCGCCACGAGGGCGGCGCCGACGCCGCGACCGCGCATCGAGGGATGCGTCCACATCGACACGAGGTGTGCGGCCGTCGATGCGGGGTCGCCGTCGTAGACGCCGGGACGGAGTCCGCCTGCGAGGCCGGCGGGGACGCCCTCGACGAGCGCGTGGATCGCGAGGTTGCCGCTGGAGAGTCTGCGCCGCCAGTCGGACTCGTCGAGCGCGCGCTCGCGCTCGAGGGTGGAGCCGAACGCGTCCGGCGCGTCGGCGAGGGCGGCGAGACGGAGGTCGCGGTAGGCGCGCCAGTCCTCTGGGCCGAACGCGCCGACCTCGATGTTCAGTGAGCCCGATGTCATAGCTGGAATGGCACCTGGGCGAGCGCGTCGATCTCGACGAGGACGCCGGGGCGGAAGAAGCCCGGGACCTGCACGACCGTGATCGCGGTCGCCTGGTCGCCCCACGTCCGCTGCGAGGCGGCGTACGCCTCGGGGAAGCTGGCGTCCACGTGCAGGTAGATCGTCAGCTTCGCCACGTGCTCCCGGGTGGCGCCCGCCTCTTCGAGGACGGCGAGGAGGTTACGCAGGGCCTGCTCGACCTGCGGGCCGACCTCGACACTCACGAGCTGGCCGTCGGCATCCACCCCGTTCTGCCCGCCGACGACGAGCAATGAGCCCGGGCCCTCGATGAGCACGCCCTGTGAGAAGGCGGGGTTGCGGTGGAGCGAGGGCGGGTTGAGGTGCGTCAGCGGCATGGGGTCTCCTCGAAGTGCGTGGGCGAGGCTACCATTCGCCCCCGGGGACGAGGTGCGGCGATGGCGCGGGCGGCCGAGGTCGATGCGTACTTTGATGGGCTGGCGCATCCCCTGAAGTCGACGATGGAGGCGGTGCGCCGGGAGATCCTCGCGGCGGACGGGCGCATGACCGAGTCGATCAAGTGGAAGTCGCCCACCTTCGAGCAAGTAGTGGCGCAGCTCCGCGCGGGGGCAACCTCGCGAGCATCAACCCGCGGGCGAAACAGTTCGTGAGCCTGATGTTCCACACGGGCCAGCAGATCCCGGGCGCGTTCGAGTTCCTCCCGGCGAACGGCGACACGGCCGCGTACATGCGGTTCGCGGACGAGGCGGACGTCAAACGACAGCGCTCGGCGCTGCGTGCCGTGGTCAAGGCGTGGTGCGATTGGAAGGACGAGTCGTGATCGAGTTGACGCCGGAGCAGGACGCGTTCCTGCGGGAGCACAACCTCTGCGTGCTGGCGACAGGACGCAGGGACGGCTCGCCGCAGGTGTCGACGGTCTATTACCACTTCGACGGGCACGACATCGTGATCTCGGCGACGACCGACCGCGCGAAGTACGTCAACGCGATGCGCCAGCCTCGAGTGGCGGTGCTGGTGAACGACGGACGCCGGCAGTGCATCGTCTACGGACGCGCCGAGGGCATCCCGGACGATCCGGAGCGCCTGCAGCTGACCCGACGGGTGCGCGAGCACCGAGGGGCGTCCGTGCCGGACGACGCGATGCTGGCCGCGGAGCTGACTCGCGACCGGCGGGCGATGCTACGGATCGTGCCCGAGGTGGTGCGGTCGAACGACTGAGGGACGCCCTCGAGGTTGGCCGGGGCGCGGGCCGGAGATCAATCGAGGCCACTCGTTGGACGCGAGTGGCCTCGATGGTTGGACCGCGAAGGGTCCCGATGTGCGCGGGTGCGCCTAGCGGCGGGAGCCGCGAGCCGCGGTGCGGGCAGCGGGTCGAGCCGTCGCGCGAGCGGCGGGTCGAGCAGTGGCGCGGGCCGCGGGCCGGGCGGTGCTGCGAGCAGCGGGCCGCGCAGCGGTGCGCGAGACGGGCCGGCTGGCGGGACGCGCGGTCGGACGGGCCGCGGTCTTCCTGGCAGCGGGCTTGGCGGTCACACGGGTGGCCGGCTTGGCGGTGGCGCGAGCGGCCGGCTTGGCAGCGGGCTTCTTCGCGACCGTCTTCTTGGCGACGGCCTTGGCTGCGGGCTTCTTTGCCGCGGGCTTGGCAGCCGCCTTGACGGCGGGCTTCGCCGCGGTGCGGGCGCGCGAGACGCCTCCACCGAGCGAGACGCGCATCTCACCGGCCTTGGCGCTTACCGAACCCTCGGTCCTGCCGAGCTTGACGGCGATGGCCTTGGCGGTGTTGCTCTTGGCCATGGCCTTGAGCTGGCGCTCGTCATCGGCGCTCCAGGGCTTCCCTGCATTCTTTGGCGTGGGCATCAAGACTCCTTCAACAATCCCGCCGCCGAAAACGTAGCACGTGTTCGTATTTACGGTGAAGTCGCGTACTCCTTTTTGCACGAGAGTTTTCCACGGACGGGCACGGATGATCGGGTCCGAGCATTGCGATGACGAGGGCGGTTCGCAGCGTGAGAAGTCGACCGTCAAGGTCGGTGTCGACGATGCGCTCCTGGCGGAAAGGCTTGCTGTGCCTCGTGATCCGGGTGTGAGGGGGAGGAGGCAACGACCTGCGATGGCGACGCTCGGGCGACCCGCGGTGCAGACGGCTCGACTCGATGCTGGTGGTCGTCGCGGTTCGGGCGTGTTAGTCGCGCGGAAAATTTGGTGGACCGCGGCGCAGCATCAGCACGACCAGCAGGGCGACGAGGACGGAGCCGAGGGCGAACACACCTCGACAGAGGAGGTCGCCCGGACCGCCCCGGACGAAGGCGAGCGACAGTGAGCAGTTGCGCGCGCCCGCACCGAGGGAGACCCAGAGCGCCATGAGCAGCAGGGAGGCCGCGGCACCGATGGCGGCCATCCACGCACCTCGAGGCGACCGCAGGGCGCTTGCGAGCAGCGACACACCGGCGAGACCGAAGGCGCCGGCCGCGGCGTTGCCGACCCAGGTTGGAGCGTTGGCGCCCTCGGGAGAGGTGTTGACCTCGTAGACCACGAGCAGCGCGGTGGCGAGCGCGGCTGTCCCACCGAGCAGTTGCGAGCGCTGCGAGGGACGGCCGGGCGTGGTCATGCGGACCTCGGGTCAGCGGGCAAGCATCGAGAAGGCGAGCAGGCAGAGGAGGGCGGCGGCGAACTCGGTGTGTGCGGTCGCGAGCTGCTCGAAGCGCCACGTGAGCGCGTCGCTCATCTTCCCGTTGAGCAGCACGGAAAACATCACCGACTGCCATCCGAACCCGGTGCCGACGACCATCGCGGAGACGAAGGCGTAGTGGAACGGCTGGCCGGCCGGCGGCAGGTAATGCGGAGCGAGTCCGCCGAAGCCGTAGAAGTAGAGCAACGCGCCGACGAAGACGAGAGTGGTCCCCGCAACGCACCAGCGGATCGGCAGCGCGGTGCAGTCGTGGACGTACTGGGTGAGGCGTAGCAGTCCCAGAGCGACGACGAAGATCATGAACAGGCCCAGCGCCTCGGCGAGGCCGATGAGGCCGATGTAGTTGGTGAGCGTCTGGAGGGCGAGCCAGCTCGCGATGACGCCCTGGGTGAGGGCGGTGTTCGAGACGAGGAACGACAGCCGTTGGACGCGGACGAACTTCTCGTCCTCGCGGCCGACGGCGTTGGGCGTGTTTCCGAACTGCATCGCCGACGTGGCCAGCATCATGAACGACAGCGCGAGGAGCCCCATGACCTCCTCGAAGTCCTGGGTGGGGCGATCGAATCCGAGTCGCGCGACAAACACCGTGGAGGCGGCGGCAAACCCGGCGAAGGACCCGACGACGGTGGTGTAGATCTGCGCCGTCCTCGGGATGTCCCAGATCGAGAGTGGCTCGGAGGTGCGGCGGATCCTCGGCACGGCGAGCGCGGGCAGGCCGACGAGCAGAAACAGCCCCACGAGACCGAGGATCAGATCGGCGAGCCGAGATCGGAGAGCGAGCCGGCGGGCGACTGCACGCTGGTCGGCGTTTAGTGGAACGCGGGCATGACGTCGGTGGCGAAGCGCTCGAACACGGCGAAGTCGTAGGGCGTGTTCACCATCAGGACGAGGTGGGTGAAGCCTGCGTCGAGGTAGGCCTGCACGGCAGCGCGCATGTCTTCGGGAGCGCCGCCGATGGTGCGACGGCGCACCTCGTCGGGGCTGACGGCCTGGCGCTCGGCGGTGCGAGCGATGTAGCCCTCGTAGATGGCATCGGGGACCACGGGTGCTCCGGCGGTGAGCTGGATCGAGCCGGGGTCGCGTCCGACGTCGGCACAGTGACGATGGAGGATATCGACCTTCTGTTGAAGCGTGGCGATGGGGCCGAGGCCGTTCCATGCGTCGGCGTACCTGGCGACGAGGCGCAACGTCTTGCGCTCGCCGCCGCCGCCGATCCAGATCGGCGGGTGGGGGGACTGCAACGGCTGGGGGAGGAAGGGCGCATTGTGCAGCGAGTAATGGTCGCCCTCGAAGGAGACGGCGGGTGCTCCGGACCACAGGCGCGTGATCACCTCGAGGGCCTCTTCGAGCCGCGCGAGGCGCTGGCCCGGCGTGCCGAACTCGAAGCCGTAGGCGGTGTGTTCGAGCTCGTACCAGCTGGCGCCCATGCCGAGGTTGAGTCGCCCGCCCGAGATGTGATCGATGGTGGTGGCGATCTTCGCGAGGAGGGCCGGGTTGCGGTAGGTGTTCCCCGTGACGAAGACGCCGACGCGCATCCTCGGGGTCAGCGCGGCGAGTCCGGCGAGCGTGGTCCAGCCGTCCATGCACGGGCCATCGACATCGCGGGTGCCGGCGGGGATGAAGTGATCGTGGCACCAGGCGGCATCGAAGCCCCACCCCTCAAGGCGGCGCCAGGTGTCGACAAGCTCGGGCCAGCTGATGTTCTGCTGGCCGGTCTGGACGGAGAACTCCACGGTGCCTCCTCGATCATGCGGCCGGGCGCCGAAGGGCGTGGCGCCGCATTGTCGCAGGTGAGGCAACGTGTGCAGGGGCGAGCGGACGCCCAGAACCGGGCTGCGATCGCGCTTATGCGGATGACATGAGCGTGCGCAGGATGGTGGCGTCGAACACGAGGCGGATCCGCGCAATGCGGCCGTTCTCGATGGTGAAGTGCTCGGCGGTGCGGATCGTGCCGGCCGGAGTGCCGGTGACGACGTCGTAGAGCAGCATCGCCTCGGTGTCCCCGTAGAACGCGGCGAGCCGGTCGACGCGCTGGGTCATCGAGACGAGACCGCGGAGCGCCTCGATCAGCTGATCGGCGTGGTGGAAGGTGTCGACGGGCCCTTCGAAGTCGAGGTCATCCGCCAGGAGGGCGCGTGCCGTGGCGACGTCTCCGCCGGTCCAGGCGCGCGCGTAGTCCTCGACGATGGCGCGGGTGGCGTCCGCGGACATAGGGGTCCTTTCGTAAGTGAACGGTGACGGTTAGGGAGGGTCGCAGAACTTGGGGCGCTCGTCGAGGGCCGTGGGAACACCTCGAGGGAGCCCCCGGGGCGGCCGGATGAGCAGGCGATGACCGGGTTTGCGATGCAGCTCTACGCGACGCGCGAGGCGGAGCAGGGTCGACGGCGGCCGCGGCGGGCAGAGGGCGCGCTGCGCTCGCCATCGATGACCGCGCGGTCGCGGCCGGCCTTCTTCGCCTCGTAGAGGGCGCGGTCGGCAAACGTGCGCGCGGCGCGCACCTGGCGGGCGGCGGTCGCGTCGGGAGGGACGAGGGCGCCACCGACCGAGGTGGTGATCTTGACGAGTCCCGCGGGCGTCTGGGCGGCGAAGGCCGAGGTGGCGCCGCGGACCGCGTCGGCGACACGACGCAGGCCCTCGATGGTGAGGGGCCCCTCGACGAGCACGCCGAACTCGTCACCGCCGAGCCGCGCCGCGAGATCGGCGCGGCGGAGGGCACCGAGGAGGCGGCGGCCGACCTCGGCGAGGACCTCGTCGCCCGCGAGGTGGCCGTGCTCGTCGTTGGCACGACCTTGAAGTGATCGATGTCGAGCATGAGCAGTCCACCGAGGCGTCCCTCGTCGGCGCGGAGGGCAGCCTCGGCATCGAAGGCGCGCCGGTTGGCGAGGCCGGTCAGGATCCTTGAGACTCAACTCTTCCGCATCCCGACGTGCGACGCGGACGCGGTCGATGGCGTCTCGGCGAGCGACGGAGGTGACGATCGCGATCGCCGCGGCGGCGGCGAGCGTCGCGCCGCTCGAGCAGATCGGCGATGACCGACCGGCCGCCGGCGACGGACCAGGCCGCGACGCAGGCAACCGCGAAGCTACCAAGGGCGGCGGCGCCCCGCGCTCGAGGGTGAGCCCACCCACGAGGACCGAGATGGTGAGCATGCCCACGCCGAGCGGCGCGATGGCGGGTGGGGCCAGGACCATGCCGAGGGCGATCACGCCGCAGGCGAAGAACGGCGAGAGTCGGTGGAGCTGGGCGCTGGAATGAGGCCTCGCGACCAGCATCGCGCCCAGGATGACGACAAGCACGGGAACGAGCGCGGTCCGGATGGGCGAAGCAGCGCCGCCGGCAGCGAATCCCGCCGCCAGCTGCGCGCCGCCGAGTGCGACGTAGGCGATGCCGCGCACCCGCGCGAGATGCCCCGGTGCGTATCCCGCGTCGACGAACGTTTGCATAAGAGGAGCATCGGCGGGGGACGTTCGGCCGCGCAGTGGGATGACGTCCACGCGACGTTGTGAGGCGCCTCGATCGCTGGCTTGAGGGGACGTGTTATCGAAAGCGCGAGGCCGACCGGCGGACGGTGGTCGGTGGTCGGACGGGGAGCGACCTCGAGAGAGCGAGTCGAACGAGAACGAGAAGAGGGACGCGCCCCGTACCGGCGTCGACGCAGGCTGCTGAATCCCACTCAAGAGTCACGCGCGTGGAGTGTGTATTACAATCGGTAGCCAGCGAACGAACGGGTCAACGACAGGGGCGCCGAGTGCCCCGGACTGGCGAGCGCGGCCTCGTCGAGCGAGGGGGCGGTGCGATAGGTCCCCGGGTCTCGTCGGCGCGCTGGCCTTACTGCAATCGTCCTCGGGGGCGCCCGTCGTCTGACGATCGGGGCCGCGTTCGTTGAGGGCGCCCCGGTGCTCGGCCTGCACTGCGCTGAAGCGAGGCGACCGGCGAGCCTCCCTCTCAGCGCAGCAACAGCTCGACCGTCATTGCGCCGAAGTAGTTGACGAACCGGCCGTCGTGGGCGCGGAAGCACTCGAGTGCCCGAGCGCGCACGTCCTCGTCCTCGGCGGGCACCGCGACGACCGCATCGCCTTCGCGGAGCGCTGTCGAGTACGGCCCGAGGTGATCGATCTCGGAGAACGTCTGCTCGACGGCGCGCATCAGGCCGCTGAAGAGCCCGTGCTCGGCGCCGCCCGAGTCGAGCGCCTGCACGCCCTGCTCGCCGAGGAAGACGTGCGGGGCGTCGAGGCCCTCATGCTGTAGATCGCGCGCGAGGCGCTCCGCCTCGACGGTCGGCACGATGCCCATGAGGTGCCTATCGGGATAGCCGACGAACTCGGGCGTGCCATCCGCCTCGGCCGGTGGCGCGAGATCAGATGGAACCGTGGGCTCATCGGGGGGTCGGGGTTCAGGTGCTCGCATCGCCATGAGTCGCTCCTCGCTGGGCGCGTACCCCATCGAGGCTACGCGGGCGGGAATGCAGGATGCGTCGCGTGCCGAGGGGGACGTGGCGAACACGTATCGGATGGAGCGATGCTCGGACCCATGGGGCGGCATCCTCGACGGCGGAAGCTACGGGTCTCCGAGGTTGAGCGTGGAGGGGGTCCCGGCGCGCTCTCCGGGGAGGTCGTGCGCGAGGAAATGCACCCGGACGCCTCGGCGGCGGAGCGCACGCTGTAACTCGCTGGTGAACAGGCCCTGTCCGTCGCGCGTGTGCCGCCGGAGGATGTCGTTCGTGGCTTCGACCGTGACGTCCGTGGGCTCGAGGGCCATGAACTCGGCGAGCGAGGCGAAGTCGATGCGTGAGCGCAGCCCGCAGGAGGGGGAGCCATCGACGGCCACGACCGCGCGGATGTGGTATCCGGCATCGAGGTAGTCGCGCGCCTGCCGAGCGACCCCGTCCGCCAGGCGCCGATAGGCCAGCCTCGAGTAGCGCTCGGCCAGCGTGGCGATGAGGGGTGCGAGCAGGGGACCCAGGACCGGGTGGCGAGCGGATAGCCCGTACAGCGCCAGGAAGCGGCGCTTCAGCACTCCGCCCCAGCTGCGCTCCTCGGGACAGGGCATTTGCACCATGCCCAGCCGCTCATCGACGCACTGGGCCACGATCGATTCGACGCAGGCCGGCCGCGACGCACCGCCGAGGTAGCGCGTGTGCTCGTTCAGCAGGCAGTGGGAAAGAAAGACCACTTCGCCGCTGCGGCCATCGGTGAGCGTCCGGGCGAGCGGAGGGATCGACGTGGGGGCTGGCATGCTGCCAGCGTAGACCCCGGAACGACTCCATCGCCTCGGCGGATTGAATCCGAGTGACCTCGCGCCGCCGGGGGTGAAGTGCGAGACTTGGCCCCATGCTGAAGACACATGGTTGCGGGACTCTGCGCGAATCTGACGCCGGCGGCGAGGTCACACTCGCGGGGTGGGTGCACCGGCGGCGCAATCACGGCGGACTGGTCTTCCTCGACCTGCGCGATTCGAGCGGGCTCGTGCAGGTGGTGGTGCATCCCGAGGAGGCGCCCGCGGCCTTTGCGGTGACCGAGGGTGTGCGCAACGAGTATGTGGTGCAGGTACGGGGTCGGGTGGAGGTACGCCGTCCGGGCACGGCGAACGAGGAATTGCCGACGGGCGCCATCGAGGTGCACGCGAGCCACCTCGAGGTGCTGAACGCGGCGGAGACGCCGCCCTTCCCCGTGAACCAGGACACCAACGTCGATGAGAGCACGCGGCTGCGCTACCGCTACCTCGATCTGCGGCGCGAGCGGATGGCCGCGAACCTGCGATTGCGCCATCGAGTGGTGAAGTTCATCCGGGACTACCTCTCCGAGCGTGAGTTCGTGGAGGTGGAGACGCCCGTGCTCAACCTCGCGACGCCCGAGGGCGCGCGGGACTATCTCGTCCCCAGCCGCGTCCATCCGGGCCAGTTCTACGCGCTGCCGCAGAGCCCGCAGCAGTGGAAGCAGCTGCTGATGGTGGCGGGCGTCGACCGCTACTTCCAGATCGCGCGCTGCTTCCGCGACGAGGACCTGCGCGGCGACCGCCAGCCCGAGTTCACGCAGCTCGACCTCGAGATGGCGTTCGTGGAGCAGGACGACATCCTCGCGCTGATCGGGAGGGGCTGTACGCCTCGATGGTGCACGCGCTCGCCCGACTACTGATGGTGGAGCCGTTCCCGCGCCTGACGTACGCCGAGGCGATGGAGCGGTTCGGCAGCGACAAGCCCGATCGCGCTACGCCTCGAGATCGCCGACCTGGACATCGGTGGTGGCGGCGAGTGGGTTCCAGGTGTTCGCGAACGCCGTCGGCGCCGGCGGACGCGTGCGCGCGATCGCGGTAGCCGGGGCGCAGCCGGGACCGCGCGCCGCGAGCTCGACCGGCTGGTCGACGTGGCGAAGTCGAACGGCGCGGGCGGCCTCGTCTGGGTGGCGCTCGACGGGTCGGGGCAACTGGAGACGCTGACCGCCGAGGATGTGCGGTCGCCGGCAGCGCGCTTCCTCGGCGTGGACGTCGTCGTCGAGGCGGCGCGCAGGTGCGGGGCGCAGCGCGGTGACCTGCTGCTGATCGCGGCGGACCGGGACGAGGTCACCTCGAAAGTGCTCGACGCGCTCAGGCGGCAGCTTGCGGAGGAGATGGGCCTCGCCGACCCCTCGGTGCTGGCGTTCGCCTTCGTGACCGAGTTCCCCCTCTTCGAGTGGGACGCCAACGAGGAGCGCTGGAGCGCGGTGCATCATCTCTTCACGTCGCCGTTCGAGGAGGACCTGCCGCTCTTCGACACCGATCCCGGCGCCGTGCGCTCGAACGCGTACGACCTGATCTGCAACGGCTGGGAGATCGCCTCGGGGTCGATTCGAATCCACCGCCGCGATGTGCAGTTGAAGGTGCTGCAGCGGCTGGGGATGAGCATCGAGGAGGCGGAGACGAAGTTCGGGCACATGCTGACCGCGTTCACCTACGGCGCGCCGCCGCACGGGGGGATCGCGCCGGGCATCGACCGAACCGTGGCGCTGCTGGCGGGCGAGCGCGACATCCGCGAGGTGATCGCGTTCCCGAAGACGAAGGCTGCGTCCGACGTGATGACGGGTGCGCCCTCGACGGTGACGGCCCGACAGCTGGCGGACGTGCACGTGGCGCTGGCCGAGGACGCCCGGGCCGAGCTCGCGCGGCTCGCCCGTCGGGAGGACGTGCAGGAGGCGTAGACGGTCCGGCAGAGAACCGCCACGCCCTCGCGAACGTACCCCTGCCGTTAGTCAGGCCTTCGCTATGATCGACGCCCTCAGGCGTCGCGGCCCACATCGAGGGCCAACGCTTGCGCCTGCACGGGGCTGGCCGATGACGGGAGCGCATGGATGAGCGGTCAGAACCGCGTGCTGGCAATCCTCCTCGGGGTGCTGGCCGTGCTGGTGCTGGCGGTGGGCGGCCTGTCCGCCGTGCTGCTGCTCACGGGGAGCGGCGGGAGCACCGGCGACGGCACCACCTCGGGAACGCCGAAGGCCGGCGGCTCGGTCGATGCGTCGGCGGCGCCGGGTCGGCTGCGACTCGCCTCGGGCGACCCGATCACGCTCGACCCGGCGCAGGCGACGGACGCGGCATCGGCGGAGTACATCGTCGAGGTCTTCAGCGGGCTGATGACCATCGATCGCGACCTCAACGTCGTGCCGGACATGGCCGAGTCGTTCGAGGTGAGCCAGGACGGCAAGACGTACACGTTCCGGCTGCGCGACAACGTGACCTTCCACAACGGACGCCGCGTGACCGCGAGCGACGTGAAGTACTCGATCGAGCGGGCGTCGTCGCGGGAGCTGCAGTCGGCGGTCGGGCTGGCGTACCTCGGGGACATCGTGGGAGCGCGTGAGCACTTCTTCGGGACGGCCAAGGACGTGAAGGGCGTCGAGGTGGTGGACGAGCGGACGGTTCGGATCACGCTCGACGCGCCGAAGCCGTACTTCCTCGCGAAGCTGACGTATCCCACGGCGTTCGTGGTCGACAAGGAACAGGTGGAGAGCAACCCGCGCAACTGGACGCGGAAGCCCAACGGCACGGGGCCCTACAAGGTGAGCGAGTGGCGCGTGAACGAGCGCCTGGTCCTCGACGCGAACGAGCGCTTCTACATGGGCGCACCGAAGGTGAAGCAGGTGCTGTACGCCCTCGCGGGTGGGAGCGTGCTGACGCGGTTCGAGAACAAGGAGATCGACGTCGCCTCGGTGGGTGTGCAGGACATCGATCGGGCGCGCGACCCAAACAGCGACCTGGGGAAGCTCTACAAGACGTTCCCGGAGTTTTCGATCTCCTACATCGCCTTCAACGTGCAGACGCCGCCCTTCGATGACGTGAACGTGCGGCGCGCGTTCGCGCTCGCCATCGATCGCAAGCGTGTCGCCGAGGTGACGTTCAACAACATGCTGACGCCGGCCACCGGCGTGTTGCCGCCGCAGTTGCCCGGCTTCACCGCTACCGACAAGACGTTCCAGTTCAACCCCGACGCCGCGAAGGAAGCACTCGCGAAATCGAAGTACGGGTCGGCGGACAAGCTGCCGCCGGTCGTGATCACCGAGGTAGGCGCGGGCGCCGAGGGGCGTGTCGACACGCAGGCATTCCTCGAGCAGTGGCGCACCATCCTTGGCGTGCGGGTGGAGATCCGGCAGTCCGATCCTGCGGCGTTCTTCGCGGACCAGGCGGCGGGCCGACTGCAGATGTTCAACAGCGGCTGGATCATGGACTACCCGGACCCCGAGGACGTCCTGGACCTGAAGTTCAACAGCGACTCCCAGCTGAACGACCTCAAGTACAAGAACGCCGCCGTGGATGACCTCCTGAACAGGGCGCGCGTGGAGCGCGACCCGCAGCGCCGGATCCAGCAGTACCAGGACGCCGAGAAGCTGATCGTCGATGACGCCGTGTGGATCCCGCTCTACTTCGCAAACGCGCACGTCGTGATCAGTCCGGCGGTGAAGGGCTGGTTCGAGCCGCCGATGGTGATCCCGCGGCTGCGCTTCATCGAGGTCACGCGCTGATGCTTCGAGCGCCAGGAGCGGCACGCGCGGAGGACCGAGTCGCGTGACGCAGTACGCGGCGCGGCGGTTGCTGTGGCTGCCCGTGACGCTGCTCGCGGTCTCGTTTCTGACGTTCACCATCGCGCGATTCGGGCCCGGCGACCCGGTGCTGGTGGCGGCCGGGCAGTACCGGGATCCCGCTGTCCTGGCACAGATCCGAGCGGACAAGGGCCTCGATCAGCCGTTGCCGCAGCAGTACCTGCGCTGGCTGCGCAACGCTCTCAACGGGGACTTCGGGGAGTCATTCCAGCAGAAGGGGTTCACGGTCGCCGAGCTGATCTTTCCCCGGATGTGGGTGTCGGCGCAGCTCGGGTTGATCGTGCTCGTGCTGCAGTTCGTGCTCGGGGTGCCCGCGGGGCTGCTCGCCGCGCGATGGTCGGGGAGCTCGCTGGACCCGGCGCTGATCTCGGCGTTGCTGTTCATCCAGTCGATCCCCGTGCTGGTCGTGATTCCGCCCGTGCTCTGGCTGTTCGCGCTGAAGTTGCAGCTCTTACCCGTCGGTGGGTGGGAGGGGATCATCTCCATCTACTGGATCAAGGGCGTGATCGCGCTGCCGATCCCCGACCCGCATCTGTGGATCCCCGTCTCGATCATGACGCTGCCTGGGCTGGCGGGTGTGGCGCGCCTCGTGCGCGTGTCTGCCCTCGATGTGCAACTCGAGGACTACGTGCGCACCGCGCGCGCGAAGGGCCTGAGCGAGGCGATGGTGCAGGTGCGCCACGTGTTCCCGAACTCGCTGCTGCCGCTCGTGACCGCGATCGGACTGTCGCTCTCCGGGATCCTCGAGGGGGCGTTCTTCACCGAGACGCTGCTCGGGATCCCCGGCATCGGGCGCTTCGCCTACCAGGCCGTGACGAGCCGCGACTACGACGCGATCATGGCGATGACCGTGATCCTCGCGGCGGCGTTTGTCCTCTTCAACCTCGCGGCCGAGCTGCTGTACGCGCGCATCGATCCGCGGATCCGCCTCGGGGCGGCGGCGCGAACGTGAGCGCCGATCTCGGGACGCTCGTCCTCGAGGCGTCGCCGGCGGAGGGGACGAGCTGGCTCGGCGCGTTCTGGGCACGGCTGCGCAAGAAGCGCCTCGCGATGGCGGCGCTGTTCGTGATCGCCGTCGTCTACCTCGGGGGCGTGTTCGCGGCGTTGCTCGCGCCCTACTCGTACACCGATCAGAACCTCGAGGCGAAGTGGGAGGGTCCGAGCGCCGCGCACTGGCTGGGCACCGACATCATCGGCCGCGACATGCTGACCCGGGTCCTGTACTCGTCGCGGACGAACCTGGTGATCACCGCAGCCGTGATCCTGAGCGGATCGATCCTGATCGGGAACACGCTCGGGCTCATCACCGGCTATCGAGGCGGGTGGGTCGACGGGCTCATCATGCGCGTCGGCGACGTGTTCGCGGGACTACCGTCGCTGCTGATGCTGATCCTCGTGAACGCCTCGCTGTCACCGCGGGTCACCGAGGTGGTGCGCGCGTTTGAGTCGAACGTCGCCGACCTCGGGCTGATCTCGTCCGGGTTCGCGTCGTACATCACCGTGTTCGCGGCGCTGTCGCTGTTCTCGTGGGTGGGGACGGCGAGGCTGATTCGATCGCAGGTGCTGCAGCTGCGGGAGCGCGACTTCATCATGGCGGCGCAGGCGATCGGTGCCCCCACCCGGCGGATCCTCTCGCGACACATCCTGCCGAACGTCGCGCACCTGATTATCCTGCAGGTCTCCACCGGCCTCGGCGGGATCGCGGGCTCGGAGATCTTCCTCAGCTGGTTCGGGGTGGGGGTGCAGCCGCCGGCGCCGAGTTTCGGGCAGATGATCTCGGACGCGGGGGGCGTCCGGACGTTCGCGGAGCATCCGCACCTGCTCCTGGTGCCGGCCGCCGTGGTCACCTCGTTGCTGTTCTCGTTCTCACTCCTCGGAGACGCCGTGACTGACGCCTTCCGCGGGCGCTAGCAGGGCGATCCCGAGGTTGGGCCTGCCCGATCTGCTGGGGAGAGCCCCGAGGTCCATCCGGGGGCCGGTGCTATACTCGCCATAGTTCAGAAATGTCGTCGGGGGGCCCGGAGGGCTGCGCGCAACGGGTGCCTCGGCGTCCGCGAGGCACTCGACAGTGGCGAGACATGCGAAGACCGAGGGGCGGTGTGCCCCGCGGCGCGCTCGGAAATGGGTTTGAGCATTGGCAGTCACGACAGAACGCCTGCCGAGGTCGCTGGTCGCCCTCCAGATCGAGGTCGAGCCGGATCGCGTCGAAGCGTCGCTCGAGCGCGCTGCGAAGCGGGTGGCGCGGCAGGTGAGGATCCCGGGCTTCCGCCCGGGGAAGGCGCCACGGAACATCGTGGAGCGGACCGTCGGACGCCCGGCGCTGCTGCAGGAAGCCCTCGACGAGCTGCTGCCCGAGGTCTACAACGACGCTCTCGAGTCGGAGTCGATAGACGCGATCGCGCAGCCCGAGTTCGACCTCGAATCGATGGAACCGCTGGTGGTGAAGGCGACCGTGCCGGTGCGCCCCACCATCGATATCGCCGGGTACCAGGACCTCCGCGCGCCACGCCTCGAGGCGCCGGTGATGGAGTCCGACGTCGAGCGGGCGATGACCAACCTCCGTCGCCGTTTCGCGACGCTGGAGCCGGTCGACCGGCCCGTGGCCTGGGGCGACACGGTGCGCGCGGACGTCAGCGTCCAGGCGGACGGCCAGGCCGAGCCGCACGTCGAGGAGGATGCCGAGTTCCGCCTCGAGGAGGGCACGGTCGTGTCCCTGCCCGGCTTCCAGGAGGCGCTGATCGGACGCGAGCGCGGCGGCCCATACGAGTTCGATGTGACGCTGCCCGAGGACTTCTCGGCGGAGGAGTTGCGCGGCAAGAACGCGCACTACGTCGTGACGATCCACGAGGTGAAGCAGGAGATCCTGCCCGACGTGGACGACGAGTTCGCGGCCTCCCTCGATGAGGGGTTCGAGAACGCGGGCGAGCTGCGCGAGCGCGTCGAGAGCCAGGTGCGGCAGCAGGCCGATCAGGCCTCGCTGGCCCTCTATCACGACGAGATCGTGGACCTGCTGGTGGCGTCGGCGGACCTCGAGTACCCCGAGGTGCTCGTGACCCGCGAGGTCGACCGCATCATCGACGAGCAGTCGAACCACGCTTCGCACACCCAGGAGGGCCTCGATCGCTGGCTCGAGGCGATCGGTCACACCGAGGAGGAGCTGCGCACGGAGCTCCGCGAGCAGGCGGACAACAACGTGCGGCGCGCACTCGTGGTGGGCGAGCTGCTGCGGCAGGAGCACCTCGAGGTCAGCGAGGACGACATCGACGCCCGCATCGATGAGCTGGTGTCGAACATGATCGGCGCCGAGGCGCCCGAGGAGAGCCGTGCTCGGATTCGCGAGCTGCTCAACACTGAAGCCGGGCGTTCGCAGATGAAGAGCGATCTGAGCACGAAGGCCGCGCTGCAGCGCCTGGTGGAGATCTGCTCGCAGCCGGACGACGCGACGACGGAGCGTGCCCGCGGGTCGCGCCGCCGGCGTCGTGGCGGCGATGCGGAGGGCGAGGCCGCCGAGGGCGGGGACGCAGAGGCATCGGATGGCGCGGACGAGGCGGCGGCATCCGCCGAGAGCGACTAGCCCTCGAGGGCGGGCCGTGGGGTCCACAGGAGAGTCAACGCCGCCGGACGGGACGTCCGGATCCCAGCAAGCAAGCATCGAAACAAGGAAGAAAGCAGGCGCGCGCGTGAATCCGAACCTGGCGACCGGTCCCAGCCTGTGGGCATCGAACATTGTGCCGATGGTGGTGGAACAGACCGCTCGCGGCGAGCGTGCGTACGACATCTTCTCGCTGCTCCTGAAGGAGCGGATCGTGTTCCTGGGCACGCCCATCGACGACCACGTCGCGAACACGATCGTGGCCCAGTTGCTGTTCCTGGCACGCGAGGACGCCACGCGTGACATCCAGATGTACATCAACTCCCCCGGCGGCGTGATCCCCTCCGGCCTCGCGATCTACGACACGATGAACCTGATCGAGCCGGACGTGTCGACGATCGCCGTCGGGCAGACGGCGTCGATGGGGTCGGTTCTGCTGACCTCGGGGGCGCGAGGGAAGCGCTACGCACTGCCGAACGCAACGGTGCACATGCACCAGGCGCTGGGTGGAGCTCGCGGTCAGGCGTCGGACATCGAGATCGCGGCGCGCGAGATCCTGCGCGAGAACGAGATCATCAGGCAAATCCTCACGAAGAACACGGGCCAGCCTGTCGAAAAGATCACTCAGGACTTCGACCGCGACTTCTACATGAGCGCGGACGAGGCGAAGGCGTACGGCATGGTGGACGAGATCCTCTCGCCCGCGGTGCCGATTGGCATCGGAAGCCGGTAACGCGTAACTCCGTTGCGATGAGCTAGTGGCAGCGCCGCTGTCGCTGTAGTCTCAGCGCGGCGGCTCCTGGAAGGGCGCACGATGGCAGGGACCACGACTCGTAATCGCGGTGTCCAGTACCACTGCTCCTTCTGTGGGAAGAACCAGGACGCTGTGAAGCGCCTGATCGCGGGTCCGGGCGCCGTGTACATCTGCGACGAGTGCGTCGAGCTGTGCCAGGAGATCATCAACGAGGAGGCGGCGGGGGCGCGCGGGGCGGCCCGTGCGGACAGCGCCGCCATCCGCACGCCGCAGGAGCTGGTGCACCGCCTCGACGAGTACATCGTGGGGCAGGAGCACACCAAGCGCGTGCTCTCTGTGGCCGTCTATAACCACTACAAGCGCATTGACGCGCCGCCGCAGACCGACGTCGAGCTCGAGAAGTCCAACATCCTGCTGATCGGCCCCACCGGAACGGGCAAGACCGCGTTCGCGCGGACGCTCGCCCGCATCCTCGACGTGCCGTTCTCGATCGCCGATGCCACCGCGCTCACCGAGGCGGGGTACGTGGGCGAGGACGTCGAGAACATCCTCCTGCACCTGATCCAGGCCGCCGACTTCGACATCCAGAAGGCCGAGCGCGGCATCGTCTACATCGACGAGATCGACAAGATCGCGCGCAAGAGCGACAACCCCTCGATCACCCGTGACGTGTCCGGCGAGGGCGTGCAGCAGGCGTTGCTCAAGATCATCGAGGGCGCCACGGCGAGCGTGCCGCCCCAGGGCGGGCGCAAGCACCCCCACCAGGACTTCATCCAGATCGACACGACGAACATCCTCTTCATCGTGGGCGGGGCCTTCGAGGGGCTGGACGAGATCGTCGCGAAGCGCATCGGCGCCGGGCAGCGACGGCTCGGGTTTGCCGCCACCTCGAAGAACCAGATCGAGCGCGACCGCGCCCAGATCCTGCGCGACGTCACCCACGACGACCTGCTGACGTTCGGCCTCATCCCCGAGTTCGTCGGCCGTCTGCCCGTCGTGTCGACGCTCGACCCGCTGAACGTCGAGATGATGACCGAGATCCTGCAGCGGCCGAAAAACGCGATCGCCCGCCAGTTCCAGCGCATGTTCTCCCTCGACGGCGTGGAGCTGGTCTTCACCGACGAGGCGATGGTGGCGATTGCGGACGAGGCGATCAGGATGAAGACCGGCGCGCGTGGCCTGCGCACCGTCGTCGAGGACCTGCTGCTCGATGTGATGTTCGAAGTGCCGTCCCGCAAGGACGTCGCGAAGTGCATCATCAACGAGGAGACCGTGCTGCACCGCAAGCAGCCGATGCTCGTCTCGCGGTCCGGCGTCGTCATTCCCGAGGGCGAAGTCAGCGGGGACCTGAAGCCGATCATCGAGTCTGCGTAACCTCGAGGCGCCCGCGTGGCATCCTCGGCGGCCACCGCCCTCGCGAAGAAGCTCCAGCTGAAGCCGGGCCAGCGGCTGCGCGTGATCAACGGTGGCGACGGACGCATCGAGGCGCTCGCGTCCGCTCTCGGCGACGACTCGCTCCTCGATACGACGGGCGACGCCGTGCTGGTGTTCGTGCTCACCCTCGAGGAGGCTGCGCGGTTCGCGCCAGAGGCGTTCGCGCTCGGGCGGGACGCCCTCGTCTGGCTCGCCTACCCGAAGGGCGGCTCCGGCGTGATCACCGACGTGAACCGCGACCGGCTGTGGAAGGCGCTCGAGGGGACCGGCTGGCGGCCCGTGCGCCAGGTGGCGCTGGACGCGACGTGGTCCGCGATGCGTTTCCGGCCCGCCGACCTCGTGGCGTAGGCGCCTCGCCGGAGGGCCGTTCGCCCTCGTGCTATCGTCGAGTCACATGAGCAGCCGGACACGACCCTCGCGCCCGCGCGCCCTCGAGGCTGCGCCTGGACCAGGCGCTGGTTGAGCGCGGCCTCGCGCCGACGCGCGAGCGCGCCCGCGCCCTGATCCTCGCGCGCGAGATCGAGGTGGATGGCGAGGTGGCGCTGCGCGCCGCCGCGCCCGTTGGCGCCGACTCGGAGCTGCGGGTGCGCTCGGCGCAGCGCTACGTCAGCCGCGGCGGCGAGAAGCTCGAGGGCGCCCTCGTTGGGACGGGTATCGACGTGCGCGGGCGGCGCTGCCTCGACGTCGGCGCCTCGACGGGCGGGTTCACCGACTGCCTGTTGCAGCATGGCGCAGCGCACGTGACGGCCGTCGACGTGGGATACGGCCAGCTGGCGACTGCCCTGCGCGAGGACCCGCGCGTGACCGTGCTCGAGCGGACCAACGCCCGTGCGCTCGGGCCCCTCGAGGAGTCCGTGGACCTCGTGACCATCGACGTGTCGTTCATCTCGATCACCACCGTGCTGCCCGCGATCCTCGAGAGCGTGCGTCCCGGCGGCGATGTGCTCGCGATGGTGAAGCCGCAGTTCGAGGCAGGGCGGGAGCAGATCGAGCGCGGCGGGGGCGGCGTGATCCGCGACCCGCTCGTGCACGCCTCGACGGTGGCCGATGTCGCCGTGTGGGCGATCCACCGAGGGCTGCGTGTGCGCGGCGTCGTGCGGTCGCCGCTGCTCGGACCGAAGGGCAATCGCGAGTTCTTCCTCTGGCTGCGCGTGCCGGAGCTCGTGGGAGGCGGTGGATGACGTCGAACGGCGCGCACTCGCGGCCGGAACGAATCGGGATCTGCTACCACCCGGCGCTCCAGGGCGCGCGGGCGCTGGCCGAGCGCCTTGCACGCGTGGTGGAGGCAGCCGGAGCGAGCGCCTGGTTCTCGCAGCTCGACTGGGCCGAGGTGGACGTGCACCTCGGCGAGCACATGCCGCAGACGGACGTGCTGGTGTGCGTGGGCGGCGACGGCACGGTGCTGCACGCGGCCGGCGTCGCACGAGGCACGCCCGCGGCGCTCCTCGGCGTGCGCATGGGGCGGCTCGGGTTCCTCACAGAGTGCACCGAGGCGGAGGCCGAGGACACCCTCGCGCGCGTGCTCCGCGGCGAGGGCCGCATCGAGGAGCGAGCGCTCGTCCAGGCGAGCGTCAACGGCGGCGACCCCGTCCACGCGCTCAACGACGTCATCCTCGGACGCCACACGCTCGGGCGCACCATCTCGATTGGCGCGCTGGTGAACGGGATCGTGCTGGCCGAGTACCGCGCCGACGCGGTGATCGTGGCGACGGCGACCGGCTCGACCGGGTACGCGCTGTCCGTCGGCGGCCCGATCCTGCACCCATCCTCGGACGACCTCGTGCTCGTGCCGGTCGCGCCGCACCTCACGAAGACGAATCCCATCGTGCTGCCGGGCGGGAGCACGCGGCTCACGCTGACGATCGAGCGCGGCGAGGACTCCGTGCTCTCGGTGGACGGCGGCGCCGAGCTCATCATCGACGCGGGCTCGCAGGTGGACGTGTCGCTGTCGCCACTGCGGGCGCGGTTCGTGAAGCTGGCGGGGCCGGACCAGTTCTATGGCAACCTCGCGAGACGCCTCGGCTGGCTGCGCGCGGATCACGCGCTCGACCTGGGCCCTACGGGCCGATGACGCCGAGGCGGCGACGGATGGCGGTGCTGACGTGAGTACCGAAGTGGCGCGAGCCGCCTCGAAGGAATGCCTGGAATCGCGGCTCGCGACGCAGCTCGCGCGTGTGCCGCCGCTGCCGTTCGTCCTCGGTGTGCTGGCCGCGAGAGGGATCGTGGGGCGCCCGCTGCGCCTGCCGGGCGCGCGCGTCGTCGGTGCGCTGTGCCTCTTCGTGGGCGTGGGGCTCGATGCGTGGTCGATCCGGACGCAGCTGCGCGCGGGCACCTCGCCACTCCCCGACGGGCGGCACACCCGACTCGTGACGTGGGGACCGTACGCGTACTCGCGCAACCCGATCTACGTTGCGCACACGCTCGTGGCGCTCGGCGTGGGGCTGCTCTGGACGCGCAGCGCGTGGGCCGTCCTCGGGGCCGCGCTGGGCTGGTACGTCTCGGATCGCGTGACTGTGCCCCTCGAGGAGGCCGCGCTCGCCGAGCAGTTCGGCGCGGAGTTCGAGTCGTACCGCGGGCGCGTCGGCCGGTGGTGGGGTTCCCCAGGATGGGGTTCCCCAGGATGGGGTTCCCCAGGATCAGGGGCCACGAAGTGACGAGCACACAGCCGGCCGTCCGAGTCGAGCGGGCCACCGTCCACGACGCCGACCAGATCGCGTCGCTAATCAACTTCTGGGCGGCGCAGGGCCAGATGCTGCCGCGGACGCTGGGCGAGACCTACGAGAACCTGCGCGACTTCTTTGTCGTGCGTGACGACACGGGAGCCGTGGTGGCGTGCGCCGCGCTCCACATCACCTGGGCCGACCTCGCCGAGGTGAAGTCACTTGCGGTGCGCGAGCAGGCGCAGTCGGGCGGCTACGGGAGCGCCCTCGTGCTGGCGGCGGAGGCCGAGGGCCGCGCGCTGGGCCTCAAGCGGCTGTTCGCGCTCACCTATCGGCCAGGCTTCTTCGAACGGCTGGACTGGGTGCAGGCCGACGTGATGACGCTGCCGCGCAAGGTCTGGAACGAGTGCTATCGCTGCCCGAAGTTCCCCGGCTGCGAGGAGATTGCCCTCGTTCGGGACCTCGAGGATGGCGCCGCCTCGTGACCTCCGAGCAGGCGCCGGGACGCATCCCCGAGGTCGTGCGCTCCGAGGTCGTGCATCGCGGCTATCCGTTCGACGTCACGGTGGACACGCTGCGCGTCGAGGGCGGTCGCGAGGTGGTGCGGTCGATCGCGCGGCATCCCGGCGCGATCGCCCTCGTGGCGCTGGATGACGACGGGCGCTGGCTGCTCGTGCGCCAGTACCGGCACCCCGCGCGGCGGTGGCTCCTCGAGATCCCCGCCGGCACCCTCGAGGTGGGCGAGGCGCCGGAGGCGACCGCGGCGCGCGAGCTGCGCGAGGAGACCGGGTTCGCCGCGGCGCAGCTCGAGCGGCTGGGCGGGACATGGATGGCGCCCGGCTTCTGCACCGAATACATCACGTACTTCCTCGCGACGGGCCTGCGACCCGACCCGCTGCCGCACGACGATGACGAGGCGTTCGCACCGCTCGAGCACCTCACGCGCGCCGAGATGGCGGCCGCCGTCGCCCACAGCGAGATCGAGGACGCGAAGACCCTCGTGGCGATGCAGTTGATGGCGCTGCGGTCGAGCTGACCGCGCTGGATGGCCTCCGCGTCGACACGGAGGATCCGCGCGCCGAGGACATCCGGCGCCTGCTCGAACGCCACCTCGAATTCTCGCGCGCGGTCACGCCCGAGGGGCACGTGCACGCGCTGGAACTCGCGGGGCTGCTTGACCCCGTCCGTCCCGTTGGTCGCCGCGAGAGTCGCGCGCCTTGATGGGCGTCGGAGCGCTCAAGCAACTCGACGCATCGCACGCGGAGATCAAGTCGATGCATGCGGTGCAGGAGGCGCGACGGCGAGGCGTCGCCCGCGCGGTCCTTGCGCACCCGCTCGCGCTTGCACGCGGGGCGGGCCATGTGCGAGTGAGCCTCGAAACGGGCTCGATGGACGCATTTGCCCCGGCCCGGGCGCTGTACGAGGGATTCGGGTTCGAGCGCTGCGCGCCGTTCAGCGACTACACAACTACACAGACAATCCGTTCAGCGTGTGCATGACGCGCCTGCTGTTGTAGCAGTCCAGGCGGCGGCCGGCCTCGAGCTAGCGGTCGCCGGCCTGGGGGCGGGTGGCAGCGCGAAGAGCGGCGCGTCGGTAGGCAAAGCCGCTCGCGAGGTCGGGGGCGTCGCCCGCCGCAGGAAGCGCGTGCTCCACGGCCACCGACGGCGGCGCCTCGAGGGCGGTCGTGCGCTCGGCGGCGCGCATCCTCGGACCCACATCGCCCTCCTCGCGGTTGGCGAGCGGGATCGCGAGGCTGAGGATCTGCGGCCGAGTGACGACCACGATGGCGAGGATTCCGAGAGCCGTGAGCGACATGATCGACATCGACGTCGGGCCGCTGAAGCGTTCGGCGAGGATGCCCGCGAGCAGCGCGCCGAAGGGGACGCTGCCGCGGTTGAGCAGGTAGATGCTCATGACGCGACCTCGAATGCGCGGCGGCGCGCTCAGCTGCAGCAGCGTCTGGTTCTGCGTCTGGTAGGTGACGTTGAACAGTCCAACGAAGAAGCCGATGCCGCAGCTCAGCCACAGCCACTGCGACCACGAGAACGCGAACACACCGCCCGCGAACGCGGCCGCACCGAGGACGACCGGCAGCCCGTAGGCGTGGCTCCGCCGCATCGAGGCGACCACGAGCGCGCCGGTGAGCGCACCGACGCCGATGAAGGACAGCAGCAGCCCCTGCGTCCTCGAGTCACCGCCGAGCACGTCGCGCGCGATGATCGGCATGAGCGCCGTGTACGACATCGCAAAGGTGAGCGGGCCGAGGGCGATGAGCATCTGGGTGCGGATGCTCGGCTCCTTGGAGACGTACGCGAAGCCCTCGCGGATACTTGTGAGGAAGGGCTCGCGGGCGCGGTGCGACGCGGGACGCTTCGGGACGCGCATCTGGAACGTCCAGATCGTCGCGATCGCGTACATCGCCGCCTGGAGGTAGTACGACCCATCGATGCCCGCGAGCGCGATGAACGCGCCTGCTGCGGCCGGACCGAGCGCCCTGGAGGCGTTGAGGGCAGCGGAGTTCAGGGCGAGCGCGTTCATCAGCTTCTCGGGCCCCACGATGTCGCTCACGAGCGTCTGGCGGGCGGGCTGCTGGAACGCCTGCACCGTGCCCGCAAGGAAGGCGGTGACGTAGACGTGCCACGGCTCGACGAGTCCCGTCAGGACGAGCGTGGCGAGGATGAAGTTGAGTGCCGAGTTTGTGACCTGCGCGACGATCAGCTGCGCCTTGCGCCCGGAGCGGTCGGCGAGGGCGCCCGCGAGCACCCCGAAGAAGAGGAGCGGCAGCCCTCGCATGGCGGTGGCGAGGCCCAGCTGTGTCGCCGAGCCCGTGATCTGGTAGATGAGCCAGCCTCGAGTGACCTGGTCCATCCACTGGCCCATGGACGTGCTGACCTGGCCGAGCCACAGCAGCCGGTAGTCTCGAATCGAGAGGGAATCGAAGGTTCGGGGCAGCCGCATACCCTGACGTTAACGTCACCTATCGACGTGCGCAATAGGGGCTTGGTCGAGTGCACATCTACAGAAGGTGATCGGGTGTCGGATGCGGCGTTCGAGGTGAACCGAGCGGACCTCGCGAGGTGCGAACGGGGGCGCGGTCGCGCGCCTCGAGGCGACGCGTTTCGGAATCTGCGCGTGAGTGCGCACGTGGGCTTGACCGCACATCGAGAGGGCAGGAAAGTCACGCGGGGCGTTGCAGCAGAGTATCGAGTTGACGCGGCAGGCAGGCGGGGACGATGGCGCAGGCGGCAGGAACCACGCGTCGAGTGCGCAACATGGAGGCGATCCAGCGCCGCTACGGGCAGACGCATCGGCAGGACAACTGGCAAAAAGAGCCGATGCTGATCATCCTCGGCCTCGGGCTCTTCGCCGTGTACACGACCATCTCGGCGTTCCTCGGTGACTACTGGCCATTCGAGGCGGGCGTGACCCCCGACGGGGGCGCGACCTACCTTTCGCCCTACTTCGAGCCGCTGTTCCGCGTCCCGGGGCTGCCGATGTGGGTGTCGCCGGCGATCTGGATCCTCTGGGCGCCGCTCTCCTTCCGTACCACCTGCTACTACTACCGGCGCTCCTACTACCGCGCGTTCTTCCGAAGCCCCCCGGGGTGCGCGGTCGCCGAGCCCGCCTCGAGCTACACGGGCGAGACGAACTTCCCGCTCTCACTGCAGAACCTGCACCGCTACGCGATGTACGTCGCGATCGTGTTTCCGATCTTCCTCTTCTACGGCGCGTTCAAGTCGTTCTGGCTCGGCGGGCACATCGGGGGGACGTTCGGGATCGGGCTGGGTTCGATCATCCTGACGGTGAACGCGGCGCTGCTCACGCTCTACACCATCGGGTGTCACTCGTTCCGGCACTTCGTCGCGGGTGGGCTCAATCAGTTCACGGCGAGCCCCTTCCGGATGGTGCGACGTCGCCTCTGGGAGATCTTCACCATCGCCAACGAGCACCATCGCGAGTGGGCGTGGGTGAGCATGATCTTCGTGGGCGTCGCGGATCTGTACGTACACCTGGTGGCGAACGGCGTCATCACCGACCCCAACACCTGGTCCCAGTTCTAGGGTCGGACGAAGCGAACCAGGGCGCGGACGCTGCGAGCTACCCCGTCCTTCTCCCAGGGGGCGAGGGCTCTGAGCAGGGGCGCGAGCGAAGAGCACCAGTCGTTCCCGCGTCGTGAGGCGGGGGCGTTGTCCAGGAGGAGCCGATGGCGGAGTACGAATCACACGACTACGACGTGGTAGTCATCGGCGCGGGAGGCGCGGGCCTGCGTGCCGCCATCGAGGCGTCGGCGAAGGGCGCCAGGACGGCGCTCGTGTGCAAGTCCTTGCTGGGCAAGGCGCACACGGTGATGGCGGAGGGCGGCGTCGCGGCGGCCCTCGGCAACGTGTACCCCGAGGACAACTGGCAGGTGCACTTCCGCGACACGATGCGCGGCGGCAAGTTCCTCAACAACTGGCGCATGGCCCAGATCCACGCGCAGGAGGCGCCCGAGCGTGTGCTGGAGCTCGAGGAGTGGGGCGCGCTCTTCGACCGCACACCCGACGGGCGCATCCTCCAGCGCGACTTCGGCGGGCACCGCTACGCGCGCCTGGCGCACGTCGGTGACCGGACCGGCCTCGAGATCATCCGCACGCTCCAGCAGCACGCGGTCCACCGCGGCATCGACGTGTTCATGGAGTGCACGATCACGAAGCTGACGAAGGACGGCAACCGCATCAGCGGCGCGTTCGGCTACTGGCGCGAGAGCGGGAAGTTCATCCTCTTCCGCGCGAAGGCGATCGTGCTGGCCACCGGCGGCATCGGGAAGATGTACTCGATCACCTCCAACTCCTGGGAGTACACCGGGGATGGCCAGTCGCTGGCGGCGAGGGCTGGCGCGGACCTCATCGACATGGAGTGCATCCAGTTCCACCCCACGGGGATGGTCTGGCCGCTCTCGGTGCGCGGCATCCTCGTGACCGAGGGTGTGCGCGGCGACGGCGGCACGCTGCGCAACAGCACCGGCAAGCGCTTCATGTTCGACTACATCCCCCCGATGTTCGCGAAGGAGACCGCGGACACCGAGGAGGAGGCCGACCGCTGGTACACCGACAAGGTGAACGCGCGTCGAACGCCGGACCTGTTGCCTCGTGACGAGGTGGCGCGCGCGATCCACTACGAAGTGAAGAACGGGCGCGGAAGCCCGCACGGCGGCGTCTTCCTCGACATCGCGACGCGCCGGGACGCCGAGTACATCCAGCGCCGCCTCCCGAGCATGTACCACCAGTTCAAGCAGCTCGCCGATGTCGACATCACGAAGGAGCCGATGGAAGTCGGCCCGACATGCCACTACATCATGGGCGGCGTGCGCGTGGAGGCGGACAGCGCGCAGACCACCGTCCCCGGCCTGTTCGCGGCGGGCGAGGCCGCAGCCGGTCTGCACGGCTCGAACCGGCTCGGTGGGAACTCGCTGTCGGACCTGCTGGTGTTCGGCAAGCGCGCCGGCGAGCACGCGGCGGCGTACGCGGCCGGCCTCGGAAGCGCGCCGAGCGTCTCGGACGAGGAGCTGGATGTAGAGGCGCGGGAAGTCCTCGGCGGGTTCGACAGCACCGGGACCGAGAATCCGTACACGATCCAGCGCGAGCTGCAGGAGACGATGCAGGCGCTGGTCGGCATCATCCGTGTCGAGGAGGACCTCCAGCATGCGCTCGTGAAGATCGACGAGCTGAAGCAGCGCTCGCGGAACATCGGTGTAGAGGGCAACCGGCAGTACAACCCCGGCTGGCACCTCACTGTCGACCTGCGTTCGATGCTGCTCCTCGCCGAAGCCACCACGAAGAGCGCGATCGAGCGCAAGGAGAGCCGCGGCGGGCACACCCGCGACGACTACCCGACGGCGGTCAAGGAGTGGGAGTCCCGTAACGTCGTGTCGCGGCTCGCGGCCGACGGGAGCGTGGGCGTGACCGTCGAGGCGAAGCCGGAGATGCCGGCCGAGTTGCAGCAGCTGTTCGAGGAGGCGTAGATGCCCACTGCACACCTTCGCGTCTGGCGCGGCGAGGACGACGGCGACTACACCGAGTACGACGTGGAGTACGGCGAGGGCATGGTCGTCCTCGACGTCGTGCACCTGCTGCAGGCGCACCAGGCGCCGGACCTCGCCGTGCGGTGGAACTGCAAGGCGGGCAAGTGCGGGTCGTGCTCGGCCGAGGTGAACGGGCAGCCTCGGCTGATGTGCATGACGAGGATGAACACCTTCATCCCCGGCGAGACGATCACGATTGCGCCGCTCAAGACATATCCGCTGATTCGCGACCTCGTGACCGACGTCTCCTACAACTACCAGATCGCGCAGACCATTCCCGAGTTGAAGCCACGCCCTCGCGAGGCGGACGGCACGCATCGGATGGGGCAGGTCGACATCGACCGCATGCAGGAGTTCCGGAAGTGCATCGAGTGCTTCCTCTGCATGGATGTGTGCCACGTGATCCGTGACCACGAGGAGAACAAGACCGCCTTCGCCGGCCCGCGCTTCTTCATCTCGCTGGCGAACATCTCGATGCACCCGCTGGACACGAACCCACAGCGCGACCTGCTCGACCCCCAGTATGGCCTCTCGTACTGCAACATCACGAAATGCTGCACCGAGGTCTGCCCCGAAGGCATCCACATCACGGACAACGGCATCATCCCGATGAAGGAGCGCTCCATCGACAAGTGGGACCCGCTGCGCAAGATCTTCGGCGGATCACGCTAGGACTGGCGTAGCGCTCGGAAGTCGAAGGGCCCTCGGCGCTTCGAGGGCGTTCGGAGGCCGCGATGGTTGAGTTGTTCGTGCGCATCGCGGTGGGGGTGCTCGTTGGCGGGGTGCTTGGCGCAGCGGTGGCCTACTGGACCGCGCTGCCCGGATGGCAGATCGGCGCCGGGGCGGGCGCGCTGAGCGCCGTCCTCGGGAGCTGGGCGATCAGCGGCCTGCGCTCGGAGCCGGCCGCGCGGGCGGTCATGGAGCCACCCGAGACGACCCGCCCGCCCTCGAACTAGCGAGCGAGCGCCTCGATGGGCGAGCACTCGTGGATCCTCGGGGTCGTCGGTCTCCTGGCGGGCGTTGGTGCGGTCGTTGCATGGATCGCTCGACCCGTCGGTCGTGCCGTACCGGACACACTCTGGGACGTTCCCGCCGTCACGCGCTCGTACACCACGATCGCGGCCTCGCTGGCCGGGTTCGCCGGGACATCCGTGGTCTTCGTGGCACGCCTCGCGGTGGATCGGCCGGGCGCGGAACTCGAGACCGTGGTGGGTCTGCTGATCTTCGCCTTCCTCACCTTGCTGGCGACCGCGATGCAGCTCGCAAACGTCCCCAACGAGGCGCGCTCTGACGTCGCGTTCCGTGAGACCCAGCGATACTCCTACCTCCTCGCGAACGCGTCGTTCACGCAGGCGCTCGCACTGGAGTGGCTGGCGCTGCTTCCGCTCGTGCGCATCATCGGAGCGATGGAGCTCGCAGGGATCCTCCGGTGGGTCTTGCCGCTCGCGGTGTTCCTCGCGGTGGCCTGGCTCGGGCAACTGATCGAGGAGCAAACACCGGTACCGCGCCGGGCCGCCGTCGGCGTACCCGTTCTCGCGATAGTCGCGGCTGTCCTCTACGGGGGACTCGTCGCGCAATGGGTGCCCGGGCTGCTGCCGGCCGACCTGGTGGCGATGCGACTCGGAGCGGTGGTGCTCGCGAGCGTCGTCGTGGGGTACGGGCTCCAGACCATCATCTCGGCGTTGCACGCGCACGGGCACCTCGAGGGGGCGGCGGGGGTGCTTCTCTACCGCGCGGCGACCGCGCAGGCGGCGGTAGCGGCAACCGGTGTCTCGTTGCTGGCGATCGGGATCCTGCGCTAGCTCTCAGCGCCTCGCCTCGAGCGCACGTACAACCGCAAGACAGAAGCGGCGCCCGTGGGGGCGCCGCGTTCGATCTCACCTCGGAAGCCGAGGGCCACGGGTGGGTCCACCTATCGGGTGGGTCCACCTACGGGTGGGTCATGTCCTCGGGGCGAACCCACGCGTCGAAGTCGGCCTCCGAGACGTAACCCATACCAACGGCCGCCTCGCGGAGCGTGAGGCCCTCGTGGTGGGCCTTGTGGGCGACCTCGGCAGACTTGTCGTAACCGATGTGCGGACTGAGCGCCGTCACGAGCATGAGCGACGACTGCATCAGCTGGTTGATCCGCGTGGTGTCGGCCTGGATGCCGACCACCATGTTGTCGGTGAACGAGACCGCCGCGTCACCCAGGAGTCGGATGCTCTGCAGCGTGTTGTAGACGATCACCGGCTTGAACACGTTGAGCTCGAAGTGGCCCGTGGCGCCGCCGATGTTCACCGCGACGTCGTTCCCGATGACCTGCGCGCAGACCATCGTGAGCGCCTCGGCCTGTGTGGGGTTCACCTTCCCCGGCATGATCGAGGAGCCCGGCTCGTTCTCGGGCAGGCGCAGCTCGGCGAGGCCGGCCCGCGGGCCCGAGCCCAGCAGGCGGATGTCGCTCGCGATCTTCATCAGGCTCACGGCGACCGTCTTGAGCTGGCCGGAGAGCTCGACCTGCGCATCGTGGGCCGCGAGGGATTCGAACTTGTTGGGCGCGGTCACGAACGATAGCTTCGTCAGCTTCGAGATCTCGGCGGCGATGCGCTCGCCGAACTCGGGGTGGGCGTTAAGGCCGGTGCCCACGGCGGTGCCGCCGAGGGCAAGCTCGGACAGCCTCGGCAGCGTCGATTCGACCCTCGCGATGCCGTTGCGCACCTGCTGGACGTAGCCCGAGAACTCCTGCCCCAGGGTGAGCGGCGTGGCGTCCATGAGGTGCGTGCGGCCGATCTTCACGATGCCCGCGAACTCGGCCTGCTTCGCCTCCAGCGCCGCGAGGAGGTGGCGCAGGCCCGGGAGCAGCACGTGCGTGACCTGCTCGACGGCGGCGACGGACATCGCACCGGGGAACACGTCGTTCGAGGACTGCGACATGTTCACGTGATCGTTGGGGTGGACCGGGTTCTTCGAGCCTCGGACGCCGCCGGCGATCTCGATGGCGCGGTTCGAGATGACCTCGTTGACGTTCATGTTGGTCTGGGTGCCGGAGCCCGTTTGCCAGACCACGAGGGGGAAGTTCCCGTCGAGGTTGCCGTCGATCACCTCCTGCGCCGCGGCGCGGATGGCGTCGGCGCGCGCGGCGTCGAGCTTCCCGAGGTCCTGGTTCATCGCGGCGGCGGCGTGCTTGATGACGCTGGCCCGCGGATGATGGGCGCAGGCATGTTCGTCGCCGATCTTGAAGTTCTGGAATCGAGCGCTGCGTCTGGGCGCCCCAGTAGGCGTCGACGGGCACGTCGATGGGGCCGAACGAGTCGGTCTCGACGCGCGAGCGGTTGCCGTGGCGGTGGTCATGCGGGAACTCCTTGCGGATGCGCCGGGCGCGGGCGCCCCTGCTGATGGTGGGTCGGGTGATTGAGGCCGGTCAGCGCTGCGAGGGGTTGGCCAGCCTGCCGATGAGCAACGGCATTCCGAAGGTAAGGGCATAGTAGAGAAGGACATCGATGCGGTAATAGCTGCTGCCCGCCCCGAGCAGCCCCACGATAAAGACGTAATCGAGGGCGACCGCGAGCGCCGTCCAGGCGATGGCGACGAACAGGTACCGCGGGAGCGGGCCGACTCGACCTTCGTGAGCAGCACCCACGCCGTGAGCGCGAGCCCGAACGGCATGATCACCCAGCCGAGGAGCCATTCCGGGAGCACGATGAACAGCGGGATGCTGAGCAGGAAGCCGAACGCCCAGAGGACAGTGCCCCAGCCGAGCGCATCGCGGACGAACTTGATGTCGAGGTACATGCTGTCGAGTTCGGGGGCCAGGTGGAGCAGACGCGCCCGCGAGCGCGGGCGCGTCGGGTGACTCGGTGCGAGTTACTTCGGGGTGGTGGCGACCAGCTCGAGACGGCCGAGCCCGCCTCGCGCATGCCGGCCAGCTCGCCGTCCGAGAGCTTGATGTCGTGGATGGCCTCGATGCCGCCGCCGAGGGTGACCGGCGCGCCGACGTAGGCGCTGCTCACGCCGAACTGTCCCTGGAGGAGCGTGCAGCAGGGAGGATGCGCTTCTCGTCGAGGAGGATGGCGTCCACCATCTCGATCGTGGCCGCGGCCGGGGCGTTGAAGGCGCTGCCCGTCTTCAGCAGGTCCACGATCTCGGCGCCGCCGCGCTTCGTGCGGTTGACCACCGCCTCGGCGCGCTCGGGCGAGAGCAGCTGGGTGAGGGGCACGCCGCCGACGGTCGCGTTCGAGACAATCGGGACCATGGTCGCCTTGTGCCCGAGACCCACGCGCGCGGCCACGTCGCGCACGGAGGCGCCGGTCTCGAGGAGGCGAACGGTGCGGTAGCGCCCGGAATCGAGCATGCCGCCCTGGCCGACGACGCGCGCGACGGGGACGCCCGCCGCCTCGAGGGCCACGTGGCACATCGCGTCCATCGGGTTGGCGAAGATGACGAAGACGGCGTTCGGCGAAGCCTTGACCGCGTTCCCGATGACGGAGCGGACGATGCCGGCGTTGGTGCCGAGCAGGTCCTCACGGGTCATGCCCGGCTTTGCGCGGAACGCCCGAGGTGACCACGACGACATCGGAGTTCGCGGTGTCGGCCCAGTCGTTGGTACCGTGATGCGCGAGGAGAACCCAACCCACGGGCGCCTTCGGCGATGTCGAGCTGCTTGGCCCTGCGGCAGTCCATCGACGATGTCGCAGAGCACCACGTCGGCGTAGCGCGCGCGGCCATGATCTGGCTGGCGGTGCCGCCGGTCATGCCGGCGCCGACGAACGTGACCTTCTTACGCAGGGGAGCCGCGCCTGCCCCGCCTACGCGGTTGAGCGGCCCCGGGTTGTCTTGTGCGAGCAGCCGCTCGGCGGCCGCGAACGCGGGCCCGACGTCTCGGGCACTGCCTCGGCTAGGCCTTCGCCATCGCCGCCTGCACGCCCTCGTCCAGCTTCTCGAGGTAGCCCATGGTGGTGAGGAAGGGTGTTCCCGGGCGATCAGGATCGCTAGGTCCTTCGTCATGAAGCCGGCCTCGACGGTCTCGACGCAGACGCGCTCCACTGTGTCGGCGAAGGCCTTGAGGTCGGCGTTGCCGTCCAGCTTGGCGCGGTGCGCGAGCCCTCGGGTCCACGCGAAGATCGAGGCGATCGGGTTCGTCGAGGTGCCCTCGCCGCGCTGGTGCTGGCGGTAGTGGCGGGTGACGGTGCCGTGCGCCGCCTCGGCCTCCACGGTCTGGCCGTCGGGGGTGACGAGGACGGAGGTCATCAGCCCGAGGGAGCCGGAAGCCCTGCGCCACGATGTCGGACTGGACGTCGCCGTCGTAGTTCTTGCAGGCCCAGACGAAGCCGCCGCTCGACTTCAGCGCCTGCGCCACCTGGTCATCGATGAGGCGGTGCTCGTACCAGATCTTCTTCGCCTGCATCGAAGCCGGAAGTCCGACTCGTACACCTCCTGGAAGATCTCGAGGAAGCGGCCGTCGTACTGCTTGAGGATCGTGTTCTTGGTCGACATGTAGAGCGGCCAGCCGCGATCGAGGGCGTAGTTCATGCAGGATTGCGCGAACCCGCGGATGGAGTCGTCGACGTTGTACATGCCCATCGCGACGCCGGGCTCGGTGAACTTCATCACCTCGTACTCGGCGGGGGGCGCCGCCGCCCTCGGGGGTGAAGGTCATCGTGAGACGGCCCGCGCCGGGGACCTTGAAGTCGGTGGCGCGGTACTGGTCGCCGTAGGCGTGGCGTCCGATGACGATCGGCTGGGTCCAGCCGGGGACGAGCCTCGGCACGTTGGAGCAGATGATCGGCTCGCGGAAGACGGTGCCGCCGAGGATGTTGCGGATGGTGCTGCTGGGCGATCGCCGACATCTCCTTGAGGTTGAACTCGGTGACGCGGGCCTCGTCCGGGGTGATGGTGGCGCACTTCACGCCGACGTCACTGCTTGATCGCGTTCGCGGAATCGATGGTGACCTGGTCATTGGTGGCGTCGCGGTACTCGACGCCGAGGTCGTAGTACTTCAGGTCGATATCGAGGTAGGGGAGGATGAGCTTCTCTTGATGAAGCCCCACATGATGCGTGCCATCTCGTCGCCGTCGAGCTCGACGACGGGGTTTGCCATGGCACCTTGATCTTGCCATCGAACCTCACGGGGTGCGTCGCTCATGGCCTCTGGTCCGGCCGCCCGCTCCACTGAGGACTGCGCGCGCGCCCCGAGGGATATCGAGGGGGCGTGCGCCCGTTGGGCCTGGGGTGAGCGAAGGTGGCGGCCCGGCGGATTATACGGGGGAATCGACGGCAGAGGTGCAGGCGGTAACGATTCCGTCGCAGGACGCCGCTCTCGGCCTAGGGGCGGCGCGAGGCCTTAGCGGCAGCGGTCGAGAACGGACGCGCGCCTGGCTGCCGCTGCGTGGGGCACGTCGGGTAGACGAAGTGCGCGAGCCCTGGTGACCGCCGCCGTACCAGTAGATCGAGATCCGGTAATCGCGGTCCATGCGGTGAGCGAGCAGAGCTCGACCGTGTCCTTCGGGTACGGGTAGCTCGAGGTGCAGGCTGCGGAGCCCCTCGGAATGATCGAGGTCCTGGCCACCAGCCGGAGCGCGAGTCGCTCATGGTGAGCGCGACCCGCGCGCCTTCGACCAGGTACCAGTTGCGACAGGGGTCCGGGTAGAACTCGGCGCCAGAACAGGACGCGGGGCGATCGAGGCTGCCCTGTTCGTACAGGATGCGGTCCCCGTCGGCGCCGAACTGCACGCTCCAGCGGGGGCCCCAGAGTAGACGTCCACCTCGATGAGTCGCGGCGCTGCCTCGAGGAGTCGGAGTCGCTCCATGTTCAGGCGGCTGAGGAGGAGCGGTTCCATCCAGCCCGGCATCGACTGGAGGGGCACGTCGGGCCAGAACGGCGGCAACGGCGGAGCCGTCGAGGTGGGGAGGCGCAGCGTCGGGCTGCCCTGCGCGACGACGCCCGCGATCGGCGTGCGTGTCGAGGTCGGCGTCGCCGAGCCACCTGCGTCGAGGCCTTCGCGCCGCACGCGGCCATCGGCGATGCGAGGACGAGCGCGACTCCGGCGAGCAGCAATCGGTGCATGTCCACCCGTCCGGAGCGCGGCGCGAGGCTGAGCGGGCGCGGCGATGCTATCACCAGAGCGGGGGCACCAAGGGGTGGCACCGAGGCGTGGACGCTCGACTTGCCCGCGTAACCACGACCGCTATCATCCCGAGCACGGAGGGCCGATGGCCGCGGAAGACTCGATCGCGGCCGCCTGACCCAGCCCACATCCTCGCGCTCGCGCGGCGGGTCGCGGTCCTCGGCGACGGCGTGTTCAAGGAGCTGGCCGCTAACCTGCACGAGACCGGCGGCGCGCTCGCTCCTCGTCGCGATGCTCTATCTGATCCGGCCTGCTGGGCTCGCCTATGTGGTGGTCGCCGGTGACCTCGGAACGGTGAGCCTCGCCCAGTTCGTGTCCTGCGAAGTGGTGGGTGGGCGGTCGCCGGCTGCGTGGCGTGCTGGCGTGGGTCGCGTTGACCTCGAGGTGTGCTCGGCGCGGTTCGGGTGCGCGCACCGCTCTCCGATCGACTGCTCCGCGTGATGGCTTACTCGGGGCTGGTGCCGCTGGCGCTGACGTGGGTCTTCTCTGCGCCCCGGGCGATCCCGGGCCTTGAGCGGGTGCTCGACAAGTGTCGTTCCTCGTGTTGGTCGTCGCATTCGTTGCGCTCCCGCTGTGGGCGCTGCACGGAGTGCAGGCCGCTGCGCCGGACGCGTCGCCTCGGCAGGTGCTGCTCGCGGTGGCCGCGTCGTACGTGGTGGTCATGGGACTCCTGGTCGTACAGGGGCACGTGACGGGGATGGCGCCGCCCACCGAGCTGTACGGCACAGGTTCGCGGCTCTATTACGGTGCCTACCAGGCGCGGCGTGCGAGGCGAGCGATGACGACCCCGGCAGGCGGTACGGCACAGCCCCTCGATGGTGCTCGCCTCGTCGCACGCGTCACCGGTGCCGCGCGCCTCGAGCCCGGAGTGTTCGCAGAGGTGGCGGGCGATCCCGCTGCGACAGTGAGCGCTGCGATCGTGGTTGCAGCGGTGTCGCTCGTCGCGGGCGTCGGCGCGGTCCTCTTCGAGCAGGTATTCGGTGCGGGGTCGATGCTGGCGAACCTGACGCTGTCGCTGGTGACGCGTCAGCTCGTCGTGGGTCCCGCTGTGGGGATCGGCGGCTGGCTGACCTGGACCGTCGCGTCGATCGTGCTGCTGAAGCGCCTGGGAGTGCCTGCGGATCCCGAGCGGCTGGCGAGGGCGCTCGGATTCGCCTCTGTGCCGATGGCGCTCCTCGGGTTGATGTGGCTGCCCGACCTCCTGCAGGGGGACCGCCTCGTGTTCGGCTATCTCTCAGCCGGTGTCGTGGCTACGGCGGCGATGCTGCTCGCGCTCTGGGGACGCACCGCCCTGCGCGAGGCGGTTCCGGCCGCGACCGAGCGCGCCGCCACACTCGCCTCCTTCGGCGGCTACGTTGTGGCGATGGCGATCGTGAGCTGGCTTGGATTCGCGGCCGGCGTTGCGCCCGGAATTTCCGTCTTCCTCAGCGGCGATCGCTTCCTCTAGCCGGCGTCGCCCGTGAGCTGGAACGCCGCCTCTAGAGGATGGCGTGCACGCTCCACCCGAGGCGGCGGGGGCCTGCGGCGTGCGATACCGCGACGGCCAGGATGCGATTGAGCCATGCGTACTGCTCCGCCTCGGTCTCGAACCGCGCGGCCGTTCGGAAGTAGAGCGGACCATCCGTGCCACCCAGCGGTCCGAGGTCGAGCCGGTGCCCGAGCCCGTCGTACTGCATGTAGATGAGCGCGCCGTCATCGGTGCGCAGGACCGCGCGGATCTCGTGCTCAGTGACGCCATCGGCGCGCCGCAGGATGTAGTCGGGCCAGGGGGGCAGCACCACGCCCCGGAGGTGTTCGCCCTCGAAGGTGCCTGAGGCGGCCGGTGCCACGAGTCGTTCACCGCGTCCGCCGTTCCCGATTGCGTGGCTCTCGTCGGTCTCGGGGAAGACCACGGTGAGCTCGAAGAGCGGCACGGAGTCGAGCGTTGCCATCGGACGGCCTTCCGCGTTGCGGCGTGGCCGCTGTGATAGCAGACGTGGTGCCTGGCTGTCGCCCTCAAACCCTCGACGCCAGCGATGACCGAGGGTGCTCTCGGGGCGTCGAGGTCGTCGGATGCGACGTAAGTCGCACGCGATCGAAGGCCCGAACGTAACGCAGACTCGGTGCGGGCGCGGACCTCGCCCACACCCGCGGATGGCGCGACATAGACCGTTCGGATGCGCCGGGTCGTTCCGTCCACCGTGAAGTCATTGTGGTGCGGCCCGCGGCAGGGCCGGTCGTGATCCCGGGACCCGCACAGCGAGACCGTGACCTCGCCGCCGGGCGCACGAGGGTCGACGTCGGCCTCGAGGGCGGGCTCGGCGCGCACCACGTGGATCTCGAGGTCGGTCACGCATCGAGGGGTAGCGCGCGCGCCCGCGGCCTCGGTTAGAGTGCGCGGCGACGCGACTCGAGAGACGGGCGCCAGGAGGGACACGCATGACTGAACCAACGCAGCGCTTCGTAGAGTCGCAGCGGGTCAAGCTGAGCGTCTGGGACTGGGGCAACGAGAAGGCGCCACCCCTCGTGCTGGTGCACGGCGGCGGCGACAACGCCCGCTCGTGGCAGCGCGTCGCCGATGCCCTCAGCGGCGAGTACCACGTCGTGGCGCCCGACCTCCGAGGTCACGGCGGATCCGACTGGGTCCCCGGCGGCACCTACGGCCTCCCCGACAACGCCCTCGACGTCGTGCGCGTGATCGAGTGGGCGGGCTCGCCCGCACGCGTGCTCGCGCACTCGTACGGCGGGAGCGTGTCGCTGCTCGCCTCGGGCGCGTACCCCGAGCACTTCCGCGCGATGATGATCCTCGAGGGAACGCACTCGTTGAACCCGCGCGACGACGAGCCGATGGGCCCTGCCTGGATCCGCCGCTGGGGCGACCGGGTGCGCTCCTTCGAGGAGATGACGCCGCGCGTGTATCCCTCGCTGGGTGACGCGCGCGAGCGGCTCCACGCCGCGAACCCTCGACTCCCCGCCGACTTCCTGCCCTCGATGGCCGAGTACGCCTCGAAGCCCGTCGAGGGCGGCTACGTCTGGCGGCACGACTACTGGATCAACGGACGCACCTCGATGGAGGTGCGGCGCGCCGAGCTTCCTCGATTCTGGGCGAACATCGAGGCCGAGGTGTTACTGGTGTTCGCGGACCGCGATCACACGAACTCGGGGCAGGTGCCCGACGCTGAGAAGCACTTCACCAGGGCAAAGAGCGTGCGGAGCGTCTTCATCCCCGACTCCGGGCACTGGATTCACCACGACCAGCTGGACCGCACGGTGACCGAGGCGCGCTCGTTCTTCGCCAGCGTGTGAGGTGGAGGTCCGCTTCCGCAGTCGGCGGCTGGCGAGGCCGCTCTGTTCGGTTCGCCCGCCAGCAAGGTGCGCCGTTATCCGTTCACGAAGGGACGTAAGGCGACCCCGCCGCGGGGCGGCACGACTACCGTTGTAGCCATGAACTTCCTCCTGCGGCTGGTGACCGGGGCGCACGTCGCGCTGTACCGACTCCTCGGCGGGAGACTCGTGGGGCACCTCGGACGCGCGCCGGTCCTGCTCCTGACCACGACCGGGCGACGCTCGGGGCGGACGCGCACAACGCCGCTCATCTATCAGCGTGATGGCGACCGGCTGGTGCTGATCGCCTCGAACGGTGGGCGGCCGAACCATCCCGCGTGGTGGCTGAACCTCATTGCGCATCCCGAGGGCGTGGTCGAGGTCGGGAGCGCACGCCTGGGGGTCACCGCGCGCGCCGCCGAGTCAGGTGAGCGCGAGCGGCTGTGGTCGCTCATGACGACAGTCTATCCGGGCTACGACGGGTACCGCCGGAAGACCACGCGGACCATCGACGTCGTCGTGCTGACGCCGCGCGCGTGAGCGGCGCGAACGGCGTCGTGCGGCATGGCCACCTCGGCGAGGGCGTACCCGCCGCTCTGCCGGAGGAGCTGACGAGCGTGCTCGTCGAGGGCGGCGGCGTCCGCATCGAGCGGATCGTGTCGCGCGGACACGCCTCGGCGCCTGGTGTCTGGTACGAGCAGTCCGAGGATGAGTTCGTGCTGCTGGTGACCGGCGCCGCACGGCTCGAGTTCGAGGAGTTCGACCTTGAGCTGGCGCCCGGCGACTGGGTCGAGCTACCGGCGGGTGTGCGCCATCGCGTCGCGTGGACCCTCGAGGGGGCCGACACCACCTGGCTCGCCGTCTTTCGCCCGTCCGGCTAACCACGAGCGTCGCGAGATCGACAGGGCTAAAGGTCCCACGGTTCGCGGATTACGCGTACAATCCTGCCCTCGCGTCGGCGAGTGGCACGTCCGAGCACATCGACCGCTGCGGCGGCGGAGAGGGGACACCAGTGGACTGGGCAGACAACGCAGAGCAGGCGGCCTTCCGCGCCGAGGTCAGGGGCGTGCTCGATTCCGGGCTGCCGGCGCTCTACAAGCGGCTCGCCAGCGGCGAGGGCGGCGGCGAAGAAGGCCAGGCCGGTGACTGGGTCGCCGACCGCAAGGCACCCGAGCCCGAGCGTCGCGACGCGGCGAAGAGCTGGGGCGAT
>JAXLWY010000019.1:0-33900 GCA_046328255.1 Dehalococcoidia bacterium | reverse complement strand
GCCGGATGCGCGCCGCCCGCGGTACCGACTTCGCGCACAACGAGCCGACGCTCCAGCACGTCGAGGGCGCGCGCGGCGCCCAGTTCGGTGGTGTCGGTCTGCACTCGGTGCGGCTGCCGGGATTCGTCGCCCACCAGGAGGTGATATTCGGGGGGCAGGGACAGACGCTCACGCTGCGGCACGACTCGACGGGGCGTGACTCGTTCATGCCGGGCGTGCTGCTCGCGGTGCGCGAGGTGATGAACCTCAAGGGCCTCGTCGAGGGACTCGGCGTGCTGCTCGGGCTGCCGTAAAGGGCCCGCGCTCACTCCTCCAGGAAGGCGCACATCGCAGCCGCGAGAGAGTCCGGCGCGTGGCGCAGCAGCCCGTGCGTGGCGCCCTCGATGGTGACGAGTCGCGCGAGCGGCTGACGAGCGATCATTTCCAGCGCCAGTTCGGGAGGCAGCACGCGACTCCCTCCCCCGCGCACCAGCAGCACAGGGCATTCGAGAGCGTCCCAGTGTGGCCAGAGGTCCATGCGCCCGACGCCTCCTGCAAGGTCCCGTCGAAACGCCTCGGAGATAGCCGGGTCGAAGGCCGGACGCCCCGCGCGCGTCGGAGGCCCGTCCGCAAGCCAGTACGCGATCTGCTGCGAGCCCGCCGTCATCTCGGGGGCCGGGTAGGTGTCCACGATCACAAGGCGTTCCACGCGCTCCCCAAGCGCATGGGCGGCAAGCATCGCCACGCCGCCACCCATCGAGTATCCCGCCAGCACGCAGCGCTCGATTCCCAGAGCGTCCATGGCGCACGCGAGATCGGCGAAGTGCGCATCCGTGCTGTATTCGGCCGTGGGAGACCAGTCGCTCTCACCATGACCGCGTGCGTCGAGGGCGACGCCCGGGTGGTCCAGCGCAGACGCGACTTCGAGCCAGTCCGCGCTCGAACCGCCGATCCCGTGGAGGTACACGACGGGCGTGCGCACGTCCCTGGGTCCGAGGCGACGGTAACGGAGATTCAGTCCGTTGCCCTGGGCAGACGCGAGCCCGAGGTCGGCGGTGAGTGTCACCGACCTACAGCAGCGCGGCGACGCGGTCGAGGATGCGCTGCGACACCTCGTACTTGGACATCAGCGGCAGGTCCTCGCGGCCACCCTTCGCGTCGAGGATGACGACGCGGTTCGTGTCGACGCCGAACCCGGCGTCCGAGGCCGAGACGTCATTCGCGACGATCAGCGCGGCACCCTTCGCGACGAGCTTCTTCGCCGCGTTCTCGATCAGGTTCTGCGTCTCGGCGGCGAATACCACCTTCACGAACTCGCCGCTGGCCTCCTTGCTGATGTCGGGATTCTCGACGAGCGGAATCATCAGCTCGCCGCCCATGTCGGCGCGCTTGATCTTCTGCTCGGCGGCTTCAGCCGGACGGTAGTCGGCGACGGCGGCCGCCATGATCAGCACCTGCGCCGAGCGCATCGCCGCCTGGACAGCCGCCAGCATCTCGAGGGCGCTGTCCACGCGCACTACCCGCACACCGCCGGGATCCGGGAGCGACGCGGTCGAGATCAGCGTGACGTCGGCGCCGCGGTCCCGGGCGGCCTCGGCGAGACCGTAGCCCTGCTTCCCGCTCGAGTGGTTGCTGACGTAGCGGACCGGGTCGATGGCCTCGCGGGTCCCGCCGGCGGTGATGACCACGTGCCGCCCCACGAGGTCGCCGTTCGCCTTGCCGAGGCACGCCTTCAGCGCATCGACGACGAGCGCAGGCTCGACGAGGCGTCCCGCGCCGACGCGTCCTGACGCCAGCCGTCCACTCGCCGGGCCGATGAGCGTCACGGGCCGCGCGCGCGAAGCGTCTCGACGTTCGCCTGCGTGGCGGCGTGCTCCCACATCTGCGCGTCCATGGCTGGCGCCACGAGCACCGGCGCGGCGGTCGCGAGGGCGGTCAGCGCCAGGAAGTTGTCCGCGAGGCCGTGCGCCAGCTCCGCAATCGTGTTCGCCGAGGCGGGCGCGATCAGCACGGCATCGGCGCGGCGCGCCAGCTCGACATGCGCCTTCCCCGTGCCGTACGACGCGAACATGTCGCCGTACGGTTCGCGCTGCGGTCAGCGGCCACGGAAGGCCGCTGCCAGGATAAAGCGTGTAGCCGACTGGGTCATGGCAACGTCGACTTCTCCTGGACGAGGCGGCTCGCGACCTCCGCCGCCTTGTAGCTCGCGATCGACCCGGAGACGCCGAGGACGAGCACGTGCTTCCCCTCGAGGGTCCGTTCGGGCTGTCGCCGCTCATGGACGCGCCTCCTTCGAGGATTCCTGTCCAGGTCGTGCACCAGGCGCAACCGTCGAGGTTGAGGTCGGGCTCGATGCGGTCGATCACGCCGGACTCCTGGGCGCGATGCCCTCGGCGTAGCCGCCGGTGGCGATGACCGTCGCGTCCTCGCCGATGTCCGCCTTGAAGCGCCGCACCATGCCCGCAACCATCTCGGCGTACCCGAAGAAGATCTCGGACTGCATCGAATGGACCGTGTTGCGACCGATCGAACCTCGATGGTGGGCCGCTGCAGGCTGACGTGCAGCATCGCGGCGCGCGAGAACAGCGCCTGCGATGCGATGCCGATGCCCGGGGCGATCGCGCCCGAGGTAGCTCACCTCGCGTGAGACGGCGTCGAACACGAGCGCCGTCCCCAGGTCGACGATGATCGGGGCGGCGGCCTGTAGCGGTGCAGAGCGGCGACGGCATGCAGGATCCGGGTCCGGTCCCACCTCACGAGGGCTGTCGTAGCGCACCCGGACCCCGGTTTTGACGCCGGTGCCGACGACCAGCGGCATCACGCCGAAATAGCGACGACACACTGCCTCGAACGGTCTGGATGAGCGGAGGAACCGTCGAGGAGAGGACGGCGCCCTGATCAGTCCCGTGTCGATGTCGCTCGTCCGCAGGAGGCCCGTCACGAGCATCGCGCGCTATCGGCAAGGGTTGAACTTCTGGTCGGTCGCGATCCGGTACGTGACAAGGCGATCCTGGAGCCGCGTACACACCGATCGCGATGTTGGTATTGCCAACATCGATTGCGAGGAGCAAGCCAGGCCCGTTCACGGCGCTTTCCTGCGCAATGCACCCGTCCGGTCGGCCGATTATACGGATCGTTGGTGCGTCCCGGACCCCGACGAGTCCCTGACAGCCGGAATTGAAAACGCCACAAAGACTCCACATAACAGCCTTGATCGGGGATGGGGCCCGCGGTAACTTCCGCCAGCACTCCGGGGAACGCAATTGCGGCGCGCGCCTCGGACAGGGACCGCGAGTTTCCATCCTCGTTGACGCTCTTGCGGCGATGTCGTGCGGACACGTGTAGTGTGCGCGTGCCTTCGTGCGCGGTCACGAGTGGTTGCTCACTGTCCGACTGCGGCGGCGGGGGGCCGATTTGGACCGAGATGCGGGCGTACTCTGGCAGGACGCGCTTCGGCACCTTGCCCAACATGTCTCAAGACCGAACTTCGCCACCTGGCTCGAGGGCACCGAGGGCCTTCGCGCGGACGACGATGCGCTGATCGTCGGCACCCGGTCCGAGTTCGTGACCGAGTGGCTGCAGAAGCGCCTTCGACCGCTCATCGTTCGAACGATCACGGACCTGGCCGGAGAACCATTGGACGTACGATTCGAGCCGCTGCGTGCCGTCATCGACAACAGCCCGGCGCTTCGCACGCAGGCGTCCACCGAAGAGCACGTCGTCCTGCCCGCCCCGCCTCCGCGAGCGCTGACCTCGGCCACCTTCGTGGTGGGGCCGGGAAACCGGCTTGCCTCGGCGGCGGCGCACGGAGTCGCCCGCTCGCCCGGCATCAGCTCTACAACCCGCTCTTCTCTACGGAGAGGCCGGGTTGGGCAAGACGCACCTGCTGCATCGCGATCGGTCACGAATGCGTCGGCAAGGGCCTGAGCGTGCTCTACACCTCGGCCGAGCGGCACCACGAATCAGCTCATCACTGCCATCCAGCAGCGCACGACCGATGAGTTCCGCCAGCGCCATCGCTCGGTGGACGTGCTGCTGATCGATGACATCCAGTTCATCGCCGGCAAGGAACAGACCCAGACCGAGTTCTTCCATACTTCAACGACCTGCACCAGTCGCAGCGGCAGCTCGTCATCACCTCGGACAAGAGCCCGGCGTTGATCCCGAACCTCGAGGATCGCCTGCGCACGCGTTTCTGAGTGGGGTATGACATCTGCGCCCGACCTGGTGACCCGCATCGCGATCCTGCGCACGAAGGCCGAGGAGCAGCACGCGATCGTCCCCGACGCCGTGCTGCAGATGATCGCCGGCCGCTTCACGAAAGCACATCCGGGTTTCTCGAGGGGTCGCTCACGCGCGTTCCTCGCCTACTCGCGACTGACGGGGGAGCCCTCGGGCCTGACTCCGTCCAGTCTGCGGTTGCGTCGCTGCAGTCGAATGAGCCTCGACTGCCACCCTCCGGAACTCGTCATCGAGGTGGTGTGCCGGTATTTTGCACTCGATCGCGACGCCCTGCTGTCGAAGAGTCGCGACAGCGCGTGGCGTGGCCTGCGCCAGCTCGCGATGTACCTGATGCGCGAGCCTGGCACATCGCTCCCTGATGGAGATTGGCGCGGCCTCGGCGGGCGCGATCACTCCACGGTGCACCACGGCTGGCGCAAGATGGAACGCTCGCTCGCGATCGACCCCGAAACGAAGCGCGACGTCTCTAGCCTGCGCGAGATGATCGAGCAGTCCTGCCGCGTCGCCTGACCCCCTCGCGCAACGTCTAGCCCGACCGCGTCGCCTCGAGGTGCCGCGGTCGAACTGCTGGAGACACCTCGGCACCAGGTTATGCGTGTAGGCGCGTGCGTAATTCCCTCGACGAACCGTGCGCAACTGGCCCCTGCGTGTGGGAAATCGAGGGTGCCCAGGCAAGTCCGCGTTGGATGGCAGTCGGTCCAGTACGCCGACCTACCGAGTTGTCCCGCGGCAGCACCGCCATCCACGCCGATCGGCGTTCTCCGAGTACGATCTCCACAGCATCGCTCGAATCTGGGATAGCTTTGCCATCACCAGCATCCACAGCACTACTACTGCGGTGATCCAGCCGGTACTGCTCAGGAATTCCAGTTGAATGTTTCCCGGTCCTCCCCAGCCCACATGTGGACATCGGTGCGCCAGTGATCGATCACGTCGAGTTCACGGTCGTGGCCGGACGCGGTGGCGATGGGGCCGCGACGTTCCGTCGCGAGAAGTTCGTGCCGCGCGGCGGTCCAGATGGCGGCGACGGAGGCCGCGGCGGGAACGTCGTGCTGGTCGCGACACGGTCGCTCTCCACACTCCGCGACTTCCATCAAGGGGACGTGCATCGGGCCGAAGATGGGAAGCCGGGCGGCTCGAACCGCAAGAAGGGCGCTTCGGGCACCGACATCGAGTTGCGCGTCCCCGTCGGCTCGATCGTGACCGCCCTCACCCCGGAGGGGGATCGTGAACTCCTCGCTGACCTGTCGGTCGACGGCATGCAGGTCGTCTGCGCGAGGGGCGGTCGCGGCGGCTGGGGCAACGCGATCTGTCGGACCGACTGACAGGCGCCGCACTTCGCACAGCGGGGACAGGCAGGGCGCCTGCGTGAGCCGACCGTCGAGCCTGCTCCCGGCCGACGTGGGCCTCGTCGGATTGCCGAACGCGGGGAAGTCCACGCTCCTCCGCGCCTGGTCGCGCGCGCAGCCGAAGGTTGGCGCGTATCCGTTCACCACGCTCGAGCCGGAACTCGGCGTGGTGAACCTGGGCTACGACAGCTTCGTCGCGGCCGCCATGCCGGGACTGATCGAGGGGGCGAGCCAGAGCCGGGTTGGCCATGAATTCCTGCGCCACATCGAGCGCACACGGGTGCTCGTGCACGTCCTCGACATGACCCGCGACGACCCGCTTGCCGATCGCCGCTGTTCGATCGACGCGGAGCTCGCCCGCTTCGGCCATGGTCTTGCGGAGAAGCCGCAGATCCGCGCTGAACAAGGTGGACGACGCCGACGCGCGGACGCAGGTGGAACTGCTCGACGAGGCGGGTGCGCTCCCGCGTCCATGGTCGCGGTGATCTCGGGGAGCGACCGGTGAGGGCACGCAGAGCCGGCACGCGCGGCTCTCGAGGCCGTGCAGGCCGCTCGCACCCGCGACGCAGCCGTCGAGCCACGGAGCTGCTCGTCCTCGAACCTCCGGCGCGCCGCGAGCGCTTTCGCCTGTTTCCACGCGCGGACGGCAACTCCCTGTCAGACCGGTTCGACGCCCGAGTGGCTCGCCGAGACCATCGACGCCGAGCAGCACGACTCGCGATATGGCTTCGTTTGACCGCCTGGAAGCGCCTCGGGCTGGGACGCGCCTCGAGCGGCACGGCGTCAAACCCGGCGACCGCGTGCGCATCGGGAGCGTCGATTCGACGGGACGCCTGACGCCCTACGAGATCGGTGTCCTCGGCGGCACGTTTGATCCGCCACATCTCGGTCATCTGCGCCTCGCCGAGGTCGCGCGCGAGCACCTGAGGCTCGACGTGGTGGTCTTCGTGCCGGCCGGCAACCCGTACCGGAAAGCCGCTCAAAAAGGGACGCCCGCCCACCTGCGCGTGCGACTGCTCCGGGCAGCGCTCGAGGGGATGGCGTGGGCCGAGGTCAGCACGGTTGAGGTCGATACGCCGGGTCCGAGCTACAGCGATGAAACACTCGCGCTGTTGGCCGCCGCGCGGCCGGGGATCGACACCGGCCGGTGGTTCATTGCGGCTCCGACGTGCTCGCGGATCTCCCGCACTGGCATGACCCGCGCCGGCTCGTCGAGCTCGCCCGCCTGGCGATCGCGCCTCGCGCCCCGAGGCGACGTGCGCCCGCGGCGACGCTGCACGCCATTCCGGGCATCGAGGGGCGCATCGACTGGCTGCCGCTCTCGCCGCTGACGTCCGCCGACTGCGGGTGCGCAACGAGATTGCAGCGGGCGATTCGAGTGCCGGTGTGCTCAATCCCCGTGTGCGGTCGCTCATCGAAGAGCCAACGTACCGCCGACACCGAGGGCGCGTCAGGGCTCGAAACGCTCGGTCGTCCACTGGAGTGGGTCGACGTTCACGCCCCAGACGAGCACTTCCCAGTGCAGGTGGGGCCCGGTCGAGAAGCCCGTGGAGCCGACCGTCGCGATCACCTGGCCCCGCGCGACCGTGTCACCCTCGCGCACGACCGCGCTTTCGAGGTGGTGGCCGGACTTGATGCCGGCTCCGTGATCGATGACCACGCTCAGTCCGCGGATCGGCATCCGGACCACTGATGCCACCCGGCCATCCGCCGAGGCGTGCACCGGCGTGCCCGCGTCGGCGCCGATATCCATCCCCGAGTGAAAACCACCGACGGGGCCCCCATTGATCGAGCGCCCCTGTCCGAAGGCGGTCGTCTGCGCACCGGCGACGGGCACCGTGAAGAGGCTGCTGTTCCAGCGTTTCCCCGGGTCGAAGCTCGCGAATTGGAGGGAGCGGATGGCGAAAGCTCGTGGCGGCGGCATCCCCCGGTCAGGACTGCGCCTACCTCGTCCGTCATGGCCAGGTGATCGACGGGTCGTTGATCATGGGCGAAGAGCAGGGCAGGTGGCGGTCCCGAGCAGCGCACCGGTTGACGAGTGCGCCGACGCGCAGCGTCTCGAGGCCCGGTCGGGGTATCGACGGGCACGCCGACAATGCCCCAGAAGCGATCGGGCGCGGCAGTCAGGTTGTACTTCGCGCGATCCAACTCACCTGTAACGCTGGCCGCGCCCGCCGCGAACGCGCGCACCTCGAAGGACTCGCCGACGTTCACCGCGGCGGCGCCATGACGAAGGCGATCGCGCCGGGCGTCGCCGTGCCCGGCGTCCCCGTGTTCGGGGTCGTTGTCAGCGTCGGCACGGGGGTGCTCGAGGGCGGCGGTGGTGCCGACTTCGGTTCGACCAGCACGGGGCTGGCCGTCGGGACAGCCGTCGTCGGCGCCGGCGTACCGACGAGGGCGGAGCAGGTGAGGAAGTCGCGCCACCGGAGAAGGCGTCCCACCTGCGCTGACCGTCGGCGTGACGGCTCCGGGCGCCGAGACCTCAGTCGTGCGCGCAGAGGGGGACATGGCCTTCTCGCGGACCCGGCGCCACGGCTGCCACGGTCACCTCGGGAGTCGGGCGCGGATACAGCAGCGCGGCGGCGACGAGGAGTGCCACGAGCAGGAGCACCGATGCGCCGCCCACGAGCAGCCAGTGGCGCGAACGACCTCGGGGGGTGGGTCAGCATCCGCGGTGCTCGTGCCGACGCCCGACGAGAGCGTCACTCAAGAATAGGACGTGCCCATCTGACACCGCGAGGCTTGCGTATACTGGACCAGGCTTCCGGGCAATCGAGTCCGTTGTCGTGGGTGCGGAGCAGCTGTGGAAGACCCAAGGCTTATCGCGGAGCGCATCCTCGCCAACATCGAACGCGTGATCATCGGGAACAGCACGAGGCGCGGCTGGCCCTCATCACGCTCCTCTGCCGCGGGCACCTGCTCGTCGAGGATGTGCCGGGCGTCGGCAAGACGATGCTCGCGCGCGCCCTCGCGAGGTCCACGGGCTGCAGCTTCGCGCGCATCCAGTTCACGCCTGACCTCCTTCCCACCGACGTGACCGGCGTCTCCGTCTACACGCCCGCGACCGGCAGCTTCGAGTTCCACTCCGGCCCGATCATGGCCCAGATCGTGCTCACCGATGAGATCAACCGCGCGACGCCAAAGACGCAGTCGGCACTCCTGGAGGCGATGGAGGAGCGACAGGTGACGGTCGATGGGGTGACGCACCCGTTGCCGCAGCCGTTCATGGTGATGGCCACCCAGAACCCGATCGAATACGAGGGCACCTTCCCGCTGCCGGAGGCGCAGCTCGACAGGTTCCTGATGCGCGTCCACCTCGGCTATCCGAGTCCGACGGACGAGGTCCTGATCATGGACGCGCAGCAGCACGCGCATCCGATCGAGTCCCTCCAGGCGGCGACTAGCGCCGCCGAGGTGATCGACCTCCAGCGCGCGATCACCGACATCTACGTCGATCCGCTGATCAAGCAGTACGTCGTCAGCCTCGTGAACGCGACGCGCGAGCACGAGTCGGTCTACCTCGGCGCCTCGCCTCGTGGTTCGCTCGCGTTGATGCGGGCGACGCAGGCGTTCGCGATGCTCGAGGGTCGCGACTTCGTGCAGCCTGACGACGTCAAGACGCTCGCCTACCCCACCCTCGGGCATCGAGTCATCGTCAGCCCCTCGGCACGCGTCCGGAACATCGCGGCCGCCGAGATCGTCGAGGAGTGCATCCAGCGGACGCCTGTGCCCGGTGTCCGCGCCCGCGGTGGGGTCTAGCGCCCGAGGGGGATCCGCATGGGTCGCCTGCTGCGCATCGGTCGGTGGGTAGGTTCGCACTCGAACGTCGTCATCGCGTTGACGCTCGCGCTCGTGTGCGTGGTCGTGGGGCTCGCGACCGGATTCTGGCTCCTGTTCCGCCTCGCGTATATCGTCGCGTTCGCCGTACCTCTCGTGTGGTTCTGGACGCGCTCCATGATTCGCAGCCTCGACGTCGAGGTGCTGCGGCGGACGCAACGCGTGAGCCAGGGGCAGCCCCTCGAGGGGCAGGTGTTGCTCCGCTCGACGAGCGTGCTCCCCAAGGTGTGGCTGGAGATCGAAGACCAATCCTCCGTGCCCGGCTACCAGTCAAGGCGCGTCGTGACGCTCGGCTCCCGAGGGGCAGCGGGGTGGATCTACTCGGAAGTGGCGCGTCGACGGGGCCTGTACCGGCTGGGGCCGGTGCGAGTCACGGCGGCGGACCCATTCGGCTTCTTCAGAATGTCGCGCGAGTTCGGCGAGCCGGTGACCGTGCTCGTCTACCCGGCGGCGCCCGAGTTGCCGTCGTTCTACCTGCCGCCCGCGAACCTGCCCGGCGAGGGCAAGTTCCGGCGCCGGACGCACAACGTGACGCCCAACTACGCAGGCCTGCGGAGCTACGTCGCGGGCGATTCGTACAACCGTATCCACTGGCCGCAGACGGCACGCACGGGCGACCTCATGGTCAAGCTCTTCGAGCTCGATCCGAGTTCCGACATCTGGGTGATCCTCGACCTCGATCGCCGCGTGCACGAAGGCTCGGGAGACGACAGCACCGAGGAGGTGGCTGTAACCGTTGCCGCCTCGATCGCGCGCTACTTCATCCAGGCCAATCGCAGTGTGGGCCTCGCCAGCTTCGGTGCGGACCTCCGCATCGATGAGCCGGATCGAGGGCAGAACCACCACACGCGGATGCTGGAGTCGCTCGCGCTCGCGCGCGCTGCGGGCGAAGTCGCTCTCGAACAGTTGCTCCTCGAGCTCTCGCGTCGTTTCGGACGGCACACCACGGTGGTCGTTGTCACACCATCCCCCGACGAGGGCTGGGCAATGACCCTGATGGCCCTCGCGGGGCGCGGAGTGAAGGTTGCGGCCGTGCTCCTCGAGGCGGAAACGTGGGGTGGAACGCGGTCGTCGCTCGATGTCTACGGCACGCTCGCCGCGGCCGGCCTGTACACCTACACGGTGAAACGGACCGATGACCTGCCGCGCGCGCTCGGTGGTCGCGGCGAACTGGTCGCGACGGGGAGTCCCCGTGAGCTACGTCTTCCCGTCTAACGTCCTCGAGGGTCGCGTGGGCCCGCCCGTTCCGGCGGTCGTGCAGCCTCACGGATCACTTCGATCGTGGGAGACCTGGGTCAGCCTTGGGCTCATCGGGATCGCCTTCCTGGCCGTCAGCTCATCCATCGAGCAGGCAGACTGGGTCGGCGAGATGCCGTCGTTGAGTTCGACCGCAATGATCGGTCTCCTCGCAGGCTTCTTCCTGTCGCGTGTGCGGTGGCCGGGTGTGTTCCTGCTGGCCATGGCCGCCCCGCTGGGAGTGGCGACCGCACTCTGGCAGACGCTGGGCGCGATGAGACTCTCTGATCCGAGCCTCGGCACGGACCTTGCCGCGCGTTGGAGCGAACTGCTGCTCCGCCTCTCCGACTGGTACACGGCTCTCCTCGGCGGGGACGTCTCGACGGACCCGGTCCCGTTCATCATCCTGGTGGTACTGCTCTCCTGGGCGATGGCTTTCGGCGCGGCATGGGCGATCTTCCGGCTTCGGAACGGCTGGCTCGCGGTGATCCCCGGTGGGTTCGCGCTGCTCACCAACATCTCGTATCTCCCGGGGCAGCCCTCGGTGGCCTTTGTCGTCTACCTCTTCGCTGGCATTCTGCTCGTGACTCGGATGCACGCGATTCGTGCGGATGCCGTGTGGCAGCGCGACCACACCGCCCGACCGCCGCTGCTGACGCTCGAGGTGCTCAACTTCGCCACCTGGGCCGGGCTCGTCCTGATCGTGGTGGCGTGGAGTGTTCCCACCGCCAACAACTGGGGACCCATCGCGGAGGTCTGGCAGCGAGCGACGGCACCACTCAGCGACCGCATCGAGCGCGTGGGGCGCGTCTTCTTCGGAATCGACGCCAAGCGGGGCGACCTTGCGCACAAGTTCGGCGAGGTGATGCCGCTCCAGGGCCGCATTCGTCTCTCGAATGAGCCGCTGCTCAGCGTCGAGGCGCCACCCGAGGTGGCCTACCTCCGAGCTGCGACATACGACGAGTACACCGGGCGAGCCTGGCGACAGTCGGCCAACCAGCAGATCCCGTTCCCGCCGGCCAGCATCGATGCGGCGTCGTTCGGCACGGCGCAGACGCGCGCCTCGTTCCGGAAACCGTTTGTCGCCACTGTCGAGCTCAAGAGCACCTCGATGAACCGCCATCTGGCCGTCCCCGGCGATCCCATTGCCTCGGACGTCGAGTCGAACCTCGTTGTGGGGACCGACCCGAACGACGTCGTCGGGATGACTCCGGCTGTCCGGCTCGCCGACGGCACGACCTACCACACGGTCGGCACCCTCTCGGCCGCGACGCCCGCGACGCTGGCAAAGGCGCCCGAGGTCTATCCGCAGTGGGTGGTCGACCGCTACCTGCAGCTGCCACCGAGCCTGCCCGCGGGCGTGCGTGAAATGGCGGCCTCGCTGACCAGGGATGTGAATTCGCCCTACCTGCGCGCGCGGCGCATCGAGCAGCAGTTGCGGACGCAGTACCTGTTCGACCTCAACACGCCCGATCCACCGCCCCGCGCCGACGCGGTGGGGAGTTTCCTCCTCGATACCAGAACGGGCTACTTCGACCAGTACGCGTCCGCCATGGTGGTGCTGTTGCGCGCAAGTGGAGTCCCTGCACGCCTCGCCGTTGGGTTCGCCCTCGACCCGCGTGCGCAGGATCCGACGACCAAGAGCTACACACTCGCAGATCGTGACGCGTGGGCATGGCCCGAGGCGTACTTCGGTGGGCTCGGCTGGGTCGAGTTCAATCCGACTCCTACTCGCCCGCTGGTGACGCGCGCGCAGGACGACTCTCAGTTCGCGACCACACCGGCGGATGCGGCCGAACCCACCGGCGACACCGAGTTCGGATTGCTGAGCGACTTCGAGGTCGATCCAACCGGGGGAGCGGCCGTCCGCAGTATCCAGGACAGCGGCGCGAACACGCTGCTCGCGGGCGCGGTTGCGATCTTCGCCACGCTCGCTTCGCTGGTCGTGGTTCTGGCGCTGATGCTGGTTGTCGCGGCAGTCGGCGTGCGATTGCTCTGGGAATGGCGCTACCGCGGACTCTCCCCGGTCGTCTCACGCTGGGCGAAGCTCCAGGACCTCGCGGCGTGGGCTGGAGTGAGTCCCCTGTCGACCCGCACGCCCCTCGAGGCCGCGCGCGAGATTCGAGGCGCTGCGCACCTTGATCTGTCGCTCGACGGACTGGCAATCGCCTACAACCGCGAGCGGTACGGCGGCCGGCTGCCGTCGCCAGCAGCGCCCACGGAGTCGACGCAAAGCGAACCGGCTGCGAGGGAAGATGCGCAGCAGCAGGCCGCTTATCTCGCGGCGAGGGGGCGTCTGCTCCGGCTCGCCGCACGTCGTCTCTTGCCCCGGCGGGGCGGCGGCCGTCCGCTACCCTCCGCGATCGCGAATCCGACGAGGCTGAGGGACGCCACTCAACGATCGGGCAGAGATCCCCGCCGGACGTCCGCCATCGATCGCTCGAAGGTGTTCAGCTGACGCAGCCGGTCGAGCACCGCGAGTGCACTCCTCGGGCGTGACCTGGGTGCCGAGTCCGCCCGGCCGCCTGCAGTGCCGCAGTCGCCTCAGCCTCGTTCTGTGGACCGCCGTCGGTTCCCGTGCCCGGCGTCCCCGGCTGGCCGCCACCGCCCGGCTGCGCCTGTTGGCCGCCGCCTGGATTTACGACTGAGGAGCGCCGGTCCCTTCCGGATTGCCCTGTTGGCCTCCGGATTGGGCCCAGCCTGGTCCCCAGGAGCACCCTGAGGCGCGCGCTGCTGCCGCTGGAGCGCGAGGACGAGCTCGAGGTTATACCGGGCGTCCTCGTCGCCGGGGTCGGCGAGGAGGACGGCGGTGTAGGACTCGCGCGCCGCAACGAGGTCGCCGCGTCGGAACGCATGGTTTCCGAGCGCGTAGCGGGCCTCGTTGCGCAGGTGCGCGTCCTCCGTCTGGTCGAGCGCAGTCTTCGACGCGATCGAGGCCTCGTCGTAGCGGTGGAGCGCGTGCAGCGTGTTGCCCTGGTTGTAGGCGATCGCTGCCTCGTCCGGGGCGAGCTGGGCTGCGCGGTCGTACGCCGCGAGTGCCTGCTCAAACTGCGCGCGGTTGTAGGCGCGGTTGCCCTCGTCGACGGCGCGCCACGCGGCCGTGCCCCCGCATGCCGCGAGCAGCGACACCAGCGCCGTGAGGCCAAGCCCGATCGCGCGCCGCGTGGCAACTCGAGGGCCCCACGAGGCCACGGATGTGACTCCCGTTCGAGCGAGCAGGAGAGCGAGCGCGCCGGCGATGAACCAGGGGAAGCGTTCGATCGGCGCATCCTCGCTGGTGTCATCGAACGACGCCTGCCGCAGCCGGGAGAACTCGACCGCCAGGCCGGCGATCGAGGTGAGACCGCGGGCGGAGCCACCAGTCTCGCGTGCGATTCGCTCGAGCGTGGCGCGGTCGAGACGCGACACGTCTGGGCCGTTGCGTGGGTCACCGCCGAGCGGAGCACCCGCCTCCGTACCGGCCGCGACGGTATACACGCGGACGCCGAGGTCGCGGGCGTGGCGCAACGCAACGTCGAGGTCGCGCCCGACATGCTCGCCGTCCGAGACGAGCACGATCACCTGCGTCGGCGCCCGATCTTCCACCGACAACGACTCCAGCGCGCCCTCGATCGCGAGCGCGAGATCGGTGCCGCGATCGACAAGCCCGGCCTCGCCCTGCGCCTGTGCGAGGAGCTGGCTCAACGCGTCGAGGTCGAGCGTGAGCGGAGACCGCGGGAACGCAGTGCCGGCAAACGTGACGAGCCCTACTCGGTCACCGGGGAGCGCGCGCAGCAGTCGGCGCAGGCCGCTCACTGCCACGTCTGCGCGCGATGGCTCAACATCGCGGGCAGACATCGACCGGGACACGTCGAGGGCGATCACCACGTCGATGCCGCGGCGTACCAGCGGTGTCGGTTCGTGACCCCAGGTCGGTCGCGCAGCAGCGAGCACCAGGACCACGAGCGCCGCGAGGAGCAGCGCCTCGCCGACCAGGTCCCGCACTCGACCTCGTGGTGGGCGGATGAGCGGACCCCCGCCGTAGGCGACGTCCGCGCGTCTCCGCCGGCTCGAGGCGTAGCGGCCGAGCACCCACACCAGTGGAACCAGTGGCAACGCGACCAGCGCGAGCGGCTGCCCGAAGCCGATCATGGGTGTCGCCGAAGCCAGGTGCTGCGCAGCGTCACCTCGAGGACAAGCAGCCCCGCTGCGATGCCCGCAAGGACGGGGGCGAACTCGATGTAGCGCGTGAATCGACGTTCGCCGACGGTGCTGCGCTCCAGGCGACCGATCTCTGCGTACGCCTCGCCGAGCTGCCCCGATGTGTTCGCGTCGAAGTACCGTCCGCCGGTCGTCTCGGCGATGCCTCGGAGCGACTCCACGTCGACCGAGCCCGGTCGCCCCGCCCCGAAGCCGATGGTGTATACGCGGATGCCGAGGGCCTTGCCGATGGCCGCCGCGTCCGGGGGCGTGACCTCGCCGCCGTTGTTCTGTCCGTCGGTGAGCAGCACCACGACGCGGCTTCGCGCCTGCGAGTCGCGCAACAGGTTGAGTGATTCCGCCAGTCCGAGGCCGATCGCGGTGCCGTCGGGAAGGAGGCCGGATCGCAGCTGACCGACGGAACGGGCGATCGCGCGTTGATCGACCGTCAGCGGCGACATCGTGAGGGCGCGCGACTGGAAGATGACGAGACCGACGCGATCGCCCTCGAGCCCCGCAGCGAACTCGCGTACGACGCGCTGGGCGGCGCCAAGCTTGGTCTCCTGCGTACCGATGACGCGCTCCGTCATCGACGACGACACGTCCAGTGCGACGACCACGTCGATGCCCTCGGTGGGGATCACGGACAGCGCGAGCCCCTGCCGCGGCCGGGCAAGTGCGACCAGGAGCAGCACCAGCGCCGCGACGTGGAGCACGGTCGGCACGCTTCGAAGCCGGATCCGCCACGTCCGTCGGAGGGCGGCGAACGCAGGACCCTCCGACGGCAGCCAGAGGCCACCGCGGGGCCCACGGGTGCGGAAGGCCAGCGCGCCCACCACGACCGCGGTGATTGTGGCCGCCAGCAGGATCGGCCACGAAGGCTCGAAGATCGGGCTCACGCCGGAATCCCCTCGGGTTCACGCCGAGGGCGGGCGAGCTCGATGATCTCGTACGCCAGTGTCAGATCGTGATCCGACGAGGCGGGCGGGGGGTAGTCATGCGCGTAGACTGCCGCGTCGCAGCGCTCGAGGAGGCCCGAGACCAGGCGCGCCTGCCAGCGGTCGAGGCCGTCGGCCGCCATCCGGCGTTCGAGCTCGTGCGTCGTGAGCGCGGTGGCACGGAAGTTGTAGCGCTGCTGGAGGTACCCTCGGACGACGCTCGACAGGCGGCCGTAGAACCCGTCGAGGTGCCCCTGCCCCAGCAGGTCTGCGATGCGCAGCGCATCGAGCTCTCGCCTGGCGGCATCCTCCGCCGTGCTGTCGGGCAGTGGTTCGAGGAGCGGCGCTCCGCGGCCGCGGAGTCGACGACGAACCACCAGTGCACCGGCAAGAAGGACTGCAGCCGCGCTCGCAAAGGCGCCCGCAATCTGAGCGGGTCGCTCCCACGCGGCCGGTCCGCCCGCGATCTCGGCCTGGGGCTTGAGCGGGCGAAGCGTTGCCTTCGTCGGATCGATCGTGGAACGCACGGTGAGCGAGGGGAGGGCGAGGCCGAACTCGCTCGCGGTCCCGTCCTCGGCCAGCACCATCAGCACAACTTGATCGAAATCGATGCGCCCGAGCGCAAAGGGCTGGACCGTGAACGCGAAGCGCGTCCGCAGGCGGTCGCCGTCCGCGGTGGTCGTGGGGGGCTCGGTGGCGAACACTTCGAGGTCGGGCCGGCGCGCGAGCCCACTGACGAGTGTGATCAGGCGATCGGAGGCGTGGTCGATCTCGATGGTCACGCGGACGCGATCGCCGACGCGTGGTTCCTCGGGCTCAAGGTTCGTCGTGACCGTGATGTCTGGCGGTGTCTGCGCGTTGGCGACGGCGGGAGGCGCGCTCAGCAGCGAAGCGGCCAGCGAGAGCATCCCGATCAGGATGGCTCGCGTCCTCACCTGCGGGCGGCCGCTCGGCGGCGGAAGTACCTCACGAGCGGATCGATGCAGTCCGCCTCGATCGGCAGCTCGAGCTCGTCCACGCCTGCGCTGCGGTAGCCCTCGCGACGAGCCGCTGCCATGAGCTCCGCCGCGACGGCGTATCGCCGCCGCACCTCGCGATCGCTGGTGTCGAGGAGGACGCGGTTCCCTGTCTCCGGGTCCACGAAGTCGACGAGTCCCATGTCGGGAAGTGCGCTGTCGCTCGCATCCACGAGTGTGAGCGCGATCACATCGTGACGGCGCGCCAGCGCTCGGACCGCCGATTCGAACGCACTCACATGACCGTCGGTGAGCAGGAAAACGACGGAGCGACGGCCAAGTACGCGCAGGAGGTACTCCGCCGCGCCTGCAAGGTCGGTGGCGTCCGGCGCACCCTGGAATCCGAGCACATCGCGCACGAGGCGCAGTGCGTGGCGCGGCCCGCGTCGAGGCGGGACAAACCGCTCGATGCCGCCGGCGAACAGCAGCAGTCCCGAGCGGTCACCGTGGTACGCGGCCGAGAGGGTGAGCAGCGCAGTGAGCTCGGCGGCGACTCCCAGCCTCCCGAGGCGTGGCCGGCCCACGCGCTGCGATGCCGAGACGTCCACAGCGCAGACGACCGGGATCTCGCGCTCCTCGACGAACTCCTTGACCCACGGAGCACCCGTTCGCGCGGTGACGTTCCAGTCGATCAGGCGGACGTCGTCGCCGGGCACGTACTCGCGGGCCTCGGCAAACTCGATGCCGGCGCCGCGGAACACGCTGCGGTAGTCGCCCTGGAGCGATGCCGCTGCTCGGCGCCGCGCCTGGATCTCGAGACGACGCACCTGGGCCACGAGTTCTGCCGAGACTACGGGTACGACGGGCGGGCTCGAGGCAACTGAGCGCCGACTCACATCAGGGGATCCCCACTCCGTCCAGCAGCTGCGCGATGATCGTCTCCACGTCCACCCCACGAGACTCCGCCTCGTACGTCGTCACCAGGCGGTGGCGCAGCACGTCGGGCGCCAGCGTCTTCACGTCGTCGGGAAGCACGTAGTCGCGACCCTGGATGAACGCGTACGCCTGCGCGGCGCGCGCAAGGAACACCGACGCGCGTGGCGACCCTCCGAACTCGATGAGCGGAGCGAGGCCTTCGAGGCGATATCGCCCTGGGTCGCGTGATGCCTCGATCAGGCGCAGCACGTACTCGCGCAGACGCTCGTTCACTTCGACGTTCGACACGGCCGCACGCAGGTGCTCGATGTCCGCCCGCGATGCGACCGGCGTGATCTCGATCTGCTCGCCCTCGATGGCGCGCTCCAGGATCAGACGCTCCGCGGCGCGGTCGGGGTAATCGACGAGGATCTTGAGCATGAAGCGGTCGAGCTGGGCCTCGGGAAGCGGGTACGTGCCCTCGTGCTCGATGGGGTTCTGCGTTGCCAGCACCATGAACGGGTCCGGTAGCGGTAGCGACTCGCCTCCGATTGAGACCTGGCGCTCCTGCATCGCCTCGAGCAGCGCCGACTGCACTTTTGCCGGCGCGCGGTTGATCTCGTCGGCAAGCACAACGTTCGCAAAGATGGGGCCTCGTCGGACGCTGAACTCGGCATCCCGGGGGCTGAACACCAGCGTCCCGACGATGTCGGCGGGCAGGAGGTCCGGCGTGAACTGGATCCGGGCGAAGGTCGCGTCGATCGAGCGGGCGAGCGTGGAGACCGTGAGCGTCTTCGCGAGCCCGGGGACGCCCTCGATGAGCGCGTGGTTGCTCGTCAGCAACGCGACGAGGATGCGTTTCACGAGTTCGTCCTGGCCGAGGATCACCCGGCTGATCGACGCGTGCACCCGTTCGACGACCGCGTGGAGCGCCGAATCCGCCACCCGCTCCGGTGTCGATTCCTGGGCCATGGCTCCGATCTCGAGGGCTGCCCCGGGCGCTTACCCTGGAGCGTGAACGCCGCATCGTGAGACGAATTGAGAAGCAGTCTAGCGGTTCGGCGTATGCCGGCGTGCGGGTGCAGCCGGGCCGGTCCACCCGCGCCTGCCGGCATCCGGGCCCGTGGCGTGCGCTATCCTCCTCGGGCCACTCCGATCGTACGAAGGGGCCGCTCATGCCCGCCCAGTTTGGTCGCCTGCTCACTGCGATGATCACGCCGATGCGCGAGGACGGCTCAGTCGACTTCGCGCGCGCTGTGGATCTGGCGAAAGCACTCATCGACTCCGGCAACGAGGGCCTCGTGGTGGCCGGCTCGACCGGCGAGGGCATCACCCTGACCGCCGAGGAGAAGGTCGAACTCTGGGCCGAAGTGCGGCACGCGCTTCCGGCCGAGGTCGCGGTGATCGCCGGCTCGACAAACTCGGCGACTGCGGAGTCGATCAGCCTGTCACGCGAGGCCGAACGGGTGGGCTGCGACGGCCTGCTGCTGACCGTGCCCGCCTATAACAAGCCCCCCCAGGATGGTCTGGTCCGACACTTCAGCGCGATCGCCGACGCGACCTCGCTGCCGTGCATGCTCTACAACGTGCCTCCGCGCTCAGCGCTCAACATGACCGCCGAAACGACGCTGCGGCTCGCCGCACACCCGCGGATCGTGGGAATCAAGGAGGCGAGCGGCGACCTCGCCCAGATCGGTCGCGTGATCGCGGGGGCGCCCGCGGGGTTCCGCGTGTGGTCCGGCAACGATGGAGACACTCTCGCGGTCATGGCAATGGGCGGGTTCGGGCTGGTGTCAGTCGCGGGCCACCTGGTGGCTCGTCAGCTGCGGACGCTCATCGACGCCTGCCTGGCAGGTGACCTCGTCGGTGCCGCGGGCCTGCACCACCGCCTGACGCCCCTCGTCGATGTGCTCTTCATCGAGAGCAACCCGATCCCCGTGAAGCAGGCGCTGAACGAGCTGGGCTTCGAGGTGGGTGCGCCGCGCCTCCCGCTCGTGCCGGCCTCAGAAGCTGCGGTCACCCGGATTCGCGCGGAACTCGCGCATCAGCAGATCGACGTGCGTGTGCCGGTGCAGGCGGCCTGATCTCGAGTCCTGACTCTGGACGCCCTAGCGTCGAACCCGGTCGCGCGCCTGGATCCACGAGTCCCATGACTCAAGGAGCGCGCCACGCGCGCGCTCGTATCCCATGCGGTCCCCGTAATACCCCCCGAGCAAGCCGGCGAGCATACGGCTCCCGACCACCAGCAGTAGTCCGTACACGATCGTCGCGGGGAGCAGGTTCTGCCGCAGATACGGGATGCCGAGGACGACTCCCAGGCCCAGCACGGCCGCCAGCACGAGACCGATGTAGGCAAATCCGTTCACCCAGGTCTGCTCGGTCTTGCGCTGGCGCCGGAGCATATCCACGATTTCCGCGGGAATCGAGGGAACCGGGGGTCGGACCTGAATCGACGTACCGCAGTGGGGGCAGCGGAGAGCCTCGGCAGACATCGGCGTGTAGCAGTGGCCGCAGAACCGACCACGGTTCGGCAGTTCGCCCCGCGTGAGGCCGACGATGTGCTCCTCGAGGCGGTCGCTGAACAGCGGACAGCCGTCGTCGGGCTGGTAGCGCTCCTCGCCGCGCGCCCAGTCGCTCATGCTGCGTTCCTCTGCACGGCGGCACGTCCGAGTTCGAGGGCGAGTTCACCGAGGACGCGGCCGATCTCGTTCCGATACGCGGCCGCGCGCCCGGACGTCGAGGGGATGAGCCACACGGCGGCACCCTCGATGGTCGCCTGCTGGCGCCCCCACGTCCCCGCGGCGCGAGTACGCGGAACGACCGCCTCGAGGGCGCGCGTGCTGGTGAAGCAGACGGCGCGTGGCGCGGCGTAGCCGATCCGAGCGCGAAACGCGGGCACTGCAGCGGCGAGCTCGGCGTTCAAAACCTTGCTGCTGTCGGTGACCACGCGCTTCACGACATCCGTGAACCCGATCCCGGCCTCGAGCAGGCGGCGGTCATCCAATGGGCGCAGCACCGGCTCCGTGATGAGGCCGCTCGCGGAGAGCTCCCGCCAGAACGCATTCCCGGGGTGCGCGTAGTAGTGCCTCGCTCGTGCCGAACGCTCCCCCGGGTTGATGCCCACGAAGACGAGTGCGAGGCCCGGCCGCAGCAGATCCGGCAGCGTGCGCATCCGGTTCGACCTCAGACCGTCGCGTCGGCGATCGGCGGGAACGCCAGCAGCACGCCCAGCGCCAGGATCGCCACCGACACGAGGATCATCAGGCCCGAGAACAGCAACGAGTTGCGTCGGGCAGCCTCGAGGGCCGAGCGATCGGCGCGGCCTGCCTTCACCTCCTCGGTGACCTGTCCGATCCGCCTCGCGAGGACGATCGCGTGGAAGGCAATCATCGCGATCAGCACCACGAAGAGCGTCATCTTCAGCATGAAGATGCCCCCCCAGCGGTATGCGTTGATGTCCTCGCGGATCGACGGCGGGACGATCGAGGGTGAGAAGTACTGGAAGAGTCCGGTCGCGAGCAGTCCGATCAGCGCAATCACCGAAAGCTGCGCGAACCGCCTCGCCACCACGCGCACCACGCGTACGCGAAGGTCGTCGTCCTCGATCAGCCACGACCCGGGAGTGACGGCGTAGAACATCAGGATCTGCGGCCCGACGAGCACGCTGGCGAACAGCACGTGCAGAACCAGCGAGAGGGCCGCCAAGACGAGACTCCGTTCCCGGTCGAGCGGTGGGGCGCGCTACAGCTCCGCCCCGAAGATATCGTGCGTCACGATCACCTGCTCGCGCTGGGGGCCGACCGAGATCATGTCGATGGGCGCGCCGATGAGCTGCTCGATGCGGCGCACGTAGGCGCGCGCGTTGGCGGGCAGGTCGCCCAGGCTGCGTACGGCAGAGACGTCCTGGCGCCAGCCGGGAAGCTCTTCGTAGACCGGCTGCACCTCGTACTGGTGAGGGAGGGCAGCGGGGAGCGTGCCGACGCGCTCGCCGTTGCGCACGTAGCCGGTGCACACCTTGATGCTGTCGAATTGCGAGAGCACATCGAGGCGGGTGAGCGCCACCGAGTTCACGCCGTTGAGGCGGGCGGTGTAGCGCGCGAGGACGCCGTCGAACCAGCCGCAGCGCCGCGAGCGGCCGGTGGTCGCGCCGTACTCGCCCTGGCCCTGGGCGTTGGCTGGATCGCGCAGGCGTTCCGCTTCTTCGCCGAAGAGCTCCGTCGGCATGGGGCCATTGCCGACGCGCGTCTGGTACGCCTTGTACACGCCAACCACGCGCTCGATCGCCGTGGGGCCGAGACCGATGCCGATCGCGGCGCCCGCAGCCACCGAGGCGGGCACGGACGACGTCACAAATGGATACGTCCCGGAGTCGAGATCCAGCAGGGCCCCCTGTGCGCCCTCGAGCAGCACGCTCTCGCCCGCGTCGTGCGCGTCCTGGACGATCGTGTCGACGTCTGCGACGTGGGGCGCGAGGAGCTCACCAAACTCGCGGTACTGGCGGAAGACCGCGTCGAAGTCGAGTGCCTGGCCGCCGTAGAGCTCGGTGATGATCCGGTTCTTGTAGGGCAGCACCATCTCGAGGTTGGTCGCCAGCAGCTCCGGCGAGATGAGGTCCACGACGCGGACGCCGTTCCTCGAGACCTTGTCCGTGAACGCTGGACCCGTGCCCGTGCCCGTTGTGCCGATGGCGTGCTCGCCCCGCATGGCCTCGTCGAGGCGGTCGATGACCGGGTGCCAGGGCATGACGACGTGGGCGCGCTCGCTGATCAGCAGCTTCGAGGTGTCGACCCCCCGCTCGCCGAGCATCGCCAACTCCTTGAGCAGTCCGACCGGCTCAACCACCACACCCTTACCGATCACGCACACCTTGTCGCCGTAGAAGATCCCCGCCGGCACGAGGTGAAGCGCGAAATGACCGCGATCGTTCACGATCGTGTGGCCGGCGTTCGTCCCTGCCGAGTAGCGCGCGATGATCGAGCAATGGCGCGCGTGGTAGTCCACCACACGCCCCTTGCCCTCGTCGCCCCACTGGCCACCGATGATGACCGTCGCCGGCATTGTTGCCTCTTCTCGGCACCCATCCAGAGACGGGCGCGCGCGATCGACTCGCATTCGCGATTTGTAAGGGACCCAAACGTCAAAGATCATACACAGGGAACGCGTCCCGCCCCAGCAGGCGGTCAGCGTGAGGGTGTGATGGGCGTCGGACGGCTGGGCCTGCTCGGGACTGCTGCTGTGCTGGCGCTGCTCGCGTTCACGCCGGGCTGCGGCGCCACCGACGCGCCGGAGCGCCGCCCGCTGACGAATCCCCTTCAGGAGCGCGCGACGGCGGCCGCGAAGCCGCTCGCGACGCCGGAGGCGGGCACCCTCGTGGTGACGCCGGCCCTGCCTCCTGCCGCCGGCCCGGAATCTGAGGGCGCCGAAGCGGCAACGATCCGCGCGGTTGACGCGATGGCGACGCTCCTCCAGGTCCCCGCTGCCGACCTGCGTGTGGAGGCCGTGACACCGAGAACCTGGCCGGACACGTGCCACGGGAGCTGGAAGGTCGGCCGGTCGTGCGTCCCCGTGGAGACGTCAGGCTGGCGGGTGGTCCTCCGCGATGGTCTTGGCGGCGTGCATACGCTCGATGTTTCGTCCGAGGCGATGACGTGGGTGGGCCAGTTCCCGGAGGAGGGCACGCTTGTGAGCAGCGACGCCACGACCGCGCGCGTTCGCGCGTCGGGTCGGACCCTCGAGCTCCGGCGCGCGCGATCCGGACCGTCGTTCCTCGCCCAGCCGGGAGACCGAGTGCGGCTCGCGTACGACCTCTCGCCCCGCGGCGACTCCATCCCGTTGCTCGCATGGCTCGAACCCGCCCCATGACGGCCATCATCGAGGTCAAGCGCTCGTTCGACGGCGCGCGCGAATCCCGATTTCACTGCGAGCTGGTCGATTTGAATCGTGATCGCATCGTCGTGCTGTTCCGCTTCGAGCGTGACGGGCGCGATCTCGACTCGTACGGTGTCTTCTGGCGGCGCCGTGGCTACAACTGCTACTACGCGGTCCCGAAGGGCGGCGGTGGCGCCCCCGTGTTCGTGCGCTTCGATGTCGTGCGGGACGTCGAGCTGGCCGCCCGCACCGCATTGCTCGAGCTCCGCTACACCGACCTGCTGCTCGACCTCTGGGTGGACGCGGCAGGCGCGCGCTGGGAGGACGAGGACGAGGTTGCCATTGAACGGGCGGCCGGTCGCCTGGGGGTAGCAGACGCGGAGCGCATCGAGCGCGTTCGCGGCCGGCTCGAGCGCGGGCATCCCCGGATCGCGCGCGAGGTGCGGGCCATGCTCCGGGAGCTCGGATGCGCGGTCTGATGTGCCCTGGTTGCTAGCGGCGCCGGGCTTCGTCGAGGGTGCGGTGCTCGGCGTCCGCGGCCACGACCTGGCGAGCAAGGCGGACGCTGCGGCGATCCACGAGCTGGCCGTGCACCGCACCGACCCACTCCTCGCGTGTGCGCACTCGCTCCCACTCCTCGAGCATGGCACGTGCGAGTTCGACCCGTTCGCGCGCAGGGGTGAAGAGCTGACGGAACCCGGCCGCCTCGGCCTCGGAGCGCACGTACACGCCCCCGGCGCCGAGGGCGTGCGCGCGGTTCGCGAGGGCGGCCCGGATGCCCTGGTCGACGTGGCTCGCGAGGAGAAGCCAGGGGACTTTCGCCGCTCGAGCGGCGAACGCAACCGTCGCCATCGCGTGTTCGAGGAGCGGCATCGAGGGCGCGAGCGCGCCTCCGAGGCCCATGTCGTGCGCCAGCGCCTCGACGTTCAGCGCGGCGGCGCCATGCCGATCGACCGCTCCGAGCATCGCGGGGAGCGCTCGCAGGCCCGCGGCGGAATCCACCTCGGGGATCAGGCGCATGTGTCCGGGCGCGACTTTGCGTCGCATCTCGCGGCGGCGAAGCGCGATGTCCGCGTCGCGCACGTCCTGTGGCTCCTCAGCGCCCGAGAGCAGCACGGCCGCGATCGCTGCGCCGGCGACCGCCTCGACGTCGGCCTCGAGCTCGCCGGAGCGCGCGTCCGAGATGCGCACATGCGCACCACGCCCTCGCCGCGCGATCAGCGGTGCGTGTTTCGCCGCGAGCGCTCGTGCCGCTTCTCGTTCCGCGCTGACCTCGGGTGACGCGAGGTCGATGACGACGGCGTCTGCCGAGGTGGTGGCTGCGGCCTCGTAGACGGCGGGCTGCGTGCCTCGGATCAGCAGAATGCTGCGAACGGCGACCATCGCGTGACCTCGGTTTCAGTCTCGGGAAGCGCGAGCCTAGCGCAGGGCGCCCTCGCGGGTCACACCAGCTCCTCGTTGCCGAGGGTTGCGCCGGCCGCGACGTCGGCGAGGAAGCGCAGCACGGCGTCGTTCCAGGCGCCCGGTCGCTGGCCCGAGGTGCCGTGGAAGCACTCGGCGAGGACGGTCACGCGGCGGTTCGGGAGCCCGTCGATGACCCGCTGGACACCCTTTGCGATCAGCTCATCGTGCTGTCCGTAAAGCACCAGCGTGGGGATCTCCAGCGCCGGCAGGCGAGGTGTGAGATCGGGTCGCGTGGCCATCGCGGCCAGTCCGCCCTCCAGGCCGGGATCTCCGGCCACGCCCCATGCGGCGGCGGCCTCGCGCGGATCGCGAGGGGGCTCGTTGCCGCGCGTCGTGCTGTCGCTCAGCACGAGCGCGTAGGTGTCATCGGCGTAGTCGGTGGCGTACTGCAGCGCGATCTGGCCCCCAAAGGACATGCCGCCGATGATCGCGCCCCTGGTGGCATCGATTGTCTCGAGGAGCGCGCGCAGGTCGCCGGCGAGGGCGGGCATCGTGTACGCCTCGAGGTGGCCGGGCGCGCTCGACCCGCCGTGCCCACGAGCGTCCCATGTGATCAGGCGGTGGTCCCGCGAGAGCGCCTCCATCTGAGGCATCCACATCTCGAGGGAGACTCCGAAGCCATGCGCGAGGACCAGCGGGCGGCCGCTGCCCCGTTCCGCGTAGCGGATCCGAATGCCCTCGGGCGTTTCGATGACAGGCACGCGGACCTCCGTCCGGGAACGCTAGCCACGCAGCAGGTGCGCCGCGCGCTCGATCGTATCCCCGAGGTGGAGCACATCGCGCTCGATGCGTTCGCGTTCCTGCCCGAGGGCCACGCGCTTGCGCACGCGATACAGCCCGAGCGCGACGCCAAACAGCTGTGCCTCGGCGAGTCGGGTCTCGCGGAGCACGACGGATTCGGTGTACCCCTCGAGGATGGCCTCCACGCGGTCCCACCCGAAGTGCGAGGCGAGGACCGCGAAGTCTGCCGCAGGCGGCCCGATGAACGCGTCGCTGAAATCGATCACTGTGACCATCCGACCGTCGCGCAGGTAGAGGTGGTTGGGGTTGAGGTCGCTGTGGAGGACGACCCCCCGGGTGAGGAGGCCGAACCGCAGGATCGCCTCCCGGAACCGCGAGGCAGGTTCGATCGTCCGCGGTGCGACGCGGGCGATCGGATGTGACAGCAAGGAGGTGCCGTCGAATGGCCAGAGTCCCGGCCAGCGCTCGAGCAGAGCGGACGCTGTGTCCGGCGCCGTCCCCGTGAGGCGATCGCGCCGATCTTCGAGGAGTCCGAGGCCCTCGGCAGGAAGCGCATGCAGCCGCGCAAGCCATCCGCCGAGGTCTCGCGCCGCCTCGAGGTTGAGGTCGTCGGCCGCGCCCGGCGCACCCTCGGCCTCTCCCACGATCGCCCAGGGAAGCTGGATCCGGGCGGTGCTTTCGTGCTCGTGGTCTCCGCTCCATGCGACCGCTCGCGGTACGCGGTCGTCGAGGGCATCGAAGATGGCGAGCTGAGCACCGAAGCGTGGGGGGATGTCTCCAATTCCCGCCGTCGCCCTCGCGCGTGCGGCGTCCGGCTTCTGCAGCAGCACGACGAGCGGACCGTCGTCGGTTTCTACGCGCCACGCGATCGTCGTGACGCCGCTGCCGAGGGGACGCGGGTTCCGCGGCTCGCGCTCGGTGACGTCCCGCACGAGGCGTGCAATCGCGACGGCGTCCGGCAGTTCATCGAGGCCCGCCACGGGCGGCGCGCTCGCGACTACGCGCGCAGGAGGTTGTCGAGCGTGTCGGGTGAGGCCGAGGGACCAACGACGGCGAGCGCGAACTCGCGCGGCCCGATGATCCGCTGCGCGACCGCCTGCACGTCGGCAGCGGTGACCGCCCTCGTCGCCGCCACCTGCTCGTCGATCGACTCGAGCACGCCGTCCTGCAGCAGCTGGTTCGCGTGGCGCTGGCCCTGCGACATCGCGGTCTCCTGCGACAGCCGCAGCGAGCCCGCCACGTAGTCAATCGAGCGCTGCAATTCATCTGCGGGTACCCGGTCGGTGACGAGCCGGTTCAATTCCTCGACAATGACCCGCAGCGCCTCCTCCTGGTGGTCGCGCGTGACGCCGGCCGACACGGTGAGCGTGCCGATGTCCGTCAGCCGTGAGGTGCTCGAGCCCACCGAGTACGCCAGTCCGCGACGCTCGCGCACCTCCTTGAACAGGCGCGACGACATGCCGCGTCCGAGCACGGCGTTCAGCACGTCGAGTGCGTGGCGCTGCGGGTCGCGGCGGCCGAAGCTCTGCATCGACAGCGCGAGGTTGGTCTGCTCGAGCTCCCGCTCCTCGACGATCACACGCTCGGCGGGGAGTCCCGATTGCGCCGCCGAGGCTTTCGGCACGGCCTGCGTGGGCATCGATGTGAAGTGCCGCGCCGCCGACTCGAGCACGGCCTCGTGGGTGATATTCCCCGCGACGCCGAACACCGCGTTCTGCGTCGAGTAGTGCGCCCCCATGAAGTCGATGAAGTCGGAGCGCTGCATCTCGCCCACGGTTTCGAGGGAGCCGGCGACAGGCCATCCGACAGGCTGGTCGCCAAACGTCGCGCGTCCGATCAGCTCCCCGACCCATGCCGCGGGGCTGTCGTGGCTGCGCCGGATCTCCTGCTGCACGACTGTTCGCTCGCGGTCGATCTCCGCCTGGTCGAGCAGCGCGTGCTGGAGCATATCGGCGACGACGTCGATCCCCACCTCGGCAGACTCGAACGGCAGCGAGTTCCAGTAGCACGTGAGCTCGCGAGTGGTGAACGCGTTGAGCTGTCCGCCGGAGCCCTCGATGGTCTGGGAGATCTCCGGCGCCGTGGGACGACGCGTCGTCCCTTTGAAGAGCATGTGCTCGATGTAGTGCGAGAGGCCGTTGGTGCGCGGCGTCTCCCCCCGCGAACCCACGCCGACGAAGAACGCCACCGAAGCGGCCTGCGAGGTGGGCACCGACACGGTCAGCACGCGGAGCCCGTTGGGCAGCGTGGTAATCTCGGGCGTAACCGGCGGCATGCTTATCCTCCTGCGCTCGTGCGGTCAGCGTATGGCTGCCTCCATGAGCCGGGCAACAGCGAGCCCTCCGGTCCCGACGGCCCGAGGCGTTGCTTTCAGGCGATGCGCCGGGCCGAGTCCCTCGCCATTCCGGAGGCACATCGATGCCCGTGACGCTTCGGATGCCGGACATCCTTGCCGAGCGCTCGCGCAGCAAGCAGCTGCGCCTCGTGATGCCGCACCGCGACGGGCTCACCGCGCGCGACGTCGTCACCGATGAGGGCTTCTCCAGCGACGAAGCCGAAGCGATCCTCGTCATGGTGAACGGTCAACAAGCCGACCCGTCGACGCCGGTGCAGGACGGCGACACTGTCGAGCTGGTGATCCAGATGGTTGGCGGCGCCTGAACGCGGCCCATGTCCAGCGACGCTGCTCCTGTTCCCCGGAGCCTCCGCCGGCCCTCGGCAACTCCCTGCCTTCGTACGCGCTCAGATCAGCTCGCCGCGGCCGATAGGTCCCTGCTCGAGGACGTGCGAGCAGCGCTCGCAGCGGCCGCCGACCCCGAACGCGCGGTCCGCATGCGCGAGTACATGAAGTCGGACATGCCCTTCTTCGGCGTCCCCTCGACGCCGTTGCGCCGCATCGTGAAGGAGGCGCTCGGGCAGCACCCGCTGCAGGCGTCCGACGCATGGCACGACACGGTGCTCGCGTTCTGGCGCGAGGCGACACACCGCGAGGAGCGCTACGTCGCCATCGAGATCGCGGCGCACCGCCGGTTTCGTACGTTCCGCACGCGCGAGGCGCTGCCGCTGTTCGAGGAGCTCATCGTGACGGGCGCGTGGTGGGACCTCGTGGATTCGACCGCGCACGTGCTCCGCGACCTGGTCCGCGAGGACCACGCCTGGATGGCCGAGCGCATGCGCGAGTGGGCCAGCGCTCCGGACCCGTGGAAGCGCCGCGCGGCGATCATCAGCCAGCTTGGCCTGAGGTCGAGTACCGACCTGAAGCTCCTGCGGGACTGTATCGAGCCGAATCTCGCGGATCGCTCATTCTGGATTCGGAAGGCGATTGGGTGGGCGCTGCGTGAGTACGCGAAGACCGCGCCCGAGGTCGTGCGGGCCTACGTCGATGCGCTGGGACCGAGGCTCAGCGGCCTCTCCCGGCGCGAGGCGCTGAGACACCTCTGAGGGCTGCGCCGCGTTCGTGATGGCATGCCGGCGCGTTTGACAGCCTCTCTCGGGGTGGGGAAGATGGATTGTGCACCGCGATCTCTCTCATCCACTCCCTCTCCCCCTCAGAGCGAGTACCTGATGCCGAAGTACATCTTCGTCACCGGCGGTGTGGTGTCCTCCGTGGGGAAGGGCATCGTGTCCGCCTCGCTGGGGCGGGCGCTGAAGGCACGCGGCCACCGCGTATCCATCCTCAAGCTCGATCCCTACATCAACGTCGATCCGGGCACGATGTCGCCCTACCAGCACGGCGAGGTGTTCGTCACCGATGACGGCGCCGAGACCGACCTCGACCTGGGGCACTACGAGCGTTTTCTCGATGAGAACCTGACGAGCGCCAACTCGACCTCCTCCGGGCAGGTCTACGAGGAGGTCATCCGCAAGGAGCGTCGCGGCGATTTCCTCGGCGGCACGATCCAGGCGATTCCCCACGTGACGTCCGAGATCAAGCGCCGGATCAAGGCCGCGGGCCACGCCCTCGATGCGGACATCGTGATCGTCGAGGTGGGCGGCACGGTCGGCGACATGGAGGGCCAGCCTTTCCTCGAGGCGATCAGCCAGATGCTCCACGAGCTCGGCCGTGCCGACGCCATGTCCGTGCACGTCACGCTGCTCCCGTACATCGGCTCCACGCAGGAGTTGAAGACCAAGCCAACGCAGCACTCGGTGCGCGAGCTCCGTTCCTACGGCATCCAGCCGGACGTGATCGTCACTCGCTCGGACTTCCCGGTGTCGCTCTCGCTCCGCGAGAAGGTCTCCCTCTTCTGCAACGTCGAGGTAGAGAACGTGATCCCGCTGGTCACCGCCGCCTCGATCTACGAGGTGCCGCTGGAGATCGAGGAGGCGGGCTTCTCGAACATCGTCGCGGCGCAGTTCGGTTTGCCGGCGGCGCCCGAGGGCTACCTCGACGAGTGGCGCACGTTCGTCGAGCGCCTGCACGCGCCGCGTGGCGAAGTACGCGTGGCGATCGTCGGCAAGTACGTCGAGCTCCACGACGCCTACCTGTCGATCAAGGAAGCCCTCGTGCACGCGGGCGCGTTCCACAACGTGCGCGTCGATCTGCGCTGGATTCACTCGGAAGACCTCGAGGCGCACGCACCATCAACCCTGATCGGCGAGGTCGACGGCGTCCTGCTCTGCCCCGGCTTCGGTGACCGTGGGCTCGAGGGCAAGATCGCAGCGGTGCGCTATGCCCGCGAGGGACTGATCCCGTACCTCGGGTCGTGCCTGGGGATGCAGATGATGGTGGTCGAGTTCGCGCGCCACGTCGCGGGCATGCCCACGGCAAACACCACCGAGGCCGACGTGCACGCCGAATACCCGGTGATCTCGATGCTGTCCGAGCAACGTCATGTAGAGAGCATGGGCGGCACGATGCGCCTCGGCGGCTACGACACGCGCGTGGTGCCGGGGACCCGCGCCGCCGAGGCCTACGGCGCGGAGATCGTCCGCGAGCGCCACCGGCATCGCTACGAGGTGAACAACGCGCTCCTGCCGCAGCTGCAGGCGCACGGCCTCGTCGCCTCCGGCTGGACCCTCGATGGCGAGCTCGTCGAGATCATGGAGGTCCGCGACCACCCCTTCATGGTGGGGTCGCAATTCCACCCGGAGTTCACCTCGAGGCCCAACCGCCCCAATCCGCTGTTCCGCGACTTCATCGGCGCGGCGGTGGCACACGCGGCGAAATCCGCCTCGATGGCCGGGGAGCGCGAGATGCTTCCCGCGTGAGCGCGGCGATCCTTCGGACCATCCACATGCTCTCGCTCTTCTGGATGATGTGGGGGCTCGGAGCGGTCATGTCCCCCGTCTGGCGCGCCTGGAACGAGCCGCAGCTCGAGGCGAAGACGCTCTTGCTCACCGAGGCGACGCGCAGCGAGCGCGCCTGGCTCCTCCCCGGGTTGATTGCCACCGGTCTGAGCGGGTTCGCGTGGGTGGCGGCGGCGGACTGGAACCCGATCACGACGGGGTGGCTGGCCGCCCTCGAGGTGGTGTTCATGATCGATGCGTTCATCTTCGTCCCCCTGCTCGGCGTGGGGCTGCGACGGGTTCACCTGCTCGCGCTCCAGTCCCAGAAGGAGGGCGAGATGACCGAGGCGCTGCGGGACGCCCTCGCGGACAACGTTCCGATGGTGTTCGGGACGCTGGTCGTGCTCACGGTCCCCATCCAGCTGGTGCTTGCGGTCTTCAAGCCGTTCTAACCGCGGACCGCCGAATCAGGGAAACCCCGCGATTCGTCCCTCGAGTGCGTCGTGCAGTTGTGTATCGGGAGGGCGTTTTCCTATAATGAAGCTCGGTCGCCACAGCGCGACGCTCCCCCACATCCCCACTTCCGTTCCTTTTTCGGCTCAGCAGGTCTCATGACGCAATTCCCCATCCGTGGGCGCCGTGGCGCCCCCACCGAGGCTGGCGGCGGCGATGTTCGTCGCATGGGCGGACGACGTCGCGGCGGCGGCGACCGGGGCGGCAACGGCCGCCAGGACGACTACCTCGAGAACGTGCCGTTCAACCCGGACGCCCCCTCGCTCAACATCTCCGAACTCGAGAAGAAGCCGCGCGGCGAGCTCCTGGACATGGCCACGGAGTTCGGCCTCGAGAACGCGCCTTCGATGCACGAGAACGAGCTCATCTTCCGGCTCCTCCAGAAGCAGGCCGAGCGCCAGGGCAACATCTTCTCCAGCGGCGTGCTCACCGTCGTCGACGATGGTTTCGGGTTTCTGCGCGGCGAACGCCTCGTGCCCGGGCCCAACGACGTGTACGTCTCGCAGTCGCAGATCCGTCGGTTCGGGCTGCGGCCCGGCGACTACGTCACGGGCCAGGTCCGCCAGCCGAAGGATTCCGAGAAGTACTACGGGCTGTTGCGCGTGGACGCCGTCAATGGCGTGGACCCGGAGGTGGCGAAGCGCCGGCCGTTCTTCGAGAACCTGACGCCGATCTTCCCCAACCGGATGATCCGCCTCGAGACGGACCCGTCACAGATCAGCCAGCGCATGATCGACCTCTTCTCCCCGATCGGACGCGGCCAGCGTGCCCTGATCGTCTCGCCGCCCAAGGCGGGGAAAACGATGCTCCTGAAGGCGATCGCGCACGGCGTCGCCCAGAACGCGCCCGATGCGCACCTGATGGTGCTGCTCGTCGGCGAGCGGCCCGAGGAAGTCACCGACATGCAGCGCTCCGTGCGCGGCGAGGTGATCGCCTCGACGTTCGACGAGCCCGTCGAGGACCACACGCGCGTGGCCGAGGCCGCCCTCGAGCGGGCCAAGCGGCTGGTCGAGAGCGGCACCGACGTCGTGATCCTGATGGACTCGATCACGCGCCTGGCTCGCGCCTACAACATCGCGATGCCCACGAGCGGCCGCACGCTCTCCGGCGGCATGGATCCCATTGCCCTCTATCCGCCCAAGCGGTTCTTCGGCGCCGCGCGCAACACCGAGGAGGGTGGGTCGCTCACGATCATCGCGACCTGCCTCATCGAGACCGGCTCGCGGATGGACGACGTGATCTTCGAGGAGTTCAAGGGCACCGGGAACATGGAGCTGCGCCTGCTCCGCCGCCTCGCGGAGAAGCGCGTCTACCCCGCCCTCGACGTCCTGGGCTCATCGACCCGACGCGAGGACCTGCTCTTCAGCGAGGAAGAGCTCCGCCAGATCTGGCTGCTGCGGCGCATGGCCGCCATGGTCGAGGAGAGCGGACAGGACGCGGCCGAGCGCGTGATCGAACGCGTGGCCAAGGCGCAGACGAACGCCGAGTTCCTGATGGGGCTCAAGTCCGAGGTGATCTAGCAGGGTGATCTAGCGTCCGCGCGTTCGTCCTCGAATCTGCCTCGGTTGCGAAATACTGACAGTTTCTCGTCAGGAGGTGCCCATCCGCGCCTCCGATTCGGTATCCTGCGGCGGTCGGCGGCCCCCGAGGGGTCGGCGTAACACACGGAAGGCGCCGCCCTGTGGCGGGGTGGGGCGCACGTGAGAGGACGCCGGTATTCGGGGGACCATTCCTCCCTATTTGCGCACGAGGCGCAGCAGGACGCTGCTCCGGGCCCAACGCCACCCCATCGTGGTCGCCCCCAGCCCTCGCAGACTGCCACCGGCGCGTGCCGGGGTGGTCGCAATCGTCTTCGCCCTCACCGCGCTCGGTGGCCTGTTCCCCGTCGACGTCCCTTCGTTCGAGGCACGCCCACGGCTGGCGGCGGCGGCGATGTCGATGCCCGGCTTGCCTGCCTCAGCGCCCACGGGAAGCGTGAACTCGATCGGCGCGCAGCCGGTTCCACTCACCATCACGTCGCCCGCCGTAAACCAGGTGGCGGTGACGCCCTCGGCTTCCCTTGTCGCCGCGCGCGCGGTCGCCGGTTCGGGCGCAACGTCGCTCTCGCGGGAGCGCGATCAGGTGCCCGTCTTCTACCGTTATGAGGTGAAGAACGGCGACACCGTCGCCGGCATCGCCAGGCAGTTCGGCGTCGGACGCGACTACATCATCTGGAACAACATCGAAATCCAGGAGGATGCCGACCTCGTGAAGCCCGGCCAGCTCCTCCAGGTCCCGTCCGTCGAGGGCATCATCCACTCGGTCCGCCTCGGCGAAACGCTCACCGAGATTGCCGACCACTACGACGCGAAGGTCGCCGATATCATCGCGTTCCCGGCGAACGACCTCGCGAGCAACCCGAACCGCCTGCCCGAGAACGGCACGATCCTGGTGCCGGGCGGACGCATCACTCCG
>JAXLWY010000018.1:0-36108 GCA_046328255.1 Dehalococcoidia bacterium | reverse complement strand
GGGCCTCGATCGGTTCGATGGGTATGTGCTCCCGACGTGTCCCGCCGTCGCCGAGCCCATCGCGCCCGACCCGACGAACGAGCCGCCGACACCGCTGAAGTTCCGCAACACCGGGGTGTTCGACCAGTCGCACCAGCCCGCGATCTCGGTGCCGAACGGGCTCGATGCGGAAGGACTCCCCACCGGCCTGCAGATCGCGAGCGCGAAGTTCAACGACGTGCTGGCACTCCGCGTCGGCCACGCCTACCAGCAGGCAACCGACTTCCACCTGCGGCGGCCGCCTCTGTAGGCTCGAGACCGCCGTCTTCGAGAAGGAGGACGCGATGCCCGACGAGATGGGAGCCCCGCCGCAGATCGACGCGGTGTCCATCGACGACTACCTCGACGTGATGAGCAAGGCTGTGTTCCAGAGCGGCATCTCCTGGCGCGTGATCGAGGCGAAGTGGCCCTCGACGCGCGAGGCATTCCACGGATTCGACGCGAAGCGCGTCGCCTCGATGAGTGAGCGGGAGATCGATGCGCTCGTGCAGGACACGCGCGTGATCCGCAACCGGCGCAAGCTCGAGGCAGTCGTCGGGAACGCGGCGCGCATGCTCGAGCTCGATGCGCAGCACGGCTCGTTCAAGGCGTACCTGCGCTCAGCCCCGGACTTCGAGGAGACCGTGCAGTCCCTGCGGAAGAACTTCAAGTTCATGGGCGAGATGGGCTGTTACTACTTCCTCTGGGTGGTGAAGGAGCCGGTCCCGCCCTACCACGAATGGGCCGAGGCCCGGAATCGGCCTGCGCCGCCCGCGCGTTCCCGACCGGCTCTCGCCGAGGGTGCGCCTCGCGGGCGGCGGCGTTAGCGCGTCGGCACCTACGATGGGACCGTGAACAGCCCGCCAGCCGACGCCGCGCTCATCCAGGACGAGCCGCTCTCGAAGCACACGTACATGCGCGTCGGCGGTCCCGCGCAGTTCTTCGCCACGCCGCCGGACCTTGCCGCGCTGACGCGCCTCGTCGAATGGGCACGCGCGGAGGGTCTCGCGGTTCGGGTGCTGGGCGGCGGCTCGAATGTCGTGGTCTCCGACGACGGCGTACGCGGCCTCGTGATCTCGCTGCGGCGCGCCTGCGGGTTCGTCGCCTTCGAGGGCGATCGGGTGCGCGCGGGCGCGGGCGTCATGTTGCCCGCGCTGTCCCGAGCTGCAGCGGAACACCAGCTCGGCGGCCTGGAGTTCGCGATCGGGATCCCGGGGGCGCTCGGGGGCGCGCTGCAGAGCAACGCCGGTATCGGCGACGGACGCGCGATCGGCGACCTGGTCGTGGCCGTCGACCTCCTCGAGCGCGACGGCACCCGGCGCACGCTCGCGCGCTCGGACATCGAGTTTGGATACCGCGCCTCGAGCCTGCGCGGGAGCGGATCGCTCGTGCTCGCGGCGACGCTGCAGCTCGCGCCCCGTCCGCGCGCGGAGATCGAGGCAGAGATGCAGCGCCTCCTGACGGCGCGCCAGGCCTCGCAGCCCACATCCGAGCCCAACGCGGGCTCGATGTTCAAGAACCCGCCCGGCGACGCCGCGGGACGGCTGATCGAGGCGGCCGGCTGCAAGCAACTTGCGATGGGAGCGGCGCACGTGAGCGCCCTCCACGCAAACTTCATCGTGCACGATGGCTCGGCGCGCGCGGCCGACATCGTGGCGCTGATGACCGAGGTGCAGGCGCGCGTCCTCGCGTCGTCGGGAGTGCGACTCGTGCCGGAGGTCGAGTGGTGGGGCGACGGCTCCGCCCCGGAGTGTTCGCACCCGCAGCGCGCTGACCTGAAAGAACACTGATACGCCCGTCAGGCGGTTCGGCCGCCGCGCTTGAGTCATGGGGCCTACGCTTTGGTCGGTCTGGAGGACCAGTGACCGGCGATCAATTGCGCGCATGGATGAGCGAGCGCCAGTACACCGCAGCCCGGCTGGGAGCCGAGCTCGGTGTTACCGAGCGCACCGTGTTCCGCTGGCGATCGAGCCCGCGAGTACCCGCCTTCCTCCCCCTCGCTCTCGAGACACTGGCTCGCCGTGCAATGCCCTCCGAGCAGCCGCGGAGCGCGACGAGCGCCGCCTAGTTCTCCTCCCCGTCTCGGCCCTCGACAGTCTCCGCGTCCGAGCGTGTCCTCGATCCTCCGCTAGCATCCTGCCTCGAGACAGCGAAACACTGCGAGACGGGGGATGCGATGGGCAAGCTCGAGGGCAAGGTTGCGGTCGTCACCGGGGCGAGCCGGGGTATCGGCGCCGAGGTCGCGAAGGTGTTCGCCGAGGAAGGTGCGCGCGTCGTCGTCGCGGCACGCACAGTGGAGGAGGGCGATCACGCGTTCCTCACCGGCTCGCTGGCCTCGACCGTGGCCGCGATCCGCGCTGCCGGGGGCGAGGCGCACGCCGTCGCGTGCGACGTGTCGAACGAGGAATCGTGCGACGCCCTCATCGCCGAGGCGAAGTCGACGTACGGGCCCGTCGATGTGCTGGTGAACAACGCGGCGCTCTCCTACTTCATCCCCGTCGTGGATTTCCCGGTGAACCGCTGGATGCGCGCCTTCGCGGTCAACGTGCACGGCTCGTTCATGCTGGCGAAGGCCGTGCTGCCGGACATGATCGCGCGCCACGGCGGCGCCATCGTGAACCTCTCCTCCATGGGGGCGGTGGGACCGGGACGTGGGCCCTACGAGGCCTCGTCGGGCCTGCGCGGCGGCACGATGTACGGCGCCACCAAGGCCGCCCTCGAGCGCTTCACGCAGGGACTCGCGCAGGAGGTGTACGAGCACGGCATCTCGGTTACCTGCGTGTCGCCATCGGTCGGTGTGCCCACCGAGGGCACCGTGTACCACGGGCTCAGCTCGTCCCTCGACGACCCGAAGGGCGAGCCCATCCGCACGATGGCCAACTCGATCCTGCTGCTGGCCACGGAACCCGTGGAGAAGATCAGCGGGCGCGTCTGCTACTCCCAGCAGATCCTCAAGGAGTTCGGCTGGATCGCCGACGGCCAGGGCTACGGGATCACGATCCGGGGGAGTGGCTACTCCGAGATCTGATCGATACTCCGCCTGTTGTGTAAGTAGCTCTTAACAGATGCTTAAGATCTGATGGCGGCTGAGTCTGCTACCGTGCCCATCCGAACAAATGGTCGGGAGAGGAGCGAGATGAAACTCACAACGATCAGGCAGGGTGCGCCCAGCTGGGTAGAGCTCTCCACCTCGGACGAGGAGGGCGCGCTCAAGTTCTATACGAGCCTCTTCGGATGGACCGATCACGCCGAGCCGATGCCCGCCGAGGCCGGCGGCGGCGCGTACCACATGCCCCAAATCGATGGGGACTACATCCTCGGGTTGTCGAAGCAGCAGCCCGACGAGGCTGCGCAGGGCATCCCGCCGCACTTCAGCGTCTACCTCGCCGTGGACGACGTCGACGCGACGCTGGCGAAGGTCGAGGGGGCCGGGGGCCGCGTGCTCGTGCCCGCGATGGAGGTCATGGAATCGGGCCGGATGGCGGTCATCACCGACCCCACCGGTGCGCCCGTCGGGCTCTGGCAGGCGAAGCAGCACCAGGGTTTCGGGCGCTTCGGCGAGGTGGGCGCCGTGTGCTGGTGCGAGCTGCTGACCTCGGACCCGGAGGCGGCGTCGGCGTTCTTCGCGAAGATCGTCGGGGTCAACCCCGAGACGTCGGACATGGGTGGCTCGCCGTACACCCTGCTCAAGGCGGGTGACGCTCAAAACGAGGTCTCCGGCGTGATGGCGAAGACCGAGATGATGGGCAACATGCCCAACACGTGGGCCGTCTACTTCGAGGTGGCCGACACGGACGCGTGCATCGCGAGCGCGCAGAGCCTCGGCGCGACGGTCCTCCAGGAGCCGATGGACATTCCACCGGGACGATTCGCGATGATCCAGGACCCGCAGGGCGCGATCTTCGGCGTGATCAAGTCGAACCCGGACATGCAGATGTAGCGCCCGCTCGACGAGGTTCGACCGAACGTCGCGCAGGTTCCTGCAACGTTGTTCGTCGTTCCAGGTCGGTAGCGCGCCCCGTCAGCCTCCTCCTGCTAGTCTCCCGCCGGTCGGCGGGCTATCGAAGCAGGGGGATACATGAGCCTCGAGGGGCGGGTGGCGCTGGTCGCGGGTGCAAGCCGCGGTATCGGTGCAGACATCGCGAGGTACCTCGCGCGGGCAGGCGCCTGGTGGCCGTCGCCGCCGGACCGAGGTGCAGCAGGACCGCGGCTGCCGGGAACAATCCACTCGGTGGTGCAGGAAATCAAGGACGCGGGCGGCGGCCGCGATCCCGGTGGTCCTCGGCCTTCGCGACGCAACCTCGATCGCGGCCAGCGTTCAGACGACCGCCGCGCACTTCGGCAAGCTCGACATCGTGGTGAACAACGCCGCGATCTTCGTGACGGGCACGATCGAGACCGTGCAGCCGCGACACATCGAGCTCAGCTTCGCCGTCAACGTGATGGGCGTGGTCCTCATGATGCGCGAGGCGATTCCGCACCTCCGCGCGGCGGGCGGCGGCCACATCGTCAACCTGTCCTCGAGGGGTGCGATCGCGCCGGGTCCCGGCCCCTATGACACCGCGGTGCGCCGCATCGGCGACATCTTCTACGGGCCGCAGAAGTCCTTCATCGAGCACTTCTCGCAGTCGCAGGGCTGGAGCCTTCAGGCCGAGGGCATCTCGGTGAACGTGCTCTCGCCGAACGGCCGCATCAGGACTCCGGGCAATCTGATGGCCGAGGAACGGCCGCGACAATCCCAACCTCGATTTCGACACGGCGGACAACATGGGCAAGGCAGCCGTCTGGATCTGCGAACAGCCCGCCGGTCAGCTCAATGGCGCGGTCCTGTACGACGAGCTGGTGGTGCGGGAGCGCGGTCTATGACCTCGTCGGCCAGGCGCTGCGCAGGCCTCGCGAGCCGGGCGTCCCCTGGGCTGCTTCCGGGGGGCTGTGCTCCGTAGAAGCGCGAGGGCGTACCAGCGCACGCGCGCGTGCGAGCCCTCCTCGCCACCGAAGTGGCGCAGTAGCTCGGACGTCTCGTCGTCGAACACGATCACTTCGGGCGCGAGCACGCCGTCACCGTAGCCGAGCTTCCACGCGATCCGACGCGCGTGGTAGACAGTCGTTGCCAGCGGAGCGCCCTCGCGGTCATGGTGGGCCGCCGCAGCGCTTCATGATCTCCCCGGGGAGGCTCCAGCGGGTCGCGAGGCGCTCGCCTGCCACGAGGTGCGTCGTTCCGACGATGCGCCGCTCCGCACGGGAACCGAGGCGCCCGCCTTCGCGAGGTCGATGACACGCCGGTAGCGGAACGGGTTCTCGGAGACGAGCGCGAGCCGTCCCAGGTCGTGGAGGAACCCGGCGGTAAAGCCGACGCCGGGGCCAGGTCCGCACCCGCGAGGTACTCGGTCAGGAGGCCGACCGCGCCAGTGCTCCCAGAAGTGCCCGACCTCGATCAGCTCTCCTCGAGGCGGGCATCAAGCTGGGATCGCATGAGCGAGGACAGCGCGATCTGCCGCGGCGGCGCGCCGTGCGCACGACCTCGCGCACCGATGCGATCGGCCGCACCGGCGCGGACGCCGCCGAGTTCGCCGCCGCGGGCGCGGAAACGTCCAGGGCGGGGTCGGCGGTGAATACCTGCACGAAATCCTGGATGGTCGCGTCCGGGTTGTGCAGCAGCAGCATCGCGCGGGCGCGCGCGCCAGGCAGCAGGGGGCAGATCGTGGCTCGCTCGAAACGCCATGCCACTCCTCGGACCACGAGTGTGGTGCTCGCTCGCAGGCGCTGCGGCCGTACCTGTGATCTTCGACCGCGAATCGGCGGCGCCAGGGGTGCCCCTGAGGCCAGGGGTGCCCCTGAGGCCAGGGGTGCCCCGCACGCCGTGCCTCTACGATGCGGGTATCGTTCCCCGTGCTGGAGGAGGCCCGATGACCACGCCCCAAGTTCGAGACGCCGCTACCCCGCCTGTGCGTTTCGTCGAGACGCTCGGGTTCCGCACCGTCGAGGCGTCTCCGGAGCGCGTGGTGATCGAACTCGAGATCGACGACCGCCATCGGAGCCCACGGGGGCTGATGCACGGAGGCGCGCTGCTCGCGCTGGCGGATGTTGCGGCGACCGCCCTGGCGATGCGCTCCAACTCGGCGGAGGCAGGCGGCGACGGCAAGCCGATGGCGGTCATTGACGTGCACGCCTCGATCCTGGCGAATCAGCCGGAAGGTCAGGTGCGGGCCGAGGCGCGGATCGTGCGTCGCGGGAGGCGCGTCACCGTGGTGCGCGTGTCGGTGCTCGGGGCCGACGATCGCCTGCTGGCGGAGCTCACGAGCACGAGCGTGCCCGTGTAGCACTCGATGGCCCGGCGGAAGTCAGGGCAGCTAGGTGACGAAGAGGATGACGCTCATCGTGACGCCCCACACGACGATGAGGTTGCGCAATACCTGCGCACTGAGCCGCCTCGCGAGGCTGACTCCCGCGTAGCCGCCCGCGATGGCACAGACCGCCATCACGAGGGCCGGGCCCCACTCGACCAGTCCCGAGGCGACGAAGATCACGACGGCAACGGAGTTAATGATGAGCGCGAGCATGCCCTTGACGGCATTCGAGTGCTGCATGTCGTCCGGCGCCAGGATGGCAATCGCCGCAAGGGTGAGAATCCCGAGACCGGCCCCGAAGTAACCGCCGTAGATCCCATTCACGAACATCGAGGCGTAGAGCCCGGCGGGAAGGTGCCCGTCGGGATGCGCGCCGATGCCCACCCGGGCTGCGAGGCGAGACAGGCGGCTGTTCATCACCAGCACCATGCTGGCGAACAGGACCAGGAACGGCACGACGGCATCGAAGAGACGGTCCGAGGTCACGAGCAGAAGGATGGCGCCCACCGCCGCGCCCGCAATGCTCGGCAGGCTCAGCCTCGCTAGGCGGTCTCGCCTCGCGCCCAGCTCACGCCGGTATGCGAGCGAACCGCCAACGGTACCGGGCCAGATGGCGACCGTGCTCGTGACGTTGGCGACCCGCGCGGAGTAGCCCGCCGCGAGGAGGGACGGGAAGCTCACGAGCGTGCCACCACCGGCGATCGCGTTGATCGCCCCGGCGGCCGCGGCGGCCGCGGCGAGCCCCACGAGCGCGAGCCCGTCCACATCAGCCTCCCCGTAACCCCGTGCGACCGGGCATCATCGAACCACACCACCCTCACGCACGCGAGGGCCCCGGGGAGGTGCCCGTGACCTCGCGAATTTGTCACCGGCGCGTTACGATGTGGTTGACGTGTTTCCCTGGCGAACCCGGGACACCCGCACCTGTTGCCTGATATCGGCGCTCGACGGCTCTGCCCTCCTCGGAACGAATACGCATGAGCCCCATCCTGAAGCGGCTCGGCAGGGCTGCTCGGTCGCGCGAACCGCCTGCGCAGGCGGAACAAGAGTCCACAGGACCCACGCAGCGGCGACGACGACGCGGAGGTCGCGGGCGCGGTTCGGGTGCCGGATCGCAGGCGCTCACCGAGGCTCCATCAGCCGCCCCGAAGGCAACTCCATCCTCGACTTCGTCAAGCCGGCAGACCGGCAGCGACTCCCGCTCGCGTGCGGGCGTCAGTAACGGATCGAGCGGCTCGTACGAGCGCCGACGCCCTCCGCGACGCAACCTCGATCAACCACTCCCGGAGGACATCGCCTTCCGCCCGCCCGCCGAAGGCGGCGACCGCTCAATCCTGCCCTCGCGACGACGGCCGCCACCGGGAATCAAGGCGACCCGGCGCGTGCTCGTCGGCGGCAGCAGCCGCTTCGTCCCGCATGGCAACGCGCATGACGATGACGACGACGAGGGTGTCGCGGAGGCCACACGCGAGATCCCTGCGCCGGCAGCAACGACCTCGAGTGAGGTCCGGGATGCGGGTGCGACCGAGGAGGGAGCCACGAAGAAGCGTCGACGCGGGCGTCGAGGTGGACGCGGTCGTCGCCGTGGCAGCGCTGCCGGAGAACCCGCGCAGGACAATCCGGACCAGGACTAGCCCCCTCGGGGGCCTGCCTCGGCTGTTCGATCGAGCCCTCAACGGGCTTCTGGCGACCTACCGGCGGCTACGCCGCAACGAGGAGGCAGCGTGCGCAAGATCGCGATCGGCGTCGACTGGCAGGGGCCGCTGGACCTGCAGGCGACCATCGGGGAAGCGCGCGTCGCCGACGAGGCCGGCGTGCACCTCCTGTCCGTAGCCGAGGCGTGGGGCCGCGACGCCTTCGTCATCCTGACCGCGCTCGCTGGAGCGACGCAGGGCATCCACCTCGGGACCTCGATCGTCAACATCTTCTCCCGCACGCCGGCCGCACTGGCGCAGGCGTTCATCACCCTGGACACGTACTTCGGGCACCGGATGGTGATCGGGATGGGCTCCTCCGGCCCTCAGGTGATCGAGCACTTCCACGGCATCAAGTTCGAGCGACCGCTCCAGCGGATGCGCGAGTACATCGAGATCATCAGCGCCATCTCGGCCGCCGAACCGCTGCACTACCACGGCAAGATCTTCCAGCTCGACCGCGGCTTCACGATGCGCGACCACCAGCCGCCCGCCGACCGTCGGCACATCCCCATCCACGTTGCCTCGATCACCCCGAAATCGATCGAGCAGACCGCGCAGCTCGCCGACGGCTGGATCCCGATCTTCGTGCCGCGCGACCAGTGGAACGCGCAGGTCGCGATCGCTCACGACGCGCTGCTCGCGGTCGGGCGCGACGTCGCGCAGTTCGACATCCGCTCGGGCGGTTCGGTCACCGTGACCAGCGACCCGGATCGCGCCTACGGCCAGATCAAGGAGAACGCCGCGTTCTACATCGCGAGGATGGGCGACTTCTACTACGAGCACTTCCTGCGCATCGGGCTCGCCGACGAGGCAAATGCCGTCCGCGCCGCCTGGCGCGATGGTGGCTCGAAAGCGGGCATCGAGGCGGTGTCCGACGACCTGGCGCGCTCGCTCGGCTATGCCGGACCCGTCGAGGGCTGCGTCGAATGGATCGATGCGCAGCAGGAAGCCGGGTACACGATCCACGGGGTTACCATCGAGGAGCGCGACCCCGCAAAGCGCGCCTCGATCTACCGTCAGCTCGTCGGCTAGGCCTCAGCCGGGCCTGTCCTCGGCCTGGCGCTCTGTCTAGCGCTCTCCGACCTCGACGATCGCGATGAACGCGTGCCGGTCGCCGCAGGTCACGCAGATCTCGGGACGGCCGCGCTCGGGCTCGTCGGTGACCACGCGGTGCTCGTCCTCGGCGTGACCGCAGGTCGCACAGCGACGCACCTCGCCGCCGTCGTCGACCTGCTCGTCGAAGTTGCTCGTCATCGGCATCTCCCATCGCCCGGCGCGCGCCGTCCTCAGAGTCCGACGCGCGCACGAGGCTTACGAGGGCAGGAACGCCCTCGATGGTGGGACCTGTGGGCTCTAACGCCGCGTTAGCTGGCGGACTCGGCCACACCCTCGGCACCGCGGCCGCGTCGAAGGATGCGACTCCCGATCGCCTGGACGCCCGCGTTGATCGCGTGCACGGCGGTGTCCGTCGCGCCCGCGAGCATCACCGCCGCCTGCCGGAGCGTGCCCGGCTCGCGGCCGATCCGGCGTACGCGCTCTTCCCGACGGGCCCGCCGCGCGGCGCCGCGACCGCGCATCGCCTCGGCGAGCGCGCGTCGCAGCTCCGGCTCGAGCATGCGCAGCGCCGCCTGCGGGTCGGTGTGAGCGCCACCCTGCGGCTCGCTCACCACGGTATCGACGATGCCCAGCGCGTGGAGGTCAACCGCGGCAACCCCGAGCGCCTCGGCAACCTCGGCGGCACGACCGCGATCGCGGTAGAGGATCGCGGCGGCGCCCTCGGGGCTCGTCACCGCGTAGATCGCGTTCTGGAGCATCAGGATGCGGTCGGTAACGGTGAGCGCGAGCGTTCGACCTGCCCTCGCCAATCACGACGCTGCGCTGACCGTCGGCAACGGAGGACGCCATCGTGGCCAGGGCAGTCCGGAGATCGAGCTCGCGAGGCCCGCCCACTCGTCGGCGATGCCGTCGTGCGCGCCCGGCGTGTCGACGAACGTGACCAGCGGCAAACCGAGGCGCTGGGCGAGCAGCATCAGCCGCCGCGCCTTGCGGTATCCGGCGGGCGCGACGCGACCGTTGCGGCTCGCGCCGGCGTCATCGAGGTCGCCGCGCTCCTGCCCGATCACGACCACGTTCGTCTCGCCGATGCGTGCCAGGCCGCCCACGAGCGCCGGGTCATCGGTGCCGGAGCGGTCGCCATGCAGCGACACGAAGTCCGACGCGAGGCCCTCGATGAAGCGCAGCGCGCGCGGACGTTCCTTCGAGCGAGCGCGCTCGACCGCCGTCCAGCCTCGGTCGAGGTTGCGCGCGAGGACGTACGGGGGCAGGCGCTCCGGATCCGGACCCGGCATCGGGCGGACGAGCCGCGCCACGCGCAGCAGGTAGTCACGCATCGCCTCGCGAGGGAGCACCGCGTCGACCTGACCGGCCTCGAGCAGGTCCTCGGCGTAGAGGGTCTCGCGCGATTCGCCCTCGTCATGCACAGCGCGCACTCGAGGTCCTGCGAACCCAATCAGCGACCCGGCCTCCGCAATGATGACGTCGCCCTGGTTCCCGTACGAGGCATACACGCCGCCTGTCGTGGGACCCGCCAGTACGGTCACCATCGGTACACCCGCCTCGTGGAGGCGCTGCGCGGCGGCGGCCGTCTTGGCCATCTGCATGAGGGCCACCATGCCCTCCTGCATGCGTGCGCCACCCGAGCAGGTGACCGCGATGAACGGGACCTCGGCGTCTCGCGCCTCGTCCATGGCCTCGGCGACTCGCTCGCCGACGGCGAAGCCCATGGAGCCGCCGATGAAGCGGAAGTCCGAGACCGCCACGATGACGCTCTGGCCGCCGAGCCGTGCGCTCCCGGTCCAGACCGCCTCCCGTCCCCCGGTCTGCTCGCGGGTCTCCGCCAGGCGCTCCGGATAGGACTGGGAGTCGGAGAACTTCAGGGGGTCCGGCGTGCGCACCGCTGCGAAGCGCTCGTCGAAGGAGCCTTCGTCGAACAGCAGTTCGATCCACTCGAGGGCCGAGATCGACTTCGGAGGCTCGGGTCGCGCCGGTGGTTCGGTCGCGGCGGGGGCGGTGGTCGGTTCGGTCGTCATCGAGTGCTCCTTGCTGGTGGCGCCTGCGCGCTCCTCGAGGCTGGATGCGGGCTCCATTCTAGGCGGACACGCAACACGCTCGGGTTATGGCGATGTATCCCCCTCACGTCGGCCGGCTCGGGCGTTCTCCTTGCGGTACGAGGCGGGGCCAGCGACCATCGAGTGATGACGAGCGATACCTCGAATCTCCCGGCGTACGTGCGCGGATTGCTCGATCCGAGTGCCTACCCGACGCCGCCGTCCGCGGTGGAGCTGGTGCAGACCCACATCTCGTACGTCTTTCTCGCCGACGACCTCGTGTACAAGACGAAGAAGCCGGTCGACTTCGGGTTCATCAACCAGCTGGAGGCGGCAACGCGGGAGCGCTACTGCCGGGACGAGGTGCGCCTCAACAGGCGCCTGACGCGCGACGTGTACCTCGACGCGGTGCCGGTGGTGAGGCTGGCCGATGGCGCCTTCCGGGTTGATCCGGGCACGGTCCCACCGGATGCCGAGGTGGTCGAATGGGCCGTCAAGATGCGCCGCCTGCCCGACGGCGCGATGCTCTCCTCGATGCTGGAGCGCGGCGAAGTCCCCGAGGGCCTGCTCGGACGGATCGTGCGGCGTCTGATCGACTTCCACGAGAGCGCCGCCGTCGTGAAGAACGACCCGAGCTTCGCAGGCGGAGCTGCGGTTCGCGCGTGGTGGTCACGCGAGTACGCAGAGGCCGAGGGCAACATCGGCAGGACGTGGCGAGCCGACGATGCCGCCATCCTCCGCGACTTCGTCACGCGCACCCTCGCGCGGGAGGGCGCGCTGCTCGACCAGCGGCTCGCCGACGGACGCGTCGTCGAGGGCCACGGTGACCTCCATGCGAAGCACGTCTACGCCCTCGGCGATGCGCGCGACGACGTCCAGGTGGTGGACTGCATCGAGTTCACCGACTGGTTCAACTTCCGCTACCTCGACGTCGGGTACGACATCGCGTTCCTCGCGATGGACCTCGAGGCGCGCGGGTTTGCGGACCTCGGAGACGAGTTCGCGGGGCGCTACCTGGCGGCCAGTGGTGACGAGACCCTCGGGGTGCTCCAGCCTCTGCATCGGGCGTTCCGCGCATTCGTCCGCGGCAAGGTGGAGTCGATCGGCGCGAACGCCCAGGAGATCGGCCCGGAACAGCGCGCCGGCCTCGGGCGCACGGCGGCGAACTACTTCCACCTCGCGGCTGAGTACGCACAACGCCGCGCCGACCCGGTACTCGTCATCCTCTGCGGGCTCTCGGGGACAGGGAAGTCGACGGTTGGGGCCACCCTCGCCGCACGCGTCGGCGCCGCGTACGTGTCCTCGGACGCCGTCCGCAAGCGCCTCGCGGGCATCGATCCGCGCACGCCGGTGCCGGGACGCTATCGCGAGGGCCTGTACGACGCCGACAGCTCGGCACGGACGTACGAGACGCTGCGCGCGCACGCCGCGGCGCGGCTGGCCTCGGGCCACGCGGTCGTCATCGACGCGACACACCAGCGTGCCGCCGATCGGCAGGCCGCCCTCGAGGTCGCTCGTGCGGCCGGCGTGCCCACGCTGATCGTCGAGCTGCGGCTCGACGATGACGCCGCGCGCGCGCGCATCGAGGCCCGCGCGTCGGATCCGCTGCGGACCTCGGACGCCACATTCGAGGTGTACGAGCAGCAGCGCGCCGCCTTCGAGCCTGTGGCCCCGCACGAGGGCCCGCACGTGATCGTCGATGCATCCCGTCCACCGGCAGCGCTCGCACGAGATATCGCCGCGCTGCTCGCCACGGGTCGCTAGCGCGGAGAACGGCAGACCCGAAGGTCACCCCTCGGGGACGCGTCCGGAGCCTTCGGGCCATGCATGCGAACGACTACCCTCACACGGGGACGCGCGGGTCGATGGGGGAGGCCTCGATGATCGGAACGCCAGACTCCTCGGACCACCGGAAGGCGTGGTGGCGGGCCCAGGTGGACCGTCTCCCGAGATGACGTGCGGCTGGTGCCGCGGCGCCGCGGACGCCCCCGACCGAGCCGATTCATCGTGACACCGAGACGCCCACCGGGCCGCCTCAGGTGCTGCACGAACAGCGGCACGCGCAACGGGCCGACGAGCACCGCCACGAGGACCAGTAGCGCGCGCTGGGACTGCGCCCGCGCCCCGAACCGGGCGCGGGAGGTCCCGATGCCTGAGCACATCCCCCCCGAGCTCGTGGAGCTGCGGGAGCGCGTGCAACGCTTCTCCGACGACGAGCTGCGCCCCCTCGAGGCGCGCGCGGCGGACGACGAGGACGATCCGAGCAACCGCGACGTGCGCAAGGACGTGGCGGAACGCTCGCGCCGTGCGGGCTTCTTTGGCATGACGCAGCCGAAGGAGTTCGGCGGCACCGAGGCCGGCCCGCTCGCGCTCACGGTCGCGCGCGAAGCATTCGCGGCGACGAACCTCCGCACCGCGCGGTTCGTCTTCGGCCCGGGGCCGGGTGTGCTGCGCAACGCCGAGGGGCGCCTCCGCACCGAGTACCTTGAGCCCCTGATGCGCGGCCAGCGCTACGCCGCCTGGGGGTTCACGGAGCCCTCCGGGCCCGAGGCCGGTCGGCCAACGTGGGCCCAGCGCGACGGTGACGAGCTGGTGGTCAACGGGCGCAAGGCGTATGTCTCGGGAGGCTCGAGCGCCGACTTCTACGCCGTGCTCCTGAACGTCGACGAGGACGCCTCGGGGCCCGGGGGCACCGCGATGGTGGTGCTCGATCGCGACACGCCCGGGGTCGATCTCGGCCCTGACTTCCGCAGCCTCGATGGCGGCACGCACTGCCAGCTGCTGATGCACGACGCGCGGGTCCCGCAGACGAACATCGTGGGCAAGGTCGGCGAGGGGATGCAGCGCGGGCTCGGCAACATCGGCCAGATGCGCCTCGGTGTCGCCGCGCGCGCGGCCGGCCTCGCGATGTGGGTCGCCGACTTCACGCAGAAGCAGATCACGCAGCCGCACCGCGCGGGCGGCGCGCTCGCGGATCGCGAACAGGTGCGCTGGATCTTCGGCAACATGCTCATGGAGGTCTACGCGGCGCGGAGCGTGCTCTACCGGACCGCGCGCCTCGCGGAGGACGGCGTCGACGTGATGAACGAGGGCGCCATCGCGAAGGTGCTCACCACGGAGACCGCAGGCAGGGTCGTCGACACGGCGGTCCAGTTGACAGGCGGCCAGGCCCTGATCGAAGGGCATCCCCTCGAGGCGCTGTACCGCCAGGTGCGCTCGCTCCGGCTCGCCGAGGGTGCGTCGGACCTGCTGCGCCTCAACGTCGCGCGCGGGTTGCTCGATTTCCAGGCGGGCCGCGTCTAATCAACACGACCTCGCGACCGACAGCGCATCTCAACGCCGGAGTCGGCGATGAGAGCAGGCACAAGAGAGGCGCACTTCGATGGCTGCACTCCACGTCTATTGCCCCCGCTGCGCCACCGAGCTGCAGCCCAAGCTGGATGGCGGCCGCGAGCGCCCCGCCTGTCCGAGTTGCGGTTACATCGACTTCGGCACGTTCTCGATCGGCGCCGCGGGCGTCGTGATCCGGGACAACCGAGCGTTGCTGGTGCAGCGCGGGTGGGACCCGGGCAAGGGCTCGTGGCAGATCCCCGGTGGCTACGTCGAGCACGACGAGGCGATCATCCCGGCCGTCGAGCGCGAGGCGCTCGAAGAGGCGGGCATCGTCGCGAAGGTCCGCGATGTGATTGCGTTCCGGCACTCCGTGGCCGGGGCGGCGCGGACGGCGAGCACGAACATCTACGTCGTGTTCCGCCTCGAGGAGGTCGAGCAGCGCGACCCTGTCTTCGACAATGACGAGATCACCGGTGCAGGCTTCTACAGTCTCGACGAGATGGCGAACATGGAACGCGTGCAGGGGATCTCGATCTGGGCGATTCAGAAGGCGCTTGTCGCTCCGTCCCACCTCGGTCTGCACCCGGAGCTCGACGCGATGCCAAACATGGGCGCGGGCTTTACGATGTTCGGCGTGCGCCACGACTGACCGTCAATGACTTGACGGACTACGGCGTCGCGCTACAGTCCCTGAGCCGTCCGTGTGCACTTCGCAGGAAGCGCGCCGCAGGCGGTGAGCGTTGCCCTTGCAGCGGCACCGCTTCTCGCGCAGCGAGTCTGCCCATCATGGATGAACGGGCGCCCTGTCTCACCGCGCCCGGCGATCGAGCGCTCCCGACCCGGGACCGCTGATCGAGGGGGAACGCTGGTGACTCGCTTCCAGCCCGCGGCGCTCCCGCTTCGACTCCACATCTCGGTGACGGACAGCTGGCAGCTCTTGAGCCTGCTCGCCTTCGTCGCAGCGTGCGTTCTGCCCGTGGGCCTCGTGCTGGCAGGGAACCCGGCAGCCACCGAGGGATCCGCAAGCTCCAGTCTCGCCGGCGGGCTCCCGGTAGTTGGTGGGTCGGCCGTGACGGCTCTCGCGGCGGTCGTCGCCGGAACCGCGTTCGGCGCGCCCCTGGGTGAAGCGAGGCGTCGCACGGCCGGGTTCCTCGGAACGGCGCTCGAGGTGGGAATGCTGCTGCCGCTGCTGCTCCCGCCGGTCGCCTTCGCCCTCGGAGTGCGCGCATTGCTGCAGTCCGCCGGTCTCGAAAGCCTCGTTCGAGGAGACGCGTCCACGGTCCTCTCGGCGGTCCCGGTCGTGCTGGCACAGACGTGCGTGACGACGTCGATAGTGGCGGTCGCGTGGACCTGCTGGCGCCCGCGTTCGGCCCGAGGGGAGCGGCAGCACGTCGAGGACGCCGCGCTCGTCCTCGGCCTCAACTCTTTCGATCGCTGGCGTTCCGCCGAGGGACGTGGAGCGCTCGGTGCCGTTGTCGCAGGCTCGGCGGTCACCTTCTTGCACGCGTTCACCTCGGTCGCAGCGCCGGCAGTCTTCCCGGCGGCGCACGTGCCGAGCCTCCCGCTCGAGGTGCTGCGGGGCACCTTCGGTGGACCGCGCTTCGCCGCGACGGCCGTGCCCCTCGTCGTGACGCTCCCGGTTCTGTGGCTGGCTTTGCGCCGATCAGCCCCGATCAGCACTCCGGCCGACCTCGGTGCGCGGCCTTCGTCGTTGCCTTGGGCAGGAATCGGCATCGCCGTCCTCACCGCCCGGGTCTCTGCGCTCGCCGCGATGCTTGCCCGCGGGTTGACTCCGGAGGCGATCGTCGCACTCCGCCGAGCACCGGAGGCCTCGCGCTCACCGCGGCCTTCGGTGGGTCGTTGTTGCTCGCCGTGGCGGCCGCGTGCGGCGCGCTTCTTCCAGTCGCGTTCGCGATGACCTCGACGCCTCACTGGCTCCGATTCGGCATCGCACCGTCGGTTCCGCTCGCGCTTGCTCCCGCGGCAATCGGGGTGGGCGCATCCGAGTGGACTGCGGCGCACGCGTGGCTCGCAAGCGCCGCGGTCGTCCACCTGGTGCTCGGCTACTGCGCCTCCTTCGCTGTCATCCGTTCGCTTGCCGCATCGACCGCACGTGCCGAACTCGACGCCGCGCGGGTGGTCGGCGCCGATGGGTTGCAGCCGCTGTTCCGGGGTGCGCGTCCGCGCTTCGACCGGATGGTGGTGGGTGCGGTCGTGCTTGCCGTCCTGGCCTCGATCGCAGACGTCGCATCGATTCCCGCGACGCCCGATCCGGCGGCACGATCCCTCGGCACTGCCATTCCGTCGCTGTTCGCAGGCCCGGACACCACTGCGGCGGGAGCCTACACGCTCGCGACCGCGTTAACGCTCGCTGCCGCTGCCGGCGCCGCCATCGTTGTTCGGATCGGCACAGGCTCCCTCGGCGCATGGGCGCGCCGATGACGACACCGATCCTGGCCATCCCTGCACTGTCGCTTCGGGGCGTGGCGAGCACGCCGCGCGACGACGCACCTGCCCTTGACGTGTCCTTCGAGGCGCGACGCCGCGTGATCACGGCAGTCCTCGGCGAACCAGGCAGCGGCAAGACCGCGACACTGCGCGCAATCGCCGGGCTCGACCTCCTCGAGGGCGGCGCTGTGACCGTCGAGGGGGCCGACGTCACGGCGCGTGCGCCTCATCTGCGCGGGCTCGGGTACGTCCCTCGGGGCTTCGGGCTCGCGTCCGACCTGACGGTGGGCGAGACGATCCGATTCGGTCTGCGCGCCGCGCGCCGCTCATCGATGGAGCGGGAAATCCGACTCGCCGAGCTCGTGCACCTGCTCGATCTCGCCGACCGAGGCGACGAACTCACCGGCCGACTGGCCGTCCTCGAGCGGATGCGGCTCTCGATCGCGCGGGCCCTCTGCGCCGAACCCGTGCTACTCCTGCTCGACGACCCGCTCGCGGCGCTCCGCGGGCGTCAGCGAGATGTTGGACGGCGGACTCTTCGAGCGTTCCTCGAGCGGCTGCGGATCAGCGTACTCCTGACCACCACCGATCCCGACGATGCGGCAGCGCTCGCCGAAAGCACCGCGGTGATGGAGGCCGGACGCGTGACTCAGACGGGGCCCACGAGCGAGGTCCTCGCACGACCGGGGACGGTGAGCACGGCAGTGCTCGCTGGATACGACGTCCTGCTCGAGGGCCGCGTAGAGGCTGGACTCGTGCGTGAATCGCACGTCGGTGCAGCGGCGGTGCCACCTCGCGTCGCGAGCGGCAGCTCGGTGCACCTCCTCGCCCACCCGTCCGGGCTCCGTGCGGTTCCCACGGGTCACGGCCTGGGACTGGGTGTCACAGGCACCGTCCTGCATTGCCGTCCGATGGGGCCGATGTGGTTGACCGAGGTGGCGCTCGGTCAGCGCGCCACCCTGCTCGCACGCTGGGAATGGGACTCCGAGCCTCCCGCCGTGGGCGACCAGGTGGAGCTCGCCGCGAACACGGTGCGCATCTACGTCGAGGGTCAGCTGCTCGACGACGAGCAGGCGCAGCCGCCGGCGGTCGAACCCGTCGAACGACCTGCGGTGCGGATCTCGAACGCGGGGTGACCGGGCGGTCGCCGCCCGGGGTGGGACCCTGGGGCACTTGGCGGGCGGGATGCAATCGCCTAGCCTCGACTGATGGGCGCACCACTGGTCGATGACGCCGAGGCCCGGGCCCTCAAAGCGCTCGCCGAGGCACTGCAGGACCTTCCTGACCGCCGCAGCCCGGACATCGACCTGCAAGCGGTCGTCGATCTCTCGAAGGCGCTCACCTCCGCGCGATACGCCGCGCTCGCTGTCACCGACCGCCACGACCGTACCCAGGGATTCTTCGTCGCGGGCCTCGATAGTGCCGTGCTGCGCGCGCTCAAGGGGCCGCCACAGGGCCACGGACCGCTCGGTTCACTGCGCGAGGACGGTCGTCCGGTGCGGTATGAGAACGTCGAGCAGGCGCGCCGGTCGTTTGGCTTCCCGCCTCGCCACCCCTCGATGCAGAAGCTCCTCGGGATCGCGCTGTGGGTGGGTACAGATGTGCGCGGCTCAATCTACGTCACGGATCGTGAAGATGGGCGCCACTTCGACGATGACGACGAGCGCATGTTGCTGACCCTTGGCAAGCACGCATCGAAGGTCATCGAGCAGCGCTGGTTCTGAGTTGCGCGCTTCGGCACGCCTGGAGTGGTTGTGATGCAGTCGGACCTACCGCGATTCACACCGCAGCCACCGATCTTCGAACGGATCGGGGGACGCGAGACGGTGCACACGATCGTCACGGACTTCTACGCGCGCGTCGAAGCCGATCCGGCGCTGCGGCCGCTGTTCCCGGAAGATCTCCAGGCGGGAATCGAGCGTCAGCAGTTGTTCATGGAGCAGTGGCTCGGGGGCGCACCGCTCTTCTCGATCTCACGCGGGCAGCCGATGCTCCGCCGACGGCACTTCCCGTTCGTGATCGGTCGCGGGCACGCGGATCGCTGGCTCACACACATGCGCGCGGCCTTCGAGGCCCACGTGCCAACGGAACTCGTCGACGAAGTCATGTCACGACTCGAGCCGCTCGCTCACCACATGGTGAATGAGGGGCAGGACGTGCCACGGGATCCACTTCCCTCGTAATCCCTCGACCGACTGAACGCAGGGGAGGGTCGACCCTTTCCGCCGTGCGTTGTTCGTATATCGCCAGAATTGACAACGACTTCGTGGGAGCGAATCATGCGACTGAGCCGGTGATTTGCATCGGCACAGCGTCGCCGCTATCCTCGCGCTCCGCGCCACTCGGCCGCAAACAGACTCTTCCGATTTATCTCATGAATTGCTGGTGGAACAGATGGCAAAGTTCACGAAGCTCCCCCCGGCCGATGTTGTGGTGGGACGCGGTCGCGCAGCCCTCGAGGCGAGGCGCCCGTTCATCGACGCGCTGAGTTCGGCCGATGCCGGCAAGATTGAGCTCGAGCGGGGAGAGAAGCCAGCGACCGTGAAGCGTCTGTTGCAGGATGCCGCGAAGGATTCCGGCATGCGGATCCGCTCGTCGTGGAGTGACACAAAGCAGCAGGTGCTCTTCTGGAAGAAGGTCGGCTCGCGCTAGGACGGCGGGAGCCGGACGCGCACGGCCCGCCTGGCGCGCCCGGAGGGATTCGAACCCCCGACACCCAGATCCGAAGTCTGGTGCTCTATCCACTGAGCTACGGGCGCGTGAGCGGCGTGGTTCAGCATACGTGACCGACCGCCCTCGCGCGCGCCGAGGGCCTCGGCGCACGCTTACCGCGAGGCGGTTGCCTCGATCGGCTCGTCCCGCCAGCGTGCCCGGAGCGCCACCGGCGTCCGCTCAGCCAGCACGGCGATCAGGCCCACGCCGACGATTCCCGAGGCGAGCAGCCAGCCCACGGTGTAGAAGCCGGTTCGGTCCACCGTGTACCCGACCACGAGCGGACCCAGCCCCGATCCCAGCGTGCGCACGAAGGTCGCCAGGCCGTTCAGCGTCCCGAAGTACCGCGTGCCATAGGTGTCCGCGATCATCGCGGCCCGCACCGGGATCGTGCCGCCGAAGCCGGGTCCGAGCAGCAGCAGCACGCCGAACGCCTCGGGGAGTGTGCGGACGAAGGGCAGCAGCCCCAGCCCGAGCGCGATCATCGCGGTGCACGCACCCAGCATCAGGCGCTTGTTGTAGCGGTCCGCGAGGAACCCGAAGCCCAGCCGTCCGATGAGCGACGAGAGTGAGTAGAACGTCACCGTGAACGCCGCCGCCGTTGAGGGGATGCCGATCGACTCGAGGTAGGGGATCTGGAGGACCGTGACGGTCGCGGTGCCGAACGAGATGCCCGCGAGTCCCAGCGTGAGCATCAGGAACGACGACGTGCGCACCGCGTCGCGGACGGGAATCCCCCAGAGAGGGCGTCGAGCAGCGGGACGCCCCTCGGCGTCCCTCGTCACGACGCCATCGAGCGGCTGCGGGTGGTCAGCAGGCCGAAATCGAGTGGTCGACGCGGGGACCAGTCCGGCGAGGAGGAGCGTGGCCGCCTCGACACGGAGTGCGCCTCGCCAGCCCAGTCCCACGACGAGCGCCGCGATCGGCACGACCATGAGTCCGGATAGGCCGCCGCCCATCGTCATCAGCGCCAGCGCACGCGCTCGCCGCCGCTCGAACCACGTCGTGACCGCGGCCATGCCGACCGGTCCTCCCACGCTGCTCGCGCCCACCGAGATGAGGACCATCGCGACGTAGAACTGCCAGATGTTCTGGATGAACGAGAGCCCGAGGACGGCGGACGAGATGACCACGACCCCCAGTGCCACCGTCCGCTGCGGGCCGAAGCGATCGTTGATCATGCCGATGAACGGCGCCGCGATCCCGCTCGCCTCCTGCCGAAGCGAGAACGCGAGCGCGGTCGCTGCCACACCCCAGCCGAACTCCTCGCGAAGCGGCCGGAAGATCGTGCCGAACCCATAGTTGATCGCGCCGGACGTCAGCGTGATGTAGAAGGCGGAAGCGGCGACAACGAGCCAGCCTTCATAGACGTTAGGAAAGAGCCGCCGCACGGAAGCCTCCTGGCGCGGATTCAAGCGATCGAGACCGGTCCGGCTGGCACGTACGTTGCCCGTCGGCGCGCTCAGCCGCAACCCGGCGCCGGCTTCGTCGATATGATGAACGGATGAACGCTCCAGCGAATCTCGATGCCGCGCGCGCAAAGCTCCGCGAGGCACTCAGGTTGCACACGGTCGAACGGATCGATGATGCGCTGGCGGCAGCCGAGGACGCTCTCGCGCTGGACCCCACGCTTGCCGACGCCCACGCGTACATCGGCAATACGCTCGTGACGCGCCGGCGCGCCTACCCCGAGGGCATCGCCGCGCTCGAGCGCGCCGCGGCGCTCGCCCCGCAGGACCCCACGATCTGGTTCACGCTCGGGTGGTGCCAGGAGTTTGCCGCGAACGCACTCGCGCACCCACGCGGACGGCGTCGTGAGGACCCTCGGGGGTTGGTGCCCGACGACCTGTACGGAGCGGCGATGCGATCGATGCTGCACGCGCGCACGCTCGACCCTGACGAGGCCCTGCTCGGGGACATCGAGGACATTCTCGACGTGATCTCCCGCGAGACAGGCGTGCCCTGGGAGTCGGAGGTGGAGAGGACCTGCGATGCCGCACCTGCCGCTGGATGACGGCTTCGAGCTCTACTACGAGGTCCACGGGCCAACTCCCGGCTCGGCGCCCGCGGTGCTCCTCGCGCATGGCGCGGGAGGCAACACGCTCGTCTGGTGGCAGCAGATTCCCGAGTTCAGCGAGCGCTACACCACGATCGCCTTCGATCACCGCGCCTTCGGGCGCTCGCCGGACCTCGCGGACGGCCCGGGACGCGTCGCGTTCGGAACCGACACGCTGGCGCTGATCGAGCACGTCGGCGTGGACCGGGTGCACTTCGTTGCCCACTCGATGGGCGGACGGACCGCGTTCGGGCTCTTCACGCGCGCCCCGCAGCGGATCGCCTCAATCACGTACTCAGGCACAAACGGCGGCGTCACCGACGACGATGCGCGCGCGCGCAAGGTCGAACTCGAGGCGGAGGGATTCTTCGCGGGGTCGCTTCTGCGGCGTGCGCTGGCCGAGACGACGTACGACTCCGCCCCAGAGCTCGCGTTCCTGTACCGGCAGCTGCGAGGCATCAATCCCCCGAGGCCTCGTGACTTCCTCGCGCCGTTCCCGCGAAGGATGAACTACCGCGGTTCGACGTCGACGCGACTGACCGAGGCCGGCATCCCGATCCTCTGGCTCGTCGGGGAAGAAGATCGAGTAGTCGCGCCCGAGCTCATCCGGCGCTCGCACGAACTGACGCCCGGCTCGCGGTTCCAGCTCCTCCCCGGCGCGGGCCACTCCTCGTACTTCGAGACGCCGGACGCGTGGAACAGGGCCGTGCTGGGGTTCATCGGGAGCGTCGAGGAGCGGCTACCGACCGCGAAGTGAGTCGGCCCTGGACATCCAACCGAGCTGGCGCATCCGAGCGTGCTCACGTCCGTGGTACGCCGCATCGCGGAATGACCCGCCGCACTCCGCGCAGTCCTGGAGGGGTCGCAGGCGATCGCGATCCGTGACGGGTCGCAGTCGGGCACGCTCTGCTGCCTCCGCGGCGTCCTCGAGCGCGCGTGTGTCTGCCGCGTGGTCGCATTCCCAGTAGCATCCATACGGGCAGAACTCGGTCATGGCGCGAGTGTAGTCCGGGGAGCGCCGCTTGACGCCTCGCAGCGCACTGATCGACGCCTACCTCGATGCTGTCGAGCGCTTCGACGCCGCCGCCGTTCGCGACTGCCTCCACCCGGACGTGACCGTCCTGCTCCACGCCAACGCGTTTGCCCCGGAAGGCTCAACGACCCGCCTCGATGCACTCATCGCAGCCCTCGAGGCCGGGCGGGGCCTGCTCGCGACCCAGCGCTTCAGCGATCGCGTGTACAGCGATCTGGTGGACGGCACGGTCCTCGCGACGATGACCTGGACGGGCGAGACCGCTATCGAGATGCCGGGCGTCGCCGCCGGCACGGTCCTCAAGGCCGATATCGCCTCGCGGCTGACGTTCGAGGGTGATCGCCTCCTGCGCCAGGAGAACTGGGACTGCTACTACCCGCCGCAGCCCCCGGACCGGGCAGCGAAACCCTAGACGAGCGTCAACGGCTCCCAGCGCCGCGCCTGAAGGCGCTCCTGCGTCCGCGCAGCGCCACTCGCCCCGCGTTTCGCCTCCACGAGTTCGATCACCTTGTGGCGGCACTCGCCGTGCAGGTTCTGATGGCCACAGACGTTGCAGGGGAAGCGCTTGCAGTCGAGCGTGACTTCCTCGTTGAGCGTGCGCAGCCACTCCCCGCGCAGGTACGACTTCTGCGTGCCGCTGTCGATGTGATCCCACGGGAGCGGCTCCCACAGCTCGCGCTGCCGGTACGCGTAATCGAGGGGATCGATGCCGTGCACCTCGAACGCGCGCTGCCAGAGTGACCAGTCGTGGTGCTCGGACCATGCGTCGAACTTCGCCCCGAGGCGCCACGCCGTCTCGATGACGTCGGCGATGCGGCGGTCCCCCCTCGAGAGGACCGCCTCGAGCAGCGACTTCTCCGGGTCCTCCCACGTGAACTGGACGCCCGCGCGGCGGCAGGCGTCGCGCAGCAGCTGGTGCCGATGTCGCAGCGTCTCCGCATCACACTGGCCGAGCCACTGGTACGGGGTGTGCGCCTTCGGGATGAAGTTCGAGGTGGACACGCGCACACGCGCACGGCCGCCGATGTGCCGCCTGCCGATCGCGCGCACTTCCGAGGCAATCCGGGCGATCTCCAGGACATCGAAGTCGGTCTCAGTGGGCTGGCCGACCATGAAGTACATCTTCACCGACGTCCAGCCGTTTGCGAACGCGTTGTCCGCAGCCGTGAGCAGGTCCTCCTCGCGGATGAGCTTGTTGATGGTGTTGCGCAGCCGTTGCGAACCGGCCTCGGGCGCGAGCGTGAGCGTGTGCTTGCGCCCTCGGGACACCGCGTTCGCCACCTCGACCGAGAAGGAATCGACGCGCGTCGAGGGAATCGAGATCTTGAGGCCGCGATCGCCGTACGCATCCATGAGCGCGTTCACCATCGGGACGATCTGGCGATGGTCGGTCGTGGAGAGGGACATCAGCGAGAGCTCGTCGTAGCCGGTGTTATCGAGCAGCTCACCCGCCGCGCGCACCACCTCCTCGACGGTACGCTCGCGCGTCGGGCGGTAGATCATCCCGGCCTGGCAGAAGCGGCAGCCCTGTGTACAGCCGCGCTGGATCTCGATGGTGGCGCGGTCATGCACCACCTCCATGTACGGCACGATCGGCCTGGTGAGCGCGGGAGGGAGCGACTGGACGACCCGTCGGGTCACGCGTGCGGGTGCGGCTGCGTCGAGGGGAACAGTCTTCGCGAGGCGTCCGGCATCGTCGTAGTGCGCCTCGTACAGCGAGGGCACGTACACGCCGTCGATGCCGGCCAGGCGGCGATGGAGGTCGGCCCGCGGGCCGCCGCCCGCCTGCTTCCAGTCGAGCATGAGGTCAGCGATCTCCTCGATGACCTCTTCGCCCTCCCCGAGGACGAACGCGTCGAAGAACGCGTGCATCGGCTCTGGTTCGAGCGAGGCCGAGCCGCCCGCAATCACCAGCGTGTCCGCGTCGCTGCGGTCAGCCGTACGAATCGGGATCCCGGCGAGGTCGAGCAGGTTCAGGACGTTCGTGAAGCCGACCTCGTACTGGAGGGTGACCCCGAGGACGTCGAACTCCGCGACGGGATGGCGCGATTCGAGTGAGCGCAACGGTTCGTGGTGCTCACGCAGCAACGCCTCGAGGTCGGTCCAGGGGGAGAAGACGCGCTCGCACAGCGCGTCTTCGCGTCGATTGAGGATGTCGTAGAGGATGGCGATGCCGAGATTCGCCATGCCGAGGTCGTACAGGTCGGGATAGGCAATCGCCACCCGCAGCGACGTCGCGTCCCAGGGCTTCGTGATCGAATGCAGCTCGCCGCCCGTGTAGCGCGCGGGCTTCGCCACGCGGCCCAGCAGCAACTCGTACTGCCGCAGGTCCCCGGCGCTGTCCAGCCCTCGGTGTTCGCTCATGATGCCCCCGTTGTGCGCCCGGTCAGTGGGTCACCATCGAGGGTATCGGACGGCAGTTAGGGCGAACCAGCCTGCTAACCGGCGCCCCGAGGGGTGAGCGCGGCCTGGACGCGCTGGGACAGGCCATCGATGGTCTCGATGCCGTCCTCGAGGTCCACGTTCTCCGCAGTCAGGACCGCGATGGCATACGGGACCGTGGCGGTGGGACGTTCCGGGCCGGGCATGATCAGCCCCGCGCTCCCGGCTCGCCAGCCCGCCTCCACCGGGTACCAGCCGTCTTTCACGCCGACGATCGCACCGCCTTCGAGGCTGGCGCGGTCGGCGCCGAAGCCGACGCCCCACTGCTGAGAGGCGGTGGCCCTCGCGAGGAGGTCGATCGCCAGTACCCGATGCTCGGTGTTCACCAGGTCGCCGAACGCAAGGTTCGCCACGAGCCATGCGATCGTGGCTCCGGACGCCCTCGAATCACCCCACGCGTATGGATCGAGCACGATTCCCCGGATGTTGTGCCGTTCGAGGTAGGTCTCGATGCCAGGCGAGCCACCGAGGTGATCCCAGAGCAGGCTCGCGCTGTCGTTATCGCTCCACACCATCATGGGCTCGAGGAGCGTCATCTCATCGGACGTCAGCGCGCGTCCCTCGATTTCCGCGCGATCGAAGAGAGCGAGCATGATCACGAGTTTTGCGACGCTCGCCATCGGCACGGCGAGCTCGGGACTCGAGACGTACACGCTGCTGTCGCCCGGCAGCATGACCGCCGCGGTGGCAACTCCCGGTCGCTCCGCGAGGAAGCGAGCGGCTTCGGGAGAGAGTTGCGCGAGCGGCCGCATGCGCGTGGGCGGCGGCAGCTCCCACTGGCTCGGGGTCAGCAGCACTGTGTCGGACGAGTCCCCGATCGCGCCGGCAGAGTCCGCAGCGGCAGGGTCGACCGGGACAACCGGCGCACTCGGCAGGGCGAGCGCGGCGGGCAGACCGGGCAGCACCGGCGGGTCCAGCACCACTCGAGCGACACGTGCGACCGCTACCGGCGGCGGCGCCGTCGGTGGTGACTGTGCGATCGTGGCCAAGCCGAGGAGGCCGACGGGAAGCAGCAGCCAGATGCCGAGAGACCATCTCGGTGGCATGAGGCCAGCCTACTCCTCGAAGCGGGGCGGAATCACTCGGGGCGTTCCCGCAGGACGAGCTGTTTCTCTATCGTTCGACCGAAGGAGGCACTTCATGCAACGAGTTATGGTCGGGGCCGTCGAGGTCATCGGGCTCATGGACCTCGTCAACCGCTACGGCGCCGCCGGCGTGTACACCGAAGTTGTCGACCGGCTGGGCGAATACGCCGATCTCCTCGACTCCGATGGCAAGGTCGAGCTCTCGTTCGCGAGCTTCCTGCTCCGCGCAGACGGTCGCACCATCCTCGTCGACGCGGGCAACGGCCCGGAGGCCGGCGGTCAACTGATGCAGGAGCTGGCTGCATCCGGCGTGTCCCCCGAGGAGGTCGACGCGGTCCTGTTCACTCACCTCCACGGCGATCACACCGGGTGGAACCTCGATCGCGACACCGGGAAACCTCGATTCCCCCGCGCCCGCTACCTCGTGCCACGTGGCGACTGGGAGCACTACCGCGCCCAGGATCCGTCGCCGGGCTCGTTCACGCGCGACGTGGCGCCCCTCGAGGCCCTCTCGGCCCTCGAGCTCATCGATGGGGACCTCGAGCTCGCACCGTCGCTCGTCACGCTACACACGCCCGGTCACACGCCGGGACACATGGCGGTCGTGATCACGTCCGAGGGACAGCAGGCGTACGTCATCGGCGACGCCTTCCTGACGCCGATCGACGTGGCGGAGCCAGACTGGGTCACCTCGTGGGACTGGTCGGCAACACCGGTGCGCGAGACCCGGCGGATGCTCCTGAGCCGCATCGAGCATGCGAACTCACTCGTGGCTGCTAGCCACCTCCCCGCGGGCGGCCTCGGGCACTTCGTGCGCTCCGAGGGTCGCCGCACCTGGCGAGGCCTCACGTAACGCGAACGCGTCCGTCGTCCCTCGACTTGCCCCCACGGGCACCCCGGTCCGATGCTGGATCGAGATCCAAAGGCCCGCGAGGGGATACGACGTTGCCGAGGGAGCCGTACGCGACTGTGCCCGTGATTCCCCGCCGAGGAGCACTCGTGGCGACGATCGCGCTCGCGGCTGCGCTGGTGGTCGGCTGCGCGTCGGGGACGGCGAACACGAGCGGGAGCCCGACGGCCGGAAGCGCGAACTGGTCGGCGGAGGCACTCGGGCGCGAGGCACAGAAGGCGAACGTCACGCCCATCCTCGTGAACTCCGCCCCCGGGGTGGGCGTCAACCGGCTGTCGTTCGTCCTCCTCGATAAGACGGGTCAGCCTGTGAGCAACGCCACGGAGACGCGTGTGCGCCTGTTCACCCTCGACGGCGACACGGGCAGCGTCGCGGGCGGCAGTGCCCTGCGCCGCGCCGCGCTCAATCTCGAGGGGGTCCCGCACCAGCATTCCGACGGCGCCAACCACCTCCATGAGGGCCCGGAGATCGCGATGTACACGGCGGTGGTCGAGCTAACGCGGCCCGACTTCTGGGGCGCCGAGATCTCGTGGTCCGTCGACGGGAAGGCGCAGCAGCAACGCCTCCGCTTCTTCGTGCGCCCATCAACGCCCGAGCCAGGAGTCGGTGCCGTGCCGCCGGCGAGCGTGCAGAAGACGTTGCGCGACGGGATCGCGCTCACCGACCTCGACACTTCGCAGGTACCGCAAGAGGCGCTCCACCAGCAGACGATCGCCGAGGCGGTGACGAGCGGTCGCGTCTCGGTTATTGCCTTTGCCACGCCCGCGTTCTGCCAGACGCGGTTCTGCGGACCGGTGCTCGAGTCGGTGGTGGTGCCGGTGTGGCAGCGCTACCGCGACCGAATCAACGCCATCCACGTCGAACCGTTCGATGTCGTGGCGGCACGCAAGGGGTCGCTGGTGCCCGAGGCCGTCACCGCCGAGTGGGGGCTGCAGTCCGAGCCCTGGGTGTTCGTCATCGGCAAGGACGGGCGTGTGGCGGCGAAGTTCGAGGGCATCCTGAGCGTCGACGAGCTGACCGAGGCAATCGACCGCGCCCTCGCGGGCTGAGCGGCCTCGCCCGGCCTCCCGAGGCTCAGTCGCCCGGCAGTTCCGCCACGTGCAGCGCGACCGTGCCGAGCATGAAGCGCTCCACGCGCACGACATCGAAGCCCGCGGCGCGCAACCTGCCGGTCAGCTCCGGCGGCGTGAGGAAGTGATCCACCGACACCGGCAGGTACCGGTACGCACTCGCGTGGCCGGACACCAGGCGTCCGAGCAGCGGTACGACGCGCGCAAAATGGAGCCGGATCGCCGGTCGGAGCGGGTGCGGGCCCAGCTTCGGGATCTCGAGGATCGCGAGCCGGCCGCCGGGCCGGAGCACCCGTCGCGCCTCGGCGAGCGCGGTCTCGAGCGCGGGGATGTTCCGGACGACGAAGGCGCTGCACCACGCGTCGACGGACGCGTCGGTGAGGGGCAATCGGGTCGCGTCGCCGAGGGCGAACGAGGCACGACGGGTTCCCATCGCTGCCGCCTTCGCGCGCGCGCGCGTCAGCATCGGCAGAGCGAAGTCGAGCCCGAGCACCGAGCGCGCGCCCACCTCGAGGCAGGCGAACGTGAGGTCGCCGGTCCCGCAGCCGACGTCGACCACCCGGTCGCCCGGCCGCACGAGTTCGATCGCGGCAGCACGACGCCACGCCTGGTGCTGTCCACCCGTCATCAGCGAGTTCATCAGGTCGTAGCGCCCGGCGATATCCTCGAACATGTCGCGCACGTACGAGGCACGGTCGGCGCCTGCCTCGAAGACGCGCTCGGGACTGTCGACGGGAGTACCTGTCATGCATCGAGGGTACGCGGCGCGGCGCTCGTGGTCATCGCGGAGCGATTCCCGGCCGCGACTCCATACCATGCCTCGAGCGCTGACACGCTTTACCAGAACTAGCGTTCTGCGATAGAATACCGTCAAAACCACCGGCGCTCCCCGCGCGATGGACCGCTCATGGTGCCGGCCACCGTCCGACTGCTCCCCTGGGCGCCGCAATACGGCACCTCCATGCTCAGCGACCCCGATGCGTCCGCCCCGCGCGTCGATGTGGACACGCGCGTGGAGCAGCCTCGGTGGACCCCCGTGCGCCCTCAGGCAACGCTTCCCGGCGCGATCCAGTTCGTGGACGGTGTGCGGCGTGTGGAGGCGCATGCGTTCGCCGACGTCGATGCGGGAAGCGACGAACTCGGCGTCGAGGGATTCGGCGAGCCTCGATTCGGGCTGTTCGGTTCTTCGCCGTCGGCGCTGTGCGCTGCGAGGACGGCCGCGCGTGGTTCATCGAGGATGCGTTCCGCCTCGAGCGTCGCTACTTCCAGGCAGGCGGTGACCCCGTCGATCACATCGTGCGGAGCGGTGGCACGGCGCTCCGATTCGTTGCGGAGCAGCGCCCGGAGGCCAGCGCGAACGGACTCGTCGACGCGCTCAACCGCGTGATGCTCGACCGCGAGGGCTCGCTCGCGGACGCACTCGGAGGCGCGACGACGCGCTGACGCTCGTCGATGGTCCGTTGCGCCACCTGCGCACGCCGGGCCGCCGCGTCGCTGGATACGTGAAGCGAGTCGTGCACTGGTACGTGTCGCCCCAGGAGCAGCGCCTGCTCGTGCGCCTTGGGACCGGTGAACGCACGCCGCTTTTCCGCGTGACGGACCTCGACGACCCGAGCGCGGCGGGACGCTGGTGCTGGTACGCGCGGATTGCGGACCTGCCCTCGAACTACCACCCGCTGAGCGGGGTGATGCGACTCGAGACGCCCGGCGGCCTGCCCCTCTCGCGCGCAGTACTACTGGCGGATGAAAGCACGGCCGCGCTGCCTCGGTTCGCATCACCGCTTGCTCGCGACCCGCGCGCGCCGCAGAACCTGGTGCCCGTCGGCGCGCTCGAGGCGCAGCTGACGCATCGACTCGGAGACCGCGAGTGGATCCGGCGCGCGCTCACCGCGCACCTCGCCTCCACATTCAGCCAGGCTCCCTCGATGCCGCCGCCCTCCAACGATGCACGCACCTACGTGGAGGCGACACGATGACGACGTCGCGCGAGCTGGAGGCGTTCATCGGTGCGCTGCCGGCCGACCCGCTTGACGCGGCGGGCTACGTCCTCGGCACCGAGCGGAACGCGTCCACGCCCCTCGAGTTCTGGACGTTCGTCGACCCCGCGCATTACCTCCAGCTCGACGACGTGGTTCACGTGCGCTCGCCGCTGCCGGACGGCCAGCAGATCGATGTCTACGGCGTGGTTGACGAGGTACGCGCGACGCAGGAGGGCGTGCGCTTCGCCTCGGACGTGGCGCTCACGCGGGCGGGAGTCCTGCCCGCCGAGACCGCCGTCGCCGCCCACGTCTCGGTCACGCGAGTGGAGCCCGAGATCTTCGTGCCTCCCATGCCCGGACAGGTGGTCGAACGCGCCCGCGGCGAGGCACGCGAGCAGGCGCTGTTCTTCGACCAGATGCGCACGCGGATCCCGCTCGGCGTGTCGCGGACGAGCGAACCAGTGCTGGGCAACTTCGACTTCCTGAACGGCACCCGAGGCGCACACGTCAACATCTCGGGCATCTCCGGCGTGGCAACCAAGACGTCCTACGCGATGTTCATGCTCTACGGTCTCCTCGAGGGGTCCGCGCTGGGCAACGAGGCAACCACTGCGCACTCGCTCGTGTTCAACGTGAAGGGTGAGGACCTGCTCTTCCTCGATCGCCCGAACACAACGCTCTCCGATGCCGACCGCGCACGCTATGCCGCGCTGGGCCTGCCGGCCCGGCCGTTCGGCTCCGTCGCGTTCTTCGCGCCGGCCAAGCGCTCCGCCCGAGGCGACTCGACGGTTCCGGACACGGGCGCGCGGATGGAGAACGTGACCGGGTTCTACTGGACGCTGCGCGAGTTCTGCGCCGAGGGGTACCTGCGCTTTCTCTTCGTCGACGCCGACGACGACCGCTCGCAGATCGGCTACGTCGTCGACCTCGTCACCACGCAGCTCCGCGGCGCCGCGCGGGCATCGAGGGGGGACCGGCCCAGCGTCGAGATCGGCGGCGCCGTCGCCACCACCTTCGATGAGCTCGTCGTGGCGATCGAGCAGCAGACCGATCCCGACCTCGGCGGAATGTGGGCGAGTCGAGCCGCGGCCGGGACGGTCCATGCGTTCCTGCGCCGCCTCGAGGCGGCCGCGCCGCACGTCGGGCACCTCCTGCGCGGCGATGCGCCCGGTGAAGACGCGGCGCACCGCGTGGACTGGATGCGCACGCAGGTCACGGTGCTCGACCTCAACCGCCTGCACGATCGCGCGCAGCGATTCGTCGTCGGCGTGGTCCTCAAGCGGATGTTCGAGGAACGGCTCGCGAGCGGCCACAGCCGTCCATTGACGTTCGTCGTCCTCGATGAGCTGAACAAGTACGCACCTCGCGAGGGGTCGAGTCCGATCAAGGACGTCCTGCTCGACATCGCGGAGCGCGGACGCAGCCTCGGCGTCGTGCTGATCGGCGCCCAGCAGACGGCCTCCGAGGTGGAACCGCGCGTCGTGGCAAACTGCTCGTTCCGTGTCGTGGGACGCCTCGACGCCGCCGAGGCGCAGCGCAGCGAGTATGGCTTCCTGACGCAGGCCGCACGAGCTCGCGCGTCGCTCCTCAAGCCCGGCACGCTGATCCTCCAGCAGCCCGACATCCCCGTGCCGCTGCTCGTCCAGTTCCCGCGGCCGGCCTGGGCAACGCGCCAGTCCGAGGCGGCTGAGCCGAACCAGGACGAACTCTTCGATCGATTCCGACGCTAGGGGGAACGCTTGCGATTCCCGCACACGGCGGACTGGCACCCTCGGCCGCACCATCCGCGGTCGCAGCCGGGCAGCGGAGTTCGAGGCCGTCCTCGACGAGCTCATCGACATCGCCCGCGCGGAGGGCGTCGAGGCGATGCTCGTGTGCGGCGACATCTTCGACACCGCCACGCCGTCCCCCGAGTCCGAGCGTCTCCTCAACGACACGCTGCGGGAATGCGTCGGCCTGGGCATCCAGGTGGTGATGCTGGCCGGGAACCACGATAACCCGCGCCGTCTCGAAGCCCTCGGGCGGCTGTCTGACCTCCTCGGCGTGTTCGTCCAGTCGACAGTCCTCGGACCGGACGATGGCGGTGTGATCACCATCACCGGCTCCGAGCACACAGCGCGGATTGCTGCAGTGCCGTGGATCCGCGAGGGACATGTGATCGACGCCGCGGAGCTCTTCGCGACCGAGCACGATGCGCGGCTCCAGACGTATGCAGACCAGGCCGCGGCGGTGCTGCGGCGGCTCTGCGCCGACTTCACGCCTGAGACCGTCAACATCCTCGCGGCACACGTGTTCGTCGATGGCGCCCAGCTCGCGGCCCTCGACGGGTCCGAACGCCTGCTGCACGTCGGGCAGGCGTACGGCGTGAACCCCGCGGCGCTGCCCTCGACTCCGCAGTACCTCGCGCTGGGCCACATCCACCAGCCCCAGGAGCTCCGCAGCGCGCCGGTGCCGGCCGCGTACAGCGGTTCGTTGCTGCAGCTCGACTTCGGCGAGCGTGGCCAGCAGAAGGCCGTGCGCATCATCGACGCCGCGCCCGGACGCCCGATCGAGCAGCGTGCCATCCCGATCACGAGCGGCCGCCAGCTCGTCGAGGTGCGCGGCACCCTCCTCGAGATTGCCGCAGCGGCCGACGCAGCGCCGGGAGCGCATCTGCGCGTCGTGCTGGATGTCGATCGTCCCGAGCCCGGAATGGCCCAGCGCGTTCGGGATATGCTGCCAGGCGCCGTCGATGTGCGACTCCAGTACGAACGCCTGGCCGAGGGACAGGACGCGGACGAGCGGCTGCTCGCGAAACTGGCGCCGGTCGACCTTTTTGCGCGCTACTACCAGTCGCAGCACGGAGTCGAACCCTCGGCGGAACTGCTGGCGCTTTTCCGCGAGCTGTTCGAATCAGAATCCCGACTCATGGTGGGAGCGGAGGCGTGAAGCCGCTTCGCCTGGAGCTGCGTGGGTTCACGGCCTTTCGTCGCCCGGCGGTGGTGGACTTCACCGGGCGCACGCTCTTCGCGATCACGGGGCCGACGGGGGCAGGCAAATCGTCGCTGCTCGACGCCATGACGTGGGCCCTCTATGGCCAGGTGCCGCGTGTCGGCCGCTCCACGCACCAACTCGTCACCCACGGCGAGAAGGCGATGTCCGTGCGCTTCGACTTCAGTGCGCGCGGTCACACGTATCGCGTGACGCGGACGACCGCGGGCTCGATCGGGACGCGGCTCGAAGAACGCGTCGAGGCCGAGCGCGATGCATGGCGCCTGCTCGCCGACCGCGCCGCCGATGTCACACGAGAGATCGGGCGGCTGATCGGCCTCGACTATGCGACCTTCACGAAGACGATCGTGCTGCCGCAGGGCGAGTTCGGCGCGTTCCTGCGTGGTGAGGAACGCGAACGCCGCGACATCCTGAGCGCGCTGCTCGGCCTCGACGCCTACGAAGCCGTGGGACGCGCGGCGCGCACTCGTGCTCGCGAGGCGGCACAGGCCACGTCGCACTTCGAGCGGCAACTGTCGCGTCTGACGCTCGCCACGCCCGAGGCGGCCGCGGCCCTCGAGGTGGAGCGCCTCGAACTCGAACGGAGGGCCACCACGACGGAGGCGATGCGCGCAGGGCTGACGACGCTCGCGCTCGCCGGGGACGTCCACACCTCGGCACTGCGGGCACTGGCGGAAGCGACCACGATCGCCGACGCGGCGCAGGTCGCTGTCGCCAACGCCGAGCGCGCGGCGATGGAGGCAGCGGCCGAGGTGCGCGAGGCGGAGCAGGCGCACGCGCAGCTCATCGAGGAACGAGCGCGTCTCGGATACGACCCGGTAGCCCACCAGCAACTCCGAGAATCGGCCGCCCTCGTCGACGCGCGCTCGGCCGCGGAGGCCGCGATCATCGATGCGCAACGCGCGGAGCTCGAGGCACGCACGCTGGCCGAGGCGGCGGGGCGGGCAGCCGCCTCGGCGGAGCACACTGCCGACGAACAACGGCGGGCAGCGGAGGTCGCCTGCGCGTCAGTGCACGAAGCGACATCGGCGCTCCGTGCGGCGGTCACCGCAGCCCGCGCGGTCGTCCTCGGACTGGCGCTTTCGGAGGCCGCGGTCGAGGAACAGGCTCGTGCGGCCGAACTCGAGGCAGGTACCCAGGCGATGCGAGCCCGCGATCTGGGGACGCTGGCCTCGGAGGCTCGCGCGCTCGAGGAGCAGGATCGCGCCACGGCGGAGGCCCTCGAGGCCGGCCGGCTCGCCGTCGCCACGGATCTCGAGGCGGAGGCCTCCGCGCAGCGGGCCGCCGACGAAGCCGCGGTCGCGGTCGCGCACCGGCGGTCGCATCTCGACGAGTCGCGCGCTGCACAGTCGGCTGCTGCGCTTCGCGCGGCTCTGGCGCCGGGTGATGCGTGTCCCGTCTGCGGAACGCGCATCGCGCAGCTGCCGCTGGACGTCGCACCCGAGCTGGGTCCCGCTGAGGAGGCGGTGGCTGCGGCCGAGGCGGTGCTCCGTGACGCGCTGGCGGCGCAGCGCGGCGAGCGCGCCTCGAGCGGCGTCGGCCGCCGCGCGCCTCGATGCACTGAGGGCCGAGTCCGCGCGTCACGCCAGCCGCCGCCAGGACTGGCGCGTGCGGTCTGCGCGCTCGAGCTGCCCGAGGCGACGAGTGCGGCCCTCCTCGAGGGAAGCGCTGCGGCGGCGAGTGAGGCAAGTGCGGCGGCGACGGCGACAGCGCTCGCCGCGAGAGGCGAACTCGAGCGCCTGCGGAAGGCCCGCCACGCCCTCGATCTGCGCGTCGCCGAAGCCGCGTCGCGGCTGGACACTGCAGACGGCGACGACCCCACGCCTGCTGCGGACGCAACCTTCGAGGCCGCTCGCGCCGCAGCAGCAGTCCTCGCCCAGGCCGTGACGTCACACGCGTCGTCCGCCACCGCCGCGACCACAGCCGTCGAGGCGCGCCGCGTGGCGGAGGACGGCGCGGCCCGTGCGAACGAGTCGGCCACGCGCGCGCGAGAGTCGGTGGTGGAGCGTGCCGCCGCGGTGCTTGGAGCGCAGAGACAGTTGGACGCGATGCCTCCCGCAGCGATGGCGCCCGACAAGATCCACAGCGCGCTCGAGCGAGCCGAGGCCGCGGCCGCGCTCGCCGTCGACCTCGATGATCATGCGCGACTCATGGCCACGCGGGGAGCAGTCGCGCGCGATCGCTGCTCGGAGCGAGCAACGGTCCAGGCACAGCGAGCCGGCGAGGCGCGCGATGCCACGGAGGTCCTCGCCACGCGCACGAAGGAATCCGCTGCGGCAGCCGCGCGCTTTGACCAGGATTGGCGAGCGCTCTTCGGGGACGGCTCGATCCCCGACGCACCTGCCCTCCGCGGACTGCAGGCAGATATCGAGGGCGAGGCGCGCGCAGTCGAACGAGAGCGAGGGTCCCTCGACGAACGGCTGGCGCGCGCCGCGCGCGAGGCCGAGGAGGCCGTGCAAATCGAGTCCGAGGCGCAGGCGAACGAAGCAGTGGGACGCACAGCGGGCGCGCTCGAGCGGGAACTCCACGCAGACCGCTTCATCGCCTACGTGCAGCGCGAGGCGCTCGCCGTGCTGGCCGCCGACGCCTCATCGAGGCTGCTCCACCTCACCGGCGGGCGCTACCACCTTGTGGTGGACGGCGACGAGTTCTCCGTGATCGACCACCTCAATGGCGAGGAGCGTCGCTCCGCGCGCACGCTCTCGGGCGGCGAGACGTTCCTCGCGAGCCTCGCGCTCGCGCTCGCGCTCTCCGAGCGGCTTCCCGAGCTTGCCGGTGCCGGCGGCGCGCTTTCCCTCGAGTCCCTGTTCCTCGACGAGGGCTTCGGGTCGCTGGATGCCACGTCGCTCGACGTCGCGATCGAGGGACTCGAGCGGCTCG
>JAXLWY010000017.1:0-41082 GCA_046328255.1 Dehalococcoidia bacterium | reverse complement strand
GCGCCTCGGCGCCTTCGTCGAGCGCTACGACCTCGACCGCTGCGCCCTCGACAGGCGCGCGCGGGACGCCCTCAGGGCCGGAGCTCGTGGGCACCGCGGGCTGGATCAACTCGGAACCACTCACAATCGCCGGCGAGCTCTCGAAGAACCGCGCTGTCCTCATCGACTTCTGGACCTACACCTGCGTGAACTGCATCCGCACCCTGCCGTTCGTCGAGCGGTGGCACGAGCGCTACGGCGACCACGGCCTCACCGTCATCGGCGTCCACACTCCCGAGTTCGAGTTCGAGCACGAGCACACCAACGTCGAGGCGGCGGTCAGGCGCTACGGGCTGCGCTACCCGGTGGTGCAGGACAACCGGTACGACACGTGGGACGCCTTCGATAACCGCTTCTGGCCGGCCAAGTACCTGCTCGTGCCCGCGCGCGGCGTGGTCTTCAGCCACTTCGGCGAGGGGAAGTACCAGGACACCGAGCTGGCGCTCCGCGCGGAGCTTGAACGCCTGGGGTACAACCTCGATGGCGTGCCTTTCACCGAGACCGCCGAACCGGCCATCGACGCCGCGCTGACCTCGCAGCAGACCGCCGAGCTCTACGGCGGCTACCGGCACAACTACGCCGGCCGAGGGGGCGCCGCAGGCCAGGACGAGTACTACCTGGGTCCGGACCAGTCCCAGACCTACGTCGACAAGGGCGAGCGCGCCTCGAACCGGTGGTACCTGCAGGGCGAGTGGCTGAATGAGCCCGAGGCGATCAGCCACAACCGCCGCACGACAGCCTTCGAGGACTACATCGCTCTGCGCTTCCGCGCGATGAGCGCGAACGTCGTCCTGCACCCGACGGGTACACAGCCGCTCGATGTCGTCGTCGAACTCGATGGGCGTCCTCTCTTGCCCACCGAGGCCGGACAGGACGTGACTCCGCGCGCAGACGGCCGCAGCCACATGGAGGTGCGCGACGCGCGCCTCTACGAGGTGGTGCGCCTGCCTGCCTTCGGTGAGCACGAGCTCAGGTTGCGCTCGAACTCCACCGACTTCGCTGTGTACGCCTTCACGTTCGGCTCATACGAGCAGGGGCCGTGAGTCCACGCGTGCCGCGCTCGCTCCGGTGGAGGGCGGCTGCCGAGGTCAGGCTGCTCTGCCTCGCCCTCCTCGCCGGTGCATGCGCGCCGGTCGCGCGGATCGACCAGGCAGCAATCCAGAAGCCGGCACCGACGGTCGCGCCGACAGTCGTCGCGGGAGGCGTGACGGCGCTGCCGATTCCCTCGCGGAGTGCCCTCGATGGACCGTACCCGCGATTTCGGGACGCACAGAGCGGCCTGGTGACCATCCTTGGAACGCCCGACCTCGGAACTGGAAAGCAACGCGTGTCGTTCGTCCCGTCGAACGCTGAGGGTCTCGTACGCCTGCCGGTGCTCCAGTTCGAGAGCTTTCGATTCGAGGCGGGGCCGACGGGGGCGAGCGGCCCTCCTGTCGCGGGCGGCATCGCGAAGTTCTACCCGTTCCCCGCGGACACGCGCGGCCTCTACGTCGCCACAGTCGACTTCGATCGCGCTGGGACCTGGGGACTACGGGTCAGCGTGCCCCAGCCTGACGGCACGGTCCTCTTGACGTTGTTTGCCTTCGAGGTCAGGGCGGCAGCGAAGGCTCCCGCGGTTGGGGCACCGGCGCCGCGCAGCCGCAATCGCACCGTCGCGTCGACGCCACTCGCCGAGCTCAGCACCGGCTCGACGCCCGACGCGTCGCTCTACCAGTCGACGCTCGCGGATGCTATCGATGCCCGCCGACCGACCGTGGTGGTCTTCGCGAGCCCCGGCTTCTGCACCAACGCGCTCTGCGGCCCACAGGTGGAGATGCTCTCCGACCTCCGAGGCAGCTACGGTGACCGGGCCGCGTTCATCCACGTCGAGCTCTACGAAAACCCCTCCGCGGTGCGCGACAGAGGCCTCGACGCGGCTGTGCGTAGCCCGGTCCTGCGCGAGTGGGGCCTCGAGACGGACGAGTGGACGTTCGTGATCGACGCGGACGGTGCCGTCGCCGCACGATTCGAGGGTTTCGCACCACGCGAGGAGGTCGAGAGCGCCCTCCGCGCTGTGCTCGGATAGCTGCCCTGACCGAGGAGCGGGCGCATCGTCAGATGGCGGAGAGGGTGGGATTCGAACCCACGAGGGGGTTTTCACCCCCTACACGCTTTCCAGGCGAGCCCGTTCAGCCGCTCCGGCACCTCTCCGCGTGGACCTGGTCGGTGGTCCGAGGGCTGCAGCCCTCGATAGGCGTTGGCGTGACACTCTCGGCCCGGCGGCGGCGCGACTCAGGCGATGGCGGAGAGGGTGGGATTCGAACCCACGAGGCTCATCACCTGCCGCTTTTCGAGAGCGGTGCCTTCAACCACTCGGCCACCTCTCCGCGGGCCAGTATAGGTAGACACGATCTGCCGAACAAACGGTTCGCGCTCGAGGGCGCCCGGGCGCGTCCGTAGTCGCATCTCGTCGCTCCGCCGGGGCCTCGCCTAGACTGAAGGCCATGAGTGCCCCGGATGCCCGCGGCGAGTTCGGACTGATCGAGCGCATCATCCATCGACTGGGTGATGCGGCGGCTCGCGACATCCTCGTGCCGCCAGGCGATGACGCCGCCGCGTGGCGCGCCCGCGGAGCTGTCACCGTGGCCACCACCGATGCAATGGTGGAGGGCGTCCACTGGCGGGCGTCGGACTCACCCGACGGCCGGGCGACGATGTCGTGGACCGACGTCGGATGGCGCGCGATTGCCTCGAACGTGTCCGATATCGCAGCGATGGGTGCTGTTCCCGACTTCGCGCTGATCTCGGCCATCCTCGGGCCGTCGCTGTCCACCGGCGGCGCGCTCGATTGCCTGGTCGACGGGATCGCGGAGGCCTGCCGTGCCCACGAGGTGCGCGTTGCCGGCGGGGACCTCGACCGCGGCGCGCAGTCCGTGGTCGCCGTCACCCTGATCGGTCACCTCGACGGCGAGGCGGCGCTCCGACGTGACGGCGCGCGCGTCGGCGATGTCGTGGCGGTCTCGGGCCACCCGGGGGCGTCTGCGGCCGGGCTGGCGCTCATCGAGGCAGGACGCGACCACGAGCCCGCATTCGGGAGCCTCGTTCAGGCGCACCGACGACCCCGGGCGCGCGTGGTGCTCGGACACGGGGCACTCGAGAGCGGCCTGCTCTGCGCCATCGACATCAGCGACGGCGTGCTCCAGGACCTGGGACATCTGGCTGAACGCTCGGGCGTGGGAATCGAGGTCGAGCTGAACGCACTGCCGGTCGCCTCGGCGGCGCTCGCCGCCTTCGGCCGTGAGCGAGCCCTCGATCTCTGCCTCGGAGGCGGCGAGGACTTCGAACTGGCGTTCACCGGCCCTGCCGCGCGCATCGAGGGACTGTCGACGAGCTCGCTGCCGGTCACGGTCGTGGGCCGAGTCGTCGAGGCACATCCGGGCGAGGCATGGGCGCTCGACGAGCGTGGCGAGCGCTACGTGCCGCCCTCGATCGGCTGGGACCACTTCCGAGGTGTTGCCACCTCGTGAGCACCGCCAACCGCCTGCAGATCGCCACAGTGGGCGTCGCGCGCACGCGCGCATTGGGGCGGAGACTCGCCCGGTTCCTGCGATCGGGGGATGTGGTCCTGCTCCAGGGCCCGCTGGGAGCGGGCAAGACCGCGCTGGCGCAGGGCATCGGCTCGGGACTCCGCGTCGAAGGCCCCGTGAACAGCCCGACGTTCGTCCTCCTCGCCCGTCACGACCCGTCGGACACGGGTGCGACCACCCCATCGCTATACCACGCCGACCTCTACCGCCTGACATCACCCGACGAGGTAGCGGACCTCGAACTGGCTGCCCAGGCGAGCTCGGGGGTGCTGCTGGTTGAGTGGCCCGAGCGCGGTCTGGAAGCGCTGCCTGCCGATCACCTGCTCGTCGTGATCGAGCTCGTCGAGGGCGCAGCGAACGAGCGCCGGTTGACGTTCGTGGCGGTCGGTGAGCGCTACCGACGCGTGCTCGATGGGCTGGCGGCCTCGGGCCACGTCGCGCAAGGCGGGAGCGCTCGTGCGCGCTGACCGCGCCTCAATCCGTTGCGGGGAGCATGGCCCACGCGCGCATCCGCTCCGCAAGGCGAGGCGGGATCGGACGGCAATCGCACTCGCGCGCGTGTTCGAGGTGCCACTCGGCCCGCTGACGCTCGGTCGCGTGAGGCGGCATCCGGTGCGCCTGGTGCCACTCGGCATTGATCGGCATACGCACATGCTAGGACGACGCGTACCCCGATGTTGACCTTAGCCATCGACACGGCTTCGAACCGGGGCGTCGTGGGGCTGGTCCGAGACGATGCGCTGCTTGCCGAGCATCGCTGGGACCTTGCATCCACGTACTCGCTCGAACTGCTGTCTTCCATCGACGCGCTCCTCGTGGAGTCGGCGATCGCACGCGCGGACATCGAAGCCATCGCGGTGTGCGTCGGACCGGGGGGCTACGGCGGGCTGCGCGCCGGCGTGGCGACGGCCCAGGGCCTCGCGCTCGGCCTCGGCGTGCCACTGGCGGGCGTCGGACGGCTCGAGCTCGACGCGCTGCCGTACCTCACCGGCGCGAGCCCTGTCGTCGCCGTGCACAACGCCGGGAGCGCGGGCATTGCGTGGGCGTGCTACGAGGGAGGAGGTGCGCAGGACGCCCCGCCTCGCGAGTTGCAGTCGCCGCGCCTCGGCACGCCTGTCGAGTGCGCCACGGCGGCTCCGACGGGCGCTCGGTTCTGCGGCGAACTGACCGATGAGCTTCGTGATGCCCTCGGGGCACGCGGCTGGACGGAGGCATCCATAACCGCGACGATCGCGCGGGATCGGGCCCGGTCGCTCGACATGGTGAGGCTGGCCCGGGCCCACAGGGCGTTCGGCGATCCGGCCAGCGTGGACGTCCGGTACCTGCGACCGCCCTCGATCACCCCTCCGCGCGAGGCCACCTCCCGCGGATGACAGGCAACGGCACGAACTGAAGGGACCCTCCGTGGAGCGCACGCTCATCCTCGTGAAGCCGGACGCCATGCAGCGAGGCCTCGCCGGCGTGGTCCTCTCGCGCCTCGAGCAGCGGGGACTCCGTGTCGTCGGGCTGCGTCTCCTGCAGGTCGACCGCGCGATGGCGGAGCGTCACTACGCCGAGCACGTCGGCAAGCCGTTCTTCGAGGGCCTGGTCGCCTACATCACGAGCAGCCCGATCGTGGCCGCAGTCTTCGAGGGCAATAACGCGGTCGCGGCAGCGCGCCAGACCATGGGATCGACCCGCCCCACGGATGCCGCTCCCGGCACCATTCGCGGCGACTTCGGCCTCGAGGTGGGACGCAACCTCGTGCATGGGTCCGACGGCCCGGAGAGCGCGGCGCGGGAGATCGGCATCTTCTTCGAGGGTCAGGAACTCGCGTCCTGGCCTCGAAACGTGGACCCCTGGATCTTCGAGTAGCAGTCGGGCGGAGCTACTGGACGCGGACGACCTCGCGCGCGTGGGCCCACAGGCCCTCGAGGTCGTACCGCTCGCGTTGCTCGCGGCTGAACAGGTGCACTACGACGCCCGACACCTCGACGAGCACCCAGCCGCTCTCGGGTGCCCCCTCGCTGTGAGCGCGGAATCCACTGGCCCGCGCGGCCTGCTCCACAGACTCCACGACCGCCGACATCTGACGTTCGTTGTCCACGGTCGCGATGACGAAGTAGTCGGCGAAGGCACCGAGGGCGGTGAGGTCGAGCAGCAACACGTCCTCGGCAAGGCGATCGACGACCACATCGACGATGCGATGCGCCAGCTCGATTCCTGCTGGCACAACCTGTAACTCGTTCAGTTGACTCTCCTCCGAGCACGCTTTCTGGACCGAGTATAACCTCTGCAAGGACGTCGGCCGGGCGTCCCGAGGCTGGCACTCAGGTGCAACGCCCGTGCTCGCTAGAATCGGAGTCGGACGGCCGTGGTGCCGGCTCGGAGGACCAATGCCCCCTCGCGTGCTCGTGGCGATGTCCGGCGGCGTGGACTCCGCAGTGGCGGCCGCGCTGCTGCACGAGCAAGGCTACGACGTGCTGGGCGTGACGCTGAGGCTGTACACGGAGGCCGACGACCTCGCACTCTCCTCGAGGCGGACCTGCTGCGGCATCGAGGATGTCGGCGATGCCCAGGACGCGGCTCGGCGCATCGGGATCCCGCACTACGTGCTCAACATGGAGCGCGAGTTCGCGTCGGACGTGATGAGTCCCTTCATCGAGGCCTACGCGACCGGGCGGACTCCGAACCCGTGCCTCGCGTGCAACGAGAGGGTCAAGTTCTCCACGCTGCTCGACCGCGCCCTCGCGATGGGCGCCGACTTCCTCGCGACGGGGCACTACGCGCGCATCCGCCACGGCGAGAGCGGTTATCGGCTGCTCAGTGCTGCCGACGACGCGAAGGACCAGTCCTACGTCCTCTACACGCTCGGTCAGGATGCGCTGGGGCGGACGCTCTTGCCCCTCGGCGACCTGCCGAAGACGGAGACGCGGCGCATCGCAGCGAGCCTCGGGATGCGGGTCGCCGACAAGCCCGACTCCGCCGATATCTGCTTCGTTCCGCAGGGCAACTACCGCGAGTGGCTCACCGCGCACGGCGTTCAGAGCCTGCCGGGCCCGCTCCTCGACGTGAGCGGCGCCGAGCTGGGCACCCACGGGGGCATCACGGGGTTCACCGTCGGGCAGCGGCGCGGCCTCGGGCTCCCAGGGCCGGAAAGACGCTTCGTGACGGCGTTGGACGCGAGTCGAAACGCCGTGGTCGTCGGCGATGCGAGCGACCTCGAGCGAACGTGGCTGCGAGCGACCGACGCTCGATGGGTCAACGCGCGTCCGGAGCCGGGAACGCGCGTCTTCGCTCGGACGCGCTACCACGCACCCCTGACCCCAGCACTCGTCACCCCGAGCGGTAGCGACGGCTTCACGCTCGACTTCGAGCAGCCCGTCCGCGCGATTGCTCCCGGCCAGGCTGCGGTGCTGTACGCGTCATCGAACGCCGACGGCTCCGCCGAAGTCATCGGCGGCGGCACCATCGAGGAGTCGCGGCGCTAGCTACAGGCGCTGAGCACCAGCGCGAAGTGCCCGCGAGCTTGAGCCCACATTCGAGGTTTGTCGCAGCCGCACCCTCGCCCGTAGCATGAGCCACGGAAAGGCGAGGGGTGGATGAAGTTCGCGCTGCTCGCACTCCTGATGCTCGTGATCTTCGGCGGCCTCATCGGCGCCGGCGTGTACTTCTTGCAGCCATCGCTGGCGGACATCCGCGACGTGATCGTGATTATCTACGGCGTGATGGGCATCCTGCTCTTCGTCGTGCTGATCGCGGTCAGTACGGCGGCGTTCGTGGGGGTGCGAGCGGTCTCCGGGAAGGCCAGCGCACTCCTCGATGAGCCGATCCGGCCGGTGCTCGACGAGGTGCTCGAGACCGCTCGGAACGCGCGTGCGGCAAGCGAGTTCTACGCGGATCACGCTGTGAACCCGGTCATCAAGACGGTGGCTGCCGCTCGAGGCGTGCGCCGCGGATTCAGCTCGGTGGCACGAATCGTGGGGCGCAGCAGGAAGTAGCTCGGCGCTCCCGGGGAAGGACCCTGCGGTGGTCGGGAAGCTGTTCGTCCTCGGCGTCGCGTCGCTCGCGGCCTACCTCGGGGCGCGGCGCCTCATCGACGACCCCGCGCTCATCAACCAGCTACCCGACGCTGCGCGCGATCCAGCGCGGAAGCTGCGCGCCCAGCTGATCGAGGTCGAGTCGCTCCTCAACGAGGTCATCGCGGACATGGCGGAAGAGCGCGCGACCGTCGAGGAAGACCTGCGCGCCGACTTTGCCTCGCGGGCCCGCCGAGCAACCGATCCGACCCCCGACTGGCGGCCCGCCACCGACTAGCTTCTGGCGGAGACTCTCTCAGCTCCCGCGGTGGCTCCTCGTCCTCGGTGGCCAGCACGTTGCCGATTACCTCGAAGGTGCGGATGAGCGACGCGCCGAGCCCGCGCCCCACCCTCGAGCCCACGCGCAGGTGCTGCCGGGTCATCGCGGCACTCGCGCCCCACCGACGCGGAGCTCCGCCGTCTCGGCACGCACCCAGACCGTGAGTTGATCGCGGTCTCAGCGCCGGTGGCACCTCTCGGTTAGCTCTCGCGAGAGCCCATGTCGATGAGCGCGAGCGATGCGAGGGCGTCACCGTCCTCGACGGCCATCACCGCCACGCCCTGCGTCGAGCGCCCCTGCCGGCTGACGCTCTCGGCGCTCGTACGCAGGACGACGCCGTTCCGCGAGACGAGGATGATCTCCTGCGAGCTTCGGACGGCGCGTGCGACCGCCAGTGGTCCCGAGCGGTCCGTCACACGGAACGTGATCACGCCCTGCCCGCCGCGCCCGTGCTGCGGGTACTCCTCCATCGGGGTGCGCTTGCCGATGCCGTGCTCGGACACCACGAGCAGGTCCTCGCCATCCGAGGACACCACCATCGCGATCACGCGCCCGCCGTCTGCCAGCCGCACGCCCCGGACGCCGCCCGACGCCCTCGAGGCGACGCGGAGCGTGCCGACGTTGAATCTGATTGCCTGTCCGCCGGTGGATACGAGGATCACGTCGTCGCCGTCGCCGGCGGCACGCGCGGCGATCAGCTCGTCACCGTCCTCGAGGTCCATCGCGATGAGGCCGGAGCGCCGCACCGACTCGAACTGCTCGAGGGGCGTGCGCTTCACCTCGCCGTTGGCGGTGGCCAGCACCATCGAATCCCGCGAGAAGTCGCTGACGACGACGATGGTCGTCACCCGGTCGCTCGGCTCGATGTCGATGAGGTTGACGATGGGGATGCCGCGCGCCTGCCGCGTCGCCTCGGGCGCCTCGTGGCCCTTGAGCGAGTACACCTTGCCGGATGCCGTAAAGACCAGCAGCGAGTCGTGCGTGTCGCACACGATCAGGTGTCGCACCGCGTCTTCCTCGCGGATGGCAGCGCCCTGGACGCCGCGGCCGCCACGGCCCTGCAGGCGATAGGTGTCGAGGGGGACACGCTTCGTGTAGCCGCGCTCGGAGATGGTCACGACGATCGCCTGGTGCGCCACCAGGTCGTCCTCGTTGATCTCGTCCGGCGCCTGCGGGTACACGCGCGTGCGCCGCGCGTCGCCGTACTTCGTCTTCAGCTCGGCGCAGTCGTCCTTGATGAGGCCGTCGATCTTCTCGGGATGCGCGAGCAGGTCCTCGAGGTAGGCGATGCGCTCCATCAGCTCGGCGTGCTCCGCCCGGATCTGGTTCGCCTCGAGCTGCGCGAGGCGGCGCAACTGCATGTCGAGGACGGCCTGCGCCTGGCGCTCGCTCAGGTCGAAGGGCGCGCGCTGCAGCGCCTGCTTCGCCGCGTCCGCCGACTCCGCGGCGCGAATCGCGGCGATCACCTCGTCGAGGAGGTCGAGCGCCTTCAGCAGGCCCTCGAGGATGTGCGCGCGGTCGCGCGCCTTCTCGAGGTCGAACTCGCTGCGGCGCCGAATGACCTCGCGGCGGTGGTTGATGAAGACCTCGAGGGCCTCCTTGAGCGTGATCACGCGCGGCTGACCGTCGACCAGCGCGAGCATGTTCACCGCGAAGGTCGACTGCAGCGCCGTGTGTTTGAAGAGCTGGGCCTGCACGGCGCGGAACTGCGCGTTCCGCTGCAGCTCGATCACCATCCGCATCCCGTGGCGGTCCGACTCGTCTCGCAGATCCGAGATGCCTTCGAGGCGCTTGGCGCGCACCAGCTCCGCGATGCGCTCGAGCAGCTGGGCCTTGTTCACCTGGTACGGCAGTTCCGTGACCACGATCTGGTGCCGGCCCTGGCGCGTCTCCTCCACCTCCATGCGCGCGCGCATGATGATGCGTCCCCGTCCGGTGGCGAACGCCTGGCGGATCTCGTCGCGGTTGTAGATCGAGGCCGCCGTGGGGAAGTCGGGACCGTGCACGACGGTCATCAGGTCGTCGACGGTGCACTCGGGGTTCGCTATCACCATCGCGACGGCGTCGCAGATCTCCCCGAGGTTATGCGGCGGGATGTTGGTGGCCATCCCCACCGCGATCCCGGCCGCGCCGTTGATCAGCAGGTTGGGGATGCGCGCGGGCAGCACGACGGGCTGCGTCAGCGAGTCGTCAAAGTTGGGCTGGAAGTCGACCGTGTTGCGGTCGATGTCGGCGAGCAACTCCATCGCAATCGGGGCGAGCCGCGCCTCGGTGTAGCGCATCGCGGCAGGCGGGTCGCCGTCGATGCTGCCGAAGTTTCCCTGGCTGGCGATCAGCGGATACCGAGTCGAGAAGTCCTGTGCCATGCGCACGAGGGCCTCGTAGATGGCGCTGTCCCCGTGCGGATGGAACTTCCCCATCACCTCGCCCACGAGGCGCGCCGTCTTCTTGAACGCCGAGTTCGGACCGACACCCAGCTCCTGGGCACCGAACAGGATGCGCCGCTGCACGGGCTTCAGGCCGTCGCGAGCGTCGGGCAGCGCGCGCGAGACGATGACGGACATGGCGTAATCGAGGTACGAGTCCCGCATCTCGTCTTCAATGCGGATCGGACGCTCTCGGGAAGGCGGTTCCTGGACCACGGCAGCACCTCGAGTGAAGGGAGTATGCGTTCAGTTTACCGGCGGGAGACCGTGGGTTCGAGGCAGGTCAGACCTCGCACCGCGTCGTGCTCAGGCTCCGAGCGCGTGAGCTAGAATGAGGAAATGCGCATCCTCACAGCCAACCTTCGCGAGGGACTCGCGGATAGTGACGCGCTCGCGCGGCTCCTCGTGGAGCACGAGATCGATATCGCGTGCTTCCAGGAACTCGGCCCGGCACACGTCGAGGCGGTCCGCGGAGCGCTCCCACACGGCGTGCTCAGGCCCGGTTGGGGCAAGACTCGCTATTACGGCATGGGAATCGCGGCGCGTGAGCCGATCGAGGTGGACCGATTCCCCCTCGCGGGCCGCAGTGGGTTCCGCACGGTCATCGGCGACGGCTTCGAGCTGCTCAACATCCACATGATGGTGTACGCCTCACGCTCGACGCCGCACGCTGGGATCCTGCGGCGCCGCCAGGTCCGGCAGCTCCTCGCGCACCTCGATGCCTCGCCGGACCAGCCGCGACTCCTTGTCGGCGACCTGAACTCGACGGTGATCTCGCCTGCGTATCGGTCGCTCACCGCTCGTATGCGCGACCTGCACGTCGAGCACGCGCGCGCCTCCGGTGGCTCGACCTCGCCGACCTGGGGGCCGTGGCCGCGAGGCCCGCGCTGGCTGCGCCTCGATCACGCGCTCGGCTCCGGCCTCGAGATCGCCTCGATCGAGGTGGTGCGCCTCACCGGGAGCGATCACGACGGGCTGGTCATCGAGCTGTAGGCCCTGAGGTCGGGCCATGGTGCGGGCCCCCGCCGAGGTGGCCGTTGTCCTCGATCGCCTCGAGTCGCGTGATGTACTCCGGGGGGAGTCCGACGGCCCGCGCTCCTCGAAGGATGGTGTCTTTGTACGCGGGTGACGGCGCGATTCCGTTCAGGTCCGGGGCGACGACCTGGTAGGCGCGGCACGTGACGACATCGCCCGCGGGCGTCCCGACCTGTACCCGGTAGCGGCGGTAGGCCGGTGGGTCGCGGAACACGCCCTCCTGGTCATCGAGCGCGGGGGATTCCGCGCCGGCGATGATCCAGAGGACGCCCCAGACCTCCGACCCGGGTGCCGGGAGGACATCACCGACCCCTCCGTGCCACGTGTTCTTGCTCTCGATGCTGAATGCAAGCCGGTGATCGGTGAGCCGAGCGATCGTGACGAGTCGCGCCGAGGGGCAATGGATGTGGAGACGAGCCTCGTCGAGGTTGGAGCCGAAGGCGAAGTAGAGGAAGTCCTGCTCGCCGACCTCGCCACCGGCGGTCATCGCGCGGTCTCCCTGCAGGCGGCAACGAAGGCATCGAACAGCGGTACGCAGCTGTCACCCATCTCGGCGCGCTCGGGGTGCCACTGGACGGACGCGACCCATCGCCTCGATGGGTGCACAAGTCCCTCCACCACGCCATCGGCGGTGGTGGCCGCCATCGTAAGGCCGGGCGCCCGCCGTTCGAGGGTCACCGCCTGGTGATGTCTCGAGTTCGTGCGCATCGCGTTCAGGCCGAGCACGGTAGCGAGCAGTGTGCCGGGCACGATGTCGACGTCGTGCCAGCCCGAGTCGATAATCCCGTCGGCGCCACGACGCGACCGGTGCGGCTCACGCTCCTCGAGGTGCTGCACGAGCGTGCCCCCCATTGCCACGTTCAGCAGTTGATGGCCGCGGCAGACCCCGAGGACCGGTGTGTCACCCTCGAGCCCCCAGCGCAACAGCGCGAGCTCGAACTCGTCGCGCGCTCGATTCACCTCGGTGACGCGCTCCGATCGCTGCTCGCCATAGATGGCCGGGTCGATGTCCACGCCGCCCGTCAGGATCAGGCCACCGACGGGCTCTGCGGTCAGGGCCTCGAGCGGAGTGCCGAGGGCGGCCACGACCGGGTCCCCGCCGGCGGCGCGCACGCGATCGGCGTAGTCATCCCACCGCTCGCTCGGGACGTCCTCAGCGCGTGTGATCAGAACCCGAGGGCGCGGCGAGAATTGCATGAACGCATCCTACTGGCTCCTACCGCGGGTCGGCTTCCAACGGGAACGACAGGGGCCGCCTCTTGCGAGGCGGCCCCTGGAATCGAAGCGCACCGACCTGCGTTGCGCTAGTCGTCGCCATCTTCATCGTCATCGAGCGTATCTGACGCTTCGTCGTCGTCATCGAGGGCCGCGTCGTCATCCTCCGCGAAGGAGGTGTCCTCAGCGTCGTCCTCGACGTCCGAGGTGAAGTCCTCGTCCTCTTCCGCCTCGTCGTCATCGTCATCGTCGTCCGTCGCCTCGGCAAAGGCCGTGGCAGGCCGCGGGCGCCAGATGTCGGCCTCTTCCTCGTCGTCCGTGTCGTAGTCGTCCTCGTCGTCAACCCGCTCGTACTGGAGCACGGACGACTTCGTGTAGGCCCGCGGCGCGCGGCGCTTGTCGCCCGCCTGCGGGAGGAACGACGCCTGCCCCACCAGCGAGGGATGCTTCGCGGTCTCGCGCACGTGCACCTCCACCTGACCCTCGGTGGCCCGGAGGATGACGACGCTGTACTTGTTGCCGCCTTCGATCATGCGCTTTAGACGGAGACCCGTTCTCGGGTCGATGTGACCGAGTATCGCGCCGCCGGCGGCCTTCACCGCCACGCCGCTCGATGTCAACTCGAGCTCGGCGGGGTCGCCGGTGCTCACCAGCGTGCTGGCGCGTGCGTTCACGCGCTGGAGCGTGAGATCGGCGGCCTTGCCGAAGTCCTCGATCAGCGGCGCCGTGCGCAACGACTCCGTCGCGACGTCGACGCGGCGGACCCGGGGCGTGCTCGGGTTCGCGCCCGCGCGTGCCTTCGGAGCGGTTCTGGTGGGACGCTTCGACTTTCGCTGCTCCTCGAGGCGTGCGAGGTTCTTCCGCGCGATCGCGTTCGTGGCGTCAATCTTGATCGCCTGCTCGTAGGCCTCGATGGCACCGCTGGTGTCGCCGAGTTCGGTGAGCGCCTTGCCGAGCCGGTTCGCGGCCTCGACGTCGGTCGGGTCATCCTCGAGGAGGCCGCGATTCTCCTCGGCCGCCAGGTCCCAGCGCCGGGCGAGGGCGTGGGCGATCGCGGAATCGACGCGGTGACGACGATTCATTCGCTGCACCTGGACCATATCCGCACCTCTACATCTCCCCTGCGCACCACGCGCCGTTGCGGCGTCACGGTGTGTGCTGTTCGAAACGCCACGCGAGGAAGAAGGTTCCCAGTTACGCCCGTAAGCGCGGAGATCTTCATGGCAGCACCCGGCTTTCGATATCGGGGATTGCGATATCGAAAGGTACGCAAGCCGCGGAACCGGATGGAACCCAGCGCACGACCACAACGTTCGCGGGCGGGCGCCCCAGCCGAGCCCCGCGTGACGGTGCCGAAGTGTAACACCGGGTGGCGTTGCAGTCGTGACAGATCCGAATACGCGTTCGGACGCTGGTCGGGGTGCGCAGATTCGAACTGCGGGCCTCGTCGTCCCGAACGACGCGCTCTACCAAGCTGAGCTACACCCCGGGGGATCCCGCAACGCAGGCGCTCGATGGTAGCGCGACCTCAGGAGGGGTGTCGAGGTCGCGCGGCGGGCTTGGCGCAGCGTGCCGTTGGATTATCATCGAATGCGGCGGGGGGAAGGTCGTAGCGCCTGATGCGAGTCGCTCTCGCCGCTGCACGCCGCTCCGCGCGCGTGCGTCTTCTCGTGGTCACCGCCGCCTGCCTCGCGTTCGGCCTCGTTTCAGGTTCAGATCAGTCGAGCGCGCACTTCATCGATGCCGGCGTCGAGAACTCGTGGATCCGGATCCAGAACGTCGGCGTGCAGGCCGCGACCGCTGAGGTCGCGTTCTACAACCTCGGTGGCGACCCCGTGACGACGGACCGCTGCCCGAGCGCAGATCGGTGCGCCTCGATCCCACCGGGCCAGGGATGGTCGTTCTTCCAGGAGGGCTTCCAGCCCCTCGAACCTGGCTTCCGCGGCTCCGCCTTCCTGAACATCGATCAGCCCTTCGTCGCGATGCTCGCAAAGGACATCTTCCGAGGGAATGACTTCGAGATCGGGGGCGACACGCTGCGCCTCGGGGGCGCCGCGCCCAGCCAGTACGCCCCGTTCGTCCAGCGCACGGACGCCGAGGCGTCGCGCATCACCGTCCAGAACACGAGTTCCTCGCAGGACGCCTGCTTCGAGATCACGTACTACGCCGCTGGCTCCGGCATCGCGACGGCGGTCGACCCGCCGGGGCCCACCTCGGGCTGCCCGAACGGCGGCCAACTGGTGCGCAGCCGCGCGAGCTGGGTGCGCGACTTTGAGCAGCTGCCGGTGCCCGTGGGCTTCGAGGGGGCTGCGGTCATCCGCTCGAAAGCGACTGGCTCGGGCGTCCGTGGCGAGGCCCAGGCGCCGATGGCGACCGTCGACACGCATCGCCGCTTCGGCTCGGGGCTGGCGTCCTCGCGCACGCTCGGCAGTGACGAGCTCAGCCGCGTGGTCGTCCTGCCCGTCGCCGACCGCAACGGAAGCGAGGGGCAGTCGACGTGGTCCACTCGATTCCGCGTTGTCAGCGCGGAGCCGGCAGCCGCGAACGCCGTCACGCTCCTCTTCGAGGGCGACGACGGCTCCGGCGGTCGCGTCGAGATCGAGCACACGCTCTCGGTTGCCGGCGCGCTCACCTGCGACCTCCGGCTGCCGAACGCGGGGGGATGCCTCCCCGCCGACCGCGGCCTTCCCGACCGCTTTCGTGGCTCCGTGCGCATGCAGGGCATCGAGCCGATCGCGGTGATCGCCCAGCGCGTCTCCGACGACGGCCGGCTCGGCGACTACCGCGGATTTACCGCAGAGGAGGCGTCGCGGCAGGTGGTCCTCCCGGTCGTCAATCGCAACTACGGGCCGTGGGGCGGTTCGCGCGGCTGGAACTCCTGGTTCCGCGTGCTGACGTTCGACGGGTCGATCGCCCACGTGCGAGTCGTGTACTACTCGAAGCGGTTCCCGCAGGGCCTGTTCGCGGAGCCCGTAATCGTGGATCGCGAGCGGACCTTCCGGCAGTGGGAGGAAGGCCAGCTTCCCGATGGCTGGGTGGGAAGCGCCGTGATCGTGTCGGATCAGCCGGTCGTCGTTGTCGCCAACCTCGAAAGCGACGTGTTCAGCGGCGACGGAGTGATGATGTACAACGGAGTGAGCCTCGACTAGGGGCGCCACTCGCGAGGCGAGCGCGCCTCCAGATCCTGCAAGGCGGATTCCATTGGGCTGGCAACGTCGACGTCGCCCGGCCGCACCACGCGCGGTCATGCACACGACGGCCGAGGTGCTCGCGCGCTACTCGGACGGTCCGCAGACGGGCGTCTTCACCGATGGCTCGTGCTCAGGGAACCCAGGCCCAGGTGGTTGGGGTGTGGTCTTTGTGCGCGAGGGCAAGGTGGCCGCGCAGCTGCACGGCCACGACCCCAGCACGACCAACAATCGGATGGAGCTCACCGCGCTCATCGAGGGGTTGAAGCTCCTCGAGCCCGGCACCGACGCGCCGTCCACGCCGATCTACACCGACAGCCGCCTCGTGGTCGACACGATCACGAAGTGGGCCGCGGGGTGGGAGCGCCTCGGCTGGCGGCGCAGCACAGGGCCCGTAGCGAACGTCGAGCTGGTGCGCGAGGCGTACGCCCTCGCGAAGGCCCGCCCTCGCGTGAGCGTCCAGTGGATCCGCGCCCACGACGGCTCACTCTGGAACGAGTACGCGGACGCCCTCGCCACTGCCTACATGCGTGCTGAAGTCTGAACCCGCCGTCGCATCACAACCGCGCTAGAATCCCGGCGCGTTCAGAGGCCTGGCGACAGTGGGAGGCGAACATGCCCGACTTCGAGCACGTGTTGTACGAGCAGGACGGACACGTCGCGACCATCACGCTCAATCGGCCCGAGGCGCTGAACGCGCTGTCGCGTCCGCTCGAGACGGAGATGCACGCGGCCCTCGATGCCGCGAGCGCCGACGACACCGTGCGCTCGATCATCCTCACCGGTGCGGGCCGTGCGTTCTCCGCCGGATACGACATCTCGGCGGGCGAGGGCGCCGGGCGAGCACGTGTGCCCTCGGGAGCATTCCTGCGCGCGGGCTACCAGAGCGCGATGCGCAACCCGAACCTGATGCTCCACCTGATGGAGCTGCCGAAGCCGGTGATCGCGGCCGTGCACGGCTGGTGCATCGGCGGTGGCTTCTGGTACGCCCTCGCATCGGACATCACGCTGGCAGCGGACAACGCCGTGTTCGCCCAGCCCGAGATCCGCATGATCTCGAACTCGACCGTGCTCTTCGCCATCCTCGCGGGCTGGAAGGCGGCACATCGATACACGCTCACGGGGGACCACTTCGACGCGACGGAGGCGCTCCGGCTGGGCGTGGTCAATGAGGTGGTGCCCGCCGACCAGCTGATGGATCGCGCCCGCGCCCTCGCGAGGCGGCTGGCGCTGGTTCCGCCGGACGCTGTCCGCCTGAACAAGGCGATCACGACCTACGGCCTCGAGGCGATGGGGCTGCGCAACGCACTCAACGTCAACGCGTTCCTGAGCACGCTCGTGTCGGCGTCCAACGACGGGCCCGACATCGAGCACCTCGAGGAGGCACGTCGGAGCGGCGGCTTCCGCGCCTTCCTCGAGGCGCGCGATACCCCGTTCATCCCCGAGCCGGGCGGGCCGCGTTCGAAGCCTCGTAGCTAGAGGCGCGTGAGCCGAAGGGTTCGCTACGCTGGCCGCGATGACTGCACACCACGGGACTCACGGCGCCACGGTGGCGATCCTGCTTGCCGCGGGAAGCTCCTCGCGGATGGGGGCACCGACAAGCTATGGGTCGATCTCGGCGGTGCGCGTGCTTGCGCACTCGCTGCGCACGCTCGCGGGCATCGAGGAGATCGACACCCTGGTCGTCGTGGCGCCCGCCGAACACCACGCCGAGCTGTACCGCCTCGGGGTGAGCGCGGGACGCCGCGTCGTCTGTGTCGAAGGAGGCGCACGGCGCCGTGACTCGGTGCGCGCAGGCATGGGGGCCGCCGCCGACGCGGCCTGGTACCTCGTGCACGATGGCGCGCGCCCGCTCGCCAGCCCCTCGCTTGTCCGCCGGCTGCTGGAGGCCGTGCGCACTCGGAGGGCCGTGGTCCCCGCGCTCGCGGTTGTCGACACGATCAAGCGCGTCGACGCGCTGGGCGTCGTGCGCGAGACCCTTCCACGCGCCGAACTGCGGGCTGTGCAGACGCCACAGGCATTCGCGGGCGACCTGCTCCGGCGCGCGCACGCCCTGGACGAGGCCGACGCCACGGACGACGCCGCCCTCGTGGAGCGCCTCGGCGAGGCGGTGCACGTCATCGACGGCGAGCCTGCGAACCTGAAGGTGACCACACCGGAGGACCTCGATCGCGCGCGCTCGCTGCTCGACGCCGCGTCGCACGGTGGACAGCACTGAGGGGACTCGAGCGTGCGCGTGGGTAACGGTTACGACATTCATCGCTTCCGGGCGGAGGGCATCCTCCGCCTCGGCGGCGTGGAAATCGAGGGTGCGCCGCTGCTCGACGGCCACTCCGACGGCGACGCGCTCATCCACGCGATCATCGACGCCCTGCTCGGCGCCGCGGGAGAGGGCGACATCGGCCAGCACTTCCCTCCGGGCGATCCTGCCTGGGCGGGCATCGACAGCCGCGAGTTGCTGCAGCGCGTGGGCCGTCTCCTCGCCGCCAACGGATTCACGGTCACGAACATCGACGCGGTGGTCATCGCCGAGCGCCCTCGACTCGGTCCTCGCATCACCCAGATGCGCGAGTCAATCGCGCGCACGCTGGACATCGAGTCCTCGCGGGTCAACGTCAAGGCGACCACCAACGAGGGACTGGACGCCCTCGGGAGCGGCCAGGCGATTGCGGCGATGGCCGTCGCACTCCTCGACGAGGAGGGGGAACGGTAAGCCCCACGACATCCGCGGCCGGTGGTCCGCCGCCGGTGCCCGCTCGCTCCGCGCCCAACCCGCTATCCTCACCCCATGCGCATCGAGGCCGGCGCCACGAGTTGCGTCTGTTCGCGGGGGCGTCCCGGCTACCCAGGTCGCCCCGCTCGCCGAACCATGCGCAACCTCGGAACGAAGGATCGATATGGGCTGGCTAGAACGACTCCGCGAGGACGTGGCGACTGCCCGCACGCGTGACCCCGCGGCACATTCCGCCCTCGAAATCCTGCTCACCTACCCCGGCATTCACGCCATCGTGATCCACCGCGCGAGCCACGCGCTGTGGATGCAGGGCTTCGAGGTGCCTGCGCGGTTGCTTTCACACCTCGGGCGGGCTCTCACGGGCATCGAGATCCATCCCGGCGCGACGATCGGCAGGCGGTTCTTCATCGATCATGGCATGGGCGTCGTGATCGGCGAGACCGCGGAGATCGGCGACGATTGCCACATCTTCCAGGGCGTGACCCTTGGTGGCACGTCCACCCGGCGCGAGAAACGGCACCCGACGCTGCGTGAGGGCGTGGTCGTGGGGGCGGGCGCGAAGATCATTGGCGCGGTGACGATCGGCGAGCACGCACGCATCGGCGCGGGGGCGGTGGTGGTGTCCTCGGTGCCGCCTGACGCGACCGTCGTCGGGGTGCCGGGGCACGTGGTCGCGTTCACCGACCGCAGCAACGACACGGTGCAACACCTCCCGGATCCCGGCTGGGACCGGCTCAGCGACCTGGAGTCGCGGCTGGCGCGAATCGAGGAACGCCTCGGGGAAACTGCGCCCGCACCGAGCGGCAACGGCACGGGGAGCACGAGCACGAACGGTGCGACGCCTCGAGAGGCGCCCGACGCGAGTCGCGAGGCCGACTCGGAGGTGCGCCCATGAGGCTCACCGACACGATGACCGGCCGCGCACTCGACCTCGAACCGCTCGAGCCGGGGCGCATCGGCGTGTACGTCTGCGGCGTGACGCCCTACTCGGCCAGCCACATCGGCCACGCGATGTCCGCCATCGTCTACGACGTGCTGGTGCGCTACCTGCGCTGGCCCGGCAATCGCGCCGGGGGCTTCGAGGTGACGTACGTGTCGAACTACACCGACGTTGACGACAAGCTGATCGACCGCGGCGCGGAGCTGGGCATCGACCCCCTCATGCTGGCAAACCTGAACATCGAGCAGTGGGAGCGCGAGCAGGCGGCCCTCGGATTGCTGCCGCCGGACGTCCGCCCGCGCGTGAGCACCGAGATCCCTTCGATCATCGCGCTGATCGAGCGGATCATCGCGAATGGCCACGCGTACGCGACGCCCGCCGGGAACGTGTGCGTCAGTCGAAACCGATTACGGCAAGCTCTCCGGCCGAACGATTGACCAGCCTGCGCACACAGCACACGCTTCGAGCCCGGCGAGAACAAGGAGTTCGCGCTCGACTTCGCGCTGTGGAAGGCGATGAAGCCGGGGGAGCCACACTGGACCTCGCCCTGGGGTGAGGGCCGGCCGGGCTGGCACATCGAGTGCTCCGCGATGTCGCAGCGGTACCTCGGCGACACGTTCGATATCCACGGTGGGGGCGTCGACCTCGTCTTCCCGCACCACGAGAACGAGGTGGCGCAGTCCGAGGCGGCGACGGGCAAGCCGTTCGCACGCCTGTGGGTGCACAACGGGATGGTTCTGCGCGACGGCGAGAAGATGTCGAAGTCGCTCGGCAACTTCGTCACCGTCGAGGACGCGCTCGCGAAGTGGTCGCCCGACGCAATTCGCGTGTTCGCCCTCTCGAGCCAGTACCGCACGCCGAACAACCTCACCAACGAGGCACTCGAGGCGGCGGGGCGAGCGGTGGATCGGCTCGCGACGGCGCTCGAGGCGAAGTCCACCGCCACGGAGGGTGCGCCGTCGGTCGACGCCTCGGAAGCGCGCGCCCGGTTCGTCGAAGCGCTCGAGGACGACCTCAACACGGCGCAGGCGCTGGCCTCGATGTTCGAACTGGCCCGGGCCATCAACCGCGGACGCGACGACGGCCTCGACATCAGCGCTGCGCAGCACACACTCTACGAGCTGGGGTGGGTGCTCGGTCTCCGTCTCGAGCGCGAGTCGGTAGCGACCGCCATCGACGCCGCTGCCCTCGCCGAGGTCGCCGCGCGCTTCGATGTTGCCGTCGCGAATCCCGAAAGCGAGACGGTTGGCGCGCTCCTCGACCGCCGAGCACACGCGCGGGCAGCGCGCGACTTCGCGACCGGCGACGCGATCCGGTCCGCCCTCGAGGGCCTGGGAATCGAGATCAAGGACACGCCCCAGGGCGCCGAGTGGGCCATCCGTGGCTGAGTCCCCTGCGCGAGACGCCGATGCGTCGGAGCGCGCGCGGATTGTGGCGCTGTCGAAGCTCGCCGCTCGTTACGGGGTGGTGTGTGGCGGCCTCGATGCCGACGCCACCCTCGAGGCTTTGCGCGGGCGCGTCGAGGAGGCGCGAGCAGACGGAGACACGGCGCTGGCGGAGGCGCTACGGCGCGAGATCGAGGCGGGAGGCTACTTCAGGGAGTAGTACAGAAAGACGACGTCGCGCTCCGCCTCCCAGATGGCCTGCCGATCGCCCGCGACACCCCGAAGCCGCTTGACGAGGTCGAAGAATCCGTCCCCGGGCTGGCCACCCGCGCGGTCGACAACGATCGCGGAGAGCAGCGGGCGGCCCGCCTGGTGCTCCCGAACGTTGAGCTCGTCCAGGACCTGACCAACGTAGCCGCGGCCCGCCCCGCGGAGCGAGTCGATCACGTCTGCGTACGGGACCGTCTGGTGATACCGAGCCGCGGTGACGAGGCAGTCGCGGGCCATCGGTACGTAGCGCTCAAGGAGGGAGCGGCTCAGTTGCGGCACGGAAGGCCCTTTGCCTAGCCGGACTCTTAGGTGACGGTGCGCGGCTCGAAGAGCTCGATGGCGTTGCCGGACGGGTCGTCGAGGATGATCTGGTTGCCGCCGTTCCCCACGATGATGTCGTCGCTCCGGAATCGGTAGCCGGCGGCGCGCAACCGAGCAACAAGCGCCGCGAGGTCGGACACCTCGAGCTGGAAGCGGCTCCACCCACCCGGAGCGGGCGTTGCACCTCCGGACTGCTGACCCGCGCCGCCTGCGCCGGGACGGTTCAGCAGCAGGCGGAGGTCACCATGGGACAGGCTGGCGAAGCCCGGTGCGGGGTGCATGTCGACGGTGAAGCCGAGGGCGTCCCGATAGAAATCGATGGCCTGATCGACGTCGTTGACGATGTAGCGAACGCTGACGGGCGGCATGGTCAGGGCCTCCACAGTCCGATGCGATCGGCGCCGATTCTAGCGCGCGTTGACCCTGTTCCAGCGCGGTTCGTATACTGGCGAAGGACGCCTCCTGCAGGGGAGGCGGGTTTTGTTGTCCGGGCGTGCTCCGGGCGGTGGTTCGTGCCCGAGTGGCGCAATGGTAGCGCAACCGACTTGTAATCGGTAGGTTGGCGGGTTCGAATCCCCTCTCGGGCTCCACCTGGAGCCGCGCCGTAGCCTCGTCAGGACACATGCCAGGAGCCCTGCAGGGGTGGGAGAGTGGCTAATTCCAGCGGTCTGTAAAACCGCCGCCTTACGGCTACGCAGGTTCGAATCCTGCCCCCTGCACCAATCAGGTTTGCACAAAGGTGGACACGGGCCCTCATAGCTCAGTTGGCAGAGCGCGTTCTTGGTAAGAACGAGGCCAGCAGTTCGAATCTGCTTGAGGGCTCCAGCACCACCTCCACGAAGTTCGAAGTCAGTACACCGTCCGCGTGCCCCGAAGGAGAGAGCGATGGCGAAGGGGAAGTTTGAGCGCACGAAGCCGCACGCGAACGTGGGGACGATCGGGCACGTGGACCACGGGAAGACCTCGCTGACGGCGGCGATCACGAAGGTGCTGGCGATGCGAGGAGCAGCGCAGTACCGGGCGTTCGACTCGATCGACAACGCACCCGAGGAGCGAGCGCGCGGGATCACGATCGCGATCGCGCACGTGGAGTACGAGACGGACAGCCGTCACTACGCGCACGTGGACTGCCCCGGGCACGCGGACTACATCAAGAACATGATCACCGGAGCCGCGCAGATGGACGGCGCGATCCTGGTGGTGGCCGCCCCCGACGGACCGATGCCGCAGACGCGGGAGCACCTGCTGCTGGCCAAGCAGGTGGAGGTGCCCTCGATCGTGGTCTTCCTGAACAAGGTGGACATGATGGAGGACGAGGAGCTGCTGGAGCTCGTGGAGCTGGAGCTGCGCGAGCTGCTGACCGCCAACGGGTTCCCCGGCGACGACACCCCGATCATCCGCGGGAGCGCGCTCAAGGCGCTGGAGAGCACGAGCACCGACCCCGACGCGCCCGAGTACAAGTGCATCTGGGAGCTGATGCACGCCGTGGACACGTTCATCCCGCAGCCCGAGCGTCCGCGCGACCAGCCGTTCCTGATGCCGATCGAGGACGTGTTCGGGATCAAGGGACGCGGGACCGTCGTCACCGGCCGGATCGAGCGCGGCGTGGTGAAGGTGGGCGAAGAGATCGAGATCGTGGGGATCAAGAACACGCGCAAGACGACGGTCACGGGCGTGGAGATGTTCAAGAAGCTGCTGGACCAGGGCGAGGCCGGCGACAACGTCGGGTGCCTGCTGCGCGGGATTGAGCGCGACGACGTGGAGCGCGGGCAGGTGCTGTCGGCGCCGGGGAGCATCACGCCGCACCGCAAGTTCGTGGGCCAGGTGTACATCCTGGGCAAGGACGAGGGGGGGCGGCACACGCCGTTCTTCAACGGGTACCGGCCGCAGTTCTACGTACGGACCACCGACGTGACGGGGAGCGTGACGCTGCCCGAGGGCACCGAGATGGTGATGCCCGGCGACGACGTGACGCTCAACATCGAGCTGGGGACGCCCATCGCCGTGGAGGACGGGCTGCGCTTCGCCATCCGCGAGGGCGGCCGCACCGTCGGCGCAGGTGTCGTCACCAAGGTCATCGAATAGGCATCGAGTAGTTCGCAGGCATCGAGTCAGGCGTACGGACGAGCAGGCGGGGGACGACGACAGTGGCGAGACAACGGATTCGAATCCGCCTGAAAGCGTTTGATCATCGCGTCCTTGACCGGTCCGCGAGCCAGATCGTGGAGGCGGCAGAGCGCACGGGTGCGGTGGTGGCGGGTCCCGTCCCGCTGCCGACGCGCATCCGGAAGTACACGGTGATCCGGTCGCCGTTCAAGCACAAGGACTCGCAGGAGCACTTCGAGACGAGGACGCACAAGCGTCTCATCGACATCGTGGAGCCCACCTCGAGGACGGTCGACACACTGATGCGGCTGCAGCTGCCGTCGGGTGTCGACATCGAGATCAAGCTGTAGGGCGGAGCGGCGCGATGCTCGACGGCATGATTGGACGCAAGGTGGGGATGATGCGGCTCTATACGCCGGATGGGCGCATGCACGCCTGTTCGGTGATCGAGCTGGGTCCGAACCACGTGACGCACGTCCGCACGACGGATCGCGACGGTTACGAGGCGGTGCAGCTCGGCTTCCCCGGCGCGCGCAAGAAGGTGAACCGGCCGCAGCGCGGGCACCTGCGTCGGGCCGGCGTCGACGCGGCGCTGACACACCTGCAGGAATTCGCGGCGGACGACGTCTCCGCGTACAGCCTCGGGCAGGCCGTGAAGGTCACCGAGTTCACCCCCGGTGAATACATCAACGTCACGGGAACCTCGAAGGGGCGTGGCTTCGCCGGTGGGGTGAAGCGCTGGCACTTCCGAGGCGGACCGAAGACGCACGGCCAGTCGGACCGCCATCGCGCACCGGGTTCGGTGGGCGCCGGGACGACGCCGGGCCGGACGTGGCGCGGCCAGAAGATGGGCGGCCACATGGGGCACGTCCAGAGCACCGTACTCAACGTGCTGGTGGTGGCGGTGGACGAGGCGCGCAACCTGCTCTTCATCGAAGGGTCCGTGCCGGGGCCGACCGAGGGCGCGGTGACGATCACCCGTGGCCGCAAGGCTCCGCGCGCCGCTTTCGTACCGCCGGTACTCGGTGGGCCCGCTCCCGAGACAGTCGAGGAGACGCCTGAGCCCGAGGCGAGCGTCGAGACTCCGGAGGCGACGGAATCCGAGGCGCCTGAGGCCGCGAGCGAAGGCGGGGCTGCCGAATGAAACTCGACGTTCGCGATCTGGCGGGCGCGGTGACGAGCCAGATCGAGGCTGACGACGCTGTCTTCGGCATCGAGCCGAACTCGGCGGTGGTGCACCAGACACTGCTCGCGCAGCTGGCAGCCCGGCACACGGGTCAGCACAGCACGCTGACCCGAGGCGAGGTGCAGGGCTCGACGGCGAAGACGCGCCGTCAGAAGGGCCTGGGCACGTCTCGACAGGGCGGGATCCGATCGCCCATCCACCGTGGAGGTGGCGTGGTGTTCGGTCCGAAGCCCCGCTCGTACGCGCAGCAGTTACCGAAGCGCATGCGCCGCCTCGCGATCCGCTCCGTGCTCGCCTCGCGGACGGCGGAGGCGCGGATGTACGTGGTCGACGGGTTGGCGCTCGACAAGCCCTCGACCAAGGCGGTCGTGAGTCTGCTCGGCGGGCTGGGAATCGCGCGCTCGGTGTTGATCGTGACGGGTGCGCCGGATCGCGCCGTGTTCGCCTCGGCGCGGAACATCCCGGGGGCGCACGTGCTGCCTGCGGACACGATCAACGTCGCGGACCTGCTCTCGCACCAGAGCCTGGTGCTGACGGTGGAAGCGGTGCGGCGCATCGAGGCGCTGTGGGGCGGCGAGCGCGCCGGCGGCCGGCCTCGAGGCGTGGTCGCCGCGGCGGTGGAGGCCTAGCGATGCCGAAGGCGATTCACCCGTACGAGGTGCTGCGCAAGCCGCTGGTGACGGAGAAGACGACGCTCCTCACCGGTCACCACAAGTACGTCTTCGCGGTCGCGCTGGCAGCGAACAAGCTGCAGATCCGCGAGGCCGTCGAAAAGGCGTTCAGCGTGCACGTCGAGGCGGTCAACACGATGCGCGTGCGCGGCAAGATCAAGCGGATGGGGCGCCGTCGGGGCGGTCAGCAGCCGGACTGGAAGAAGGCTGTCGTGACGCTGCGGGCGGGCGACCAGATCCAGCTCTTCGAGGGGATCTAGCGAATGCCGATCCGCACCTACAAGCCCACCTCGCCCGGCCGGCGCAACGCCAGCGGCTACTCCTTCGAGGAGATCACGAAGAAGAAGCCGGAGAAGGCGCTCACGGTCTCCAAGAAGCAGCGTGCGGGCCGCGCGACGAGCGGCCGCATCTCGACGCGGCACCGCGGCGGCGGCGCCAAGCGCCTGATTCGCATCATCGACTTCAAGCGCGACAAGCTCGGCGTGCCGGGTCGCATCGCGGCGGTGGAGTACGACCCCGGACGCAGCGCGCGCATCGCGCTGGTGTTCTATCGCGACGGTGAGAAGCGCTACATCCTGGCGCCGAACGGCCTCGCGGTAGACCAGATGGTGGTCGCGGCGCCCGATGCGCCGATCGTGGCCGGGAACGCGCTGCCGCTCTCGAACATCCCCACGGGCACCCAGGTGCACTGCGTGGAGATGCAGCCGGGCCGCGGTGGCCAGCTCGGACGGTCCGCGGGCACGGCCATCCAGCTGATGGCGAAGGACAACGGGTATGCGCTGCTGCGCATGCCATCCGGTGAGATGCGCCAGGTGCTCGAGACCTGCTACGCGACGATTGGCGTGGTGGGTAACGCCGAGCACCAGCAAGTGAAGCTCGGGAAAGCCGGGCGCACGCGGCATCGCGGGCGGCGCCCGCAGGTGCGCGGCTCGGTGATGAACCCCGTCGATCACCCGCACGGTGGTGGCGAGGGCAAGGCGCCCGTGGGCATGCCGGGGCCGAAGACGCCGTGGGGCAAGCCTGCGCTCGGCTATCGCACGAGGAACAGCAAGCGGACCGACCAGTACATCGTGCGTCGCCGCGGCAAGGGTCGGAGGTAGTCGATGTCACGATCGACGAAGAAGGGGCCGTTTGTCTCGGACTCGCTGATGAAGAAGGTCGAGGCGGCACAGGCCTCGGCGCGCAAAGAGGTGATTCGCACCTGGTCGCGTGCTTCCACGGTGATGCCCGAGATGGTGGGGCTGACGATCGCGGTGCACGACGGCCGTCGACACGTGCCGGTGTTCTGCACCGAGAACATGGTGGGCCACAAGCTCGGGGAGTTCGCGTTCACGCGGACGTTCCGCGGGCACCGAGGCCGCGACGAGAGCACTTCGAGGACGAGGTAGCAACGATGGAAGTGCGCGCGCTGGCCTCGAATCAGCCGATTGCGCCTCGCAAGGCGCGGCTGGTGTGCGAGGCGATCAAGGGCCGAACCGTCTTCGAGGCGCTCGGTCTGCTGGAGTACATGCCGCATCGGACGGCGCGCATCCTGCTGAAGCTGGTGCGCTCGGCGGCGGCGAACGCGGAGAACAACCACAACCTGAACCCGGATCGCCTGGTGGTGAAGGGTGCAGTGGCGGACGAGGCACGCACGCTGAAGCGGTTCCGGCCGCGCTCGCGTGGTCGTGTGGCGCCGCAGCTGAAGCGCTACAGCCACATCTCGGTGGTCGTTGAAGGCAACGACCGCTTCTAATGCGGGCGAGACGAGAGAGTAGGAACGGCTGATGGGCCGAAAAGTTCACCCGTACGGGTTTCGCGTCGGCATCATGCGCGACTGGCAGTCGAAGTGGTTCAGCGAGCGCGGGTACAGCGACCTGCTGCACGAGGACCTGCGGCTGCGGCGCCTGATCGAGGACACGCTCGCGGACGCCTCGATCAGCCAGGTGCTGATGGAGCGGAACGCGAACCAGATCACGATGACGGTGAAGACCGCGAAGCCGGGCATCGTGATCGGGCGCGGCGGGCAGAACGCGGAGCGGCTGCGGCAGTTGCTGCAGGGCGCGACGGACAAGCGCATCCGCCTCAACATCGAGGAGGTGCGCGTGCCGGAGATGGACGCGCAGCTCGTGGCACAGTCGGTGGCCGATCAGCTCGAGCGCCGGGTGGCGTTCCGGCGCGCGATGAAGCAGTCGGTGCAGCGCACGATGGGGCGCGGGGCGCTCGGCTGCCGGGTGAAGATCAGCGGCCGCCTCGGCGGCAGCGAGATGTCGCGGTCGGAGCAGGAGATGCAGGGCCGGGTGCCGTTGCACACGCTGCGGGCGGACATCGATTTCGGGTTCGCGAAGGCGCACACGACGTTCGGGGTCATCGGGGTGAAGTGCTGGCTGTACAAGGGCGACTACACGCCCGGCCAGACGCCCCTCGAGCTGGCCACCACGACGACGAATGCCGACTAGCGAAGCCAGCGGAGACGGAGCCTCACCATGCTGATGCCTCGGCGGACCAAGTTCCGCAAGACCTTCCGCGGCAAGCGCCGCGGGATGGCGGACAGCGGCAGCGACGTCTCGTTTGGCGAGTGGGGGTTGCAGGCGCAGGAGACCGGCTGGGTCGACTCACGTCAGATCGAGTCGGCGCGACGCGCGATCACCGGTTCGCTGCGCCGCGGTGGCAAGGTGTGGATCCGGATCTTCCCGGACAAGCCGGTGACGAGTAAGCCCGTCGAGGTCCGCATGGGCAAGGGCAAGGGCGCCGTCGATCACTGGGTGGCCGTCGTGAAGCGCGGCCGCGTGATGTTCGAGGTGTCCGGCGTGTCCGAGGAGGCGGTGCGCGAGGCGTTCCGACGCGCGCACCACAAGTTGCCGGTGGCCACCAAGGTCATCCCGCGCGAGGAGGGCTTCTAATGCCGGCGGCGGAAACACAGTCGCTGCGCGGACGCGATGACGGGGAGCTGCGCGCGGACCTGGAGGCGGCCCACCAGTCGCTCTTCAACCTGCGCTTCCAGGCCGCGACCAGGCAGCTGGCGGACAACTCGCAGGTGCACAAGGCGCGCCGTCGGGTGGCGCGGATCAAGACGCTGATGCGCGAGCGGGACATCCTCGCGCGGGCCGACGCGGCCGCAAGCGAGCGAGGTGAGGCATGACGACTGAGCAGCAGCCCGCTGCCGTCAACCGCAAGGCCCGCATCGGGACGGTCGTGTCGGACAAGAACGACAAGACGGTCATCGTCTCGGTGGAGCGTGCGAAGCGGCACCGGCTGTACCACAAGGTCATCCGCACGACGAAGCGGTACCAGGTCCACGACCCCGAGAACCGGGCGACGATCGGGGACATGGTGCGCATCGAGGAGTGCCGGCCGATCAGCAAGCTGAAGCGCTGGCAGCTCGTCGAGGTGCTGACCGAGCGTGACGTGGCCGAGGTCGCTGCGGCCGAGATCGACCGCTCGCTGGTCGAAGAGGTGCAGCGGAGCGCGGCGCACGCGGCGGAGGCCTCGAACGAGGCGACGGCGGCTGCCTCGACGCCCGCGGAGCCCGCCTCGGAGAGCGGCGCGGCCCCGACGGATGGCGCGGCCCCGAGGGACGGTGCGGCCGAATGATCCAGCAGGAGACAAGGCTGAAGGTCGCCGACAACTCCGGCGCGCGCGAGATCCTCTGTATCCGCGTGCTCGGGGGGACGGGCCGCCGCTACGCGAGCGTGGGCGACATCATCATCGCCACGGTCAAGGAAGCGCAGCCGAACAGCAACGTGAAGAAGGGCGACGTGGTGCGCGCCGTGGTGGTGCGGGTCGCGAAGCCACTGCAGCGGCCGGACGGCTCGACGATTCGATTCGACGAGAACGCGGCCGTGATCCTCTCCGACAAAGAGGGCAACCCTCGCGGGACGCGCATCTTCGGGCCGGTGGCTCGCGAGCTGCGCGACCGCCAGTACATGCGCATCATCTCGCTCGCGCCGGAGGTGCTGTAGTGGCCGCCAAGGTGCGTCGCAACGACACCGTCCAGGTGATGACGGGCAAGGACAAGGGACGCCGCGGTGAGGTGCGGTCGGTGCTGACGAAGGAGGGGCGCGTCGTTGTGAACGGCGCGAACCTGGTGAAGAAGCACCGGCGCGCGCGCTCGCAGATGGAGCCCTCGCAGATCCTCGTGGTGGAGGCCCCGCTGCACGCCTCGAACGTGCGCGTGGTCTGCCGCTCCTGCAACAACCCTGTGCGGGTGGGATTCCGGTTGCTGGAGGACGGCAAGAAGGTTCGGTACTGCAAGAAGTGCAACGAGGCGATCGACTGATGGTGACCGCAACCAGCCTGCCGCGGCTCAAGCAGCGGTACCGCGACGAAATCGTGCCGAAGCTCCAGGAGCAGTTCGGGTACGCGAACCCGATGCAGATCCCGAACCTCGCCAAGGTCGGGGTCAACATCGGACTGGGCGAGGCGCTGACCGACGGCAACGCCGTCGAGTCGGCGGTGAAGGACCTGTCGACGATCACGGGCCAGCGCCCGGTAGTCACGCGCGCACGCAAGTCGATCGCGCAGTTCCGCCTCCGCGAGGGGAACCCGATCGGCGTGATGCTGACGCTGCGCGGCAACAGGATGTGGGAGTTCCTCGACCGCCTGATGAACGCGGCGCTGCCACGCGTGCGTGACTTCCGAGGCGTGCCCGGTGACGCCTTCGACGGGCGTGGGAACTACTCGCTCGGTCTCAACGAGCAGCTGATCTTCCCCGAGGTCTCGTTCGACAGCGTGGACCGTGTGCGCGGGATGCAGATCAACGTGGTCACAACCGCCCAGACGGACGAAGAAGGCAAGCGGCTGCTCGAGCTTCTCGGCATGCCGTTCGCGAGGAGGGTGTAGGCGATGGCGAAGATGTCGCAGATCGCCAAGTCCAACCGGACCGCGAAGTTCTCGACTCGCGAGAAGCATCGCTGTCCGGTCGTGTGGGTGGACCGTCCGTGCGGGCGACCTCGGGGGTTCATTCGGAAGTTCGGGATGTGTCGCATCTGCTTCCGGGAGCTGGCGAATCAGGGGAAGCTCCCGGGGGTCAAGAAGTCATCGTGGTGATTCGAATGGGCGCTGACGCGACCGATTTCGGGGGATCGAAGGGCAGGGGCACCGCATGACGATGTCCGATCCACTCGCCGACATGTTCACGCGGATCCGCAACGCGGCGCAGGCGCGGCACTCGAGCGTGCGCATGCCTGCGTCGAACGTGAAGCGGAACGTGGCAAAGGTGCTGCAGGAAGAAGGCTTCATCTCGGCGTTCTCCGAAGAGCGCGAGGGGCCGCGGTCGATGTTGAACCTCCAGCTGACCTACGACGAGAACCGTCGTGCGGTGCTGGCGGGGATCCGGCGCGTGTCGAGGCCGGGACTGCGGGTGTACGTGAACCAGCGCGAGATTCCTCGAGTGTTCGGGGGGCTGGGGATCGCGGTGATGAGCACGCCGCAGGGCGTGATGTCGGGCCAGGAGGCCTGGCGACGCAAAATCGGTGGTGAGGTGCTGTGCTACGTCTGGTAATGCCGTCGGGCAATGGCAGTAGCGCGGTGCGGCGGTAGGAGTCAGCGATGTCACGCGTCGGCAGGTTGCCGATCCCGGTTCCGAGTGACGTGACGGTCACGCTGAGCGGCCAGCACTGCACCGTGCGCGGTCCTCGAGGCGAGCTCAGTCACGACATCCACCCCGAGATCCGCGTTTCGCAGGAGGAGGGGCAGCTCGTCGTGACGCGTCCCTCGGATGCGCCGAGCATTCGTGCGCTGCATGGGCTGACCCGCGCGCTGCTCGCGAACATGGTCACGGGCGTCTCGACGGGGTTCCGCAAGTCGCTGGAGATCATCGGGACCGGGTATCGCGCGGAGCTGCGGGGCGCCAACCTCGTGCTGACCGTCGGCTACTCGCATCCCGTGGAGATGACGCCGCTGCCCGGCGCCGCGTTCGAGGTGGAAACGCCCACACGGTTGCACGTGAACGGCATCGACAAGCAGGTGGTGGGCCAGCAGGCCGCGTTGATTCGCAAGGTGCGATCGCCGGAGCCGTATCGCGGCAAGGGGATTCGCTACCAGGGTGAGCGAGTCCGCATCAAGGCCGGCAAGGCGAGCAGGTAAGGAGAGCGTGCGATGAGCGCCAAGACGTCCTCGTCCGCGCGAGAGCGACGCCACCGGCACATCCGGAAGCGCGTCAGCGGCACGCCGCAGCGCCCGCGGCTGGCGGTGTACCGCTCGAACCAGCACATCTACGCGCAGGTCATCGACGACGTGGCCGGGCGCACGCTCGCGTCGGCATCGGACGTGGAGGGCGACCTCCGCGGCGACGGGGCCGGCTCGAAAGTGACGCGCGCGCAGGAGGTGGGCCGCCGGGTCGCCCAGCGCGCGAAGGCGGCAGGAGCGAGCGCGGTGGTCTTCGACCGCGGCGGGTTCCGCTACGCCGGTCGGCTGCAGGCGCTCGCCGACGCGGCGCGCGAAGAAGGGCTGGAATTCTAATGGTGAGCGGCCCGCGCGGCGGTCGAGGCGGTGGAGAGCGTGGCGGTGGACGTCGCGAGCGACGCCGCGGCGAGCAAGAGCAGGAAGCCCCGGAGTTCATCGAGAAGGTCGTGTTCATCAACCGCGTGGCCAAGGTGGTCAAGGGCGGGCGGCGTTTCTCGTTCACGGCGATCGTCGTCGTCGGTGACGGCGCGGGTCGCGTCGGCTTCGGGATGGGACGCGCCAACGAGGTGCCCGAGGCGATTCGCAAGGGCGGCGTGATCGCGCGTCGAGGGATGTTCCAGGTGCCGATGCGCGAGGGCACGGTGGCGCACGACACCGTGGCGCTCTTCAAGGCCTCGCGGGTGGTGATTCGACCGGCCTCGGCCGGTACTGGGCTCATCGCCGGTGGTGCGGTGCGCGCGGTCATGGAGGCCGCGGGCGTGCGCGACGTGCTGACGAAGTCGCTTGGCTCCAACAACCCGGTGAACACCGCGCGTGCGACGATCAACGGGCTCAAGGCGCTGCGCCAGCCCGGGTTCGCGCGGGCGCGGCGACTGCAGCTGTCGGCCTCGCAGGCCGCGGGCGCGGTCGCCTGAGGACGGTAGGGACGCGATGGCACGCAAGCTGCGCATGACCTGGGAGCGCTCGGGGATCGGTCTGCCGAAGGACCAGCGCGCGACCGTGCGCGCCCTGGGGCTGCACCGGCTGCACGAAACCGTGGAACACGATGACAACCGTGCGATCCGCGGGATGTGGGACAAGGTGCGACACATGGTGTCGCTGGAGGAGGTGGAGTAATGGATCAGCACCTCCTGAAGCCGCCGACCGGCTCGAAGCGCCCTCGCAAGCGCGTGGGGCGCGGTGACTCCTCGGGGCACGGCGCCTACTCGACGCGCGGCCTCAAGGGCCAGAAGGCACGTGCCGGTGGTGGGGTGCGGCCCGGCTTCGAGGGCGGTCAGATCCCCCTCGCGCGGCGCATGGGACACCTGCGCGGATTCAAGAACGCGCTGCGGGTGGAGTTCCTGCCCGTGAATCTGCGCGACCTCGCTCGTCACTTCCCGGCGGGAGCGACCGTCGATGCGGCGGCGCTGCTCGGTGTGGGCCTGCTCGAGGACGAGATCCAGCCGTTCAAGGTCCTCGGGATGGGGACGCTGTCGCACGCGCTGGCCGTGCGCGCGCCGCGACTCTCTGCCACCGCGAAGGCCGCGATCACCGCGGCCGGCGGATCGTTCGAGGAACTGGCCCCGGCGGAGCGACGCGTGCGGAACCGCATCCACCGGCGCGGCGGGGCGCAGTAGGCGCCGGACAAAGGTACGAGGATGAGCTACCGCTCCACACCCGCCACGTCGAACCGCCCTCGCCTGCTGCAGGCGGGGATCGACGCGTTCGAGCAGCCCGAGATCCGACGGAAGATCCTGTTCACCCTCGGGATGCTGTTGATCTTCCGGTTCTTCGCGCACATCCCGGTGCCGGGCGTGGAGCCCGCGCGACTGCGCTCGGTGTTCGACCAGAACGCGATCCTCGGGTTCATGAACGTCTTCTCGGGCGGTGCGCTGCGCAACCTCTCGGTGGTGGCGCTGGGCGTCTATCCGTTCATCACGGCGAGCATCATCGGACAGCTCGGCGGCAACCTGATTCCGAGGTTGCGCCAGCTGCAGCAGGAGGGCGAGGCCGGTCGCGCGCAGGTACGCCGCTACATGACGTACCTGACGGTGCCCTTGGCCGCGTTCCAGGCATACGCACAGCTGATCGTGTTGCAGCAACTCGGCGCTGTGTCCGGTATCGGGCTGAACCTGACGACGATTGCCACGCTCTTCTCGATGGTCGCGGGGACGATGTTCCTGGTCTGGATGGGTGAGCTGATCAGCGAGAACGGCGTCGGCAACGGGACGTCGATCCTCATCTTCGGCGGCATCGTCGCCGGACTGCCCGCCACGCTCGGCCAGAGTGCGCTGACCGGTGCGGCGGCTATCGGAGGCCTGGCGCTGCTCGGAGCGATCGCGATCGCCGTCGTATGGCTGATCGTGCTGTTCCAGGAGGCGCAGCGACGTATCCCGGTGCAGTACGCGCGCTCCACCTTCCGAGGTGGGCGCATGTATCGACAGCAGGGGCAGTCTCACATTCCGTTGAGGGTCAACAGCGTAGGCATGATCCCGCTGATCTTCGCCTTCTCGATCATGATCTTCCCGCCGGCGGTGGCGCAGTTCGTGGCGTCCTCTGCGGACGTGAGCTGGATCCGCAGCAGCGCGGAGTTCGTGCAGAACACGTTCACGCCGGGGCGGCCTGTCTACTGGATGGTCGTGTTCCTGCTGGTTGTCATGTTCACGTTCCTGTACACGACGGTGGTGTTCCAGGAGCAGAACCTGGCGGAGAACCTCCAGCGCCAGGGCGGGTTCATCCCGGGAATTCGCCCGGGGCGACCGACGCAGGAGTACATCACGCGCGTGCTGACCAGGATTACCTGGGGCGGCGCGATCTTCCTCGGATTTGTCTCCGTGCTGCCGTACTTCGCGACCTCGCTGACGGGTGTGCAGGCACTGCAGGTGAGCGCCTCGGGACTCCTGATCGTGGTCGGCGTGGTGATTGACACGATGCGTCAGCTGGAAGCCCAGATGCTGATGCGGAACTACGAAGGGTTCATCTCCTGATGCACCTGATCCTCCTCGGACTCCCCGGCGCCGGTAAGGGCACGCAGGCAAAGCTGCTTGCGGAGAAGCACGGGCTGCTTCATGTCTCAACGGGTGACCTCTTCCGGGCAGCCGCCGCCGAGGGCACGGACCTCGGCAAGCGCGCCCAGGAGTACATGAGCCGGGGCGAGCTCGTGCCCGACGAGGTCACGATCAGCATGCTCCTCGAGCGGATCGCGAAGCCGGACGCCGCTGCCGGGGTCATGCTCGATGGGTTCCCGCGCACGTTGCCGCAGGCCGAGGCGCTCGATCGGGCCCTCGAGGGGCGCGGCGAGCGGATCGAGGGCGTACTCTACATTCGTGTTCCCGAGGACCTGCTGATGGCGCGCCTGACGGGACGCTGGAGTTGCAGCAACTGCGGCGCGATCTACCACGAGCTGACGAATCCGCCTCGTGTGGCCGGCACGTGCGATAACTGCGGCGGCATGCTCAGCCAGCGCGCCGACGACCAGCCCTCGACTGTCGCGAAGCGGCTCGAGACGAACCGCGAGTGGACCGAGTCGCTCGCGAAGTACTACGACGCCCAGGGCAAGCTTCACAGTGCCGACGGCACCGGCGAGCCCTCAGAAGTCACGACCCGCCTCGAGGCGGTGCTCGCCGCGCTGGGCAGCGGGGCGCGTTCGTGAGGAGCGGTCGATTCGAGATGGATGCGCCCGCGCGACGCAAGTCGAGTCAGGCGTTACACTGATATGCCCGTTGTCATCAAGTCGCCGGCAGAAGTGGCAGCGATGCGTGAGGCGGGCCGCATCAACGCGGAGGTGCGTGCGATCCTGCGCGACGCCGTGCGCCCGGGCGTGTCCGGCGTCGAGCTGGATGCGCTTGCGAAGCGAGAGATCGCGCGGCGCGACGGTGTGCCGACGTTCGTGGGCTACGGGCCCGGCGGACGACCGCCGTACCCGGGCGCAATCTGCTACTCGGTGAACGAGGTGCTGGTGCACGGCATCCCGGACGAGCGGCGGCTGGAGGAAGGCGACATCGTCTCGATCGACCTCGGCGTGACGTACCGCGGATGGGTCTCCGACGCTGCCTTCACCGCTCCGGTGGGGAAGGTGAAGCCGGAGCTCGTTGCGTTGCTCGAGGCGACGGAGTCGGCGATGTGGGCCGGGATTCGCGCGTCGACGGCGGAGGCGCGGCTCGGCGACGTATCGCACGCCATCGAGTCGAAGGCGAACGCCTACGGCATCGTGCGGGACTACGGCGGGCATGGCGTCGGTCGCGAGATGCACGAGCCGCCGCACATCCTCAACTTCGGGAAGCCGGGGACCGGGATGAAGCTCAAGCGCGGAATGGTGATCGCCCTCGAGCCGATGTTCGCCCTCGGCGGGCCGGCGACCGAGGAGCTGGACGACCGCTGGTCGGTGCGGATGGTGGATCGCTCGTACAGCGCACATTTCGAGGAGACGATCGCGATCACGGATGGCGAGCCGGAAGTGCTCACCCTGATCGCGTGAGGCATCGGTAGAGAACGCCATCGTCCGGCATCGACAGGTGCACGGGCGACCGCTGAAGGAGTCACATGGGACGAGGTTCACGAGGACGCGCACCGCGGAGTCCGAAGCAGCCGAAGAAGGACGTGATCGAAGTCGAAGGCGTCGTCAAGGACGCGCGACCGAACCGGACCTTCGATGTGGAGCTGCCGAACGGGCACCACGTGCTGGCGCACGTCTCGGGCAGAATGGCGATGCACTACATCCGCATCCTGCTCGGTGACCGGGTCCTGGTGGAGCTCAGCCCGTACGACCTGAGCAGGGGACGGATCACCTACCGCTTCACGGCGGGGCAGCAGAGGAACCAGACATGAAGGTGTCGGCGTCGGTCCGGAAGCGCTGTGAGCGCTGCCAGATCATCAAGCGACATGGGACGCTCCGCGTGATCTGCGTGATCGCGAAGCACAAGCAGCGGCAGGGGTAGCGGTATGGCTCGCATCGCTGGTGTGGAGATTCCTCGCGACAAGCAGGTGCTCTTCTCGCTGCCGTACATCTACGGCGTGGGCCCGACCCGCGCTCGGCAGGTGCTGGAGCAGACGAACATCGCGCCGACGACGATGGTGCGCGATCTGACCGACGACGAGGTGCTGCGCCTGCGCGCCATCATCGAGGCGGACACGATCGAGGGCGACCTGCGTCGCGAGGTGCGCCAGAACATCCAGCGCCTGATCGAGATCAACTGCTACCGCGGCTCGCGGCACCGGCGCGGGCTGCCGGTGCGCGGTCAGCGCACGAAGACCAACGCACGCACGCGTCGAGGTGCGAAGAAGACCGTGGCCGGCAAGCGCCGCGCGGCACGCAAGTAACAGCACAGCCGAGCCGGCGCGCAGCGCGGGACGAGGGAGCCGATGGGTCGAGCAGCAGCACAGCGGGCACGCACCAGGCGTCGCGAGCGGAAGTCGGTTCCGCGCGGGCGCGTCTACGTGTCGTCCACCTTCAACAACACCATCATCACGCTGACCGACCCCAACGGTGGCGTGCTGTCCTGGGGCAGCGGTGGCACCGCCGGCTTCAAGGGCTCGCGCAAGAGCACGCCGTACGCCGCGCAGCTCGCCGCCGAGGGCGCCAGCCAGCGCGCGATGGAGCACGGGCTGCGCGAGGTTGAGGTGTTCGTGAAGGGGCCCGGCGCCGGTCGCGAGGCGGCGGTACGCGCGCTGCAGTCCTCCGGGCTGCGGATCCTCGCGATCCGCGACATCACCCCCATCCCCCACAACGGCTGCCGGGCCCGCCGGCGCCCGCGGAACTAGAGGCGCCGCCGATGGCTCGTTACACAGGACCGAAGTGCCGAAAGTGCCGCCGCTACGGCGTGTCGCTGTGCGGGACCGCCAAGTGTGCGGTCATCCGCCGTCCGAACCCGCCGGGGCCGCGCTCGATGCGGCGCCGCAAGATCTCGGACCGCGGCCAGCAGCTCATCGAGAAGCAGAAGGTGCGCTTCGCCTACGGGCTGATGGAGGCGCAGTTCCGCCATTACTACGAGCGCGCGGCGCAGCGCCCCGGCGTCACCGGCGAGCTGCTGATGCAGTCGCTCGAGTTGCGCCTGGACAACGTTGTGTTCCGGATGGGGTTCGGGCGCACACGGGCGCAGGCGCGCCAGCTGGTGACGCACGGCCTGGTGTCCGTGAACGGCCGCAAGCTCGACATCCCGAGCGCAGCGGTTCGCGTTGGCGCTGAGATCGGGCTGACCGAGCGCGGCCAGAAGTCGGACTACGCGACGATCCTGAAGTCGGAGATCGGCTCGCGCTCGGTCCCGGGCTGGCTCGACCTGAATCGGGAAGCGCTTGCGGGGAAGGTCGTCGCGGCTCCGGGGCCCGGCGACTACGAGTCCTACTTCAACCCGAACGCTGTAGTGGAGTACTACTCGCGGTAGTCATTGCTGTGGGCGGTGCCTGCGCGATGGCAGAACGCGGAGAGGTGTTGATTTGAGCGACTTGCTGATCCCAGAGCTTCGAGTCGAGGTGGAAGAGGAGGACTACGCCAAGGTAGTCGCCGAGCCGCTCGAGTCGGGTTTCGGCACGACCCTGGGAAACGCGCTGCGTCGCGTGTTGCTGTCGAGCCTCGAAGGCGCCGCGGTGACGTCGGTGCGGATCGAGGGCGTGGAGCACGAGTTCTCGACGCTCCCGCACATGCAGGAGGACGTGACCGAGCTCCTGCTGAACCTGAAGGAAGTGCGCCTGCGCGCGTACTCGGACCGGCCGGCGCGCCTCTACCTCGAGGCGTCGGGCCAGACCGAGGTGCTGGCGTCGGCGATCCAGGGGACGGCCGACTACGAGGTGGCCAACCCCGAGTTGCACCTCGCGACGCTCGACCACCGGGACGCCTCGCTGGTGATGGACCTCAACGTCGAGTCCGGGCGCGGGTACCTGCCGGCGACCGTCTCGGAGGGACTGCCGATCGGCGTGATTCCCGTCGATGCGCTGTTCACCCCGGTGCGCCGGGTGAACTTCCAGGTCTCGAACACGCGCGTCGGGCAGGACACGGACTACGACCGCCTCGAGATCGAGATCTGGACCGACGGCACGATGGGCCCGAAGGTGGCGATTGCGACGGCGGCGGAGATCCTGCGTGAGCAGTTCCTGCCGTTCCAGCGGCTCGCGCGACCCGACATGCCGGTCGACGTCGGTACGACCGAGGCGGTGCGTCCGTTCGAGGGGTACGACTCCCCGATCGAGACGCTCAGCCTCTCGGTACGCGCGTACAACTGCCTCAAGCGATCGGGCCTGACGACGATCGGCGCCGTCCTCGAAAAGTCCGAGGAGGAGCTGCTGGCGCTGCGGAACTTCGGGGAGAAGTCCTACGAGGAGCTGCGCGACAAGCTGGCGGCGCACGGGTACCCGACGCCGCGGGTGGACACGCGCCGCCCGACGAACGGCATCGAGGCGGGCGTGCCCGCACCGGCTGCGGCCGGTGCGCCGCGCGGTCCGCTGCCCGAGCTGGACGAGGAGGGCGTGGGCGCCCTCGGCGCGGCGCTGATGGAGGCGCTGCGCGAGTCCGGCCGGCGCCCCGAATAGGACGAGCGGTTCTGGAGAAGCGGTTCAGGAGTTCGAGATGCGCCACCAGCAGACCAGTCGCCGCTTCGACATGCCGAGCGCACAGCGCATGGCCATGTTCCGCAACCTGACGACGGACGCGCTCAAGCACGGCTACGTGCGCACGACCGAGCCACGCGCGAAGGAAGTGCGCCGCTTCGTGGAGCACATGATCACGCTCGGAAAGAGCGGGACGCTGCACGCACGCCGACAGGCGCTGGCATTCGTCTACGACAAGCATGTCGTCGACGAGCTGTTCAGCGACCTCGCGACGAAGTACCGCGACCGGCCGGGTGGCTACACGCGCCTGATTCACCTCGGGCAGCGTCAGGGCGACTCGGCGAAGATGGCACGGCTGGAGCTCGTGTAACGACGTGAGTGACATGCGCTGGCTGGCGCTGCTGCTGGAGTACGACGGCGCCGGATTCGCCGGCTCGCAACTCCAGCCCGGGCGACGGACGGTGCAGGGCACCCTTGAGGAGGCTATCGAGGGGTTGACCGGGGAGCAGGTGCGCGCGGCCCTCGCGGGACGCACGGACGCCGGGGTACACGCGCTGGGCCAGGTTGCGGCGGTGAGCATCGGAACGATGAGCGTCGCCTCGAGGCTGGATCCGGACGCGGTGCTGCGGGCGCTCAATCACCGGTTGCCGGAGGACGTGGCGGTACGCGCCGTGGCGGACGTCGAGGTGGGGTTCGACCCTCGCCGGATGGCCACTGGACGGACGTACCGGTACACCATCCGGCACGGGACGCCTCGGTCACCGCTGGCGCGGTCGCGTGAGTGGCTGCGAGGCGGGACGCTCGATGTGGAGGCGATGGCGCGGGCAGCCGCGCTGCTCCCTCGAGAACGACGGGACTGGGCGGCCTTCGCGGGCCGGGTCCCGGATGGGTACACGACGATGCGGACGCTCCGGCGCTGTGAGGTGCAGGGGGCGGGGGCGCATCGAGTGGTGGTGACGATGGAGGCGGACGCCTTCCTCCCGCACCAGGTGCGCCTGACCGTGGGCGCGCTGGCAAGGGTGGGAAGCGGACGCCTGGAGCCTGAGGCGTTTGCCGCCCTCGTGGATGGCGCGCCCGGCTCGGCGGGGCCGAGTGCACCGCCACAGGGACTGGTGCTGTGCTCGGTGGAGTACCCCTCGGGGCTGCTGCGCTGGGCTCGTGGTTCGGGGAATGCACCTTCGGAAGAAGGCCGGGAATGACGACAAAGACCTTTCGACTGAGCGAGAAGGCGATGGAGCGCTCGTGGCACGTCCTTGACGCTGCCGCGGTGCCGCTGGGGCGACTGGCCTCGGAGGCGTCGAAGCTGCTCCTCGGAAAGCACAAGCCGACCTACGAGCCGCACCTGCCGATGGGCGACTTTGTGGTGGTGATCAACGCGAGTCAAATCGCGCTCACGGGCACGAAGCTGACCGACAAGATCTACTACCGCCACACGGGACACCCAGGTGGGCTGCGCGAGCGCTCAGTGCAGGAGCAGCTGGACCGCGACCCGCGTCGGGTGGTCGAGAAGGCGGTCAAGGGGATGCTGCCGCACAACGTGCGCGGCCGCGAGCTCTTCCGCCACCTCAAGGTCTACGCCGGGGCAGAGCACCCGCACGAGGCGCAGCTCAAAGCCGGCACCGGCGCGCGCGCCCGCAAGCGAGCGAACGCCGAGCAGGTCGCGGGCGCGATGGGTGCAACGGCCACCGCGACTCGTCGACGGCGCACCGCATCGACGCCCGCAGCGGCCACGAACGAGTAACGAGAGAACGGCAGACGAATGACGACACAGCAGCACTACTACTACGGGCTGGGACGCCGCAAGGCGGCGGTCGCGCGAGTCCGGTTGTACCCGGGCGGCGGCGCGGTGGTGATCAACGGCAAGCCCGTGGAGGATGTGCTGCCTCGAGCGGCGGCGCGGCAGGAGATGCTGCGTCCGCTGGCGGCGACCGAGCAACTCAACTCGTTCAACGTGCAGGCGAAGGTCAGCGGCGGCGGCCTGAGCGGCTGGGCGGGCGCGATTCGATTCGGAATCGCGAGGGCGCTGGTGGCGGCCGACC
>JAXLWY010000016.1:0-46626 GCA_046328255.1 Dehalococcoidia bacterium | reverse complement strand
AGTTCATCGCCTGCACCTTATCGAGGGGCAGACCGGGGAACGACTCGCTCACGGCTGACGGGATGGGCGCCGGGGTCGCGGGCGTGCTGGGTGCGACGTTTCCGCCGCCTCCATCGAGCGGGACGAGGGTGCCTCCGGACGCGGCTGGCACGGTCGGCGCGCTCTTCGTGGTGGGCGTCGGCGTGGCCCCGCCGCTGCCGCAGGCGGCGGCCAGCATGACCATGGTCAGCGCGATTCCAGCCACAAAGAACCCGTGTCGAGTCGCCATCCCGCCTCCGCTCGGTCTCCCACGTGCTCGTTCAGTTTAACGGGCGGCGAGGAAGGACGAGTTGCAGAACCATCAGCCGATTGCGGCGGTCGGGAGTTCACGGGGTTCCGAGCGGGAAGGGAGCGCGGACAGCAGCCGGAGCGGGTATCCAGCCCGGCAGTGGCGGGGAACTTCAAGCATCGAGGGCTCGGCCGGTGCGAGCACGACGGGCAGCACGCCCGGCACGTAGGCAGACTCGTGATGCGTCGATAACAACCAGTATCGATGGCTCGATACGCCGACCCAGAACAGCTCCGCGACCCCGAAGGGCCACGCGCCCTGGAGGAAGGCGTACACCGCCGAACTCAGACTCGCGACGGCGAACGCCAGCACCCAGCCCGAGTGCCGGGGCTCGAGGTGATAGAACAGGATCGCTGCGCCCGTGGAGACGACTCCGAGCGCGGTCAGTGCGTCCACGAGCATCCTTGCTCAGCGCGATCGGGGCGTCGTGCCGCAGGCGCCGCCCCGGAAGGCAACAGGCTAGCGGCCCTGCGAGGAACCGCAAGCGCTCGAGGCGGGCCTTCAGTTTCGCGTCGCTCCTCCGATGCTTCATACACGTTGTTTCGGACTCGGCGGGACGCCCTCGCGGAGTGTCGTGCGACGTACCGGGAGGGATGAGCCGTGAGCGAATCAGGGCGCTTTCGCGGGGACCGGGTTGCGGTTGGATTCCTCACGGTCTTTTCCGCAGTATTTCTTTTCGTTTCCATCTTCCAGCCTGTTGATACTACCGCGCGCCGCTGGTTCTCCGACGTTGCGCTCACCGGCACCACGGTTATTGGTGGTCTGATCACCGTTGCGATTGCGCTCTCGATGCAGGGCCGGAGCCGCATCAGCTGGGCCCTGATTGGCGTCGGGACGCTCGCGTGGGGCGGCGGTATCGCCGCCTGGTCCTGGTACGAGCTGTACCTCCAGGTGGAGACGCCGTTCCCGTCCCTCGCCGACCTCGGCTACCTGGGCATGATCCCCTTCATGTTCGCAGGGCTGGTGCTGCTCCCCGCCGGGCGCGTGCCCGTCGAGGGGCGGATCAAGATTGCCGTCGATGCGCTGATTGTGCTCGCGGGTGTGACCACGCTGGCGTGGATCGGGCTGCTCGCACCGCTCTACTCGGACGGGGAATCAACCCTGCTGGAGCGCTCGATCTCGCTCGCCTATCCGCTGGGCGACCTCGCGCTCTTCACCGCCATCGTCGGTGGCGCGACTCGAGGCTGGATCGGCCGTCGTGATCCCGCTCTCGCGCCGCTGATGCTTGGTATCGCCGCGCTGGTCACGGCCGACGTCGGCTTCGCGTGGCTCACGCAGCACGACGCCTACGTCAGCGGCGATCCCATCGACCTCGGCTGGCCGCTCGGTCACATGTTGCTGACGCTCGCGGCCGCACGAGCGAAGGCGACATCGTTCGCGGGGCGCCTCGGACAGCAAAGCGCGCCTCAGCCGCCGTGGCTGCGGATGCTGCGGCTGGGTGCGCCGTACGTATCCGTGCTTGTTGCCGCGGGTCTCGCGGTTTCGATCGTCGCGCCGAAGCTCGATGGTTCCGAGGGCTTCGTGTTCGCGCTCGCGGGCGTCACCCTGGTACTCGCCACCGTTCGCCAGTTCATGACCGTGCGCGAGAACGACCAGCTGAACGGCGACCTGCGAGTCTTCTCCGCTGGTCTCGAGGTGCTCGCTGCCGAGCGCACGCAGCGCCTGTCGCTGCTGCACGATATGGCGTCGGGGCTGGGCGGCGCGGGCACCCGGACGGTCGCGCGACTCGAGCTCCAGAGCGTGGCCGACCTCATCTGCCGCCAGATCGACGTGGAACGAGTGGCCGTGTTCGAGTCCACCGATGCGGGGTTGGACCTGCTGGGAACGAACCGCGACGCGCTCGCGGCGCACGACCTCGGTGCTGTACGAGCGCTGGGTGAGCTGGCGCTTCGGGCGAGGCGCACGGTCTCTGCAAGCGAGGTCGACGGTCCGTGGGGGCGCCGCTCCGGGATCGCGGTCCTCCTCCCGGGGGCGCAGGCGCCGCTCGGCACGATTTGCGTCTTCGCCGGGGATGGGCGCGCGATTGCCGAAGAGGATCAGTACTTCATCGACTCCGTCGCGAACCTCGTGGGGCTGACGCTCGAGCGCCTGCGCGCCATCGACGGACTGCGTCGGGAGCACGCGCAGAGCGTGCAGCTGCTCCGCGCCGTGCCCTCGGTGCTGATCGGCACGGACGAGCACGAGATCATCCGGCTGTGGAACCGCGCCGCCGAGGTCACCTTCAACCTGCCGGCGACCGAGGCGATCGGCCGGCCCCTCGCCTCGACGCCGCTGCCGTGCGACATGGGCGACGTGCAGCGTCGCATCGGTCGGGTGTCGGCCGCGGGAAACGCCGTCACCGACGATCTCCGCTTCACCCGCCGCGACGGGTCCGCCGGCTTCATGAGCCTCACCGTGTCGCGAGTGGTGAACGAGAACGGTGAGCCCTCGGGACACCTGCTGGTCGGAACCGACATCACTCAGCGGCGAGAGCTCGAGGAGCAGTTGCGCCACCAGGCGCTGCACGACCCGCTCACCGACCTCGCGAACCGGGCGCTCTTCCGCGACCGCCTCGAGCACGCGCTCAGCCGCTTCAACGTCGACGAGCATTCGCTGGCGGTCCTGTTCATCGACCTGGACGACTTCAAGGGCGTGAACGACAGCATGGGGCACCAGATGGGAGATCGTGTGCTCGCCGCCACGGGTGCCCGTCTCCACGCCGCCCTGCGACCCACCGACACGCTTGCCCGCCTGGGCGGTGATGAGTTCGCGATTCTGCTCGAGGACGTGACGGAAGACGAGGCCTCGCGCGTGGCCGACCTCCTCACGCAGGAGCTGGCCCGCCCGCTCGAAATCGAAGGTATCGAGCTGCAGCTCGGGGCGTCCGTGGGCGTGGCGCTGCCCCTCGCGGAGCAAGAGGGCGCGGACGATCTCCTCCGCAACGCCGACATCGCGATGTACGCGGCGAAGGAGCGAGGCAAGGGCCGGGCCGTCGTCTTCGATGCGGCTCTCCACTCGGAGGTGCTGGAGCGCATCGAGATGGAGGCGGACCTGCGCAGTGCCCTCGCACGGTCCGAGTTCCGCGTCGAATTCCAGCCAATCGTGGACCTCGGCACCGGCGAGGCTGTTGCGAGCGAGGCGCTCGTGCGCTGGCAGCACCCACGTCGCGGCCTGATCTCGCCCCTGTGGTTCATTCCCGCGGCCGAGCGCACCGGACAGGTGACTGAGATCGACCTGTTCGTGTTGCGGCAGGCCTGCGCCCAGGTGCGAGAGTGGAACGACCGCCTCAAGGGAGAACGGCCGATCCGCGTGTCGGTCAACCTGTCGCGCGTGGACCTCGACCGGGCGGCGATCGTGGACGACGTGCGACGTGCGCTGTACGAGTACGGCGTGGATCCCAAGTCGATCGTGCTCGAGGTGACAGAGAGCGCACTCGCTGAGGACATCGAGGGTTCCATCGCGCGGCTGCATGCCCTCAAGGCCACGGGCGTACGGATCGCGATCGATGACTTCGGGACCGGGTACTCATCGCTGAGCAGCCTGCAACGCCTGCCCGTCGACATCCTCAAGATCGACAAGTCCTTCGTCGACGCGCTCGAGAGTTCCACCGATGGCGAGGAAGTGGTTGCGGCGATCATCCAGCTCGCGCGAGTGCGCCAGCTCCAGACCGTCGCAGAAGGTGTGGAGACGTGGGCGCAGGCACAACGCCTTCGACGCCTGGGATGCGACCTGGGCCAGGGATACTACTTCGCTCGGCCGCTCGGAGCCGAGGCAGCGTGGCGGGTCATCGAGGACTCGCGCGTGGCGCAGGAGCACACGGCCTGAGTCATCGGTGACCGGTGTGGATGCTGAACGCGCGGCTCTCGAGGTCGAGTGGAACCTCGGGAGCCGCGCGCTCTTGTCTTGCGGGAGCGACTCGGTGAGCGTCCCGGCTAGCGAACCGCAGCGGGCGTGGGCCGTGCGTGACGCACCGACTCGACTCCGCCGCCTGTGACCTGCACCTCGGGAAACGCGAAGCCGTTGTACTGCCGGTAGCCGACGGTATATGCGCCGGCCTGGAGCAGCATGATGCGGTCGCCGACCTGCAGGTCGGGCAGCTCGATGTCGCGCATCAGCACGTCGGTGCTGTCGCACGTCGGCCCGGCGAGGGTGGTCATCTGGAAGGGCTCATCGTCACGCTCGGTGACGACGGGGTACTCCCAGCCACCGATGACCTCCAGCAGTCCCGAGTAGATCGACAGGTCGACGTAGACCCACGGTCGGCCATGGCGCACAGCCTTGCCGATCACGGTCGCGGTCAGAGTGCCGGCGTCGGCGGTCACGAAACGCCCGGGCTCGATCGCGTAGGTGACGCCCGGCCCGAACTTCGCGTCGATGATGGCCTGCGTCGCGTGCTGGCCGATCGTCTCCAGCGGCGGCACGTCCTCGGAGTAGCGCTTCGGCAGGCCGCCGCCGAGGTCGAGGAGTTCCAGGCGGATTCCCTCCGCCGCTGCGTCGGCCCAGACGCCGCGGCAGATCTCGATGGCATCCGCCCAGCTCTCGGGGCGCAGGCACTGCGAGCCCACATGGAACGTGAGCCCGTAGGGGCGGAGTCCTGGCTCGCGCGCGCGCATCAGCATCGGTAGTGCCTCGGTGGTGGGCACGCCGAACTTCCCCGCGAGGGGCCAGCGGCTGCCCTTGGCGGGGACCTCCAGGCGCAGCACCACGCGCGAGCCCGGTGCTCGTTCCGCCAGCTTCTCGAGCTCGGTGACGCTGTCGAAGGCGAACCGGTCAACTCCGAGGGCGAACGCTTCGGAGATGTGGGCCGGCACCTTGATGGGCGAGGAGAAGATGGCACGCTCCGGCGAGACCCCGGCGTCGATGAGCCGGTGGATCTCGGTAATCGACGCCACGTCGAAACCCGCGCCGAGGCGGTCGAGCGTCTCGACGACGATGGGCTCCGGGTTCGCCTTCATCGAGTAGAAGATGTGTGGGTCGAGGAGCCCGAATGCGCGCTGCACCGCGCGCACGTTCGCTTCGATGCGATCGGCGTCGAGCAGGAACGGGGACTCGAGATGGCGCCATTGGCCGAAGCTGTGGCGGCAGTGCGGGCTGGCGAATGTCGCGTGCGAGCAGTCGCCGATGTTGGGGAGACTTACGCCGCGGACGGCGTGACTGTGATCGGACACGGGACATCCCTTTGAAGCGCCTGCGGCCACACAGACGCGATCCGGAACGCATGCCGTGACTCGTTCACACCCGCAGACGCATCATACGGAAGCTGCTACGGAAATGTCATCCCCTCGTATGAGCGTTTCGTCAGGCGCGCGCCAGCCCGTCCGGACGACGTCCGTTGTCGCGGTCCACGCGCTGGATGGCGGCTGATATGGGCCCGTTGTATAAGGGCGGATACGAAAGTCCTTGAAGGACGGGACGTTCGACCAGGGAGGTCAGATGCCAGAGGGAAGCTACTGGAGCCGGCGCATGGGCCGGCGAACTGCGCTTCGGAGCGCGGGGGTGGGGTTGTTCGGCCTCGCCGGCGCCGCACTCGTCGGCTGTGGCTCGCAGCCCGAGAGCGCGCCGGCGGGCTCTGCATCCACATCGGTGGCGGCGGCGCCGACGGTCGGCGGCGGCAAGGCCCCGAAGGACCAGGTCCGCACGAAGCCGGGATCGTATCCGAGCTTCGTCCAGCCAACGGCCGCCGAGCGCGACCCGCTCGCCAATGGGCGCTCCGGCGGGACGCTGCTGACGCGCTACCTCGATCCGCCGCACATGGACTTCAACAAGACGCTGTCGTGCACGATCAACACGACCTACGACTACACGATGAACAAGCTGGTGCGCGCCAGGATGGGCGCCCTCGCGAACCAGCAACGGCTCGAGGTGGAGCCCGACCTCGCCTCGAAGTGGGAAGTCAGCCCGGACGCGACGAAGTTCACCTTCCACCTGCGCCCCGGCGTGAAGTTCCACAACGTCGCACCCGTGAACGGCCGCGTGATGACCTCCGAGGACGTCAAGATGTCCTTCGAGCGGTACAAGAAGGGCGGCTCCCAGCAGGACGTCTTCCTCGAGGTCAGCTCGTTCGAGACGCCGGATCCCAACACGCTGGTCGTCAGCCTCACGCAGCCGCTGGTGGACTTCCCCACGAACATCGCGTCGTGGTCGTTCATCTGGCCGAAGGAGCTGATGCAGGACGAGCCCTTCCTCAACGAGCACGCCATCGGCACGGGCCCGTTCATCCAGGACAAGTGGGTGCGCAAGGAGAAGTCCGAGTTCGTGAAGAACCCGGACTACTTCGAGAAGGGGTACCCCTTCCTCGACAAGGTGATCACCTTCGTCATGAACGACCTCGCGGTCGTCCGCTCGGCCTACCTGACGAACAACCTGCACGACTGGGGCGCCCTCAATGGCGAGGACGCGAAGGACATGTTCAGCAAGGCTCCTGACTCCGTGGAGATGCTCTACGAAGGCCTTCAGGGCGAACAGCCAGTGCTTCGTCTTCCAGATGAAGAACCCGTCGGTGCAGGACGAGCGCATCCGCCGTGCCGTCAGCATGGCGATCGACCGGCCCGAGTACGTGGCAGCGCAGGGCTACGTGGGCGACGGCTTCTCGAAGCCCTCGATTTCCTGGCAGGAGCTGTTCGACAAGCGACCCACGCTCGCCTCGCAGGGTCCGTACATGCAGTACAACCCGGCCGAGTCGGCGAAGCTGCTGCAGGCAGCCGGCTACAGCGCGACGAAGCCGTTCTCACTCGAAGTGACAAGCTGGTACCTGAGCGCCGCGGCGCCCCAGAAGTACGGCTTCGAGGATGTCGTCCTCCAGCAGACCAAGAAGGTCAAGGAGCTCGACATGAAGCACCGCACGGTCGACAACCCGACCCACGTGGTGATGCTCAACGAGCGCAAGTTCGAGCAGGCCAACGGCATGACGTTCGGCCCGCCCGCCTACTCCGTGGACCAGTCGATCTACCCGTTCTTCTTCTCGAAGGGCGGCCTGAACTTCGGCAACGTCAACGACCCGGCGCTGGACAAGCTCCTTGCCGACCAGCGACGTGAGCTGAACAAGGAGGCCCAGAAGGAACTCTGGAAGAAGATCTGGGACATGCAGCTGGACCAGAACTGGGTGGTCTACCTGCCCACTCAGCTCGAATCCCGCGGCTTCTGGCACAACTACGTGCTCAACTATCGCCCGTTCCCGAGCGGCCTGAGCTGCTACGGCAACTCGCAGGTGCGCGGCATGTGGCTCGACGAGGGCGCCCCGGTGGCCTCGACGATCTTCGACTCGCCGGAGCTCATGGCCTAGGCGAGGTCCGATTCGACGACAGGGTTGCGAGGGCCCCGCGAGAGCGGGGCCCTTCTGCTCGTCCTCGGTGCCTGCGACCGGCCTGCATGGACGGAGCCGCACGCGGGCCTCGATACTGGGGGCCATGCTCTCGATGCGGGATCTGATCGCGGCCGCCCCCGTGCGGATGGCGCCGATGGCTAGCTATACCAACGCACCCTTCCGGGCGATGGCGCGTCAGTTCGGCGCCGGTTTCTCCACGAACGAGGAGATCGATGCCGAGGCGCTGCTCCACGGGAACGCACGCACCGCCCTCATGGCGACGACGTTCCCCGACGAGGGGCCGGTGGCGATGCAGTTGCTCGGCAACGGCACGGAAACCCTGGTGCCGGCCGCACTCCGCCTCGTCGAGGCGGGCGCGTGCATCATCGATGTCAACATGGGCTGTCCGGCGACGAAGGCGGTGCGCAAGGGCAAGGGCGCCGCGCTGATGCGCGACGTCCCCGCCACGGCGCGCATCCTCGAGGCGCTGCGCGCCGCGCTCGACGGCGTGCCGCTGACAATCAAGATCCGAGGCGGCTGGGACGCCTCGTGCGTGAACGCCGTCGAGGTCGCGCGCATGGCCGAGGATGTCGGCGTCGACGCCATCACGGTGCACCCGCGCACGCGCTCGCAGCAGTACGCGGGGCGCGCGCCATGGGACATCATCGCCGATGTCGTGCAGGCGGTGTCGATTCCCGTGACGGGCAACGGCGATGTGCGCTCGCCGGAAGAGGCAGCACGCATGATCGAGGCCACCGGCTGCGCCGGCGTCATGATCGGCCGGGGTGCGCTCGGCCGGCCGTGGGTGTTCGACCCTGCGCACGAGAAGCAGGACGAGAACGAGCGTGGCGCCATCGAGCGCGCGGCCCTCGAGGAGCACCTGCGCCTCATCGAGGAGTGGCTCCCCCCTCGCGAGGCGCTGGCGCACGCTCGGCGCCAGCTCGCGATGTATGCCACCGGCCATCCCGAGGCAAACGCGCTGCGTGCTCGGATCTTTCGAGCGCAGAGCGTGGGCGAGGCGCGCGAGGTGTTTGCCGTGGCGCCTTCTGGCTAGCCGGGCCTCATCGAGATGCTGCCCGTTCTGTGCAGGCTCTTCGCCCCCACGCGCCCGGGGCAGTCAACCGCGGATGAGCGCGGGACCGGCCGCGCGGTTGGTAACGGAGTGGCTCCGCGCAGGCGGAATGCTCCGCGCGGGCAGCGTCGGTCCGAGAAGCGTTGCTCCGAGCGCAAGCGCTCATCGCCGAGCACGGGCGATCTAGCCGCCGGCGAGCTTCGGTCGGTGGCCCAGCGCCTCGAGGCGCTCGCGAATCCGCTCTCGATGGTCGCCCTGGATCTCCAGCGTGCGGGCCTCGCGCGCTCCGCCCGCTCCACAGAGTTGCTTAAGGGCCTTGAGCAGAGCATCGAGGTCGGTGTCGGAGCCGGGCAGGCCGGTGATCAGCGTGACCGTCTTGCCGCCTCGGCCCTGCTTTGACCGCTGGATGCGCACGACCCCATCGGCAGGGACGGCCGGCGCGCGTGACTTCGGAGGTGTCGGCCCCCGCGAGGGCGCGGGCTTTTCCGGGCGGACCGGCTTCACGCGGCCGCCGTCCGTCGAGTAGACCAGTCGTGAGTTCGGCTCGGGCATCGCGTCAGGCCAGCAGCCGGAGGGCGATCGCCTCGGCGAGCACGTTGCGTTCGAGTTCCCCGAGGTCCTGGCTCTCGTCGGGGCCGTGGATGTGACTCGTGGGATCGCCGACGCCCGCCATGACGATCGTCGCGTTCGGGTACGTCTCAGCAAACTCCGCGACGAGGGGCACCGTGCCGCCGACGCCGATCTCGACGGCGTCCGTGCTCCAGGCAGCACGCAGCCCGGCGCGAAATGCGTCGTACACCCGGCCGTCTGTCGTCAGGGAGAAGGGCCGCGCGCTCGCCCCACGGGTGACGTGCACGTGCACACCCCATGGCACGTGCGACTCGAGGTGTGCGACCAGCGCATCCATCGCGCGCGCGGGATCGTCGCCCGGCGCGAGCCGCACACCGACCTTTGCGCGTGCGACGGGCACGAGCTGGTTGATCGCCTCGGCGACGGAGGGCGCGTCGATCGCGAGAATCGAGATCGCCGGGCCGTACCAGAGGCGATCGGCGACCGTGCCGTCACCCAGGAGCCGGACGCCCTCGAGGACGCCCGCGTGCGCACGCACGTCCTCCTCGGTGGGATGCGCGGCATCGCGGGGGGCGCGCACGAGCGCATCGATGGCAGGCGTGCCGTCGTCGCGATGGAGGGTCGCGAGCAGGCGCACGAGGGCGGTGAGTGCGTCGGGGACGGCGCCGCCGAACTGGCCGCTGTGGACGCCCGAGGCCAGGGTGCGGACCTCGACGACGCAATCCACGAGACCGCGGAGCGACGTGGTGACGCCTGGCTGCCCGACCGCCGCGTGCTCGAGATCCGCGATCACGATCACGTCCGCTGCGAGGTCGTCGCGGTATGCGGCGAGGAAGCTCGCGAGGTGGGGCGAGCCGATCTCCTCCTCGCCCTCGATGAGGACCTTCACGCCGACCGGCGGTGCACCCTCGAACGCACGCAACGCGCCGAGGTGGGCCACGATGCCGGACTTGTCGTCCGAGACACCGCGGCCGTAGAGGCGTCCACCGCGCTCTGCTGGTTCGAACGGCGGGGATGTCCAGAGCGCGGCGCTGCCTGGATGTTGCACGTCGTAGTGCGCGTAGAGCAGGACGGTGGGGGCCCCTCGCGGGGCGCTGACCTCCGCCAGTACCGCTGGAGGCGCGTCGGGAGCTTCGAGCAGGCGCGCCGTGGCACCGGCCTCGCGGAACAGCGTCGCGACCGCCTCGGCCGTGGCGCGCAGTGGCTCGGGGTCGGGACCACTGCTGACCGATGGTCGGCGCACCAGGTCGTCGAGGGTAGTGCGCAACGAGGGCATCAGGCCACGAATCCGCGCGGCGAGGTCGGAGTGATCGAGCGTCGGCAGCACCATGTCCGGAATCGTAGCGGCGAGACGCCGACAGCGGCGTTCGGGCTTCCGGCGCGGGGGCTTCGCGTCGATACTCGATGCATGAGAACCACCGGCCATTCGTTCCGCCTCGCGGCGTTCACGCTCGTGCTCGTGAGTGTCCTGGGCGGTGCGTGCGGCACGCCTCCCTCGTCCCCCTCGCCCGCGGTCGTGCTCACTCCGGAGACAACCGCGCCTCCGACGACCGTGCCGTCACCGGTTCTCACCAGCACGCCGCAGGCTGCCTCGGGTGCGCCACGCGCCATTGAGACCGTCGTTCCCTCGACCGAGATCGCGGACTCACTCGGTCGCGCCGAGGCGGCGGTGCGCCGCATCCGAGGGCGGGGCGTCGATCGGCCGGTCAACCGCAGTTTCGTGACCTCGGCGGGGATGCGCGCCGTGATCGATCGCGCGCTCGAGGATGCGGACGACCTCGCCGACCTGCGGTCCGAAGGAAACCTGCTCGAGGCGCTCGGCCAGCTGCCGCGCGGCTTCGACATCGTCGAGGCGTACCGGCAGCTCCTCGGTTCCGAGGTGCTCGGTCTACGACCCGAAGGCGAAGGCGTTGTTCGTGCTCGCGAACGGGCAGATGGGCGTCCTCGAGCTGTCGACGTACGCCCACGAGTACGAGCATGCACTGCAGGATCAGCGTTTCGACCTGCAGGCGATCACCGCGGCCACGAAGGCAAATCGTGACGCCTCGACCGCCGCGTCCGCGCTGATCGAGGGCGACGCGCTCTACACAGGCCCAGTACGTGGCCCAGGACTTCGGGGCGGCGGGTGCGCTGGCGTTGCTCGGCGCAACCGGAAGTGCCACGCCTCCGCCCGGTCCGCCGGTGCTCCTCGACATGCTGCAGTTCCCCTACCTCCGAGGGCTGCGCTTCGTGCAGACGGCAGCGCAGACCGGCGGAGTTGGGGCCATCGATGCCGCGTTCGGCCGGCTTCCGGCCTCCACAGAGCAGGTGCTGCACCCCGAGAAGTACGCCGCTCGCGAGGAGCCTGTCGGTGTTGCCCTCGATGTGACGCCGCCGGCCGGGTGGAGCGTGGACGGGGCGAACGTGCTCGGCGAGTACACGCTCCAGCTGTGGCTGCGCATGGCGGGGATCCGAGCAGAACCGCCGCGGCCGCGGCCGCCGGTTGGGGTGGCGACCGCTACCAGGTGCTGCGCGGCCCTCGAGGCGAGGCGGCGTTGCTCGCGAGGATCGCGTGGGACACCCCGAATGACGCCGACAAGTTCCTCGTCACCGTGTCGCCCTCGGCGCCCGCGAACGGCGTCCGGCTCTCCAACGTCAGCGGCCGTATCGTCGCCCTCGCGCGCTGGGGCGCCTCGGGCGTGGCGATGGCGGTCGCGGCCGACCAGGCGACCGCGACCGCGCTCCTGCAGACGGTGCCGACGCAGTGACGCCCGCGAGGATCCATCGAGCATGAGGCCCCTCGTTGACCCGGACCGGCAGGGGACATACGTTGTCCCCGCACTCGCGTGTGCGCCGCTGGGGGGGCCGCAAGGCTGAGATCCCGTATGGGACCACCCCGGGAACCTGACCTCGGTAATGCGAGCGTAGGGAAGCGGCTGTGAGGTGCCCTGCCGATCGGTGTGCCCGGTCGGGCATGGCCTCGCCGTTCGTCCCCTCCTCGCAGCATCGTTCATGGATCCCGCGTTCGCAGCGCCGAGTGTGACACCCGGTGCTGAGTGCGGGAGCGACGCGTGATCATGGAGATTGAGTGCCTGGCGAACCCGCCCGGGACTCCGGATGACCGGTACCGCCACGTCGAGGCGGCGATCGCCGTCATCGAGCGATCCGGCCTGCGGTACGAGGTCGAAGCGCTCGGGACCACGATCGAGGGTGAGCCGGACCAGCTCTGGCCACTGCTGCGCGCCGTGCACGAGGCGTGCCTCGAGGCGGGGGCGGATTCGCTCGTGACCGTGGTCAAGGTCGCGCAGACGTCCTCGCGACTGACGCCATCCACCATCGAGAGCCTCACGGGTAAGTTCCGGGCGTGACCTCGCGTTCCCCGGCTCCGACATCGATCACGCGCCTTGGCGCGGTGGCGCCGTCGGCGGGCCTGCTCGCCGTGCTCGTGCTGGCGTGGGAAGCGACGGTGCGCGCCCTCGACGTGCCCGCGTACTTCGTCCCCGCGCCGTCGCAGGTCGTGCGCGCGGGCCTCGAGGTGTCGGGGACGCTGCCCGGCCACCTCGCGACCACCCTGACGGAGGCGCTGGCGGGTCTCGCGCTGGCTGCCGTGGCGGGCGTCGCGCTCGCGGCCCTGATGGCGAGCGTCCCCGCGCTGCGTCGTGCGTTCTACCCGCTGCTTGTGATCTCCCAGAACGTCCCGATGGTTGTGATCGCGCCTCTGATTGTGATCTGGTTCGGATTCGGCCTGATGCCGAAGGTGCTCGTCGTGCTCGTGGTGGGGTTCTTTCCCATCGCGGTGAACACCACCGAAGGATTGCTGGCCGCCGACGCTGGCATGATCGACCTCGTGCGGAGCATGGGCGGCGGTCGCTGGGCCGAGCTGCGCCTCGTGCGGCTGCCCTCGGCGCTGCCTGCGTTCTTCAGCGGCCTCAAGATCAGCGCGACCTACGCCGTGCTCGGCGCGGTGATTGGCGAATGGGTGGGAGCGAGCTCGGGCCTGGGCCTGTTCATCACGCGCGCCCAGGCCTCGTTTCGTACCGATCGCGTCTTCGTCGCGGTCGTGGTGATCGCGGCCGTCAGCATCGCCCTGTTCGTGGCCGCCGAGGGGCTCGCGCGGCTCGTTCTGCCCTGGCGCTACGTTCGGATGGAGGATCAATCGTGAGCAGGTTCCGCAGTCGTCTCACGCTCGGGGTTGCCGTTCTCGCCGTGCTGGTGCTCGCAGGATGCGGCAAGGCGCCTGCAGCGCCGGCGGCGGGCGGACTCACCCCCGTCACGCTGATGCTCAACTGGACGCCGAACAACCACCACGCCGGCATCTACATCGCGCGCGCGAACGGCTGGTACCGGGACGCGGGAATCGACCTCCGCATCGTTGAGCCCGCCCAGGCCGGAGTGGACGCGATCGTTGCGACCGGCGGTGCCGACTTCGGGATCTCTCAGTCCGAGTCGTTGCTCCCGGCGCGCGCCGCAGGAGCACCGATCGTGTCGATCGCGACGCTGCTCCCGTACAACGACTCGAGCCTCATGGCCCTGGGCAACCGAGGCATCACGAGGCCTCGTGATCTCGCCGGCAAGCGGTATGGCGGCTACGGCGGCGCCCTCGAGACCGAGCTCGTGAAGACGCTCGTCGCCTGCGACGGGGCGGATCCGGATTCGGTGAGCTTCGTCGAGGTGGGCAACGTCGATTATCTCGCGGGGCTGGACTCGGGTCGCTTCGACTTCGTGTGGGTGTTCGAGGGCTGGGACGTGTTGCGCGCTCGCGAGGTCGCCGGGCGGCAGATCGCCTCTATCAAGTTCGTCGACTACCAGCGGTGCATCCCGGACTGGTACACGCCCGTGCTGATCGCGAACGAGCGCACGCTCAAGGAGCGTCCCGATCTGGTGCGCTCGTTCCTCGCGGCGACCACGCGCGGCTACCAGGCCGCCGCCAAGGACCCTGCGATCGCGGGCCGCGTGCTCCTCGATGCGGCGCCCGAGGCGGACGCGGCGCTGGTGCAGGCGAGCGCGAAGTACCACGCCTCGAAGTACCTCGGCGCGGACGGCCGCTGGGGCGTGCAGCGCGCGGAGACCTGGGCGAACTTCGAGACGTTCCTGCGTCGCGCGAAGCTCCTCGAGAAGGACGTGGACTCGAGCGCCGCGTTCACGAATGACTTCCTCCCCACCCAGTAGCGCCGTCGGTGGCGACGTCAGCCGAGCCTCAGCCGCGGCCGCGCCGGCGATCGAGGTTGTCGACCTGGCGCATACGTTCGGCGGCGAGCGACCGGTCGTTGCGCTGGACGGCGCTTCGCTCGAGGTGGAACGGGGTGCGTTCGCCAGCGTGATCGGCCGCAGCGCCTGCGGCAAGAGCACGCTGCTCCGAGTCCTGGCGGGGCTGCTGGCGCCGACCTCCGGCGTCGCGCGAGTCGAGTCGATGGATGTGCGAGGACGTCCCGGGCGCGGCGCCTACATGCCCCAGCAGGACACCCTGCTGCCGTGGCGCCGCGCTCTCGCCAACGCGACGCTCGGTTTGGAGCTCCAGGGCGTGCGCGCTCGCGAAGCCGAGGCGCGGGCGCGCCCGCTGCTCGAACGGTTTGGACTCGAGGGGTTCGAGCGCGCCTGGCCGGCGCAGCTTTCGGTGGGATGCGCCAGCGCCTTGCGCTCGCGCGCACGTTCCTCGCCGATGGCCCGCTACTCCTCGACGAGCCGTTCGGGGCGCTCGATGCGATCACGCGTCGCGAAATGCAGCTCTGGCTGCAGGAGGTGTGGCTCGAGGCGGGGGCGCGCGCGGTTCTGCTGGTCACGCACGACATCGACGAGGCGATCCTGCTCTCGGATGTCGTCTACGTGATGTCGGACCGGCCCGGGCGCGTCGTTGCGCGCATCGAGGTCGCGCTTCCGCGGCCTCGCGGCACGCGCGACGTCACCTCGCCCGAGTTCGCGCGGTTGAAGGCCGAGGCGCTCGCAGCGCTCGACGGCGCGAGGTGAGCGGGCGTCAGCGCGCTTCGAAGTTCGGTTCGCGCCGCTCTGCCATCGCGCGCACGCCCTCGCGATAGTCGTTCGTCTGTCGCAGCCAGTCCTGCTCCACCTGCTCGCGATCGGTGGCAGCACGCACACGATCCGCGAGGCCTGCCCGGAGGGTCCGCGGATCGCGCGTACGGCCAGCGGCCCTGAGCCTGCGATCTCGCCCGCGAGCTCGAGTGCGCGTGCCCGCAGCTCCTCGTGCGGCACCACCATGTCGCAGAGGCCGATCGCGTGTGCCTCCTCGGCCTTCAAACGGCGGCCGGTGTAGAGCAGGAGGGCGGCCTGCTGCTGGCCCACCAGTGGTGGCAGGGTCTCGGTGATCCCGAAGCCCTGGTGGAAGCCGAGTCGTGCGAAGTTGGCACTGAACCGCGCCTCCGTCGAGGCGACGCGGAAGTCGGCGCTGAGCGCCAGCCCGAGGCCGCCGCCGATGGCGGGCCCCTGGACCGCGGCGATCACGGGCGTCTCGGTCTGGAAGAGGCGCACGCCCTCGTTGTAGAGCCGGTATCCGCCTCGACGACCGCCCGGCGCAGGCCCCTCGCCGCCGATGTCGCCTCGCGTGGGCGCGTTGCCGAGCTGGGCCCCCGCGCAGAACGAGCGTCCCTCGGCCGCGAGGACGATCGCGCGCACCTCGGTGTCACGGTCGATGTCCTCGTAGGCGTTGGCGATCGACTGCACGAGGATCGTGTCGAAGTAGTTGTGCGGCGGACGCTTCATCTCGACGACCGCGATGTGGCCGTCGATCTCCACTTCGATGTCCGGGTAGTTGCCGAATCGACTCATCGTGCACCTCGTCGCGCTGGTCGCACGCCAGTGGCGCGCCCGTCAGGCGGCGGCATGATAGCGCGCTCCGGGGTACGCGGCGGAGCGGTTACCGGAGCGCCTCGAGTTGCCTCGGATCCACGACCGTTACCTCGTCGGCAGCTGGCAGCGTGACGGTGCCCGCAGTGCCGAAGTCGAACAGGTCATAGGTGAAGGTCAGCGATGGCGCGGGCTGGGCCGCGACCGGCGTCGGCCGCGGCGCAGCCCCGGCCATGAACGAATCGAGCTTCAGCGTGAGGACGAACCTGCGGGGTAGCCCGTCGGCATCGACCCAGACATCGAACGGGAGCTTGAACGCGTCGAGGAACGGCATCATCGAGTGGAGGTCCGCGGCCTGCGCTGGCGTCATCTGTGCGCCCATGAGCGCCCGCAGGTCGAGGGTGCCGGAGTAGCGGGTGGTCGACGCGCCGCGCACCACTTCGGTGCTGGCCTCGTGTGCGGACGCATCGAGATTCCGCAACTGCGCGAGGTAGGCCGCGGGTGCGGTGACGCCTCCGCCGATCCCACCGAGTGCACCGAGTGCGCCGGGCACCGCGGGAGAAGCGGCCGCGGGGTCGGCCGTGGGGATGGTCATCGAGACCCACTGCCTGGAGGAGCCGAGGCGCTGTGCGAGTGCCGGCATGCGGATGTAGACGGTCGAGCCGTCCTGGGCGAGCTCAATCCTGCCATCGACGAGGAACGGGTCGATGTCGGAAGCACTCACCTCCCCACTCGCGACCAGCAAGTCCCGCAGGGCGTGCACATCGAGCAGCACTGAGCTGCGGTTCCCCTGCTGGTCGACCGTACCGCTGCCCGTCACGCTGAGGCCGGCGGGTAGCTCGGGAACCCCTATGAGCGCCGCCTCGAAGGTGAAGCGGTAGCCGGCTTGAGCCTGCGCAAGAGCGGCGGAACGCGTCAGCGGCTCGGCGGGCGCGGCAGTGCTCACCGTGGCGCCGGTGGGAGCGGGAGCGGCCGGCGCGACGAGCGCAGCACCCGTGGAGAGCGCCGATTCCGAGCAGGCGCACATAACGACCGTGGAAAGGGCAACGAGGACCATGAGCCGGCGCATGAGGGGCCTCTCAGCAGCGTGGCCGGGCAGCCCGACCGGACCCCTGATCTTCGGCCCCGGGGCGCGCGGGATTGACGGGGGCCCCTTTGGTGGCGAAGAACCCCGCCGATAATTGGTGAGGAAGCGGGCGTTTCGAATCTACGGAACGGGCGCTGGAAGCGCGCACCCGTGTGTCCAGGGAGGTCAGCATCCCCGTGAACGACGCCGGTCGCGGATCGCGACAACCGGGCGCCCACTCGTGGCGCGCCGCGCACGTCGCCGCGCTCGCGGTGCTGGTGCTCGGCGTCATCCTGGTGGCGAGCTCGGCGAGCGCTCGTGCCGACGGAGAGATCAACGTCAGCCTCGGCGAGCCCGATGACAGCGCCTTCCCCGAAATCTCCGTCGTGGTCACCGCGGACCGCGCAGGTCGCGCGGTCCCACTGCTGCGCTCCGATGAGCTGCGCCTCAGCGAGGGCGGCAAGCTGGCGCAGGTGCTCTCTGTGCGGCGGGCCCACGATGGCGGCATGCCGCTCACCCTCGTGGTGACCGTGGACACCAGCGGGAGCATGGAGGGTGCGAGCATCCAGCAGGCGCAGGCGGCCGCCGGTGCGCTGCTGCAGAAGCTCGCACCCGAGGACAGCGCCGCGGTCGTTGCGTTCAGCGACCAGTCTCGCGTGGTGCAGGCCGCCACGCTCGATCGCGCAGCGACGCAGCGCGCCGTATCCGGACTGGTGGCGGTGGGGAACACCGCCCTCTACGACGCCGTCGTCGAGTCCGTGCGGGCTGCGGGCGATGCGAATCGCGCGAGGCGTGCCGTGGTTCTGCTCTCGGATGGCCGGGAGTTCGGAGGCGCGTCCCGGTCGACGCGTGAGCAGTCGCTCGATGCGGCGTCGCGCGGAGGAGCCACCTTCTTCATGGTGGGAGTCGGGCCGGATATCGACGATGGCTACCTCCAGGAGGTGGCGACGCGGTCCGGCGGGCGATTCTTCAAGGCGGCCGGGGCCGCGGACGTGCCGCCGATCTACGCAGCCCTCGAGGAGCTGTTGCGCGGCCAGTTCGTTGTGACCGCGCGGTCCGACGCTCCCGCGAGCGGCGCCGAGCGCACGCTCAGCCTCGACATTCATCGGGCCGACGGGACCGGACACACCGAGCGCGCCTACCACAGCAGGCGCCCGGCGGAAGCAACCTCGGCGCCACCCCCACCGATAGCAACGCCCGCGCCGGTGGCGTCGGTCGCGTCGGTCGCGGCCACGTCCAGGAGCACGCCCGTCGCGCGGGCCGCGGCGACCTCGGCAAGCTCAGGCTGGTTGTCCTGGATGCCGGGGTGGGCGCCGCTGGCCGTAGCCGCGGTCGGCGGCGCTGCCCTGACGGGCGGACTGATCTTTGGTGTCAGGACCTACATCGAGCGCTCACGACGGCGGCGCAAGTCACCGGTCCAGCTGCGCGCGCTCTGGCGTGGCGCAGGCGGCCCCGACGACATCGAGGTGCGCGCACCCGGTCCTCGAGTCACCGCGGGCCCCCGAGCGACCGTGCGATGGCGGGACCGCAGGCGCCGTTGCGCGTGCGATCCGGGTCGTTCGTCCGGAGCAAGCGTGCCGATTCCCGCGGGAGCGCCGTGATCGGGACCGCCGACGACTGCACGATCCGCGTGGCGCCCGCGCCCGGAGTTGCCGAGCACCACGCGCGCCTGTCGTGGCGAGGGCCATCCTCGTCCTCGAGCGCCTTGCGCCGGGATTCGAGACTCGCGTCAACGGCCGCAGTATCGATCGCGCACCCCTCGACTCCGGGTACGAGATTGCCCTGGGCTCGTCCCTGCGCTTTGGCTACGAGGCCGGCGCTCCGGCCGAGCCCGAGAGTGCCGTCGATCGCGCAGGTTGAGGTCCGCTACGCGCTGCGTCCGCTCGCGCGGCTGATCGCGCGCAGGATCATGCCCTTCTCGGGGAGCGGCTTCCAGCCGGCGGGGGTGTTGTAGTAGCGGCAACCGTTGCTGGTCTCGTCGGGCGTGCGGTCCGCGTACTCGACGTCAAATCCCTCGACCTTGATCGTGGGCGAGCCGATGACGCTGGCCATCTTCGCGTCCTCGTCGGTGCGCACCATGACCTCTTCGATCTCGGCAGCGACGCCCGACTCGGCGATCGCCTCGTTGAGCAGCGCGCGTGCCTGGTCTCGTGCGCACCCTTCGCTCAGCATCAGCGTGATCTTCAACGCGTTCACCTTCCCCGCCGGAACCGAGTTCTGGCTGCATTCTCGCCTTATGCGGGCGAACTGGAAGCGCCCGCCGGGGGGTGCCGGCTGACCCAGCGCGCGATGATGCCGGCGTCATGCTCGAAGGCGAGCGGGGGAAGGAGCCCGATCGAAGAACGCGGCGGCAAGCGCCTCGGGACCGGGCACCGATCCTGCATCCGTGGCGCCCTCGTAGATGACGAACACGACCGGATTACCCGGCGCGCTGAACACCCGAGGAGCGCTCCGACGGCGACCGGCACGCCCGCCTCCTCCATGGCCTCGCGGGCGGCGGCCTCCTCGACGACCTCGCCACGGTCGACGAAGCCGGAGGGGAACGACCACAGACCGAGGCCCGGCTCGTGGTTCCGCTGCACCAGCAGGATCCGTCCCGCCTTCGCGACGAGCACGCCCGCCGCCAGTTTTGGGTCGCGCCACTGCACGAGGCCGTGCAGCGGCCGCACACGGGCGGGTTGCCCGACGCGGGCTCGATCCGCGCGCCGCAGCGAGGACAGTACGCCCGCGATCCGCGCGGGCTGCCGCCATCAGAAGAGCAGGCTGCGGCGGAACTGCTCGATCGAACGGCCGTCGGCGTCTCGCCAGAACTCGGGCATGCGCTCGAGGAACTCCGGCGTGAACTGGCTGGCGTGGGCACGCATCGCGGCCAGCTTGACGTCGAGGACTGCCGTGATGTCCGACTCGAAGTTCGGCTGGTTCGAGGAGAACAGGGCACCTCGACCTGATGGGGCAGCAGGCCGGTGCGCTCGTGCTCGGGGAAATTGAGCCGATCGCGGGCCGCGGGGTAGACGGCATCGACGGTTGTGTAGCCGATCGCGCGGTGATCGCTGTGGTTGGGTCACGGCGTCCATCACGAACAGTGGCTCAGGGTCGTGCGTATAGACCGCGTACGGCCGGAACGTGCGCAGCTCGCGCACCACTGCCTCGAGGAGCACGCGCGAGCGTTCGAGTTCGCCGTCGACGAAGCCGAGGAAGCCCATTGCCCCCGACCGCCGAGGATGCGGGCGGCCGCCCGCTGTTCCTCGGCGCGGATCGTTCGCAGGAGCTCGGGCGTGTGCGAGGGGTCATCGGAACCCTTGGAGCCGTCCGTGGCGACGACGTAGCGGACCGCCCAGCCATCGCGCGCCAGCAGGGCGGCGGTCCCGGCCGCACCGAAGTCGGCGTCGTCGGGATGTGCGCCGACGACGAGCGCGCGCTGCTCGGCCGGCTGCTCGGTGGCCCCCCGGGGGAACAGGTTCGAGGCCGCCGCCATTCGTCACCCTCACGCGCATCGAGTGAAGCGTACCGCTGAGACCCGCCGCCCGCGTCGTGCTGTGCATTCCAGGCGGGCGACAGGGGGGCCTTGACCGGGGGCGTCGAGAAGTGCGACTCTTATCCACAAGAACATGTGTGCCGGACGTACGTTCGCTCTCGAACCGCGCCGGCACGCGCGACCCGCTCAGGGTCTGGAGGAGCGAATCACGTTGGACGGTCTCACGTCGAAGCAGCAGAGCATTCTCGAGTTCCTGCGCGCATTCCTCGATGAGCACGACTACCCGCCCTCGATTCGCGACATCCAGCAGGGCTGCGACATCTCGTCGACGTCCGTGGTGGACTACAACCTGAAGCGGCTCGAGGAGAAGGGCCTGATCCGGCGTGATCGCGAGGTGTCGCGGGCGATCGAACTCCTCGACGCCGGGGGGCGCCGTTCGCGGACCGTCCGTGTGCCGGTGCTCGGAAAGATTGCCGCGGGACTTCCGATCCCGATGCCGCCCGACAACGTGGGCGCGGAGGAGTTCGATGACGCGGTCGAGTTGACGGAGTCGCAAACGCGCGGCCGCCCGAATGTGTTCGCGTTGCGCGTCGAGGGCACCTCGATGATCGATGCGCTGATCAACGACGGGGACGTGGTCGTCCTCGAACGTACCTCCTCCTGCGACGACGGAGACATGGTGGCGGTCTGGCTCAAGGACGAGAACGAGACGACCCTCAAGCAGTTCTTCCACGAGGGCGACCGCATCCGCCTGCAGCCGATGAACGCGACGATGCAGCCCTTCTACACGCGCCCGGAGAACGTCGAGGTGCAGGGGCGAGTGGTGACCGCGATCCGCTCCTGGTAGTCGCCCGTGTCCGTTCTCCCGGCCTTCGCCTGGGGGGACGCACCCATCCATCGGCACGTGACGCCGACATGGTGGCGTCGCGGTGGAGCCGCGACCGGTACGCTTGAGGGGCCCACGATTCGGCCGCGGCGGCGGTCGGTGCGACACCGGGGACTGATGACGGCCGCTCCTCCACTGCTGTCCGTTCGGGGGCTCACTGCCTCGTACCGCACGCCCGGCGGCACCGTCCGCGCCGTCCGTGACGTGTCGTTCGACCTCGCGCCGGGCGAGACGCTGGCGCTCGTGGGTGAGTCGGCGGCCGGGAAGAGCACGATCGGTCTCGCGATGCTGGGCCTGCTTCCACCGAACGGGGAGGCTGCTGGCGACGTCCGTTATCGAGGCGAGCCGCTCCTCGGTGCGCCGCTCGCGCGGCTGCGCGAGGTGCGCGGAGCCGAGATCGCGATGATCTTCCAGGATGCCCAGTCGGCGCTCACGCCCACGATCTCGGTTGGCGACCAGCTCGCCGAGGTCTACTCGGCTCACCTCAGCCTCTCGCGGAAGGACGCCCGTCAGCGCGCACTCGACCGCCTGCGGGAGCCATGCGCGGATCCGGAACGAGTTGCGAAAGCCTATCCGTTCCAGCTCTCGGGCGGGATGGCGCAGCGCGTCATGATCGCGATGGCGACAGCGCTGCGGCCGCGGGTGATCATCGCCGACGAGCCCACAGCGAGCCTCGACGCGGCGGTCCGTCAGGAGACGCTGGCCGCCCTCGAGCGACTGCGCGACGAGCAGGGCGCTGCCGTGCTCTTGATCACGCACGACTTCGGGGTGGTCGCACGACTCGCGGACCGCGTGGCGGTGATGTACGCTGGATCGCTCGTCGAGACGATGGACGTGCGCGCGGCGTTCCGCGCGCCCCGCCATCCGTACACGTTCGGTCTGCTCTCGAGCCTGCCGGCCTTCGCCGAGGAACGGGGACGCCTCGTGCCGATGCCGGGCCAGCCCCCAGACCTGACGGCGCTGCCGCCGGGTTGCCCGTTCCTGCCTCGCTGTGCGAAGGCGGTGCTGCCGTGCCGCGCCGAGGCGGCGCCGCGCCTCGAGGCGTACGGGGGCGACGAGGCGCACAGCGTGGCGTGCTTCAACCCGATCGCGGTCGCGCTCCGCGACTAGCGTCCCCTCGGACCGCTGCTCGATCCACTCCGCGCCGGCCGAGCAGCTCACCGAGGCGGATCACGAGCAGCTCGAGAGCCAGGTCGGCCCCGAGTTCGCCCGTCTTCACCGCATGATCGCTGGCCTCGATGGCGCGCAGCGCGTCTTCGATTGCCGTTCCGTCCGGTGTGCGTGCCTGTCCGAGAAGCTTGCGAAGAGGGTAGTCGGCCGTCACGCCGGTCGCCTCTGCCACCGCCGACTGCGGTGCGCCGGCGTCCAGCAGTTCGCGCGCACGCACCATGTGGCGCACCTGCCGCGACAGCATCGCCTGCAACCGCAGCGGCTCCTCGCGGTCGATGACGATCATCCGCCGCAGCAGCACCAGCGCCTGCCCGGCGCGTCCCTCGACGGCTGCATCCACGAGGTTGAAGATGCCTGACTCCTGCACCTCAGGCGTGAGGAGCGCGACGTCCTCTGCCGTGAGTGCCCGGTCGCCGGCGTAGCGCCCGAGCTTCTCGATCTCACCGGCGAGGACGCGGAGGTCGGCCCCGACGTGCTCGACCAGCGCGTCGATGGCGCGCGGCTCGATCGTGACGCCGAGCGCGGCGCGTGCGCGCACACCCACGGAACTACCTCGCCATCGCGCCCGCCCACGCGGAGCGTGCGAATTCGCGGACCTCGGCGCCGCGCACCTCGCGAAACGCCCGCGCGAGGGCGGACCGAGCAGGCCGCGGCAGCGCGGCGCGGACCTCCTGCGGGTCGCCGAGGAATGGTTCGAGGAGGAGCAGGTGGTTCGTCGGCGGGATCACCCCGGCGGCACCACCTCGAAGAGCAGGTATTGGTGCCGCGGACCGCGCTGCTCGTGCCGCGGTCTCGCGAACAGCTTGTCGACGATCACCAGGTCATGCCGCGTAGCAGGCCAGTTGGTGCTCACGTACAGCAGCAGCGAAGTTCGTGCGCATCGAGGTCGTCGTGTTGGTGGCAGGGAGGCCATCCTCATCGAGACGTGCGCAGCTCGACACCGCCTCGCCGATCGGAACTCGTCTGCCCAGTAGAGTGCAGCACGTCAGTCGATCTCGAGTTGCCAGCCGGCCCACGTCGCGACCGTCGTCAGCAGGAAGACGGCAGCGCCCGGCCAGAGCAGGGCGCTGAGGAACGCCTCGAGAGGTGCGCCCGCCGGGTCGATCGTGGTTGCCGCCGCGCGCGCTAGCCCGCCCAGAGCACGGCCAGGCCAAGGCCCGGCAGCGGGAGCCACCAGGGGAAGCGCGGGTCGTCGTCGTTGACGAGCGCCTGCCGCAGCAGATCGCCCGCGTGCACGGTCTCGCCTTCGGGCGCGTCGCGCGTGGGCTCGTCGCGCGTGGGCTCGTCGCGAGGTTCGATCATGCCGTGGTCGCTCACGGTCTGAGGATAGCCGGTCCGTTCGTGCAGGCTCGATGGTGGGGTCATCCGCGGCGAGCCAGCGCCGGTAGCCGATCGCGATGAACGAGCAGGACTGCGGTGGTCAGTCCGAGCGTCGGTGCCAACCCGCCTCGGTCGACCGCGGCGCCGAGCCGAGCGTCGCGATCATGCGCCGACCTCGGCTGGCCTGCGAGATCGACGGTGTCGTCGCCCGCTCGTCGTCGGGGACGCGCCTCGAGAGGTAGTCCGAGAGCAGCGGATGAGGACGTTCCAGCCGAACGGCGCGAGGAGCATGAGGGAAGAGCCAGAGGCGCTCGGCGGCTGCACCGAGGGCGCGAGCGTCGCTAACGGGGCCGGGATGCCGAGCGATCGCGCAAAGCCGACCTGTCGCACCACGGCTCCTGCCACCCAGCCCCCGGCCGACGAGCCCAGCAGGATGGCGCCGGAGAAGGCGCCCAGGCTCCAGACCGGGGCGCCCGCCGCGACGAGCGCGGGCTGGGAGACGACAAAGATCATCTCCACCGTGAGCTGCGCGAGGGCGACCACGGCGATGCTCCAGCGCAGTGCGGGGCGACGCCAGACGCGCGCGAGGGCGCTCGAGCCCATCGCGAGGAACGTGCGCTCACGATGCTCGCGTGGCGGCTCGCGGAGCGGGACGGCGAGCGAGGCGGTGACGAGTGCAAGGCCACCGCTTGCGATCATCAGCCATCCCAGCGGCGTCCAGCGCGCGAGCAATCCGCCGAGCAGCGCGAATCCTGCTGAGCGCCGTCGCGGTCGCGGTCAATCGTCAGGCGGTGCGCGAACTCCTCCCCTCGGCCGAGCGACCGCAGCGTATCGAAGAGCATCGCGTCGTCGGCGCCACCCATCAGCGCCACGCCGAGGGCGAACCCCAGGTAGCTGCCGAGCAGTCCACCGAACGTCTCGGCGAGGCCAAACGCCACGAAGGCGAACGCCCATGAGAGAGAGGCGCCGACGAGCACGGGTCGCCGTCCGAAGCGGTCGGCGATCAGGCCCGTCGGGATCTGGGCGAGCAGCGTCACGGCCTGGAACGCCGCCTCGAACAACAGCACCTGGCCGAGGGTGAGCCCGCGCTCCTCGATCAGGTAGATGACCCAGACCGCCTCGCCGAACCATGACCAGCGCAGCACCCACCAGGCACTGAGCCAGCGGAGGTTCCGCTCGAGGGCGCGCGTGGCGTCGATGGCCGGCCCGGTCATCGAATCAGCCTAGGGCCCACGGCGCAGCGCGACCTCGAGGCAGGCCTCGAATGGACCCGCTACAGGAAGAGGTCGAGCTCCATCGGACGCACGAGTTCGCTCGCGGAGCCCTCGCCGGGCTGGTACGGGAAGCCGCGCACGATCGCGGCGGGCACGGCGTCGAGCTTGCCCATCACGAGCTCCGCCGCCCCTGCCAGCTCGTCGGCGACGCAGATCGTCGTGACGCGCAGCTCGCGCCCATCCATGTCCGGCATCCCGACGTAGGAGCGCATCGGCTGGAGGCCGGCCACGCCAATCGCGATGTTGGTGTGGCCGTCGCGCCAGGGGCGGCCGAACGTGTCGGTCATCACGACCGCCACCTCGGTGCCGCGCGTGCGTGCAGTGTCGCGGATCGCGCGACACGAGGCGTCCGGGTCCACCGGGAGCAGGCAGACGAGGTCCGTGCCACCGACGTTCGAGGCGTCGACGCCCGAGTTGGCGCAGATGAAGCCGTGATGCGTCTGGGTGATGAGCACGCCGCGGACCTGCCGCACCACGCGCTGCGCCTCGAGGAGCACTGCCTCGGTGACACGCGGGTCCTTGTCCCAGCGCCGGGACCATGCCAGCGCGAATGGACTCGGGGTGAACGTGTCGAGCGAGACGACGCGGCCCTCGGCCTTGGAGACCACGCGCTGGGTGACCACGATCACGTCCCCCGCTTCGACGGGTGTGCCCTGAGCGGCGGCGGCATCGAGGATCTGCGCGGGGAGGTCGTCGCCCGCCTGCACGAGGGGAATGCCCGTGATGCCGATGACGCGGATGTCGGGGACGCTCATTCGCTGGCCTCCAGGCCGCTGATGCGCACACTCGAGTGGGCCCTGTAGCGGCCGTTGATACCGATGAGCAGGATCGTCAGGCCTTCGACGAAGCGTGAGAACCGCAACGGGCCCGCATCGACGGCACGCGCGCCCTCGATCTGGCCGGCAAGCGCCGACACCGTCGCCTTCGCATCCGCGTCGTTGCCCGTGATGAGGACGTCGGCGTCGACGCTCGCGTGCGGATCGAGGAGGACCTCGGCGGCGAGGTTGTGGAACGCGCCGACGACCGTCGAGTCGGGCAGGATGGCGGCGGCCTCCTCGGCAGCGGAGCCCGCCTCAACGTCGATCGGGCGGGGTCCGCGCTCGAAGCGGACGGGGACCACGCCATCGACGACGAGCTTGCCCACGAGGTGCGCGCGGAGTCCCTCGAGGGTGGGCCGGTGCGCCTCGTATGGCACCACCACGACCGCTATATCCGCGCCCTCGAGCGCTTTCTCATTGCTTGTCCCGGTGACGTCACCGCGTGGTACGACGGTGGCCAGCTCCTGCGCCACCACGGTCCCGCGCTCGGCCTGACGGCTCCCGATGACCACGCGATGCCCCGCAAGAGCGAACCGCAGGGCGAGCCCTCTCCCCTCGGGGCCGGTGCCGCCGATGAGGGCGATGGTGTGGCGGGGCTCGGGCATGCGATGCGGCTCCTCGAGGACGCTGAAGGCGGGGATGCGGGCCATACAATAGGGCCCCGATGGCGGTGAAGATGGCCCCCACGGCGGCCGATCGAGGCAGCGTTGTCCGACCTCGCGATCCAGGCAAGCGCGTTCGCGCATGACTACGCGTCATCGGCCGGCGGCGTGCGCGCGCTCGAGGGCGTCTCCCTGACCGTGGCCGAGGGCGAGTTCGTGTCCCTCGTTGGCCCGAGCGGCTGCGGCAAGACGACGCTGCTGCGCGCCGCTGCCGGTCTGCTGCCCTCGGCGGAGGGCGCGTTGCTCGTCTTCGGACAACAGCCTGCTGCGGCGCGCGCGGGACGAGCGCTCGGCCTCGTGACCCAGGACGCCGGGTTGCTGCCGTGGCGCACCGTCGCCGCGAACGTGGCGCTGACCGCCGAGGTCAGTGGCGTGCGCGCGGACGTTGGCTCCCTGCTGCGGCGCGTCGGGATGGAGCGCTTCGCGGCCCACCATCCTCGAGAGCTGTCGGGCGGGATGCGACAGCGCGTCGCCCTCGCGCGGGCGCTGGCGCACGGGCCGCGTCTGCTGCTGATGGATGAGCCGTTCGGCGCGCTCGATGAGCTGTCGCGCGAGGAGCTGCGGCTCGAACTACTCCGAATCTGGGAGCGGGAGCGGATCTCTGTGCTGTTCGTGACGCACTCGATCCGCGAGGCGGTGCTGCTCTCGGACCGCGTGCTCGTGATGAGTCCATCGCCCGGGCGCGTGGTTGCCGAGTGCGTTGTCGAGTTGCCGCGCCCGCGCTCCATCGAGATGGAAACGGACCCAGTGTTCGTGCGCCACGTCCACGAGGTGCGGCACGCCCTCGGCGCCGTGCCCGCCATGCCAGAGGCCGTGCACGCGTGACTCGCGAGGTCGTCGCCGTCGCTCTCGATTCGCCGTCGATCGAGACGCGCGCCCGGCGTTCGTCGATGTCCGGGCACGAGTTCGTGGCCGTCGTCGTGCCCCCACTCGTCGCGTTCGTCCTCGTGCTCATCGCCTGGGAGGCCTGGGTGCGCATCGCGCACGTGAAGGCCTACCTGGTGCCCGCGCCGTCGGCAGTGGCGCTCGCGCTCGCTCGCGATCCCGCCCGCTACATCGAGGGCGCGCGCGTCTCGCTCGGTCACGCGACCGGCGGTCTCGCACTGGGGACCGGTGCGGCGTTCCTGCTCGCGGTGCTGATGGCGCACTCCCGCACGCTCGAGCGCGCCGTCTATCCCCTCGCGATCCTGGTCAAGGTGACGCCGGTGGTGGCCGTGGCGCCGCTGCTGATCATCTGGTTCGGGTTCGGACCCGCGCCGAAGGTGCTGGTGGCGGCGCTCATCACGTTCTTCCCGATGCTGGTGAACGCGGTGACGGGCCTGCGCTCGGTGGACGAGGCAGCGCACGACTTCATGCGCGCGCTCAACGCCTCGAAGTGGCAGGTTTTCTGGAAGCTGCGCGCGTGGGCTGCGTTGCCGTACATCCTGGCGGCGCTGCGGATCTCGATCCCGCTGTCGCTCGTCGGCGCCGTGGTCTCCGAGTGGATGTCGGGCGACGGCGGGATGGGCCAGATCATCCTCATCGACAACGGCGAGTTCGACACCGCCGGGCTCTTTGGCGCGGTCGCGGTGCTGGCAGCGATCGGCGTGGCCCTGACCGCGGTGGTTGCGTATATTGAGCGTCGCGTGCTGTTCTGGCACGAATCCGCAGCCGGGTTGTAGCGCCCGCGACCACGTCGCGGATACCCCGGTGCTCGCAGGCCCACGTGCAGCGCCCGCGTCAACGTCGCGGATGCACGCGCTCATATCCTGGAGTCTTCATGTCACCATGGCTTCCCATCGGGCGTGTGCGCACGTCCGTGATCGTGCTGCTCGCCGGCGCGCTCGTCGCTGCGTGCTCGTCTGCCAGCGCACCGAGGGCGGCGTCCACGGCGGACGTCTCGAGCAGCGCTTCACCGTCGAGCGTTGCCACGGCGACCTCGACGCCGTACTCGCCGCCGCGCAAAGTGACGTTCATGGCGGGGTTCCGCCCGCAGGCGAACCTGCCCTTTGTCGCGGTCTACCTCGCGAAGGCGAAGGGGTACTTCGCCGAAGAGGGCCTCGATGTCGAGATCCAGCACTCCTCGGGCAGCGAGCACCTGCGCCTGATCCTCGAGAAGAACATCGACTTCACGACGGGGACGGCCGCGCAGGTGGTGCGACGGCGTTACGAAGATCTCCCGCTGCGCGCCGTCGCGCTTTTCGGACAGCGCGGCGACCAGGGCTACGTGGTGCGCGCCGACTCGGGCATCAAGGGGCCGGCGGACTTCCGAGGCAAGCGCGTCGGATTCAAGTCCGGCGTCGTGCCCGCCGAGCTCAAGGCGATGCTCGCCGGTGCCGGCGTTCCCGAGAGCGACGTGAAGCTGCAGGCCGTCGGCTTCGACCCGCGCGTGTTCACTGAGGGGCAGGTCGACGTCTACCCGGTGTTCATCAGCAACGAGCCGTTCACGATCCGCAAAACGGGGCTGCAGGTGAACGTGCTCGATCCCGAGGACTTCGGCGTGGCCACCCTCGGGTTGACGTTGCTGGCACACGAGGACACGGTCCGCAAGGACCCCGAGTTCGTGCGACGGTTCCTGCGCGCGACGATGCGGGGCGCGCTCTACGCGGCGGCGCACGTCGACGAGGGCGTGCAGGCCACACTCGCGTACGCGAACGGCGCGGACCCCGAGGCGCAGCGCTACCTCCTCGAAACCGACCTCGCGACGGCGAAGCGGGCCGACGGGATGGGCCGGTCAGACATCGCGCAGTGGCGCGCCCTCGAGGATGTGATGCGCCGCTACGGCGTCATCGATCGACCGGTCGACGTCACAACGGCGTGGGATGGCTCGTTCATCGATGGGCTGTACGCGGCCGGACTCCGCTAGCGAGGCGCCCCTAGAAGACCTTTGCGCCGTCCGATCCGGCAGTCTGGCCGTCGAACTGGACCTCGACCTCCCACGTGCCCGCGGTGATCGACGAGCCGGGCGAGTAGCCGACCCACCACGTGCCCGAGTCGCCGCCCTCCCATGGGACGGCCGGTGACGTGTACACGACACGGCCGTCCTTGAAGACCATCCACTTCAACTGGTGAGCGCCACCGGCGTGCTCATACTTGAAGGAGGCGATGACCTGCTGTGCCCCCGACTTCGCAGGGTCGCGCACCTTGCCGTCGATGCCCGCCGTCGATCCGAGGGCAAACTCGCTGACCGCAGGATGGGTCCGCGACCCGCTCGATGCCCCCACGTTGACCTCGGCTGCGGCGCGCTGCTCCTTGTTCGCCCAGATCTCGAGGCGCCACGTCCCCGACTGGAGCGTCCGGCCGGCGGGCGCGCGCAGGCGGTCCGTGACGACCTCGAAGTTGGAGAGGCTCCACGGCACCGACGAGGACAGGCCGTCCTGGAGCACGCCGTTGAGGTACCACCGCTCCTCGAGCAACATGCCGGGGACGGCTCCCTGCACGACGAACTCGTAGTAGAGCGTGCCGAGCGAGTCGGGGTACGACTCCGTGTAGTCGAACAGATCGCCCGCGCCATTCTCGAGTGCGTTCTCGGCGAACACGGGCCGCGAGACGATCGCGCCCGGAACGCTGGAGCCACGACGGAAGAGGGGCGCCACGTAGACCGCCTCGGGACCGGCCTGCCGCGCTTCATCGATCAACCGCGTCGCGAGGGCGATCGGTCGCGCCTGTCCGGCGGGCGCGGTCGGCGAGTAGGCCCCCTGCAGCATGAGCCCGAGCACACGGCCCTGCGCGTCGAAGATCGGGGCGCCGTTCTGACCCGAGGGAACGCGTGCCTGCGTCTTGATCCACGCCACGCCGGAGATACCCGTGTCGCCTCGGAAGCCGAGCACGCTTCCCTCGGTGGCGAACAGGCGTCCGGCGTCCGGCTTCAGCTCCTCGAGGCCGGGGTAGCCGAGCACGCGAAGCGCGTCGCCTCGGGTGGCGCGCGCGCTGTCGCCCAGTGGCGCGGGCGGCAGGTCGAACTCCGCGGCGGGAAGGGCAGTCCCATCGAGACGACGGACGGCCCGAATCACGGCCAGCCCGAGCGCCGGCTCGGCGCGGACGACGACGCCCTGGAACGTGGGCACCGCGGGCTCACCCACCGTCTTCGTGACCGCGATCTCGAGCGTGCCATAGGCGCGACTGCCGTCGGCCGCGTATGGATCGGCGACCTGGTACGAGGTGAGAATCAGGCGCTGCGTCGCGTCGACCACGACGCCGGACCCGATACGGACGAGGTTCCCGTTCTGCTTCGCGTCGATGCGTACCACCGATCCGGCGAGGTCGGCGTCGCTGACGCTCAGCGCGTTCGTAGCGGTGCGCTCACCGAGTTGCAGGCGCGCGGGCGGCAGGATCGGCGGCGCCATGATCGGTGGAGGCGTCGGACGGGCGGTGGCCTGCACCTGGGTGCGATCGCCCGGGATCAGGGCCGCGGTCTGCTCGCAGGCCACCAGCAGGACGGCCATCGCGAGCACCGAGGTGCGCGCGAGCAGACTCCGAGCAGCGCGCACGCGAGCGCTCCACCCGAGTCCCGCATGACGAGGTGTGTGCTTGCTCATCGGCGTCTCGCGAACCTCAGCGCCGCTCGATCGTGCTCCGCTCCCACAGGCAGGGTGCCTCGCAGCTTGAGACGACGCCAGTGCAGCATCGGCGCCGAGTGCAGACGGCCACGGGTCGCTCCTCACGTTGCATCCGGTTGCTCGGGAGGTGCGCGCACGTCGCGCCCGGAGCGGCCTCGAGCGCGCGATCATGCGTCGAGGGTTGTGCGAATGGTACCCGAGCGAGGACCGCGGATGGGGACCTTATGTTGGTCGCACGCGGAAGCGGACGAAAGCTCCTCTACACTGGGACCCTGTTCCGCGATTGCCCGGCCATCGAGGGGCTGCGCTCACGAGCGTGCGAGTGCACGGCTGGTACGAGGTGAAGTGTGTTCGACGACCTGTTGATGCAGCTCCGTCCGCCCCTGGCGGTGGTCGACCTGCAGGGAACCATCGGCGGGGCGATTCGCCCGCTCGAGTACGCGCGCCTGCTCATGCGGCTGCGCGAGGACTCCTCGATTCGAGGCGTGCTGCTGAACATCGACTCGCCCGGCGGCTCCGCGGGTGGCTCCGAGATGATCACGCGCGCGGCGAAGCGGTTGCGCGAGGCGAAGCCGGTCGCGGCATTCGTCGGCACCATCGGCGCGTCGGGCGGCTACATGCTCGCCAGTGCCGCGGAGCACATCGTCGCGCAGCCCTCGGCGCTGCTCGGCTCGATCGGCGTGATCTCATACCGGCCGCTCGTGTACGAGGCGCTGTCACGCCTCGGCGTGCGCATGGACGTGAGCAAGGCGGGCCGGCTCAAGGACATGCTGTCGCCATTCCGCGAGGCGACGGACGAGGAGAAAGCCAAGGAACAGCAGCTCCTCGACCAGATGTACGACATCTTCGTCGACGGCGTGGCGCGCGCCCGGCAGCTCTCGGCGGACGACGCGCGCTCACTCGCCACCGGCGAGGTGTACACGGCCTCGCAGGCCCTCGAGCACCGCTTGATCGACAGCGTGGGCGACCTCGATGACGCCATCGACTGGCTGAGCGACCGCGCGGACGTGCCTCGAAAGGTGCGCAACGTGCGTCCGAAGCGCTCCCTGCGCGAGATGCTGCTCACGAGAAACGCGATGCATGGCCTCGGCGGGACGTCCGGGCTCGCGGGCGCCGTCCTCGGCGAGCTGGGACACGCCGTCGAAGGTGGCTTCTTCTACCTGTACACGGGTCCGGGGGGACGCTGAATGCTGCTGCCGTTCAATGGCAAGGTTCCGCAGATCGAGGAGAGCACCTGGATCGGCCCGGGCTCGTTCGTCATCGGCGACGTGGTCATCGGTGCGTACTCCACCGTCTGGCCGGGCGCGGTCATTCGAGGTGACTTCTCATGGATCAGGATCGGCGAGAACGTGCACGTCGAGGACAACGTCGTCATCCACTGCGGCGACGGCATCACGCTCGGCAACAACATCACGATCGGGCATTCGGTGGTGGTGCACTGCAAGGAGGTGGGGAACAACGTCCTCCTCGGGAATAACTGCACCGTCCTCGATGGAGCGATCATCGGCGAGGGCGCCATCATCGCGGCAGGCGCCGTTGTCGCGCCGCGCGAGGTGATCCCGCCCTACTCCATTGTCATGGGCGTGCCCGGTGTCGCGCAGCCCGCCCGCCCGGACCAGGTCGAGGCACGCCGCGCGCGGCAGTCGAACCCGAACACCGGCTACTGGGCGAACGCGATGCAGTACCGCAACGCGGGCATCGAGGAGCGGCACGTCTGGGGTCAGCGGCCCTGAGTGGAGCCGAGCCCCTGCTGTCCTCGATCTATGGGGCTATGGGTTCGGCGTCATCGTGAGGACCTTGATCGCGATGGCGCCCGCGACGACGTGCATGAGCATGAGCACGGTGATCGAGGCGGGGGTCGCTCCCGGCATCCCTGAGGCGAGCAGCACGACGTCGGGCAGGAACGACAGGATCAGCGCCACAATCGCGACAAGCGTGAAGCGGTGATTGACGTCGCCGCCTCGGCTCCGCATCCAGGCGTAGAGGACGCACGCGAGGCCGACTCCCCCGAGGGTGAACAGCGCGGGCTGCACAGGCGTTCCGAGGGGAGCGAACGCAGGGTTCACCTCGATAACCGCCCGCGCGAGGTAGTAGAGGACGGTGTTCGCCAGGATCGCGCCCACGATCGCGATCACGCTGGCCCGGAGCACGCTCGAACCCACGGTGGTTGCCTCCTTGCATCCACGGTCAGAATACCCGCCGCACATGGGATGGGATTTCCCTGAAGTCCCCCAAATTGCCCTCGGACATGGCACATTGCACGCTGCACCTGCCGGGGTGCGCACGACCGGATGATCGGGAGGAGCCACCGCGTGGACGCCGATGCCAAGAAGACCGCTCTCCGACTGATCCCCTACGGCCTGTACGTCCTCACCGTGGACGGTGAGAGCGTCGCGGCGGGGACCATCAACTGGGTGTCGCAGATGTCCTTCGATCCGCCGCTGCTGGCGATGGGTGTCAAGCAGGGTACGAAGTCCCTCGACAACCTCGCCGCCGGCGGACGCGCCGCGATCTCGTTCCTCGGCACAGGGCAGGGCGAGCTGGCGTTTGCGTTCTTCGGCGATGCACCCATCGAGGGCCAGGAGTTCGTCACCAGGAACCGTCGTGTGCCCTTCGAGCGCACCGCCAGCGGCGGGATCGTGCTGACCGAGGCGCCCGCGTGGGCGGACCTCCAGCTGCGCGAGACGGTCGCGATCGGCGACCACGCCGTCGTCGTGGCGGAGGTCACCGATGTCGGGCTGCGGCTTGAGGCGCCCCAGGCGCTGACGCTGAAGGAGCTGGGGCTGAACTACGGCGGCTAGCCGGGTTCGCGACCCTGATCGTGCCCAACGGATCGCGACCGGGGCCGCGCTGGTCGCGATCACCGTGCTGGCGGCCGTCCTGCGCTGCTGGCGCATCGGCGACGGACACCTCGGCAGTCTGTTCTACGCCGCTGCGGTTCGTTCGATGGGGCTCTCGTGGTCGAACTTCGCGTTTGCGGCGTTTGATCCACCCGGGCGATCACGATCGATAAGCCACCGCTGGCGCTCTGGCTGCAGGTCGTGGCGACGAAGATCATCGGCTTCAACGGATTCGCGCTGCACCTGCCGAGTGCGCTCGCGGGGACTGCTGCCGTGCCGCTGCTCTACGGGGCCGCACCCGCCGCCGCGGCCTCGGCACGCCCACCGCTCTCGTCGCCAGCCTGCTGCTCGCGGTCTTCCCCGAGTCCGTTGCGACCGCGCGCGACACCACCATGGATGCCATCCTGCTTGTGCTGCTCACCGTGGGGGCTGGCTGTTCGTGGGCGCGGTGGAGGATCACTCCGGGCCACGGCTGCTCGCGGCCGCGGTGGTGGTCGGGCTTCTCTTCAACGTCAAGATGTTCGAGGGGTTCGTGGTCCTGCCCGCGGCGTTCCTCTACCTCGGGATGCGATGGCGACGCGCGCTGTCCGAGCATGCGCGTTCGCTCGCCATGGCTGGAGTGGTCGCCCTCGCGCTGTCGCTGAGCTGGATCGCGTTCGTTGACCTCGTCCCGTCCGATGCACGACCGCGTGTGATGAACAGCCGTTCGAACAGCGCGCTCGATCTCGCGCTTCGCTACAACGGCCTCGAGCGCATCCTCCCCGGCGACGTGGTGATCTTCGAGCCCCTTCCGGGTGCCGGGCCGCAGGCAGTCGCCGCCTCGGCCGCTGCCGCTCGCCGCTTCGGGGTCGGCGAGGCGGGCGCGCTGCGCTCCTTCGCGAGTTTCCAACGGATTGCTGCTCGGGACTACCGCCAGCGTCGCGGTTGCCGGCATCGCGCTGGCGGTCTGGCAGCGGCGAGACTGGCTGGCCGGACCCGGCTCGTTCTGGACAGCGTGGTGCGCCACCGGCCTGGTGATGTTCTCCTTCTCGAACCGAGCCGCCGCGCAGTACACCGAGGCGTATGCCCCCGCGCTCGTGGTGCTCGCTGCCCTTGGCCTGGTCGAGGCCTGGCGGCTTGCCGGCCGACGAGGGCTCGGCCTCGCCTCGCTGCTGCTCGCACTGGCGTTGCTCACGGAGGTCGGCGCGGCGTTGCATCCGCCGCTCCGCGACCGTCTTGTCGCCGCTGCCATCATCGAGGGCGCGTCTGCGGCGGTGGTGGTGCTCGTCGCGCTCTGCGGACGGTGGTTGCGCGGCCGTCTGACGATCATCACCGGAGCGAGCGCCGCTGCGCTCGCAACCCCGGTCGTCACGTCGATGTGGATCGCCTTCGAGGCCCCGCGCGAGGCGCGCGATCCGCTGCCGAACCCGCTCGTGTACGCATCGGCGGCCCGACCGGAGCCATACGTGCCACTGCCGATCGCGGCGATCGACGCCCTCCCCGAGCGGCCCGGCGCCCGGTACCGCCTCGCCATCGACGGCATTTCGAGGTCGGGCGAGACGATCGCGCTCACCGGCGAGAGTGTGCTCCCGGTGTGGAACGAGTTCCTGCGAGCGCCGGTCCTCGACGGCTCGGATCTGGACGAGCTGTTCGCGCGCGGCGATGTGCCGTGGGTTGTCCTGTCGAGACAGCTCGTGGCGAGCGGGCTCCTCCGCGAGCTCCAGTCCCACATCGAGCGGTTCTGCATCGCGGCGACGGGCCGCGGCTTCGGACCGGGATGGCTGCTCTACCGGTGCGCGCCAGCCCCCAGCTCGCCCTGAGGCGCACCACGCCCTCGATTGCTATCGTCGCGCCGACGAATCGTGCCTATGTCCTTCCGAGGAGGTCCAACCATGCGCGTTGCCATCGGATTCCATCGCACGCCGATCTTCGACTGGCAGGAGCTGGCGACCTACACCATCGAGGCGGAGAAGCTGGGGGTGGATCAGGCGTGGTCCGCCGAGGCGTGGGCGCACGACGTCATCACGCCGCTCGCGTATCTCGCACCCCAGACGTCGACGATCAAGCTCGGCACGGGCATCCTTCAGCTCGGCACTCGCACGCCTGCTCTCGTGGGGATGACTTCAATGGCGCTCCAGGGAGCCTCGAACGGGCGCTTCCTCCTCGGCATCGGCACGAGCGGCCCGCAGGTCATCGAGGGCTGGCACGGCGTCCGCTTCAACAAGCCACTGAAGCGCACGCGCGAACTGATCGAGATCGTGCGCATGGTGACGCGCGGGATGGTCGTCGCCTACGACGGCGAGTTCCACCAGCTCCCACTCCCCGATGGTGAGGGCAAGGCCCTGCGCTCCGAGGCTACGCCTGTGGAGGTTCCGATCTACCTCGCGGCGCTCGGCCCAAAGAACCTCGAGATGTGCGGCGAACTCTGCGAGGGATGGCTCGGCGGCTCGTTCATCCCAGAGCACGCCGACATCTTCTTTGAGCACATCGCACGGGGAGCCGAGAACGCCGGACGCTCGCTGGCAGACATCGACCTCGCCGCTGGCGGCGGCGTCGAGTTCACCGATGACCTCGCGGCCTCCATCGAGCGCGGCCGGCGCGGGCTCGCGTTCAGTCTCGGTGCGATGGGGTCGCTGCAGCACAACTTCTACAACGACGCCTACTCGAGGCAGGGCTGGCGCGACGTCTGCAAGGAGGTGCAGCGCCTGTGGCTCTCCGGCAAGCGCGACGAGGCGCGCGCGACCATCCCGGACGAGATGGTGCTCGCCGCGCGCCTGATCGGCGACGAGTCGATGGTGCGCGACCGGATTCGCGCCTACCGGGACTGCGGCATTAACACGCTCCGCGTGGACCCGGGAGGCGACACGCTGGCCGAGCGCCTCGAGACGCTGGGGCGGGTGATGGACATCGTGCGCGGTCTCGACCGAGAGGCGGCCGCTGCGACCGCATAGCCGGCGCAAGACGCGAGGGAGAGCGCCGGTGCGCATCGGTGCTCCCCCTCGGTGTGAGTCCGCCCCTTACGCCTGCGCGAAGATATCCGGCGCGGCTGCACCCTCCACGACGAGCTGGCCCGCACCGCCCTTGGCCGCACGGCTGAGCGCGTGATCGACCAGGGTGTAGGTACCCGGAACCTCGACGCCGAACTCGACCATCGTCGCACCGCCCGGCGCGACCGAGATCGTCTGCACGTGCTCGGCGAACGAGGTGAGGGACCCCCACGTCGCCGCGCGGTCGAAGATCTCGCCGATCACGTGGAAGCTCGAGGTCAGGTTCGGTCCGCCGACGCCGAACCAGATGCGGACGCGTTCGCCGACCCTGGCCTTCAGTGCTCGGTCGCCCGCGATCGATCCCGAGGCGCCGTTGAACACGACGTAGGTGGGACGCTCGTCGGCGAGGGCCTGGATGTCGAAGGTCTGCATCCCCGGGTCGCCCGTCTTGCCGGCGGTGTACACCTCGCCCTGGCAGACGTAGAACTCCCGGTCGACCTTCGCGAGGCCTTCGGCAGGTTCGACGACGATGAGCCCGTACATCCCGTTCGAGATGTGCAGCGGGATGGGCGCCGTCGCGCAGTGGTAGACGTACACGCCGGGGTGCGTGGCCTTGAACTTGAACGACTTCGATTCCCCGATGCCGACGTTGGTGAGCGCAGCGCCTCCACCCGGGCCGGTCACCGCGTGCAGGTCGATGTTGTGGCCCGCGCCGTTGCCGAGCTTGTTCTTGAGCGTCAGCGTGACCGTGTCGTCCTGGCGCACGCGCAGCATCGGGCCGGGCACGCTGCCTCCGAAGGTCCAGAACGTGTAGCCGACTCCGTCGGCGAGCCGCGCCTTCACGTCGACGGCTTCGAGCTCGATCTTCACGTCGGTCGGACTCGTGCGGTCGATGGGTGCGGGGACCACCGGGTTCGGCATGAAGTCGAGGGTGACGGGTGCCTGCGCCTGGGCGCTCGCCGCAGTGCCGACCAGTGGCGCGCCGTGATCCATCGGGTCCGCGGTCGCTGAGGCACGCGCCGAGCTTCCGGTGGTTGCCGCACGGTCCTCGTCGCGGCAGGCGGCGAGGGCGCCGCCGATGGGCACCACCAGCCCCAGCGCTCCCAGTCTCTTCAGGACGGCCCTGCGGCCCATCGTTGTTCGCTCGGTCATCTCGCCCTCCGGTCGTGTTCCTGCTGACACACGTAACGTAGAGCTGACAACTTAACGAATCTGGTCCAAAGGTCCCATCGCGTACGGGTAGAAAGTGACCAAAGTCCTACTCAGGACTGGTGGAGCGAAGCTGCTCCGCTTCAGCCCTCGCGGCCGAGCGTGAGGCCGAGGACACCCGCGAGTTCGATCAGAGTCGGGACCGCGGTCTCACCCCAGAACTGCCGAGCCTCGAGGCCGATCGCGATGTCGAGAAGTGCTCGGATCGCGCGTGGCGTGTCGAAGTCGTCATCGAGCGCTTCCTGGAACTGGTTGCGGAAGTGCTGGATGCGCAGGTCGTCGCGCGGTCCGCCCTGGGAGTGGAGGGCGCGCTGGAGCAGCGCGGCGCGATCATCCCAGGCGTGCATATCGGCGTGCTCGTAGTTGAGGGGGGCGCGGTAGTGCTGCGAGAGCAGGTAAAGCCGTACCGCATCGGGACTGTGACCCTCGGACAGCACGTCGCTGACCTTCACGAGGTTGCCGAGGGACTTCGACATCTTCACGTGGTCGAGCTGAACCGTGCCGACGTGCATCCACGAGGTGCAGAAGGGCGCCATGCCCGACGCCGCCTCGGACTGGACGATCTCGCTGTCGTGGTGCGGGTAGGCGAGGTCGGAACCACCGCCGTGAATGTCGATGCGCGGTCCGAGCGCAGCCTGCGCCATCGCCGAGCACTCGATGTGCCAGCCGGGTCGACCCGCCCCCCATGGGGAATCGAAGGTGGCGCCCTCCGCGCTCGAGGGCTGCCAGAGGAGGAAGTCGAGCGGGTCACGCTTGAGGTGTGCAGGCTCGGCCGGCATCGAATCGCTCTGGAAGTCGCGCAGGCCGTCACGATCGAGTCCTGCCAGCGCGCCGAAGCGGGGGGTGCGCGATGTGTCGAAGAACACGTACCCATCGACGACGTACGCGTGGCCGCCCGCGAGCAGCGTGCGCACCATCTCGATGATCGCGGGGATGGTCTCGGACACAAGTGGGAATGCCTCGGACGTTGGACGTTGAGCGCATCCATCTCGCGCAGGTAGACGGCCTGGTTGCGGTCGGTGAGCTCGCGGACGATGCCTCGCGGCCGACACGCGGATCATGTCGTCGTCGATATCCGTGATGTTCTGGATGGCACCTCGATCGCCTGGTGCTCGAGGTAGCGGCGGACGACGTCGAAGCAATATTGAACACACGCGCGCGACTGAGATGCACAACGTCGCACGGCGTGATCCTGCACACATACATGCGAGCGACGTTGCGCTGATGGGCCTTGAACAGCTCTTGGCTGCGCGTGAGCGTGCTGTAGATCTCGAGCAGCGGGGGCTCCCAGTGCTGCGGTAGGCCGCCGGTCAGGCGTCGGGCGGCCCGAATCGTAGCACGCGCCTGCCGTCGTCCCAGGGGCTCTTCGGTCGGGTCAGTTCCGTCTCCAGCGTCGTAACCGCGAGGCTGGACATCCGGCGCCGATTGAGGTGACTCCGCCTCCGCGGCAACGAACGGCGCTCGGAGCAGAAGCAGCGAGGGAACGCGCAGTCTCGCGAAAGGACGTGGCGATGACCACCGAAGGTCGCGAGAACGACGGCGCACCCAGTCCCCTCGACGGGGTGGACTTCGTCGTGGCACTGACGAGCGCGCGCAAGCGGCTCCTCGAGGCCATCGGCGATCTCGACGACGCTGCGGCGGATCGGGCGCACGGTGAGTGGCGCGTGGCGGCACCTCTCGCGTCCTGGACAGGCTCGTCCAGGCCGCCTTCGTCCAGGATGAGCACGGGCGCCGCCTGTTCGACGTCGTGGCTGAGCCGATCAGACCGGGGTGCGGAACGCCGGGATAGGTGGGCGCTGACCGGCCGGACGTCGACGAACGACGCGAGGAACTCGATGCGCGCGACGCGCTCCTCGATGCGGCCTACGCCCTCGAGTCTCCAACTCGACTCGCGCTCGCGCCGGGGTTTCGTGGACGCTGGGCCACATCCCATGCAGGCGGTCCACGACGCCCGGCACACCGATGACATCCTCGCCGCCCTGCGCGAAGCTGACCCACCGATTGAGCCGAACGTGAAACGGGCGTCGTCCTGGGCGAGGACGCCCGTTCTTCCATTGCCGGATAGGTTACCGCCGGTAGTGCGCGAACCTCGGAGCGCGACCATCGCAAGCCGCACCCACGAAGCCGAAGAGCACCGCGATGAGCGTCCACTCGCGGACCGTCTCGGTCACCGACATCGCCTCGACCAGCTCACCGTCGCCTGCGTTCGGCAGGCGGGTCGGCAGTCCGATGATCGGGACGCCGTCGCTCGCGGGCCCGATGGTCGTCGGCGTCGCGAGGCCGCTCCCGTCGAGGTCGAGCTTCGCGACGACGGTGTCGACGGTGCGGCTCGTCGGCGCGAGCGCCTCGAAGGTCAGCATGTAGATCGCGGTCTTCGTGCCCGCGCTGCCGCCGGTTCCGGGGGTCATGTCCGGCAGTGCGCACATGACCTGGTTGTGTGCGGCATCGGGCAGACCGGTCGCCGAGATGCAGCCCGCGGGAGCCGAACCGACGAACCGGAGGTACGCGTTCTCGTAGGTGTCGACCAGGGAGACGCCCGTCACCGGAGCGTCGCCCGTGACCGTGAGGTTGACCGTGAAGGTCACGCGCTCGCCGACCCGAGCGGGGTTCGCCGAGGAGAGGACCTTCGTGATCTGCGCCGTCGAGGCCGCGACCTGCGCCGCGGGCGGCGTGGGCGGCGTCGAGGTGATCTCGCGCACGCCGCCACCGCAGTCACTCTCGCATCCCGAGGGAGGCGTAGGCGTGGGAGTCGGCGTCGGGGTGGTCGTCTGGCGGTTGTACCAGCAGACGACCGTCGTGCTGTCGTTCGAGACCGAAGCGCTCACCGACTGACTCAGGAACTCGGTGTCCGGCGCACCCTCGAAGGCGCTCCGGCAGCTGTCGGCCTCGAGGTGGTTGAGGGTCGCGCCGCCAAGGCTCGTCCAGCCCGCCTGCGCCTGCTCGGTCACCGCGTGTTCGCCGGCGGCGAAGCCGCCGAAGGTCTGCGAGCCAAGGCCGGCCACGGCCGGTGCCTGCGCGGCGCCGTCCACGAGGAACGTGAAGCTTCCACTGCCGACGATGGCGCCGCCGGAGCTATAGGTGATCTTCTCGACGCGGATCGAGCCAGAGGTGGGAGGCGGGGTCACGGTCTGGATGTTGCCCCAGCAGACGACCACCGTCTTGCCTGCCTGCACCGTCACCGGCACCGAGGTGCTGATCAGCATGGTCGGAGACTCGATCGTGTCGCCGCCGTCGTAGCTCCTGTTGTTGTTGCCGACCTGAGCGAGCTGGAAGCAGGAGTCGTAATAGCGGGGAAGCACGAATCCGCCGAGGTCCGTCCAGCCAGCCTGGGCCTGCTCGGTGACCGTGTGCGCACCCGTCGAGATGTCGCCGTAGGTGCGGCCCGTGCCGCCGCCGACCGCCGGCAACTTGGCCGAGCCATCCACGGCAAAGGTGAAGCTACCCGCTGAGATGGGTTCGCCATCCTTGTCGAAAGTCAGCTTCTCGATGCGGATCGAGCCCCTAGGCGTCGGGGTGGGTGTAGGGGTACCGCAGTGGTGATCGCCCCTGTCGTCCTTCTCGTCCTTGTCATCGTCGTCGTGACCGCCGCCGTAGACGGTGCTCGCGAAGTGGCCGTTCCTGCCGTCGCGGTCGTCGTCGCAGCCCGGCGTGCCTGTCGGCGTGGGCGTGGCGCAGTGGGGGTTGCCGACGTGTTCACCGTTGCCACAGACCGGAGTGGGGCTGGGGCAGTTCGACGGGTTGTTCTTGTTCCTCTGGTTGCATTCGGGCGTCGCGGTAACCGTCGGGGTGGGCGTGCCAGTGCCGCAGTCGCCGCCGTACGACGAGTGGCTGGACTTGCCGTTGTCGCCGGACTTGCCGTTGTCGCCCGGACTTGCCGTTGTCGCCGGACTTGCCGTTGTCCACCCGGACTTGCCGTTGTCGCCGGACTTGCCGTTGTCACCGGACTTGCCGTTGTCACCGGACTTGCCGTTGTCGCCGGACTTGCCGTTGTCGCCGGACTTGCCGTTGTCGCCGGACTTGCCGTTGTCACCGGACTTGCCGTTGTCACCGGACTTGCCGTTGTCGCCGGACTTGCCGTTGTCGCCGGACTTGCCGTTGTCGCCCGGACTTGCCGTTGTCGCCGGACTTGCCGTTGTCGTAGGACTTGCCGCTGTCACCGGGTGACCCGACTTGCCGCAGTCCTCGGAACCCTGGTTGCCGTGGCGAACGCCGACGGTAGGTCGAGCTCCCGGGCATGCCCAAGGACGAGGACAGCGACGAGAAAGATGGCGATGGTATCCGTCGCCATTGGCGCGAAGCGGCGCGCCGTCCCCCTCACGGAACTCATCTTCCCCCTCGACCCACACTGCTCCCGTGGCCGCCGCCCCCATGCGGCCGCGATGTCTCAGGAACGGTTGTATCGAGGAGGAATTCTTAGCGGACAGATTACTGTATGGGGCGCGTCGGACTGTCAGGCGACTGCTCGCCACGGTGCCTGCGTCGGCGGTCGTGACCCAGGCTACGCCCGAGTGGCGAAGACAATCACTCGATGGTCGTACTCGCGGACGGTCGGATCGAACGAGCCCCGCAGGTGATGAGCGTCGACGTCTCGGGGCCATCGCGCGGTCCGATGATCGCCCGGATGTCGGCGATCCTCGGGCTGCAGCAGGAGCAGGCGCTGGACCACGTAGCGGACATCGCCGTCGCCCGTCCGCACCTCGACGCTGTCGCCCGCGTGCAACGCGCTGAGCTGGTTGAAGACCGCGCGGGAGCCTCCCCACGTGACGTGGCCCGCGAGGACGGCATTGCCCAGGTCGCCCGGCATCGCGGTGAACCCGTACCAGGCGACCGTCGCCGCGTTGGTGGCACCTCCATCGCGGCAAGCGGCATCGAATCCCATCTGTTGTATCGGAGCGTCCACCCCGAGGGCTGGGATGCGCACCCGTACGACCTGGGGCGCGGGGCGAGGCGTTGGACGAGGTGCAGCCGCGACCGCCGTCGCGGCTGCAGACGGGCTCGTCGGAACCGCAGCCGTTGTCTCGGGCAGGGCAGCCGTGGGCTCGGTGTCTTCAGGAAGCGACGCCACCGCCTCTGCAGGTGTGGGCGCAGGTGCCGAGTTCGACACCTCGATGGGCGCGGTCGCGAGGGGTGCGGACGAGGCGCGCGGCCACGCGAGCGCCACGAGCCCGACGACGGTCAGCGCCACGAGCACCGCTACCCAGCCGCGTCCGCCGGTGCGAACTCCCCGACGCGCTGTCCGTCGGACCCGTGGCGTCCGCTTGCTCGACCATCTGACTCGATCCTCGGGTTTCTAATGCGCTCTTGAAGGTATGTCCCAATACGGAACTGTGGCGCTTGTTGACGCGTTCCGACACTGATCCCATGCGCGAGATGGAACATAACACGGGGACAGCGCCGACCGCGTCCAGCGCTTCGTGCCGGAGATGTGCTGGTCAGCGTAGCCAGCGCCCTGGCGGTGATCATCGGTGCAAGCACGTACGTCGCGCTGGGTGGACGTGCGGTGCCCGCCCTGAGCGTGACCGCAGGCGGCGCCCTGGTTCCGGCTCAGAGTGCCGCCTCGGCGGGCCGGTGCGGTCATCGCTGTGGCGGCAAGCCGCCGAGACGACGCCCTTCATCGATGGCGGTCGCGTCGAGTTCACGCCGACGCGTCTCGGTCTGCGCGCCCGGCGCGCTCGAACCCGCACCGACGGTCGTTTCCGCCGTGGTGGCGGCTGCAGCCGTCGAGCGCTCGGTACCGCGACAACCACTGCTCCCGCGCTCACAGCAGCAACCGCGACGCCGCCGCCGGTCGTGGCCGCCTCGGTCAGCGTGGCCGAGGTGGCGCCTCCTCGGACTCGCCGCCCCTCATCGCCGCCGTCGTGGTCCCAACCCTTGCGCTCACCGAAACCGCGAGGCGGAACTCGTGGACTACGCGGCCGACGCCTGGCGACGCGCAGCCGGCCTCGGGACGCTCTCCGTGTACGACCCGCTGACGTCGGCGAGTCGCGCACGGTCAGGCGACATGCTGACGAACAACTTCTTCGCGCACTCAAGTCCCAGCAGGCAGACCCAGTACAGCCTCCTCGAGGGGGATGGGACTGACCTACGCAGCCGGGGGCGAGAACCTGGCGAAGGTCGGCGCGGGAGCGCCGCCTCCGTCGATGCGGCGATCGAGGCGCTGATGGCGAGCCCCACGCACCGAGCCAACATCCTCAATCCTGCGTATCGCGAGGTGGGCGTCGGGGCGGCGAGCGGAGGCGACGCCCTCACCATCTTCACGAGCATCTTCACCGACCGCTGACGCACCCACGAGCTACGAGGGCAGCGCGTAGCTCCTCCCGATCACGCCGTCGCGCTCGAGCTGATCGATCTCCGCCTGTGTGTAGCCGAGTTCGCCAAACACCTCGTCGTTGTGCTCGCCCACGAGGCCGCTCGGGCGATCCCAGCTGGGTGCGTCGGGCAGAGACCAGGAATCCGGCATGATCCGAGGTCGCCGGCGTACTTCGTGGTGGCGTGCTTGAACCAGTCGCGCGCCTGCAACTGAGGGCTCGCGAAATGCTCGGGCGCGTCCACGATCGGCGCCGCGACTGCACCCTCGGCCGCGATGGCGTCGGCCGCGGCACTTGCCTCACGCTGACTGGTGAACGCCGCGATCGCCGCATCGACGTCCGCGCGGGCGCGCAGGCGTCCGGTCACCGAGGCCCACTCGTGTCCGGGTGCACTCCACTCGGGATGGCCGAGCGCTCGAGCTAAACCGGCCCACTGCGCGTCCGTCTCGGCGGCGACGAAGACCCAGTGGTCGTCGCCCGCGGCGGGATAGGCATCGTGCGGCACGATGTGCGGGTCGACGTTCCCGAGCTGTTGCGGTCGTCTCCCGAGCAGGGTCCATTCCGCGAAGATGCCGGGCATCTGCCACGCCAGCGCCTCGATCTGGGAGAGGTCGATGAAGCACCCCTCACCCGTCGCATCCCGCTGACGCAGCCCGGTGAGCGCCGCGAACAGCAGCGTCAGGGCGCCCGTCGCGTCCGAGTGGTAGATCGAGCGCGTCTCCTCGGGAGGGTCGCCCGGGTAGCCGCGCACGGCGGTGTGTCCCGCGGAGGCGTCGAGGCCCGAGCCCAGCGTGACAAAGCCCTGGTAGGGGCCCGCCTTCCCCCATCCCGGCATCGAGACCATGACGAGGCGCGGGTTGATCTCGTGCAGGACGTCCCAGCCCCAGCCCATCCGGTCCACGGTCCCTGCCGAATAGCCCTCGTAGAGCACATCTGCGCCACGGACGAGTCGTCGGAACGGTTCGGCGCCATCAGGATGCCGAAGGTTGAGTGTGATCTGGCGTTTGTTGCGATTCGGCAGGTGGTGGATCCCGGACCGTTCGTATGGCGGACCGTCGCCCGGTGCCTGCGCCGGGCCGGCATCGACGAGCGAACGCGTCTGCGAGCTCCGCGGGTAGGACTCGACCTTGATCACGTCGGCGCCGAGGTCGCCGAAGAGCGAGCCGCCCATCGGGCCCGCCCAGACCTCGCTCAGCTCGACGATTCGCAGCCCTCTCAACAGGTGCGAGGTCATGGCGCTATCCCGTCACGCCGGCGCGGAACAGCGCGGCCTGCTCGTCCCTGGTGTATCCCGCCTCGTCGAGGAGCTCGACCGTGTGCTGCCCGAGGGCGGGCGCGGGACGGGCCTCCCATGCGTCGTCGAGGCGGAACGGCGGGCCGGCGATGGTGATCGCGCCGACCTCGGGTTGCTCGAGCTGCACGAGGGAGCCACGTGCGACCGACTGTGGGTCGACCATGAAGTCGGGGACCTCGAGGGTGGGCGCGACCATGACGCCGTACGCCTGTAGCTCCTCGAAGACCTGTTGCTTCGTCCGCGCCATGAGCCACGGCCCGAGGTACTCCATGTAGTCGGTCCAGTGCAGCGCCTTCTCCTCGCCCACGAATCGCGGGTCCGTCGCGAGTTCGGGATGACCGATGCCCTCGCAGAGGCGTGTGAAGAAGCGCTCGCCTGCCGCGGCGAACATGACGTGCCCGTCCTTGCAGCGATAGTTCCCGGCCGGGTACGCCACCTTCGACTGGCCTCCCGCGCGAGGCTGCTGCGCGCCCGAGAACGACCACACCGTGAAGTACGTGTCGACGTTGCCTGCGAGCGCCTCGACCGCGGAGATCTCGATGTCGCGGCGCTCGCCCTCGTGCTCCAGTGACCACGCCGCTGCGAGCCCTGCGGCCGCGGCCGTACCGCCAACCTGCATCGCGGGGATGTAGGGGCCGTACCGCAGCGGCGCCCGCGGAGCGATCGCATGGAGGTGCATACGCGTGGTCCATGCGAATGTCGAGGTGTCGTCCTCGGTCCGGTCCGCGAAGGGGCCGGTCAGGCCGTGCGGCGTGATGCTCACAGTGCTTG
>JAXLWY010000015.1:0-47459 GCA_046328255.1 Dehalococcoidia bacterium | reverse complement strand
TGTCAGCAACGTCATGCCCGCCCCGAGGCCAAACAGCCCGATGCCCGAGAACAGCGCCCCTCCGATCAGTGCGGGCGTCCCCTGCACGAAGACGAACGGCAGGATCGGCATGACCGCGCCGATGGCGAAGAGCACGAACGACGTCACCGCGGCGGTCATCGCCGAACCGAGCTCCTCGGGGACCACACCCAGCTCCTCGCGAGCCAGCGTGGCAAGGGCCTGCTCGGGGTCGGCCATCACCGACCTCGACAGCGCCTCGGCCTCGTTACGGCGCATCCCGCGAGCCTGGTAGATCAGCGCAAGCTCCTCGGCCTCAGCCTCCGGCATCAGGCGGAGCTCTTCACGCTCCACCTCGATCTGCGTGTTCGTTGCCTCGAGCGATGTGGTCACCGAGATCCACTCGCCCAGCGCCATCGAGCAGGCACCGGCGAGCAGCCCCGCGATGCCCGCGAGGATGACCGTGCTGTTGCCCGGATTCGCGCCGGCTACACCGGCGACCAGCGCGAGGTTCGAGACGAGCCCGTCGTTCGCCCCGAGGACGGCCGCGCGAAGGGCGTTCCCCCCGCCGAGCGCGCGGTGGCGACTCTCGACGCGACCGATCACGGAGCCCTTCACGCCGTCCTCGTTGCCGTGCCCGCTGCCGAGGATGCCGAATACCTTCGCGTGCGCGCCCTCGTCCTCCACGAGCCCGGCCGCCTCGGCGACCGCGTCCCCCCGGTACATCGACTCCGCGCCGGTCTCGAAGTTCTTGATGATCGGCAGCACCAGGTCGGCCCCGAACGTGCGGGCGAGCCGCATCAGGATGCGCGCACGCATCGACGGTGGGCCGGGGGTGGAATCGACGCCCGCCTTCGCGAGCTCGTTCTGCCAGAGGTCGAGGTGGCGCTGCTCGTTGGCGATCAGTCGCTCGTAGAGGTCCTTGAGGTCGGGGTCTTCCTCGATGTCGTGGAGCGTGTGATAGATGAACAACCCGTCGACTTCCTCCTGGAGGAACTCGCGGTACTTCGACACGTCAGGGTGGGTGGTGGTCATCTCGCTCCCCTCGCAGGCGCGCGCATCCGCGGTGCTCCCCGCACCGGACCGAGGCGAGCCTAGCGCGAGCGCGGGCACCTCGGAAGGGACGACCGTGGGGGGAAGGTCCTAGCCTTCGGTCCAGCCGTGTTCGCGCAGGACCTCAAGGAGCGCGTGCTCGTCGAGGATGGGTGTGCCGAGCGCCTCGGCCTTCGTTCGCTTAGAGCCGCCCCCGTCGCCGGCCACCAGGTACGAGGTGTTCTTCGAGACCGCCGAGCCCACGCGCCCGCCGAGGCGCTTGAGCAGGTCCTCGATCTCGTTGCGGGACCAGCGCGAGAGCGATCCGGTGACCACGAACTGCAACCCCTCGAGGGGGCCGCCGCGCGCGGCCGCTTCCTCGTCCATGCGCACGCCGTGCGCCGCGAGGCGGTCGATCAGTGCCGAGGTGCGCGCGTCGGCGAGGGTGGCCACCACCGACTCCGCCACGACCGGCCCGATGCCTTCGACGCCCTGCACCTCCTCGAGGCTGGCGTGACGCAGGGCGTCCATCGTGCCGAAGTGCCGCGCGAGGGCGCGCGCCGTCTCGCCGCCCACGTGCCGAATCGACAGTCCGATGAGGAGGCGCTGCAGCGGCTGCCGCTTGCTCGCCTCGATGCGGGCGAACAGGGCATCGAGGATCTTCGCGCCGATCCCGTCGAGCCGGAGCAGCTCCTCGCGGCGCGCCGGGAGCGCGTACACATCGGAGAGCGAAGCGACGAAGCCCAGGTCGACCAGCCGGAACGAGAGCTGTTCGCCCAGCCCCTCGATGTCCATCGCGCCGCGCGAGGCGAAGTGCTCCAGCTGGCGCGCGAGCTGGACGGGGCAGTCGCGGTTCGGGCAGTACGTGCGCGCCTCCGAGGGGTCGCGCTGCACGGGAGTGTGGCACACGGGGCACTCGGCCGGCATGACGAACGGCTCGAGGTCGCGCCCCTCCCGCCTCGACAGGACCGGTCCGACCACCTGGGGGATCACGTCGCCAGCGCGCTGCACGATCACGTCGTCGCCCGGCCGGATGTCCTTGAGGCGGATCTGCTCCTCGTTGTGGAGGGTGGCCATGCCGACCATCGCGCCGCCGACGAACACCGGCTCGAGGACGGCGAACGGCGTGAGCACGCCCGTGCGCCCGACCGAGACCTCGATGCCGCGCAGGCGCGTCACCGCCTGTTCGGCGGGGAACTTGAACGCGGTCGCCCAGCGCGGCTCGCGCCCGACGATGCCGAGCTGCCGCTGGAAGGCGAAGTCGTCGACCTTCACCACCACGCCGTCGATGTCGTACTCGAGGGTGTCGCGGCGCCCGCCCCACTCGGCGCAGAACGCCTCGACTTCCTCGATCGTGTCGAACCGGCGGGCGTGGGGCGACGTCGGGAACCCGAGCGACCGCAACCACTCGAGGGCGTTCCACTGCGAGGCCGCCGGCGTGGCGCCGTCCACCCACCCGAGCTGGTACGCGAAGAGCGAGAGCCGCCGGCTGGCCGTGATCGAGGGGTCGAGCTGGCGGACGGAGCCTGCGGCGGTATTGCGCGGGTTCATGTACAGCTGCTCGCCTGCCTCGGCGCGTTCGGCGTTCAGCCGCTCGAACTCGGGTCGTGGCATATACACCTCGCCGCGCACCTCGAAGGCCGCGGGGACGGCGTCGCCGGTGACCACGAGCGGCACCGAGCGCACGGTGCGGAGGTTCGAGGTAATGTCCTCGCCGCGTCGGCCGTCGCCGCGCGTGGCGCCCTCGGCAAAGCGCCCGCCACGGTAGACGAGCGACATCGCGAGGCCGTCGATCTTCGGCTCGCAGACCATCGCGAAGGCGTCGCGCTCCAGGAGGCGGCGTACGCGGGCGTGCCACGCCCGCAGCTCGATGCCGTCGAACACGTTTGCGAGCGAGAGCATCGGCTCGCGGTGCTCGATGGTGGCGAAGCCCTCGAGGCCTGCCCGCCCACGCTGCGTGGGCGAGGTCGGCGTGACGAGCTCGGGATGCGCACCCTCGAGGTCCACGAGCTCGCGATAGAGACGGTCGTACTCGGAGTCGCCGATCTCGGGCTGCGCGAGCGCGTGGTAGCGGTAGTCGTGATAACGAATGGTGGTGCGCAGCTCCTCGACGCGGAGCCGTGCCGCCTCGAGGGTCGCGCGACGCTGTCGAGGTCGCGCCGCGAACCTCGGCGGAACGCGCGAGGCGGCAGGCGCGGACCTGTAGAATGGAGTGCACCAGCGGCTGCAGTGGTCACGTCGCTAGCGTACCGCGCCGCGGTCCCGCCGAAGCGCGCGCCGTGCAACCTGGCGAGCGTGTGGAGGTCCGATGCCCGACCTCGTGATTGTCGATTACGGCGCCGGGAACCTCGGGCCGTCGCGCGCGCGTGGCGCGCGGGCTTCGAGGCGGTCGTGAGCGCGGAGCCGGCGGTCGCCGCCTCGGCGCGCGTGATGATCACTGCCGGGCGTCGGCGCCGCCCGCCGACGATGCGCCACCTCCGCGAGGGCGGTCTCGTCGAGCCCGTGCTCGCGCACATCGAGGCGGGGCGTCCGTTCCTCGGCATGTGGGCCAGCAGGCCCTGTTCGAGCTGTCCGAGGGCGGCCGGCGCACCCGTGCACGGGCATCCTCGATGGGCGGATTGTGCGCTTCCCGCAGGGGATGACGGTGCCGCACATGGGCTGGAACACGGTGCACCTGACGGGGCCGCACCCGGTCTTCGAGGAGCATCCCCGACGGCTCCTACTTCTGTCGTGCACTCGTACCACCCGCTGCCGGCCGACCCCGCGGTCGTCTGGGCGAGACGCAGTACGAGGACGTGCGCTTCGCCTCGGTCGTCGGGCAGGGCAACCTCATCGCCACGCAGTTCCACCCCCGAGAAGTCGGGCCCGGCGGGCCTGCGTCTCTACTCGAACTTCCTGCACCTCGCGAAGGAACGAGGCAGCATCGCGCCCGAGACCGAGGCCGCGACCGCCCTCGGGACGGCTGGCTAGCATGTCCCGTCGCCGAGACGTAGCGATGCCATGTCAAGTTGCGGTCGGCCCTGCGGGCCGGCGACCCGCCCACCCGCCCCTTTCTGCGAGGGGCTACGCCCCTCCGCGCACCCCGGAAAGTACGTCCGACAGATAGGGACGCCAGCAAGCCAGGCCCCGGGGCGGAACCGAGGGTACGGCCAATCCGCCGCGTGATCGGTCAGGCAAGTGCCACCCCCTTGGGTGCCGCGACCGCCCTTGGCACGGCGGGCTAGCGCCGTGGAAATTGATCCCGGCCATCGATATCCGCGGCGGGCGCTGCGTGCAGCTCCCACCAGGGCGACTACGCCCTCGAAACGGTGTTCGACGGCAGCCCGTTGCTGTCGCGCAGCGGCGCTGGGTCGCGCAGGGCGCCACGCGGATCCACGTCGTGGACCTCGATGAATGCACGTGACGGGGCGCAGGCGAACGCGGCGCTGGTGCGCGCCATCGCCGAGGCGTCCACGTGCCCCGTGCAGACCGGCGGCATCCGCGACCTCGCGACGCTGCGCGCCACCCTCGACGGCGGCGTGCAGCGCGTCGCCCTCGGGACGGCCGCGGTCAAGGATCCGCGTTCCTGCGGGCGGTCGCGCTCGCCGGGGACCGCGTGTTCGTTTCCGTGGACGCGCGCGACGGCTACGTGCGCACAGAAGGGGCTGGACCGAGTCGACGCAGATCGAGGTGAGCGCGTTCATCGACGAGCTGGTGCGGGTCGGGGTGGCGCGCATCGTGTACACCGACATCGCACGCGATGGCGCGATGCAGGGCCCCAACCTCGAGGCATACACCCGCCTCGTCGCGCGGGGGGACGTGGCCGTCATAGCCGCGGGCGGCGCATGCCAGCGTCGGAGATGTGCGCGCCCTGGCCGGGTGCGGCGTAGAAGGCGCGATCATCGGGCGCGCGATCTACACCGGGGACATGGCGCTCCCTGCCGCCATCGAGGTCGCGCGCGCCGCCTCGAGCTAGTTCGAGGGCGTAACGAATGCTCACCAAGCGCATCATCCCCTGCTTCGATATCGACAACGGGCGCGTCGTGAAGGGCGTGTCCTTCGTCGAGCTGCGCGATGCAGGGGACCCCGTAGAGCTCGCGAGGAAGTACGACCTCGATGGCGCGGACGAACTCGTGTTCCTCGACATCGGCGTCCTCGGACCGGCGCACCAGCGTCTACGACATGATCGCGCGCACCGCCGACGGGTCATCCCCCTGACGGTGGGCGGCGGCGTGCGCAGCGCCTCGGACGTCCGCAGGATGCTCGAGATGGGCGCGGACAAGGTCTCGATGAACACCGCCGCCGTCGAGCGCCCCGCGCTCATCGAGGAGGGCGCCTACGGCTTCGGCTCGCAGTGCATCGTGGTCGCCGTCGATGCCCGGCGCGTGGGGGATGGGCGCTGGGAGGTCTTCACGCACGGCGGCCGGACGCCGACGGGACGCGACGCGCACCGTCGAGTGGGCGCGCGAGGCCGTCAGCGGGCTGGCGCGAACCCCGGCTACTCGTCGCGGTCACCTCGATGGACACTGACGGCCACCAGCAGGGCTACGACATCCCGCTGCTGCGCGCGATCGCGGACTGCGTCGACGTGCCGATCATCGCCTCGGGCCCGGGGCAGGCGGCCCCGAGCACCTCTACCAGGCGCTCACCGAGGGCAGCGCCGACGCCGTGCTCGCCGCCTCGATCTTCCACTTCGGGACGCACTCGATCGCGTCGCTGAAGGACTACCTCGCCGCGCGCGGGGTGCCCGTTCGTCCGCCGCGCCCGCGGGCTCGTCGAGGAAGGTGACACCGATGCCGGAGTCCGTGGACCCCTCGGCGGTGCGGTACGACGCGCAGGGCCTCGTGGTCGCAATCGTGCAGGACGTCGAGTCTCGCGACGTGGTGATGGTCGCCTACATGAACAGAGAGACGCTGCGCCGCACTCTCGAGCTGGGGCAGGCCGTGTTCTGGTCGCGCAGCCGCCAGGAGGTGTGGCACAAGGGCGCCACGTCCGGCGACTACATCGAAGTGGTGTCCGTTGCCGCCGACTGCGACTCGGACGCGCTGCTCGTACAGGGGCGGCTGCTCGGTGGCGGCGTCTGTCACACGGGCTCGCGATCGTGCTTCGTGGACGTCGAGGACGGCGCGACGCGCCTCGTGAGCGCAGGTGGCCTCGCGACGGCGCGCGCCTGACCTCGATGCCGGGCGATGCCTCGAGGCCCCCGTACCGCGTCCGCCTCATCGTGTTCGACGTCGATGGCACGCTGATCGACTACGTGGGGGCGTTTCGTGAGGCGCAACTCGCGGCGGCGGCCCACCTCAGCCGCCTCGCCGCCAACCTCGTCACCGTCGAGGACATCCAGTCCGTGCGCGCGCAGCTCGCGACAGAACCCGCTACGCGCGCGCTCTCGAGGGACGCCCAGCGCCTCGAAGCGGCGCGCCGCATTCTCGTCGCGAACGACGTAACGGCAGTCGAGGCGCCGATCGAGGTGGATCGGACCTACACCGAGACCCTCGCGAGCGCCATAACGGTGTACGAGGACGTGCGGGCGGCCCTCGAGGAAGTTGACGGAACGAAGTTTGAGCTGCGCGCAGCGTCGAATGGGAGCATGGACCTCGAGCCGCTGGGGCTGCATCGCTACTTCGGCCTTCGAGACCGCGCCCACGCTGGGCGTGAGCGGCGGATCCTGGAGTTCTACGCGAGCGTGGTCGCGCGGGCGGGCGTCCACCCACCGAGGTGCTGGCGGTCGGTGACCGCATCGACAACGACTATGAGCCGGCGCGCGCCGCAGGCCTCCACGCGCTGCTCATCGACCGCGCAGCCCGCCTCGACGACACGCTGCCTCGCGTGCGCGCGCTCACCGAGGTGGCTGCGCTCGTCGAGCGGCTGGACTGAGGGGCCTTCATCCGTTCGCCCGAGGCCCTCTGAGCGCCGTCGAAAGGCCTCATCCGCTGGCCCTGAGTCTCTCATCCGTTCACCCTGAGCCTCTCATCCGCTCGCCCTGAGCCTGTCGAAGGGCGGAGCGGTCGAGGGCTCGCGCGAGCCAGCTCCGATAGGGCGTGGCGGCGTCTACCTCGAGGCGGGCGCCACCTCGCGAGGTGCACTCGGCACCGCGGGCGTGCTCGGCAGCGGTGGCAGCCCGAACGGCCTCGCGAGCCGGGGTACGCCGCGCCGAGGGGCGCCGCGCCGGCAAGTCCCCCGCGAGCGCTGCGAGGGCGTTACCTTGCCTTCGCCCACGTTGACGATGATCGGTCCCGGGCACATCCCGGTGATCGACCAGCCCACGCCGAAGAGGAGGCCCCCGACGACCGTCCCTCGATTCATGGGCTTCAGGTCGATGGTGATGGGCGCGCCGCTGATCGATGCGCCCGTATCGCTTCAGGAGGTAGAGCGCCGGGGCGGTGAAGACCACGGCGCTGCCGATGATGCCGTAGAGCTGGAAGTTCTGCAGCAGGAACATCGCACGGATGTAGTTGTAGTCGGCCGCCCCGGAGCGGCTGAGCGCGAGGCCGAACACGAGTCCGAGCGCGACATGGGCAGTGTTTGCATCAAAGGCTCCGTTCGGCGCTCAGGCGGCGAAGATGACGCGGTAGATGAGGTTGGTCGTGACGAGGCCGGCCGCCATGAAGCTGACCGTCGAGATCATGCTCGGCACCTCGAGGTTGGACATCCCGAAGATGCCGTGACCGCTGGTGCAGCCGTTCGCGAGTCGAGTGCGAAGCCGATGAAGAGGCCCCGACGAACATCCAGCCGACCTTGCCGAGCGGCCCCCACCCGATCACGGCATCGAACCGCCCGAGGTCCCACGTGGGCGCCCAGCCCCCGGCGAGCGTCGCGGAGACGAATCCGGCCCGAGGAGCATGCCTCCGGGCAAACCGCCAGCCCCGGCCCTGCGTCACCGCCGAGCGCCGGAAGTAGGGGATATCAAAGACCAGCGAACACGCGTCCTCGAAGCCCGTGGATAACCCGGAGTCGGCGGTTCGCGAGGAACAGGGCGCGATCGTGACCGCCGCGATGATCGCGCCGGCAACAAACCAGGATCGGTGGTGCCTTCGTGAGAATCAGGTCCATCGTGCTGATGAGGCTCATCGGTGTCTCCTCGGACGCTCGCTCGCAGGGGCATACCCACCCTGATTCTAGGAGTTGTTGGATACCTCGAGGTGGGCCGCGAGGCACCCCTCCACCGCGGCGATCGCGACTGGATCTGCTCGTCGTCCGGCTCTCGCGTGGTGAGGTGCTGGAGCGCGAGGTTGGCGTCGAAGAGCGGCGCGACGGAGAGTCGTGGATGCGCCGCTCCGAGCCGGATCGCCTCGTAGGCGATGGCGGCCACCACCGGCACGAGCAGCACTCGGGACCCGAGTCCCACCACAGCGGGCCCGAGTGGAACGGCGAACACGACCATCGCGACCACGACAACCGTGAGGAGGAACGCCGTGCCACAACGAGCGTGCTCCTTGGGAAGGCGTCGCACCAGGGAGGCGTCAGCGATGAAGCCCTCCTCGTAGGCACGGATCGCCATGTGCTCGGCACCGTGGTGCTGGTACCGGAGCTGCGCGGATCGCGACACATTCCACGTGTACCAGAGCAGGAGCGAGGCGCAGCCGCCCTCGAGCGCCGCGACCGCGAGCTCGGCACGCGGCCATCCAGCCAGAAGGTCGCAGCGGCGGGCCCGACAAAGAAGATCAGCGCTGCGACACTCAGCCCGGCCGCCAGCGCGATGAACTCGAGCGCACCGAGATCGTCCAGGCCGGCCGCGTCGCCCTCGGTGCCGGCGCCGGCCCGCGGCTGCCGAGGACCATGCGAGGGCGCGCGCTCCGAGTCCGATCGTCTCGATGAGCGCGAGGACTCCTCGGACCAGCGGGACGCGACGCATGATGCCGAAGCCCGTTCCGCCTCGGCTGACGCGGGAGACGAGGGAGCCATCGGGTCGGCGGGCGACGATCGCTGAGGCGCCGGGAGCGCGCACCATGACGCCCTCGACGATGCCCCGGCCGCCGAGGGCGATGCGATGTCCGGGCGGAGCAGTCACGCGCTGGCGCGCGCCCTCGAGGGGCTACCCCTGCTGGCGAGCGGCGTAGCGGCGGCGGAAGCGCTCGACTCGGCCCGCGGTGTCAACGATGCGCTGCTCGCCCGTGAAGAACGGGTGGCAGTTCGAGCAGATGTCGACGTGCATCTCGGGCTTCGTGGAGCGCGTGCGAATCTGATTCCCGCAGGAGCACGTGATCACGGAGTCGACGTACTGCGGGTGGATGTCGGTCTTCATCGGCCCGGACCCTCGAGGCGAATCCCAGGGTGTTGCAGGGGAAGTTGCCGAACGTCTAGTCGGCGGCTACCTCGGATGCGAGCAGCGGCAGCACGTGGACCTGCTTGCGCCGACCCTTCGCCCAGGGAGCAAACTTGACTGTGCCATCGACGCGCGCCCACAGCGTGTGGTCGCGCCCCAGGCCGACGTTGGCGCCGGGGTGGAAACGGGTGCCGCGCTGTCGCACGATGATCCCGCCCGCGTGGACCACCTGGCCGTCGTAGAGCTTGACGCCGAGGCGCTGCGAGTTGCTGTCGCGGCCGTTGCGACTCGAGCCGCCGGACTTCTTGTGGGCCATCGCGCTTCTCCGGGAGGTGGTGCGGGGATCTGTGCTCGGGGACCGGCGGCGGGTGCCGCCTAGCCGGCCGAGATCGAGGTGATCTTCACCCTCGTCAGGTGCTGGTGACCGTGCACCGCGTCCGACTGCGGTCTTGTTCTTGTACTTCATGGCGAGCAGCTTGGGACCGCGGACCTGTGCGTCGAGGGCGGCCGTGACGGAGGCGCCCGCGACGGTGGGCGTGCCCACCTGCACGGAGCCGTCGTTCTCCACGAGGAGGACCTCGTCGAACGTCACCTGGTCGCCGGACTCACCCGCGAGGCGCTCCACGGTGATCGTGTCGCCCTCGCGCACGCGGTACTGGTGCCCGCCGGAGCGGATGATCGCGTACATGCTTCCCGTTCGATTCAGCGGTAGGATTTTCAGTGTAGCCGCGGCCCGATGCCGGGTCAACGCTCGAGCGATGCGTCCCGGACGCAAGAGTGGAATCCGGCGGGGGCCCTCTGCGACGCGTCCTCATCGCTGCGTTCTCACTCATCGGGGTGGCGCTGCTGGTCGCACGGCTCGCGACCTCTGGCCGCCCATGCCTGAGCTGGTTCCTCGCACCGTACTACTTCCTCAACTGGGTCGCCGACCGCGTCTTCCTCGCGATGCAGGCGCTCTATGACGCGTACGGACTGCCGATCGTCCTTGTGGCCGCGCTTGCCGAGGCAACGGTGGGCGCCGGTGCAGTCTTCCCGGGACAGATTCTCATGTTCCTCGCGGAGGTGCGGCCGCGGGGAATGACCTCGGGCAGCTCCTCGTGACCTACTGGTCGCGATGGCGGGGACGGCGACCGGCGACACGTGGTCGTACGGCCTGGGACGGTGGGGCGGCGGCCGGCTCGAGGGACACGCCTCGACTCTACGCGCTGCTGGGCCGCTCCTGATGGAGGGCCGCACGCGGTGGATGATTCCCTTCTACCACCTCCACAGCCTCACACGGACGCTGGGGCCGTTCGGCGCGGGCGCCATCAGGATGATGCCTCTGTGGAGATGGCTGCCCTTGACTACCTCGGCGTGCTGATCTCGAACGCGGTCTGGGTGGACGCGGGCGCCATCCTGGGAACTGCGGTCCTGACTCCCGAAGGAACGCTCAAGCAGCACTGCCCGCTCGGATCGGGCTCTTCCTCGGCGCGATGGCGTGGTTCCTGGTGATGCAGCACCTCGCGACGAAGCGCATGCGCGACATCGAGGCGGCTGACGCCGCGCTTGCCACGCGCGATCCCGAGGCTCCTGTCCCCGGCTAACGATCGCTCGCGCACCGACCTCATCACGCACATCCCGACGGCGCTCGCGCCTGCGACTGATGCGGAGTGCGGCGCAGATTGTCCGTCCGCTCGCGTCACGCCTCGGTGACCTGCCGCTCGGCGTGCATGCCGGCGTCGAGAGGATGCGACGTGTGTCCGGACGCGGATGCGCGATGGATGACAGAACGGGGGCCCCGAGGCCCCGTTCTGTTTCGATATCGCCGTGCTCCGCTTAGTCGCTCGGAGGGGCCGCGTTCGAGCTCCCCCAGGCCAGGCCGGGCCGGCCCTGCGGGGCCTCGGGAAGTGGTTCGGCCGGAAGGGGAGTGGCGGGCGGCGGCGTGACCATCGGCGCGTCGTCGTCCGGCAGCGAGCGGACCTCCGCCGGCCCGAGAACCGGTGCAGGTCATCGCCCTCGACCGTTTCCACCTCGACGAGCTTCGTCGCGAGGAGCTCGAGCTGTCGCGGTGCTGCTCGAGGATGGCGCAGCGGGCGTGCGCCTCGTCGATCACGCGGCGGACTTCCTCGTCGATCTCCTCGGCGGTGCGCTCCGAGTAGTCGCGCTGCTCGGCAATGTCGCGCCCGAGGAACACCAGCGACTCGCGACGCCCGAATGTGCGCGGCCCGAGGCGCTCGCTCATGCCCCACTGCGTGACCATCTCGCGCGCGATCTGCGTGACTTTCGCGATGTCGTTGTGGGCGCCCGTTGTGGGCTCGCCGAAGATCATCTCCTCCGCGACCTTGCCACCGAGCGCCTGCGCCATCATCGCCTCGTAGTAGGGGCGGTCGTGCAGGCGGCGGTCGTCCGTGGGGATCGAGCGGGTGAACCCGCCTGCCATCCCGCGCGCGACGATCGTGACCTTGAACGGCGGGTCGGCCTGCGGCATGAAGTAGCCGGCGACGGCGTGACCGCCCTCGTGGTACGCGATCACCTTCTTCTCGTCCGGCGTGATGACGCGCGACTTGCGCTCGGGGCCGGCGATCACGCGATCAACGGCCTCGTTCATCTCGTCCATCGCGATGCGCTTGCGGTTGCGCCGCGCCGCGAGGATGGCCGCCTCGTTCACGAGGTTGGCGAGATCAGCGCCGGAGAAGCCGGGCGTCTGCTTGGCGATGGTGTCGAGGGAGACGTCGCCCTCCAGCGGCTTCCCCTTGACGTGCACATCGAGCACGGCGCGCCGCCCTCGCACGTCCGGGAGGTCGAGCGTCACCTGGCGGTCGAAGCGGCCGGGCCGCAGGAGCGCGGGGTCGAGGACGTCGGGCCGGTTGGTGGCCGCGATCACGATGACGTTGGAGTTGGAGTCGAACCCATCCATCACGACGAGGATCTGGTTCAGGGTCTGCTCGCGCTCGTCGTGCGAACCGCCGAGGCCGGCGCCGCGCTGGCGCCCGACCGCGTCGATCTCATCCACGAACACGATGGCGGGAGCGTTGCGCTTCGCCTGGTCGAACAGGTCGCGGACGCGACTGGCGCCCACGCCCACGAACATCTCGACGAACTCCGAGCCGGAGATCGAGAAGAAGGGCACGCCCGCCTCGCCGGAGACGGCGCGCGCGAGCATCGTCTTGCCCGTGCCGGGAGGGCCCACGAGCAGCACGCCGTGCGGAATCCGCGCTCCGAGGGCGGCGAACTTCTCCGGGTACTTCAGGAACTCCACCACCTCGGCGAGCTCCTGCTTGGCCTCTTCCTGCCCGGCGACGTCGATGAACGTCACGGTCGGCTTCTGGCCGGTGAACATCCGCGCGCGGCTGCGCCCGAACTGCATCGCCTGCGCGTTCGAGCCCTGCGCCTGCCGCATCATGAATACGAGGATGGCGCCGAAGATGAGCAGCGGCAGGAAGTTCAGCAGCAGGTTGAACACGCTGCCGAACTGGCTCGGGCCCTTCACGATTACCTGGACCGCGCGGTCACCCACCAGTCCGTTGTTCCGGAGGATCTCCTCGATGGAGGCAGACTCCTCCTTGCGAGAGCGGACGGGCTCCTGCTCGCCCTTCAGGGTGACGAGGAGCTGATCGCCCGTGACCTCGATCTTGTCGACCTCACCGGCCTGGGCCCTCTTGATGACGTCGGAGATCGCGATCTCACGGGACCCGGTCGCCGGCCTGAAGAACATCACCACGACCATGACCACGGCCGCGAGAATCAACAGGTAGACGAACGAATTCCGCATCCAGCGAGCATTCATCAGGTCGCCAATCGCTACGCGATGGATAAACGGCTGGACGCGTTGAGGAGACCATCGCGGGCGCCAGCCTCGGAGCCGCGAATCTGCGCCAGGTGCGAGCGAATCCAGTGTAACACCGGACTTCCGCGCCGCACGGGGACGGTTTGTCGTAACTCCCAGGAGTGATTGTCGCAGTCGCGAGGGCGCGCTCGCATCGGGTCCGCCCCGAGGATGCGCTCGCGCGAGCAACATAAGAGCCCTCGCCGGGGGTGCGCCCCTCGCCTTTGCTGGCCCCGCGGCCCGCGGTTTAAGATCGCGCGCATGCCGAGGGCTGCGCAGGGACTGCGACATACCACTCATGCCCATCGTGAGGCGCTCCCCACCTGGCGCTACGAGCGCGAGCTCTGGCGCGACGGCGTCGTGCGCGTGGCCGGAGTCGACGAGGTGGGGCGGGGACCCCTCGCGGGACCGGTGTACGCCGGTGCGGTCGTGCTCCCCACGTCGAGGTTGCGCTGGCTCTCGAGGCTGAACGACTCGAAGGTCCTCGAAGCCCCGGAGCGCGAGGAACTGTCAGCGGCCATCCGCCGCAGCGCCGACTGGGGCATCGGCGCGGTATCGAATCACGTGATTGATCAGATCGGCATCGTGAAGGCCACCCGGCTGGCGATGCGAATCGCGGTCTCGCAGCTCGAGGTGCCGCCGGATGCCCTCATCGTCGACGGACGCGAGGTGGTGGCGGGCGGTGTCCGCCAGCGCGCTGTCATCGATGCGGACGCGCTGTCGAAATCGGTGGCGGCGGCAAGCATTGTCGCGAAAGTCGCCCGTGATGCCGTCATGTGCGCGCTGGATGCCAGATTCCCGGGCTACGGCTTAGCTCAAAATAAGGGATACTACACAGCAGTCCACCGCGAGGCGCTGCAGCGCCTCGGGTACTCGACCGTTCACAGACTCACGTTCGCGCCGGTTCGAGCAGCGCTGCGCGGACGCGCCCTTGCCGACGACTTGCTCGAAGAGATGACGGGCCCACGATGACGAACCGTGCCATGCGCCTGGGCCAGTCCGGTGAGCGACTGGCCTCGGACTACCTCAAGAAAGAGGGCTACGAGGTGGTGGACAAGAACGTCCGCCGCCCCGAGGGCGAGATCGACCTGATCGCCCTCGACAAGGAGACCCTCGTGTTCGTGGAGGTGAAGCTGCGCCGCCCCGGCGGCACCGGCAAGGCAACGGAAGCCCTCTCCGAGGCGAAGAAGCGCCGCATGGCCGAGCTCGCCGTGGCATACTCGGCTGACCACCCCGACCTGCCCCAGAACCTGCGCGTCGACCTCATCGCGATCGACCTCAAGGTCGATGGCTCGGTCGGCTCGGTGCAGCACGTCCGGAGCGCCGTCGAGCGCTGACGCACCGCCCTCGAGTGGGTGCGTTCGCCTGCACGCCTCCACACGCGTTCGTTACACTGCCGCACGAAGCCAGGATCGCGAGCGGGGTATCGTGATGCCGACCTACGAATACGATTGTGGTGCATGCGGACGTCGTGTGGACGTGTTCTTTCGCAGTGCCTCGGCGGCGGAAGGCGCAACACCGGAGTGCCCCGAGTGCGGCGCCGCGAAGCTGACGCGCCAGATGTCCAAGTTCGCGCGCGCCCGCTCCGACGCCGACCGCCTCGCGGCCATTGATGTCGACCAGGAGCTCGGGCGGCTGCGCGGCTCCGACCCCGGTTCCTTCGCCCGCTGGTCGCGCCAGCTCGGCCGCGAGCTGGGTGACGACGTGGGTGCCGACTTCCGCGAGATGGCCGATCGCGCCTACGCCGGCGACGACCCTGTCGAGCGGATCGACCCGGAACACACGCTGCGCTACCGCATCGAGAAGAAGCAGGCGGATGCCGCGGGCGGCGGGGACGGGCACACCCACTAGTCCCCGCCCCGCGAGGCGTCCCACCGGAGGCGCGATGCCCATCTACGAGTACCGCTGCGACGACTGCGACCGGGTGACCAGCGTCTTCGTGCGTTCCGTCACCTCCTCGGTGGAGGCGGTGTGCGAGCACTGCGGATCGAAGCGCCTCCAGCGGATGATGTCGCGCGTCGCGAGGGTGAAGACCGCCGCCGATGTCCTCGACGAGTACGGGGACGGCTCCGGCCCGGAGGGCGTCCGCGACCCGCGGCAGATCGGGCGCTGGGTGGAGAAGCGGTTCGAGGAGTACGGCGTCGAGGTGCCCGCAGAGACGCGCGATGCCATCGCACGGGCCCGCGAAGGGGACCTCCCGGACGCGGTGAAGGACGTCTAGGTGCCGCTCAACCAGGGCAGTGGCACTGGGACCCGCGATCGGCAGTCGATGCCGGACGACATCGCGCGGCTGCTCGAGGAGCGCGGGCTCACCGGCAGGTACGAGGAGCGCCCGCCCTACCAGCGCAACGACTACCTCGGCTGGATCGCTCGTGCGCGACGCGACGGGACACGCTGGCGCCGCCTCGAGCAGATGCTCGACGAGCTCGCGGGTGGTGAGCTGTACATGAAGATGCTCTGGCGCACGGGGCGCCCGCCCTCGGCGGGATGAGCGGCGCTCGAGGCGGGTTCGGGAGGTTCCACGTGGTCTGCAACCAGCTCGTAACCATCGACAACTGCTGCAATCCGACCGAGTGCGCGAAGCCGGCGAGTCACCAGCACGCGCCCAGCGGCCTCGCGCTGTGCGGCGTGCACTACGGGAACGCCGTGACGTACTCGAGCGACGGCACGTGGACCGTGGGCAGCGCGATCGTGTCCTTCCCCGAGGGCTGGAGCGCCGTCCCGTCTGAAGCGCCGAGCGCCGCCTCGGTGCTCACTCCCACCGAGGACGTGCGTCCCTCGGGGCTCGTGATCGAAACCGGCACGCTGTCGCCCTCGGGGCTGGTGATCGAAAAGTAGGCATCAAGCGGTAGATCTCGAGCAGCAGGGCGCTCGACTCGGAGCGCGCACGGTGGCGACAGCGTTTGTGATAGGCTCACGCGCCCGACCTCGAGTGGAGGCGCGCATGGAACTCCTCGACACCGTCCCCATCTTCACCGTCTCGAATCTCGAGCGCGCGCTGGCCTTCTATGGCAGCACGCTCGGCTTCGAGACAGAGTTCAGCATGGATGGCTTTCCGTACGCGGGCGTGCGTCGAGGGCCACTCGCGTTGCACCTCGATGGCGGTAGTCACGAGTTCGCGCAGATTCCCACCCACTGCCGGTTTCACATCAGAGGAGTGGATGACCTCTACGCGGAACTGCACCCGCGCGGTGTCGTGAAGCCGGGCGAGGAACTCGCGACGATGCCGCACGGCCTCCGCCAGTTCAGCATCCTCGACCCGGACGGGAATCGAATCACGTTCGCCGAGCCTGTCCGGGTTGTTGGAACTCCGCTGCCGTAGCCCTCTCTGACCGATGCTCGTGCTGCGCGCGTCGGGATGCCGCCGCTGCGGGTCCGACGCGCCCTGCGCGTGGAATCAAGGGAGCTCCTGATATCCGAGGTCACGAGCGCGCCGATGCTCATGCGAACGCTCGTTCGAGGCACCGACCGGCCAGCACGTACGTGGCGACCCGCTTACGGAACGCCTACGGATCGTGACGTAGCAGGCCGACGATCGCTTCGAACCCACTCGCGTGGCGGAGGGTGCTGTGACGTCAGACGGAGCCTCGCGGAACACCATCGCCGGCAGCCTTGCGCTGGCGCTTGAGAGCGCCAGCGAGCGCGCCACGGTGCCCGAGCTGGCACGAACGCAGGTGGTGGCGGTGCTGTCCTCGGCCTTCGACCTCGCCGAGTCGCAGCCGATGGGACACTCGGTGCGGATCGCCTATCTCGCGAGCCGGATCGCGGAGCGCATGGGCCTCGACGCGGGCGCGGTCCGCGCCGTGGTCGCCGCCGGGCTGCTCCACGACTCCGGGATCGCCGTGCGTGCGACGCCTGACGACATCCAGAACCCCGCAGGACACACCGCCGTCGGCGGGTGGGTCGCCTCGCAGTTCGACTACGACCGCGTGGTGCAGGGCGCCATTCGCGCCTCGCACGAGCGCTGGGATGGCGGCGGACGCCCTCGAGGGCTGGCCGCCGAGGCGATCCCCGTTGAGGGGCTCGTGGTGGCCGCGGCGCACTGGGCCTCCGACGAGGGCGACGGACTCGACAACCTCCTCAGGGCGCGCTCGCGGCTGCGCAAGCCGCTCGGGGTGCTCGTGCCGATCATGGGTCCGCACGTCGCCGAGGCGTTGAGCGACGTCCTCCAGTCCGACGAGACGTGGATCGACCTCTCGAGCGAGGACCTGGCACTCCGCCTGCCCGACTTCACCGGCGAGGTTGCGAGTCGCGACACGGTGGCGCAGACCGCGCGTATCTTCGGTCGCATCGTCGACACCGCCTCGCGCGAGGATGGGCGCTCCGACCAGGTGGCGGCGCTGGCCGTCGAGCTCGGGCGGCAGGCCGCGATGCCCGCCGCGCTCCTCGACGCGTTGTACGTCGCCGCCCAGCTCGCCGACATCGGACTGCTCGGTGTGCCCCGCTACATCACCGACAAGCCCGCGATTCTCACGGTGAACGAGATGGAGACGATGCAGCGCCACGCCTCGTCGGGTGGTCGCATCGTCGAGGGGCTCCCGGGCATGGACGTCGTCGCGCGCTGGATCGAGGCGCATCACGAGCGCATGGACGGCCGCGGCTACCCCGAGATGCTCGAGGGTGAGGAGATTCCGCTCCCGGCGCGCATCCTCGCGGTGGCCGACGCCTACTGCGCCCTTCGCGCCGAGCGGCCGTACCGCCCCGCGTTTGGCGCGGACGAGGCACGGCGCATCATCGAGGGCGGCGCGGGCCAGCAGTTCGACCGCGACGTGGCCTCGATGCTCCCGGCGGCACTCCGCGACATGGAGCAGCCAGCGGCCTAAGGCCGGCGTAACGCGCTCTTGCGCTCACACGCGCGCTCCTGAACAATGTGCTGCCCAGCACTGCCGACGGAGCGTGATCGTGACCGCCGAATCGAATGCCCATGACCCTGTGGAGGCCCCGAAGGCCGACCTCGAGACGCTGAGCTCGCTCGCAAAGCGACGCGGATTCGCGTTCCCCTCGGCGGAGATCTACGGCGGCTTCGCGTCGACCTACGACTACGGCCCGCTCGGCGTCGAGATGAAGCGCAACATCCGCGACCTCTGGTGGCGCCGGATGGTGCAGCAGCGCAGCGACGTCGTCGGCATTGAGGCGGCGATCATCACCAACCCCGCCGTGTGGCGCGCCTCCGGTCACGTCGAGGTGTTCACGGACCCCCTCGTGGACTGCCTCAACTGCCAGGGGCGCTTCCGCGAGGACAAGCTCGTCGACCGCACCTGCCCGAACTGCGGCACGAAGGACCGCTTCACCGGTGCACGCGACTTCAACCTCCTGATGCGCACGTTCGTCGGACCGGTCGAGGACGACGCGGCGGTCGCCTACATGCGCCCCGAGACCGCGCAGGGCATGTTCGTGAACTACGACAACGTCCAGCAGACGATGCGCCGCCGGTTGCCGTTCGGCATCGCGCAGATCGGCAAGTCGTTCCGCAACGAGATCACCACCGGGCAGTTCATCTTCCGGACGCGCGAGTTCGAACAGATGGAGATGGAGTTCTTCTGCCGGCCGGAGCAGGGCCTGACGTGGCACGGCTACTGGAAGCAGGAGCGCCTTGCGTGGTTCCGCTCGCTCGGCGTACGGCCCGAGCGGCTGCGCGTCCGCGATCACGAGCAGAAAGAGCTCGCGCACTACTCGCAGGCCACGTCCGACATCGAGTACCGCTACCAGTGGGGCTGGGACGAGATCGAGGGCGTCGCGCATCGAGGTGACTACGACCTGACTGCGCACGCGAACGCCTCGGGCAAGCGCCTCACCTACTTCGACCCCGACACGAACGAGCACATCGTGCCGCACGTCGTCGAACCGGCGGTCGGCGTCGATCGGGTGATGCTGATGCTGCTGATGGACGCCTACGACGAGGAGACGGACGACCGCGGCGAGACGCGCACCGTGTTGCACCTCGCGCCGAGCGTGGCGCCCGTGACGGTGGCCGTCCTCCCGCTCTCGAGGAACGAACGCCTCGTGCCGACGGCGCGCCGGATCTGGGATGTGCTGCGCCCGCACTTCCGCACTCAGTACGACGACGCGCAGTCGATCGGCCGGCGCTACCGGCGCCAGGACGAGGTGGGTACGCCGCTCTGCGTCACCGTGGACTTCGACACGCTCGACGACGACGCGGTGACGATCCGCCAGCGCGATTCGATGGCGCAGACGCGCGTGCCGGTGTCGGGCCTGGTGGACGCCCTCCGCGCCGAGGTGGATTCGATGAGCCCCTCGGTGGAGCCGCCCGCGCCCTCGCCGTTCGGGGACTAGAGACCCTCACCCTTGCCCTCTCCCAGGGGGAGAGGGGCCGGATAGCTGAGGGCGGCCCTGCGGGCCGGCTGACCCACCCACCCACCCCTTTTTCAAGCGAGGGGCTCCGCCCCTCGCGCTCCCTGCGGGCAGGAGGCGGGGGGATCGATCCGGGCCCTCTCCCCCTGGGAGAGGGTTGGGTGAGGGTCCTCCAACGCAGAAGAGGCGCCCGCAGGGCGCCTCTTCGCATGTGTGGTCTCGAGGGACCGCGTGCTAGCCCCGGATCTTGGCGCGCGCGGCGTCCTTGTCCTGGTACCAGAGCGCGTTGATCTCCTTGAAGATGGCCTGGTCGTCCGGGACATCGTCCTCGGCGAAGATGGCGCTCACCGGGCAGGCGGGCTCGCAGGCGCCACAGTCGATGCACTCGTCCGGGTCGATGTACTCCATCCGGTCGGTGCCCTCTTCGAAGTGAATGCAGTCGACCGGGCAGACATCGACGCACGACTGGTCGAGGGTGTCGATGCACGGCTGCGTGATGACGTAGGTCATCGGGAGTCCCTTCTAGATTCGCGCGGGCGATCACAATCCGCGCGATCGTCGCGCGAGACGCATCCTATGTAGGGCAAACGCTCCTGATCAGGCAAGGGCGGAAGCCTCGAGCACGCGTCGGATGAAGCGGCCGTTATCGACGCCAGAACCGCCAGCCCCGTGCGGTGCGCCTCGCCTCCGCGGCGGTAGCGGCCCCGGCGGCTCGCCGCTCCGCGAGCGCCGCGTTCGAGGCGCGCACGGCCGACTCGAGGCGGCGTCGGAGGAGGGTCGCCTCGCCTGCGAGGTCGAGCGCCGCGCTGGGCTCAACCGATGTCACCTCGGGATAGAGCCGCGTCAGCTCCTCGAAGAGGCGGGGCGTGACCGAGCGGCCCGAGATGCCGATCTGCTTGAGCTCGTTGACGAGGCCGAGCAGCGCCTCGCCCAGCCGTCCGAGCTGGAAGTCGGTCAGCGTGAGACTCGTCGAGTCGGAACCGGACTGCGCCTGCAGGCCGGCGGCCACCGGAGCGAGGCCATCCTCGAGGGGTTGGCGCGTGGCCGCGTCCACCTCGGAGCCGGGGCGTCCAAGGTGGTACAGGGCCGCGAGGTAGAGCAGACGCGCCTCGGACTGCCGCAGGCTGAGCTCGGGCACGCTCGCTAGGCCGAGGCGCCCGCGGCGGCGCGAGGTGCGCCTCGCGGTTTCGTTGCACGCCGCTCCTTCGGGCGCGCACCGGGCTTCGACTCCACGGCTGCCTTCGCGGGCTTCGTCGCCTTCCGGGGCGGCGGAGCGGGCGCCGAGGGATCGAACCCATCCTTGACCAGCGCCGCCGCGAGGAACCGCCCCGTGACCGAGGTCTCGCTGCGGGCAATGTCCTCGGGCGTGCCGGTCGCGAGGAGCTGACCGCCCGCCTCGCCGCCCGCAGGCCCCAGGTCGATGATCCAGTCGGCGTTGCGCATCACATCGACGTGGTGCTCGATGACGACGATGGTGTTGCCCTGGTTGACGAGCGCCTGCAGCACCCCGAGCAGCGCCTCGGTGTCCGAGAACGACAGGCCCGTGGTCGGCTCATCGAGGATGTAGACCGTGCGTCCGGTGCCGCGCCTCGAGAGCTCCGTGGCGAGCTTGACGCGCTGCGCCTCGCCCCCCGACATCGTGGTGGCGGGCTGGCCGAGGCGGATGTAGCCGAGCCCCACCTGCTCGAGGGTCTCGAGCTTGCGTCGCGCCGCCGGGAACGCCTCGAAGAAGGCGAGCGCCTCGGACACCGTCATGTTCAGGACTTCGGCGATGCTCTTGCCGCGGAACAGGATCTCGAGGGCCTCGCGGTTGTAGCGCGCGCCGTGGCAGACCTCGCACGGCACGGTCACGTCCGGCAGGAACTGCATCTCGATCTGGATGTAGCCGTCGCCGGTGCACGCCTCGCAGCGACCGCCCTTGACGTTGAACGAGAAGCGTCCCGCCTTGTAGCCGCGCGCGCGGGCCTCGGGGACAGCGGCGAAGAGGTCGCGCACGATCGTGAAGAGGCCCGTATACGTCGCAGGGTTCGAGCGCGGCGTGCGGCCGATCGGCGACTGATCGATCACCACCGCCTTGTCGACGTGCTCCAGCCCCTCGATGGACTCGTGCGCGCCGGGACGTTCGCGCGCCCCGTGCAGCTCGTGCGCCAGCGCCCGCGCCAGGATCTCGTTCACCAGCGAGGACTTGCCGGATCCCGACACCCCCGTCACGCAGACCAGCATCCCGAGGGGGAACGCCACGTCGAGGTGCTTCAGGTTGTTCTCGGTCGCCCCTCGGATCACGATCTCGAGGCCGTTGCCGGTCCGCCTCGTGGCGGGGGCCGGGATCGTGCGCGCGCCGGAGAGGTACTGCCCGGTCAGGGAGGCGGGATCGGCCATCACCTCGGCGGGAGCGCCCTGCGCGACGACATGCCCGCCGTGCTCGCCGGCGCCGGGACCGAGGTCGATGAGGTAGTCGGCGGCGAGCATCATCGCCTCGTCGTGCTCGACGACGAGGACCGTGTTGCCGAGGTCGCGCAGGCGCGTGAGCGTCGCGATCAGTCGCTCGTTGTCGACGGGGTGCAGTCCGATCGAGGGCTCATCGCAGACGTAGAGCACGCCCATGAGCGCAGCGCCGATCTGCGTCGCGAGGCGGATGCGCTGGCCCTCGCCGCCCGAGAGCGTCCCTGCCGAGCGGTCGAGCGTGAGGTATCCGAGGCCGACGTCGCGCAGAAAGGTGAGGCGCCCCGAGATCTCCTGGAGGATCTGGTGCGCGATCTGGCGCTCGCGTTCGTTGAGCGGAGAGTCCGGCGCGCGCAACCGCTCGATGCGTTCGTACGCGCGGAGGACGGACATGCGCGCGACATCCACGATGCTCGCGCCCTCGATGGTGACGGCCTGCATCTCAGCCTTCAGGCGCGCGCCGTGGCAGGTCTCGCAGGGCACGGCCGTCATGTACCGCTCGATGTCCGCGCGCGCCCAGTCCGAGGTGGTCTCGTGGTAGCGGCGCTCGAGGTTGGGGATCACCCCCTCCCACGCGATCTCGTACTCGTGCGAGCGGCCGCCGCGCGAGGCATAGGAGACGGTGATCGTGTCGTCCTCGGTACCGTGCATCAGCGCCTGCCACTGGCGCTCATCCAGCGCCTCGAGGGGTTGCTCGACGGTGAAGCCGTACGCGTCGGCGAGCGCGCCGAGGCGGCGGCGGTACCAGGAGAGGGTGGTGCTCATGCGCTGGAATGGCGCGATCGCCCCCTGCGCGATGGAGAGCTTGCGATTCGGCACCACGAGGTCGGCGTCAAGTTGCATCTGCACGCCGAGGCCGGTGCACGTGGGGCACGCACCGTGCGGCGAGTTGAACGAGAAGTTGCGCGGCTCGATCTCGGGGACCGCATACGGAGGATGGTTCGGGTTTGGGCAGGTGTAGCGCTCCGAGAAGGTGCGCTCGGCTCCGTCCTCGGCGCCCCCGACCGTGGCGAGGATCATCACGCCCTGGCCGAGCTTGAGCGCCTGCTCTACCGAGTCGGACGTGCGCTGGCGGCGCGCGTCGCGATCCTCGTCGTCATCGGCGTCCGGCACCGCGAGGCGGTCCACCACCACGTCGATGTCGTGCCACTTGTAGCGGTCGAGGGCGACCGTCTCCTCGAGGTCACGCACCTCGCCGTCGACGCGCACGCGCACGTATCCGGCCTTGCGCACGTCCTCGAAGATCTGGGTGTGCTCGCCGCGCTTGTGGCGTACCAGCGGCGCGAGGATCATCGCGCGGGTGCCCGCCGGCAGCTGGAGCACTGCATCCACGATCTGCTGGACGGTCTGGCGCTGGATCACGGTTCCGCAGTGCGGGCAGTGCGGTACGCCCACCCGCGCGAACAGCAGGCGCAGGTAGTCGTAGATCTCGGTGACCGTGGCGACCGTCGAGCGCGGGTTCTTCGAGACGCCCTTCTGGTCGATGGAGATCGCCGGCGACAACCCCTCGATGTGGTCGACGTCGGGCTTCTCCATCAACCCGAGGAACTGTCGCGCGTAGGCCGAGAGCGACTCGACGTAGCGGCGCTGCCCCTCGGCGTAGATGGTGTCGAAGGCGAGCGACGACTTACCGGAGCCCGACACGCCCGTGAGCACCACCAGCTGATCGCGAGGCAGCGACACTGAGACGTTCTTGAGGTTGTGTTCACGCGCACCGGTTACGACGATGCGATCGAGCGGCATGTACACCTCATGGCTGACGCGGGAGCGGGCGGAGCGACGGGCTTCGGCCGGGGTTCGATCATCGTATTACCGGGACGTAACCCCCTCAAACGCCTGCGTGGCGTCGCTTCCGCATGACGAGGTCTGCCGGCGCGAGGTGGAACGGTGCGAGTACTGGTACTGGCGGAGAATGCCGCGGCCGCCGAGGCGTATGCTGCGCTGCTCCGCGCGCAGGAGCACGAGGTCTGGGTAGCCGTGGGATCCGCACCGGCGGCGGCCCTCGCGCGCGAGAGCAACGCCGATGTGATGCTCGCCGCGATCGACGACACGTCGGCGGGACTGCGGAGGGTGATCGCGAGGGTCCGGGGCGCCCTCGAGCGCGACGTGCCCGTCGTGCTCGCGCTCTCGGACTCGTCGTGGTGGCTGCGCGCGCCCCCGGGGGACCTCTCGAGCGTCGCCGTGCTGCATCGCGAGGGACTGACGGCGCGGGCCATCGAGGGCACGTTCGAGCGACTCGGGCTCGCGCCGGCGTCTGTCCACGACGCGCCGCTCGCCCTCGACGGCGCGCGCCGCCAACTCACTGGGCCGACGGGGACGGTACGGCTCACGCCCACCGAGGGCGCAATCGCGCGCGCGCTGCTCGACGCGATCGGCGCGACCGTCAGCGTCGAGGTGCTCTGTGCGGCGGCGTGGCCCGGGGCGCCCATCGACGCACATCGAATCGTCGCGCTGCGCACGCACATGTACGGACTGAGGCGCAAGCTGGGTGCGGTGGGCGCCCGTGACGCCCTCGCGACCGAGCCCGGGCGAGGCTACCGGCTGGTCCCGCCCTGAGGTGCCGCCTCGTCGCGAGTGGCAGCCGCGGTCCTGTGTGAGATCACGCTGCCGTCGTGCCATTCGGGCGGGGATTCGAGGCCCGAGAGCATCTGGTGGTAGAGCTGGTCCTGGACCGGCGTCTCGGCGTTGGCGACGTACGCCTCGCGGCTCTCGAAGAGCACCGATACCCAGACCGTCTGGGGGTCATCATCCGCGGCGAACAGCGTGGTCGCCACCCAGCCGCGCATCGGGCGCTGCGACTGCACGTCGAACCAGGCGCGCACCCACTCGACACCGCCGGGCTTACATCGCAGCCGGGCCACCGTTCCGAACATCGCGCGCTCCCTCCGACGCAACGCCTGCCGGCATCCGGGCGCCCCGCCGCGGCGCCGGCGGGTCAGTTGTATCAGTTGTCATCGTCGGGCGACGCGAACGGGAGATCGGGACCGCCCATGTCCCGGAGGCGACGGCGGATCTCGTCCTCGATCTCGCGCATCTGATCGTCGCTCACGCCCAGCTGCGACAGCGTGTCGCGGAGCAGCCGCTGCACCTCGGCGGTGTCCTGTCGGATGAGCGCCTCGGCGATCTCGAGTTGCGTCTCCACCGCCCGAAAGCGCTCGCGCCGCTCGTACGCGTTCTCGGTGGCGAGGATCGTGGCCATCAGGCGCGTGAACAGCGTGGAGGTGCGCGCGATCCGGACGCGGTCGTCGGGGTCGTCGGGGAAGTCGCCCGTGACCATCACCTGGAGGCCGGTGCGCGAGTCGGTGGCGACGTACTGCTGCGGCATGGGACCTGCCTGACCTGGCCTCGATGGACGCGAGTGACGGGAGTCGTACCCTACGAGGCTAGCGCGTGGCGACACGGACGAGCGGAGGCGAGCGATGGCCCTCGAGCTGGACCTGGCCGCGCTGGTGCGGAAGCGCACGCTCTCGCCCTCGATGGCCGCGCTGTTCGAGGCGATCGGCCGAGAGCGACGCTCGTTCCTCGTCTTCGCGGTGCCGAGGCAGGCGGGCAAGACGACCCTGATGCGTGCGATTCTCGAGTGCGCCCCGCCGGGTACTCCGCTCCACGTGCTCGATTCGAATGCCGCGTTTGCGGCCGCTGAGCTGGTGGGCGGTCCGGGCTACCTGGTGATTCCCGAGGTCGCGCCCTACGCGGTGGCGCCCGGTTACCTCTGGGGTGAGCCCGTCCGCCGCGCGTTCGCCCTGCTCGCGGGCGGTCTGAGCCTCGCCACGGCGCTCCACGCGTCCGATCTGCGGGCCGCCATCGACGTGCTGGGGCGCGGCAACGGCGTTCCGCCGGAGGCACTCGGCCGCCTCGAGTTCGCGATCGAGATCCGCATGACCGGCGGTCGGGGAACTCCCGAGCGCTTCGTTCATGCGGTCCACCAGCTGCGACCGGCGGGTGGGAACGGCGGCGAAGCCGGCCTCGAGGCGCGCCTGCTTCACCGCCGAGACGACGTAACCGGAGCGTTCGAAGTCCTCGAGGAGCCCACGGGTCTTCCCCTGGAATCGCGGCGGGATGCACTCGAGCGGTATGAGGCCATGCTGAAGTCTGGCTGACGAATCTCAAATCGCTCGCGCTGGCACCGGTCTCTGCTCCAAATCCCCGATGCCAGCCCCGCCCCGGCCTCGCGAAAATCGGTGGCAGGAGCGCAGTCGCGGTTCCCGCGGGTGCGCACGCACTCGTGGTGTTCGCGGGCACGGAGGGCACGATGGCCGACCAGGGCATGGATGAGCGACAGCTGGTGGTGTTCGACCTCGCCGGCGAGAACTACGGCGTCGACATCAACACGGTGCGCGAGATCATCCGCATGCAGCAGGTCACCCACGTGCCGGACGCGCCCGAGTACGTCGAGGGCGTCATGAACCTCCGGGGCAGCGTCATCCCCGTGATCGACCTCCGCAAGCGCTTCGGCCTCGCGGTCACCGACGAGACCGCGGAGAGCCGCGTCGTCGTCGTGGATATCGCGGGCCAGGGTATTGGCGTGGTCGTCGATGCGGTTCGCGAGGTGCTGCGCATCCGCGAGGAGCAGGTCGAGCCCGCCTCGGCGGTGATCACCACCGCGGACTCCTTCTACCTCCAGGGCATCGCCAAGCTCGAGGATCGACTGCTGATCCTCCTCGACATCGAGCGCGCGCTCGATGAGCAGGTCGACGAGCTCCGCGCCGCGCGCGGTCCGATCGCGCTCGCGGCCTAGCTCCACGCACCTCGGGGCTCACGGGACCACGCCGGACAGGGACTGACGCATGGCGCTCGCGCTCGACATTCCGCCCGATGACCTGAAGGTGTTCCTGCAGGAGGTCGAGTCGATCCTCGAGCTTCTCGACGAGGACGTCATCCGGCTCGAGGGCGAGGCGGATAACGAGGAGCTGCTACAGGAGATCTTCCGCGCCGCGCACACCCTCAAGGGCTCCTCCGGCATGGTCGGCTTCACCGCAATGGCCGATCTCACCCACAAGATGGAGGACCTGCTCGACCGCGTGCGCAAGGGGACGCTGGCGGTCACGCCCGCGATCGTCGATGCACTGCTGATGAGCCTCGATGGGTTGAAGGTGCTGCGGGACCAGCTCGCGGGCGCCGATGAGCAGCTCGATGTCGTGCCGATCATCGCGGCGCTGCAGCAGGCCGCGACGGGTGACGCGCCCGTCCATGCCTCGTCGCAGAGCGCGGGCGGAGTGGACGCCGCGATCGCGCAGACTCCTGCGATTGCTGCCGCCATCGAGGCGGCGGGCGCGGCCGGGACCATGCTCTGGCGCGTCACGCTGTCGCTGAACCCGGAGACCGAGTGGAAGTCGGTGCGCCTGTTCCAGGCGCTGAACGAGCTCTCAGGCAGGGGCGAGGTGCTTGCCTCGACGCCGACGCTCACCGAGGTCGAGGAGGAGAAGGCCGGCGATCACCTCGAGGCGGTTTTTGCGGGCGCGGACTCCGACGCGCTGCTCGCCGAGGCGCTCCGTGCAATCGAGGACGTGGCGGAGGTGACCGTCGAGGCGTACGAGCCGCGCGCGGTCGAGGCGACACCACCCGCGACCGCCACCCCGGAGCGCAAGGACGCCACCGCCGGTGGCTCCGCCCCGAAGATCGACTCCCTGGCGCAGACCGTCCGCATCGATGTCGCCAAGCTGGACGCCCTCATCAACCTCGTCGGCGAGCTCGTGATCGACAGGACGCGAGTGGCGCAGGTGAGCCGAGCCCTCCAGTCCCGGTACAAGGAAGACGAGCAGGTGCGCGCGCTGGGCGAGACGTCCACGCACTTCTCGAAGGTCATCGATGTCCTGCACGAGAGCATGATGCAGGCGCGCATGCTCCCGGTGGGCGTGATCTTCTCGAAGTTCCCGCGCCTGGTGCGCGACCTCGCGCGGACGATGGACAAGCAGGTCGCCCTGGTCGTCGAGGGTGAGGACACCGAGATCGACCGCTCCGTGATCGAGGAGATCAAGGACCCGATCGTCCACCTCATCCGGAACTCCGTGGACCACGGCATCGAGTCACCCGAGGAGCGCGACGCAGCCGGGAAGGCAGCGAAGGCCACGGTGCGCCTCACCGCGCGGCACGGCCCGGGTCACGTTCTGATCACGGTCTCCGATGACGGGCGCGGCATCGACCCGGCGAAGATCCGCGATGCCGCCGTCGTGAAGGGCGTGATCTCCGCCGAGGCCGCGCAGCGACTCTCCGATGCCGAGGCCGTCGCGCTGGTGTTCGCGCCGGGCTTCTCGACCGCCGCGAAGACCACCGAGGTGTCAGGCCGTGGCGTGGGCATGGACATCGTGCGGAGCAAGATCGAGAGCCTGAACGGCAGCGTCGAGGTGGATTCGAAGCCCGGCATCGGCACGACGTTCGTGCTGCGGTTGCCGCTCACGCTTGCCACCGTCCGCGGGCTGCTCGTCTCCTCGGCGGGCGACACCTACGCCATCCCGCTCGCCTACGTCCGCGAGATCGTGCGCCCGGACGCCACCCTCCAGCAGACGGTGGCAGGCCGCCAGGCGATGCAGCTGCGACACATGGCGATGGGCGTGTTCAGCCTGGCCGAGATGCTCAGGCGGGCGGGCATTCCAGCTACCGAGGACCGGGGCAATGGCGACAATTACGTCGTTGTGGTGAGAACGGGCGAGTCGGAGTCCGACCGTACCGTCGCGTTGCTCGTCGATGAGCTCATCGACCAGCAGGAGATCGTGGTCAAGTCGCTGAGCGGGCACCTGGGGAAGGCGCGGGGCATCGCCGGCGCGACCATCCTCGGTGACGGCGCGGTGGCGTTGATCCTCGACGTGCCGGCGCTCATCAAGAACGCGCAGGCGCCGACTGTCGCGAGCAAGGAAGCCGAGAGGAACGCAGCGTGATCGAACCCGCGATGCAGAAGTGGGCCGACCTGGTCAGCCTGGGCACCGCCAACGCGATGGCCGGGCTGTCGCAGATGATCGGCCAGGAGATCGAGGTGCGCGACTTCGAGCTGGAGCGCGTTCCCGTCGCGTCCATCTCGGAGTACGTCGGCGGCGCCGAGGCGCAGTCGGTCGGCATCTACCTTACGGTCACCGGCGCGGCCGACGGTCACCTCATGCTCATCTATGAGCCGCGGGTGGCGTTCGCCTTCGTCGACCTGCTGATGATGCAGCCGCCCGACACGACCACCGAGATGAGCCCGATGGCCACATCCGCCCTCGGTGAGATGGGCAACGTGATCGGCGCGTTCTTCCTGAATGCGATCGCCGACGCCACGGGCCTCAGCCTGCGCCCCTCGCCCCCCACCGTGATGACCGATATGGCCGGCGCGCTCCTCGATGTGGTCACGGCCGACATCCTGCTCTACAGCGACGACACCTACCTGGCGGATACCACCTTCGCCACGGCCGACCGCGACATCACCGGCGCGTTCTTCGTCATCCCCAGCCAGGGCCTGCTGGAGGCGATTCTCTCGCCCGGGATCGCTTCGGCAGCATGACGACCGCCGCGACATCCAGTCGACGGCAGCTTGGGACGGCGCTCAGCCTCGGCGAGTGGGCCGTCACCGCTGACAGGGACGCGGTGCTGACCTGCGTCGGCCTCGGGTCCTGCATCGGGATTGTGATGTTCGACCCGATCGCCCGGGTGGGCGCAATGGGACACATGGTGCTCCCGGATTCGTCGGCGGCGCGCTCGGCGCCCGTCGGTGCGAAGTTCGTGGACATCGCGGTGCCGTTGCTGCTCGGTGCGTTGTCGGCCGCAGGCGCGGAGACGCGTCGGCTGAAGATCTACCTCGCCGGCGGGGCGCAGGTGCTGCAGTCGGCGGGCGGAAACACGTTGAACATCGGCGAGCGGAACGCCGAGGCGGCCCACCAGCGGCTCGCCGCCCTCGGTCTCACCGTAACGGGCGAGGACCTGGGCGGGTCGAAGGGACGCACCATGCGGCTGACCCTGGCCACTGGACGGGTCACCGTTGCTGCTTCCGGCAGCGCTGAATCAGAACTGTAGATCGCGGGAACGCCGAACTCGGAAGGAACCAGGAATGGCGAAGGTGCTCATCGCGGACGACGCGGCGTTCATGCGGATGAAGAGCGCTCAACTCCTCAAGGAGCTGGGCCACGAGGTGATCGAGGCGGAGAACGGCGAGGAGGCGGTCAACCTCTTCTCGCAGCACTCACCGGACTGTGTCCTCCTCGACATCACGATGCCGGTGATGGACGGGCTCGACGCGCTGAAGGCGATCATCGCGAGAGACCCCAAGGCGAAGGTGGCGATGGTCACCGCCATGGGGCAGCAGCAGGTGATCATGGAGGCGATCAAGGCGGGCGCGAAGGACTTCGTCGTCAAGCCGTTCGACGCGAGCCGCATCGAGGAAGCGCTCTGGAAGCTGGTCAAGTAGTCGACCCGACCTCGAGACGAACGAGCGGAGGGAAGGCGCGACCGTGGTAGCGAATCCGAAACCGGAGCCGCGTCCCGTGCGCGTGCTCGTTGTGGACGACTCCGCGACGATCCGCGCCGTGCTCGCGCGGCAGCTGGCGGCCACGCCCGGCGTCGAGGTCGTCGGCAAGGCCGCCGACGGTCTCGAGGCGATTCAGCGCGTCAAGGAGCTGCGTCCCGACGTCGTCACGCTGGACATCGAGATGCCCAGACTCGATGGCCTGGGCGCCCTGCAGCGCATCATGGAAGAGTGCCCCACCCGAGTGGTGATGGTGTCGAGCCTGACGCGCGACGGTGCCGACGCGACGCTGCGCGCGCTCGACCTCGGCGCTGTCGACTTCTTCGAGAAGCCCAGCGGCGCGGGCACCCAGGTCGCACTCGAGATCGCCAACGTCGTCGGCGAGAAGGTGCGAGCGGCCGCCGAGGCCCGCATCGGTCGGCGCTCGGTCTCCAGGCGTCCCGCTCTGACGACGACCTCCTCGGGACCGGCCGCCATCCGACGGTGGAAGCGCGGGGTGGTCATCATCGGCTCCTCGACCGGCGGACCACCCGCGCTCCGCGAGGTGCTGTCGCAACTGCCGAGCGATCTCGGGCTGCCGGTGGTCGTGGTGCAGCACATGCCCCCCGGGTTCACCAGGTCGATGGCGGAGCGCCTCGACGGGATGTCGCCGCTGCACATCGTGGAGGCCGAGGAGGGCTCGCGTCTCGAGGCCGGCACGGTGCTGATCGCACCGGGCGGCTCGCACCTCACCTTCGATAGCGCACGCGTGGTGCACTTGAACGAGGACCCGCCCGAGTGCGGCGTGCGCCCCTCGGTGAACGTCACGCTCGAAGCCGCCGCGAAGGTCTTCGGCGGGCAGGTGGTCACGGCCATCCTCACCGGGATGGGCGTCGACGGCACGCGCGGCGCCGCCCTCGTGCGAGCGGCCGGCGGACCGGTGATCACCGAGGACGAGTCGACGTGTGTCGTCTACGGCATGCCGCGCTCCGTCGTGGAAGCGGGCCTGTCGACGGTCCAGCGTCCGCTGCATGGCGTCGCCGCCGCCATCGTGAACGAGTGCCTGGCCTAGGACGAACGGATCATCGAGTGCAGGACGAGACCTACGCGCAGCTGAAGCAGCAGATCGCTCGCTTCCTGGACCTCGATATCGACGCGTACAAGCAGCGCCAGATGCGGCGCCGCCTCGACACGTGGGTCGAGCAGCACGCCGCGGGCGACGAGCCGCGGTTCGTGCGCTCGCTCGGCGTGCACTCGGAGTTGCTCAAGGACCTGCGAGACACGCTCACGATCAACGTCACCGAGTTCTTCCGTGACCAGGCGCAATGGACCGACCTGGAGAAGAAGGTGCTGCCCGAGCTCATGGCAGCATCTCCGCGGTTGAAGATCTGGAGTGCGGGCTGCTCGAGCGGTGACGAGCCCTACTCGGTGGCCATGCTCCTCGACGAGGCGGGGCGCGGCGCGAACAGCAGCCTGCTCGCCACCGACCTCGATCCCGGGTCGCTGACCCGGGCGAAGGCGGGCGGTCCCTACGTCGCGGATGCGGTCAAGAACATGACGCCGGAACGCCTCGCGAAGTACTTCACGGTCGAGGGCAATCGGTACCAGGTCAATGAGGCGCTGCGCCGCCGAGTCGAGTTCAAGCCGCTGAACCTGCTCAAGGACCGGTTTGGCTCGGGTTACGACCTGATCCTGTGCCGCAACGTGACGATCTACTTCGATGGGCCGGTGAAGGCAGCGCTCACGCGGCGGTTCTACGAGGCGCTCCGACCGGGCGGGGTGCTCTTCATCGGGGCCACCGAGGCGCTCCTCGGTGCTGAGAGTGACGGCTTCACCCGCACGACGGGCAACTTCTACCAGAAGGGCTCGCTGGCGCCGGCGCGCGTCGCTCGCGCTGCGTAGTCGTCATCCGCCTGGCAGCCTCCGACGGAACGAGCGCCGCGAGGCGCCTGTCGGCTATGGTGCGTGCCTCCACGCACGTACAACGACAGGACCACAGCCTTGGCAAGTCAGGACTGGCGCGCGCACGCCGACGCGCTGATGCAGACCCTCGGCACCGACGTGCCGCCGATCGCGATCTCGTTCCTCGACAGCGTGCCCGACGACGTGCCTGCTTTCGACGATCCGATGCCACCGCCGACGGCCGACGGCCGCACGGGCCGCGTCTCCGCGGGATGCGTCTTCTGGATGAAGTCCACGACAAGGACGTTCAGCACCGTGCCCGCCGATCACGGGAATTGCAGCGTGGGCTCCGTCACTCACGGCATGAAGACCCTCGACGAGGTGGCGTCCAACGGCGACGTCGCCGCACTCCTCGAGTGCAACTGGGTCACGATGGACGTCGTGCCGCTGATCCCTGTGGTCAGGACGAAGCCTGCCTCGGTCACCTACGGTCCGCTCGCCGACACCCCTCGGGACCCCGACGTAGTGATGCTCCGGCTGACGGGGCGCCAGCTGATGGTGCTCTCCGACGCCCTCCCCGGCCTCCGAGTCGAGGGCAAGCCGCAGTGCCACATCGTGGCCGTGGCGAAGGAGCAGGGCGAGGTCGCCGCGAGCGTCGGGTGCCAGCTCAGCCGCGTCCGGACCGGCATGTCGAACGCCGAGATGACTGTCGCGATCCCTGCCTCGAAGGTGGCGCCGACCATCGAGGCGCTGCGCGCGACGGCCGCCGCCGACGACGCGGTCGCCCGCTACGCCGCCGAGGACGCACGGCGATTCCCGCCCGTCTAGGGTCGGAAGTCCGAGGAGTCCCCCGCGTATCACACCGGTGGTGCACGAACGCGTCTCGCTCGGCTACGATTCCGCACGTGAACGTGAACGTTCGTGCGCACCAGCCCTCGATGCGGGGCGCAACACCAGGAGGTCTCCGTGGTAGCTGAAGCCAAGTATGACCCCAGCGTCATCGGCAAAGAGGAAGTCATCGGCGAGTTCGACATCACGCGCGAGCAGATCGCGGCCTACTGCGAGGCCGTCGGCGAGACGAACCCGCTCTACACCGACGAAGAGGTTGCGAGGAAGGGCCCCTACGGCGGCATCATCGCGCCTCCCGGTATCGTCCACTCGATCTCGATGGGCAACGGCCCGGACGCGAAGATCAAGTTCGGAAACACCGGCTTCCACGCCGGCGAGAAGATGGAAGTGATCGCCCCCATGTTCCCCGGGGACCACATCACCGCCACGATTCACGTCAAAGAGCTCTACGAGAAGACCGGTCGCACCGGCGGCATGCTCTTCGAGGTGCGCCGCACCATCTTCAAGAACCAGAAGGGCGAGCCGGTCGTCGCCTGCGAGAAGTCGTTCGTGCGCCGCGAGGTGGTGCCCGGTGGCGAGTGAGCAGCGCTTTGCCGACGACGTCGGGCCCGGCGACGAGTTCGAAGAGACCTTCACGCTCACCACGGAGCACGTGCAGAAGTTCCTCGATATGCCGGGGAACCGCCTCGGCTCCAGCCAGAACCGCTTCAACAGCGCCGAGGCGGCGAAGCGTGACGGACTGCCGGGACCGATCGTGCCCGGCGTGATGTCCCTCGATGTGGCATGCCGCATCGCCGGTGACTTCGTCGGCGTGCAGGGCAAGGTCAGGTCGGTGGAGGTGTCGTTCCGGCGCTCGGTCTACCACAATGACACGCTGACCTCGAAGATCCTGATCACCGACAGTGGCGAGGACGCCGGGCGGCACTGGTTCAAGGCCGACCTGTTCCTCGAGAATGAGCGCGGCGAGCGTCCGCTCCAGGGCATCCTCGAGATGGAGCTACCCGCGCGCGGATGAGGCTTCCCCGGGCTATTCCACGCGGGGTGGGGCATCGATGTCCCGCCCCGCGCTGCGACCGCCCTCGTCGGTCTCGCGTGATGGGGCCGGGGCAAACGGGGCCAGGAACACGAGGACGGCGAACATCGCCGCGACCGCCAGCAGGCCGCCTCGAGGGCCAGTGAAGTCGATCGCCACGGCCGCGAGCGCGCGCATCGCGACGGTACCGATCCCCTCGATCGTGAGCAGCGACCCAAAGATCAGGCCGCGCGAGGACTCGCCACTACCGACGTCGAGGACGGTCGCGGCGAGCAGCGGCGCGCACGCGGTGATCCCGATCACCAGAGGAATCGCCGCGATCCCGGCGAGCAACACGGTGGGCGCTACCGACATCAGCACGGCGCCCACGGCGGCGGCCACGAAGAGCGCCCCGAGCTCTCGACGCCGGCGCTCCGTCCTCGACCAGCGCGGGACCAGCCAGAGCGTGGCCAGCGCGAGCGCGCCTGCCGGCACCAGGTACGGGACGGTCGCGAGCAACGATTGGTTCAGCGAGAGCAACGCGTACGGGCCGTAGACGACGGCGATCGCTGTGCGTGACCCATAGCTGAGGAAGAGCAGCGCCGCCACGGCTCGGATTCCCGGGATGCGCGGCAACCGGATCTGGAAGCTCGCTCGACGGGGCGCCACGCTCGAGGTGCGGTCGCCCTCGGGCCGCGGTCGAGTCAGCACAGGACTGCCCACCCAGATCAACGGCGTGGCCGCTGCAGCACCGATGACTACCATGCTGACCCACGGCGGAGCCAGAGCCCCGAGGGTCACACCCAGGCCCAGCCCGCCACCGGTCGTCGCGTAGCCAGCGACCGAGATCGCAGCACTCGCACCCGCGCGCCTGCCGAGCGGCTGCGTGATGCCGAGCACCGTCCAGACCAGCGGCCAGACGCCGCCCGCTCCAAGCGCGAGCAGCACCGCGGCGACCATGAACCCGGCGAACGAGTGCGTGAGGAACAGCACAGCCGTCGCGGTCAGCTGCAGTGCCACCACGGCCGCGAGGATCCTCGAGGGCGCGAGCCGGTCGAGCAGCGCCCCGGCAACCGTGTTCACGATCAGCACGATCGCGCTGTACGCGGCGAGCGTGTACCCGGGGGCGGCCGCTCCCGCGTGCAGCTCGGTCAGGAGGTACGAGTTCATGAACGAGAGGAAGACGAACGAGAACATCCCGTTCTCGAGGCCGGCCATCAGCACGCTGAAGTGCAACCCCGCGCGGGTCAGGGCCTCGTCGTGCTCTCGCGACACCGCCATCACGAGGTCGGCGGAGCCATCGACGCGCGCGCGTGGGGAGAGGTAGACGTGGACGTGATGCTGCCCTCGCGTTCACGTGCGGTCGTCGGCCTCGCGGCCCCGATTGATATGCCGATGGTAGGCCCCGCGGCAGTGCCTGTCTGACCTCGAAACAATCCGTCGTCACGGCGGGACGCGGACGACCGACCCTACTTCGAAGCAATCACCTCGTCGAGCAGCGTGCGCGTCCGCGCAATGACGGCGTCATATGGGAAGTGCCCCACGACCTCGTCGCCGCGTTTGAGATTCACACCCAGCGGCCCGCACCACAGTCCGATGTCGGCGTCGTCGGTCTCGCCCGGGCCGTTCACGCGACACCCCATCACGGCGATCGTCACGTCGTGCTGCTTCGCGTACTGCGCCATCGCCTTCACATCCTGCGCCAGCTCGACGAATGCCTCGTTCTCGACGCGCGAGCAGCTGGGGCAGGAGATGATGTTGAGGCCGTGCGTAAAGTCGGGGACCGAGCGGAAGCGTCCCGCCTCGATGTCCGCGATGATCTCGCGCGCCGCTCGGATCTCGAGGCCCTTCTCCTCGAAGGGCACGGTGAGCGAAACGCGCACGGTGTCGCCGAGGCCCTGCGACAGCAGTTGCTCGAAGGCCACGCGTGTCTTGATGATGCCATCGGGCGGGAGCCCCGCCTCGGTCACGCCGAGGTGCAACGGCACGTCCGGGCGCTGCGCCGCGAACCGCCGGTTCCCCTCGACGACCTTGCGCCAGTCCGAGTCCTTCATCGACACGACGTAACGATCGAACCCCAGTCCGTCGAGGATGGCGCAATGCTCGAGGGCACTCGCGACCATCGCACCGACGTCGTCGCCGGGGAACTCGGCGTCCTTCGCCGGGTCCACCGACCCGCAGTTCACCCCGACGCGCAACGCGAGGTCGTTGGCGCGCGCGACCTCGACGATGCGCGCCACCTTCTCGAGGACAGGCTTGTCCTTCTCGTGGTGGTGGAGATGGCCCGGGTTGTAGCGGATCTTGTCGACGAAGGGCGCCACCGCCTCGGCGAGGCGGTAGTTCTCCTGGAGGTCCACGGAGAGCGGAATCGAGGTGCGCGCGCGAATCTGCTCGAGCGCCTCGACGTCCCTGCGAGAATCGATGGCGATCCGCACGAGGTCGGCGCCGGCCTCCTGCAGCAGGTTCACCTGCCGCGTGGTCGCCTCGACGTCCTGCGTCCGCGTCGCTGCCATCGACTGCACGATGATCGGGGCTCCACCGCCGATGGTGATCGGCCCGACTCGAACGGCACGTGTCTTACGGGGGGGCAGGGCCATGGCGGGCTCCCGGAATTCGAGGTGCGATCGGTCCTCGATCTTCCTCCATCCGGCCCGGCGATGTCACCTGCCGCCGTGTGCGCGTGTCGATGTTGGCGATTGTGTTGACAGAAACACGTTGTCTGAGGCCTCCAGATCAGCGAAAGTGCGCGGGCACGACCGGGGGACCCATGAGATTTCGAGTTGCGCTTGTTGGACTGCTGCTGCTGGGTGCCGGCGCGTACGGCCTCGGCGCGGGCGAGCACGCCGGTGCGCAGACGCCGTCGGCGACCGCGACCGCTGTTGCCCAGGCACCCTGCCCGACAGGTGGCACGCTGAGCGTCGCCGCACCCTCGGCGAGTGCGCCCTCGACGGTGAGCGTGACGATCGCGCCCCCGCTCGGCAACCTGAAGGCGGCGAGCGCGGGGGACCCTCAGTCGTTGCACCTTCACTACTTCATCGACACGCCCGCCGCCGCGGCCGGAGCGGCGATTCCGACCGGGAACGCGGCGATCATCCACAGCGGCACGCTCACGCAGGACCTCGGCGCCCTGGGCGCGGGTTCTCACACGGTGATCGTGGTGGTCGGTCAGCTGAACCACACGGCGTGTGCCCTTCGAGGCCAGGTCAGCTTCACCACGGCGGCGCAGGTTGGGGCTGCGGTCTCGCCTCCGAAGACGGGGAGTGGCGGCCTCCTCGCGCAGACGACCGAGGCCGCCTCGTCGCCGCTGGGCGTGGCGGCTCTCGCCTCGTTCACGCTGATCGCCGTGGGCGGCGCCGGCCTGGCGATTCGCCGTCGTTAGTTCGTCCATCGAGGGCTCCGTATGCAGCGAGGCCCGGGTCACCCCGGGCCTCGTTCGTTCCTCGAACGTTCCACGCGGTGCCGCCGAGGCGGCCCGCATCCCTAGGACGTGCCGCCGATGAGCCGCGAGACGTCGGCGAAGGTGACGACAATCGTCAGCACGATGAACAGCGCGAAGCCCACGAAGTGCACCAGCGCTTCCTTTTGAGGCGCCACGCGCTTGCCTCGACGCAGCACTTCCAGGAGGAGGAAGAACAGCCGCCCGCCGTCGAGCGCGGGCAACGGCAGCATGTTCACGATTCCGAGGTTGATCGAGAGCAGCGCCGCCAGTTCGAACAGCGGTGGCACGCCGGCCTTCGCGGCCTCGCCCGTGGCCTGCGCGATGCCGACCGGGCCGGCCACCTCAGGCCCGGATCCGCCTTTGATCCAGCCGATCACCTGGTTGCGAGCGAGGATCATGACGTCACTCGTGGCGCGGAAGCCCATGGGGATGGCCTCCAGCGGGGGGACCGTCACGCGCTCGGTGAACGGATACTGCGCGCCGATCGTGATGCCGGTCGGGCCCTGCGTCGACGGGAATGCCCATCGAGGCTCGACGGGGATGTCGAGGAACTCTTCGCCTCGCTTGACGCGAATGGTGATCTGGTGGCCCATCTCCACCCGCACGAGCCGCGCCACCATGGCCACGTTCTTGGCGTCGCGGCCGGCGATCTCGAGGATGACGTCGCCGCGCTGGAACCCCGCGGCCTCGGCCGGCGAACCCGGCACGATCGCCGAGACCACGGCCCGTCCGATCGGCTCATCGTGAGGGAGGGCGAACGCAATCGCGAAGAGCACGGGCGGGAGGAGCAGGTTCACCCACGCCCCGCTACCGATGATGATGAAGCGCTTCCACCTCGGCTGTGCCGCCAGCGAGCGAGGGTCCGAGGCGTCCTCCTCGCCGAGGAGCCGCACGAAGCCGCCGATCGGCAGCCAGTTCACCGTGTACTCGGTTTCCCCGAACCGCCGTCCGAAGATCCGAGGCGGGAAGCCGACGCCGAATTCGAGCACCTTCACACCGAACGCCTTCGCCGTCAGGAAGTGCCCGAACTCGTGTGCCAGCACCAGGCTCACGAGGATCGTGATGAAGAGCAGCGCTGAGGTTACCGCCGGGCGGCTCGCCGGCAGGTAGAGGCCCACGCCGATCCCCGCGAGGAGGATCAGGGCGGTGATCGCCATCTTCAGCGTCGAAGGCGGCGCCTCGTCCAGGTCGGGGCCGTTCGAGAGCGATCCATGCGAGGTGGTCATCGGGCCTCCTGCGTCAACGTGTGTGCCGCGACTGCCTCGTCCACGAACTCGCGGCCCCAGCGCTCGGCGGCGAGCAGGTCATCGAGCGTGGGGCGCTCGATGGGGCGGTGGGCCTCGGGGGCGAGGGCCTCGGGGGCGAGGGCCTCGAGGCCTCGAGGGCGCGGGCGAGCGCCCGGGCGATATCGGTGAAGCGGCAGCGTCCCGCGAGAAAGTGCTCGACGGCGGCGTCATCCGCGCCCGAGAGCGCGGCCACCGCGGTGTCACCTCGGCGCGCCGCCTCAAGGGCGGTGCCGAGCGCAGGAAAGCGCAGGCGATCGACAGCCTCGAAGGTGAGGCTGCCGCGCCGCGCCAGGTTGAGCGCTGGCGCCGGCTGCGAGGCCGCCCGCTCCGGATAGGTGAGCGCGCACTGGATCGGCAGCCGCATGTCGGGCTCGCCGAGCTGCGCCTTGACCGACCCGTCCACGAACGTGACGAGTGAATGGACCACACTCTCACGATGTTGAAGGACCTGGATTCTGTCAATCGGGATATCGAAGAGCCAGCGTGCTTCGATGGCCTCGAGGCCCTTGTTGAAGAGCGTCGCGCTGTCGATCGTGACCTTCGGTCCCATCCGCCACGTCGGGTGCGCGAGCGCCTGCTCGGGCGTCACGCGGTCGAGGGCTTCAGTGTCGTAGTCGCGAAACGCACCCCCGGACGCGGTGAGGGTGAGCGTGTCGATCGACTCGGGGCGCTCGCCCCACAGGCACTGCCAGATCGCCGAGTGCTCGGAGTCGACGGGGCGGAGCTCGGCGCCTCGGCGTGCGTGCGCCTCGAGGGTTGCGCGCACGATCGGACCTCCGACCGCGAGCACTTCCTTGTTCGCCAGCGCGACCGGCTTGCCCGCCTCGAGCGCCGCGAGCGTGGGCGCGAGGCCCGCGATGCCGCTCGTGGCCACGAGCACGACATCGACGTCGGGGCGCATCGCCATGTCCTCGAGGGGTTGCCAGCGTCCCGTCCCCAGCTCGCGAGAGAGGAGGCTCGACTCATAGCCGGGACGCGCCCACGCGACCAGCGGCTGAAACTCGGCGATCTGCTCCCGCAGGAGGCCGGTGCGCCCGCCCGCGGCGAGGGCCACCACTCGGAAGCGGCCGGGCAGCGCACGAACGACGTCGAGCGCCTGCTGGCCGACCGATCCCGTCGAGCCCAGTACCGCGAGGCGAATCGGGGCCGCGGGTCTCATGCTGCGAACCATCGTACAAGCCAGTATAGAGTCGGCCCTGTCGCCAGCAGGGAGTCGAGCCGGTCCATGAGGCCGCCGTGGCCCGGCAGGAGCTGCGACATGTCCTTCACGCCGAGACGGCGCTTCACCGCCGACTCAACAAGGTCCCCCGCCTCGCTCACCACGGGCAGCGCGAGGGCGATCAGCGTGAGCGCCGGGAGGGACGGCGGCGCGTCGAGCAGGCGCGTGGCGGCGATTGTCGCGAGTGCGCCCGCGACCAGGCCGCCCGCCGCCCCTTCCCACGTCTTGCCCGGCGAGATCGCGGGCGCCATCCTGTGCCGCCCGAGGAGGCGCCCCACAGCGTAGGCGCCGGTGTCGGTGGCAAACGTGGCCGCGAGCAGCACCACGAGCCACGCCTGGCCTTCGGTGAGCAGGCGCAGCAGTACGAAGTGCGCCCCCAGGACGCCCGGATACGCGGCGGCCACGAGCCACCACATCGGCCGGTTCCGCTCGGAGCGGCCGCGCCCGGACGCAGGACCAGTGCGAGGAGGAGTGCGACGCCCGGTACCAGCGTGCCGACGTTGAACCACTCGATGGTTCGCGCGGACGCGACGAGGAGCGCAGCCCCGACCGCCGTCGACATGTGCGCCGCGGGACCGGCGTCGGGCAGTGCCGCTCGCGCAACCTCGAACGCGCCGAGGGCGATGAGGACGGTCACGACCATCCCGAACGCGCGCTCGGGCGCGTAGAGCAGCACGGCGAGGAGCGGCAGTCCTACCGCCGCGACCGCGAGCCGCTGGGTCAGCACGCGCGGCGGGGGCCGTCTGGTGAGCGGGAGGCCGAGGCGCTACGCCTCGTTGCCGGCTCCCAGGGACACGAACTGGGCATCGGGGACCAGGCCGAAGCGCCGCCGGCGCTGGCTGTACTCGAAGAGCGCGCCGTCGATCTCGGCCGCGCCGAAGTCGGGCCAGAGCGCGGGCGAGAAGTGGTACTCGGTGTACGCCGCCTGCCACACGAGGAAGTTCGAGAGTCGGTGCTCGCCGCCGGTGCGGATGAGGAGGTCGGGCTCGGGCAGGTCGGCGGTGGCGAGGTGGGCGCTGATCGCCTCCTCCGTGATGTCCTCGGGGCGTGCGCCTGCCGCGACCAGCGTGCGCACCGCGTGCACGATGTCGGCGCGACCGCCGTAGTTGAACGCCACGTTGAGGGTGATGCGGTCGTTGCCCGCGGTCACCTCGACGGCCCTGCGCACCCGAGACTGCAGCGCCCGAGGCAGGCGTGCGGGGTCTCCGATGTGCTGCAGGCGCACGCCCTGACGGTCGAGCTCGCCCAGGTGCCGGTCGATGAACTCGCTGCCGAGGCGGAGGATCGCGTCAACCTCGGCGCGCGGGCGTCCCCAGTTCTCCGTCGAGAACGCGAACACTGTCACCATCGGGACGCCGTGCGCCGTGAACCGCTCGACGACGTGGCGAATGTTATCGGCGCCCGCGCGGTGTCCTCGATGGCGCGCGAGGCCGCGCTGCTGCGCCCAGCGTCCGTTGCCGTCCATGATGATGGCGACGTGTGTCGGAAGCGGCGCGATCTGCGGCAACGCCGGCGCGACGAACTGCGGCTCGACCGCCATCAGCGAGCGCCGCGCCGATGTCGCGAGCGGCGAGTTGGCACGGTCCGGACTCGACTCGCGCGAGCCTCCACGCCGGAACCGATCACTCGTGGGGCTGCGCTAGACCTCAAGCAGCTCCTGCTCTTTCTTTCGCGCGAGCGCGTCCACCTTCCCAATGTACGAGGCAGTCGCCTTCTCCACCTGCTCCGAGGCGCGTCGCTCGTCGTCCTCCGCAAGTTCGCCATCCTTGAGGAGCTTGCGCAACTCGTCGATGGCGTGACGCCGCACGTTGCGGATCGCGACGCGGCCCTCCTCGGTGCGCGCGTTCACCTGCTTCACCAGCTCGCGCCGCCGCTGCTCGGTGAGGGGTGGCACGGGCAGCCGGATCAGCGAGCCGTCCGTCGAGGGGTTGATGCCCACGTCGCTCGTCTGGATCGCCTTCATGATCGCGTTGACGTTCGACTTATCCCAGGGCGCGACGGTAATGAGCTGGGCGTCGGGCGTTTGCAGCGTCGCCAGCTGGTTGAGCGGCATCGCCTGTCCGTACACGGTGACGTGCAGGTGCTCCACCAGCGCGGTACTTGCCCTGCCCGTGCGCACTGTATCGAGGTTGTGCTGGAACGCCGCGACCGCCTTCTCCATGCGGTCGTCGGCATCGAGCAGGATGTCGTCGGCGGAGATGTCATCGGGCAAGGGTGGCTCCCTGATCTCCCGGGTTGTGAACGCCCGGGCCGCATCCCCGGAAGCGCGTTCGCCGCGAGGCGCGTGCCGCCTCGCGGAGTCCTGCCTAGGCGCTGCCGAGTTCGAAGCGCGAGAACCGGGTGATGCGCACGTTCTCGCCGGTCTGCGAGATCGCGTCCTTGACCAGGTCGCCGATCGTCCTCGATGAGTCCTTGATGAACGGCTGTTCGAGGAGGGCGTGCTGCTTCCGGTCGCCCGGCGCGTCGGCGGGCACCTCCTCCACGGTCATGCCGAGGGGGTTCATCGCCGCGACCTGCATCGCGACGTCCCGCGCCAGCGCTCGGAAGGTGTCCGTCCGCGCCACGAAGTCGGTCTCGCAGTTCACCTCGACGAGCGCGCCGATGCGGCCCCCGCCATGGATGTACGACTCGACCAGCCCCTGCGAGGTCGCTCGCTCCGAGCGCTTCGCCGCTGCGGCCGCGCCTTGCTCGCGCAGGATCTCGCGCGCCCTGTCAAAGTCTCCGCCCGCCTGCTCGAGCGCGCGCTTGCTGTCCATCACGCCCGCGCCGGTGACCTCGCGGAGGCGCTTCACATCGTCGGTGCTGACCATCGGGATCCTCGCTGTTTCGTGTTCGTTGCTCGTCGGCCGCGCTGGCTCAGGAGGCGTCCGCCGATGCGCCGGCCGGGGGTGCCTCGGCGGCGGCCGGCGCGGCACCGACCTCGGATCCGGCGGACTCGGTCGGGCGTGCGGCGTACGCGTCCTGCACCTCGCCCTCGGCGCGGCCCTCCAGGGCGGCGTCGGCGACGCGACCGGTGATCAACTGGATCGCGCGGATCGCGTCGTCATTCGAGGGGATCGGGAAATCGATGTCGTCGGGGTCCGCGTTGGTGTCGCACATCGCGATGATCGGGATGCCGATGCGGTTCCCCTCCATCACGGCGATCTCTTCGGCGGTGGGGTCCACGATGAAGATCGCGCCCGGCAGGCGCGTCATGTGCCGCATTCCGCCGAACGAGCGCTGGAGGCGCGCGAACTCCTTCTCGAGGGTGAGTCGCTCGCGCTTGGGCAGCGCCAGCGTCTCGCCCGACTGGATCCGTTCCTCGAGCGAGAGCATGTGCTGGATCCGCCTCGACACGGTCGCCCAGTTCGTCAGTGTCCCGCCGAGCCAGCGGTTGTTGATGTAGGGCATGCCCGCGCGCGTCGCGGAGTCCGCGACGATCGACTGGGCCTGCTTCTTGGTGCCGACGAACAGGACCGTCTGGCCCGCCGAGGTGACATCGCGCACCTTCTGGAGCGCGGAGTCGAGGCGGCGCACGGTCTGCGCGAGGTCGAGGATGTGGATGCCGTTGCGCTCCGTGAAGATGAACGGGCGCATGTGCGGGTTCCAGCGGCGCGTCTGGTGTCCGAAGTGGACGCCCGCCTCGAGCATCTGGCGCATGGTGACGCCTGCGGCCATGGGGTACCTCCAAGCACTCATCAGGGACGTTCGGGAACCCCACCACCGCCCCTCGAGGGGCAAGGGCACAGCCGGCGCAGGGGCAAGCGCTCCCGAGACCGGCCGTTCGGGCATGGAACGTGCGACGAGTATACGGGGGCCCGGCGGAGTCGGGCCAGCGCCGGCCGAGGACCCTCACCCCGCCCTCTCCCAGAGGGAGAGGGTTCGATCCTCTGGCGCGTGCCGAGTCGGCCTGCCGCGCGGGCATCGCGGCCACCGCCTGCGCTAGAATGGCGGCACACCATCGCAAGGCATGCGCGAGGCGAACGCGCGGTCTGCACGCGAGAGCTCCCGAGGCCGCCTCGGGGCGCACACGCACACGGTCGGAGGGCTGCCAGGTGCCGCTGTACCAGTACCAGTGCACAAAGGGCCATAGCTACGAGAAGCAGCAGCCCTTTGGATCCCCGGTGGAACATCCGTGCGAGCACCCGCGCTGCAAGGCGACCGCCAGGCGCGTGCTGATCGCGCCCCAGGTGCACTTCAAGGGCTCGGGCTGGTACAAGACCGATTCTCGCGGCTCGGGCTCCACGAGGCGCTCATCGAGTTCCTCGAACTCAGACTCGGAGTCCTCGGGCGCCAGCGAGTCGTCGGTCGGCGCTTCCACCTCGGATGACACCTCGGGCTAGGCGCGGCCGAGGGGACGTAGGGCCGACGTGCGCGCGGTCGCACAGCGCGTCCTCAGCGCCCGAGTCACTGTCGACGGCGTCGAGACGGGCGCCATCGGGCCCGGGCTCCTGGTGTACCTCGGCATCACGCACGACGACAACCTCGACGACGCCCGCTGGCTCGCACGCAAGCTCGCCGACGCGCGGTTGTTCGAGGGCGCGCCATCCCTCGAGGCCGGCGACGCCCCCAGGCCGTTTGAGCGCTCACTCACCGAGGTCGGTGGGAGCGCGCTCGTGGTGTCGCAGTTCACGCTGTACGCGGACATCCGGCGCGGACGGCGGCCCTCGTTCACCGCGGCGGCGCGTCCGGAGGCGGCCGCACCCCTCGTGGAGGCAGTGATGCGGGAACTCGAAGGCCTCGGGGTGACGGTCGCGGGCGGCCGCTTCGGTTCGCACATGCTGGTCGAGAGCGTGAACGACGGCCCGGTCACGATCCTGTTCGACACCGCCGATCGCGAACGCCCTCGGAGCGTGTGAGGCATCGCGACATAGTCTGAGACAGAACCGCCCTCTGCCTCCCGAGGGCGGTTCGTGACGTGACGTCGAGCGGACGGCCTAGCCTCGAGGCAGGCCCAGGCCGCGGGTGGCGATGATGTTGCGCTGGATCTCCGACGTGCCGGCGGCGATCGTCGAGGAGACCGAGCTGACGTAACTGTGGGTGAACTTCGCCTTCACCGGCGCGTGGGGCGAGTCCTCCGGCCAGACGTTCGAGTAGAGACCGAAGATCTTCGTCCCTGTGCGGGCAAGCTTCTGGTTCAGCTCCGAGTTGAAGAGCTTGGCCGTGGACGCCTCGTAGTTGGGGATCTGGCCGGCGTTCTGCATCGAGATGATGCGGAAGCTGAAGTTGCTCAGCACCTCGGTCTCGACGTAATCCTGTGCAAGTTCGTGGCGCAGCGTGTCGGAGTCGGCGAGGCGCGACTTCGCCTGGCCGTCGTCGGTCTTCACGTAATCCAGCAGCGTGTTGATGTTGCGCCGCGAGTGGACGGCGCCGTCGACGTTCGAGCGCTCGAAGTCGAGCAGCGTGGCGCCGACGTACCAGCCGCGGTTCTCCTCGCCCACGCGATTCTTCGCGGGCGTGCGGACGTCCTCGAAGAATGTCTCGTTGAACTCGTGCTCGAACGCCATGTTCACCAGCGGGCGGATCGAGATGCCCGGCGTCGCCTTGTCGACGAGGAGGAACGAGATGCCGCGGTGCTTCGGGGCGTCGGGGTCGGTGCGCGTGAGGACGTAGAGCCAGTCGGCGTAGTGCGCGCCCGAGGTCCAGATCTTCTGTCCGTTGATGACATAATCGTCACCATCGCGCACGGCGCGGGTCTGCAGCGAGGCGAGGTCTGAGCCGGAGCCCGGCTCCGAGTAGCCCTGCCGCCAGTTGACTTCGCCGCAGAGGATGCGCGGCAGGTGCTCGGCCTTCTGCTCCGGCGAGCCGTGCACGATGAGGGTCGAGCCGAGTTGCCTCGTGCCCTGGCCCGCCGACGTGCGGCGCGTCGGCGAGCGCCATCTCCTGGCGGAAGATGAAGAGCTCCATCGGGCTCATCCCGGCGCCGCCGTACTCCTTCGGCCACTGCGGCGCGAACCAGCCTCGAGCGGCGAGGGCGTCACCCCAGTCCTTCGCGGCCTTGCGGATCTCGGGGTCCTCGGACTTGCGGTCGTAGTCCCAGCTCCCGAGGCCCTGCCGGTAGCGCTCGGGCAGCTTCTCGTTGATCAGCGTCTGTACCTCGCTCCGGAAAGCGGCCTGCTCCGGCGAGTCGTTCCAGTCCATCGGTCACCTCCTCGAAGGGTGTGTGCGCGGGGAGTATAACGTCCGCGGCAATGTCTGCGGCCCGCCCTGCGAGGGGGTTGCGAGCGCCATCAACCCGCAGCCGTGGCGACGGCTGCGAACGCCCTCGCGATGGAGCCGGCGCGATCCTCCGGGTCGAGCAGCGGGTGCGCGAGGACCTCCGACATGCCGGCGTCGCGCCAGCGGTGGAGGCCGGCGGCGACCTCGGCCTCTGTGCCGGAGACGACCAGGTCATCGAGGAGGGCGTCCGAGTAGCCCTCGGCGACGTCGTAGCCCGCGGCCGCGAACATGCCCTGGTAGTTCGGGACTCGCGCGTACATCGCCAGCTGGGTACGGGCGAGCGCCCGTGCGGCACCGCGGTCCGACGTCACGGCGATCGGGACGTGGGCCACGAGGGGTGGGACGGGGCGCGAGGCCGACTCGGCGCCGCGCGCCATGGCCGGCAGCGCCACCTCGACGAGATAGCGCAGCGGGTTCATCCATGAGATCGCGCCGTCCGCGACCTCGCCGCAGAGCTCGTACGACTTCGGGCGTAGCGCCGAGGCCATCACGGGGATGGGGGACGGCGTGCGCAGCTGGCCGCGCACCGTCACCAGCTCGCCTTCGAAGTCCACGCTGCCCTCGTGGAGGAGCGCGCGCACGCTGACGAGGTACTCCCGGAGCTGGGTCAGCGGCCTGCGGTACTCGAGGCCGTACATGCGCGACGCCAGGACGGCGCTCGTCGGCCCAATCCCGAGGCGGAATCGACCGGGCGCAAGCTGCTCGATCGCCATCGCCTCCTGTGCCAGGACGATGGGGTGGCGCGGCCAGGTGTGCACGATCGCGGTCCCGAGCCGGATGCGCGCGGTCCGCATCGCCGCGGCCGCGAACACCGGGATCATGTCGACGCCGCCGGCGCCGCCCATCGTCGCCCAGGCTCCATCGACGCCGGCCGCCTCGGCCTGCGCGATCTGCTCGACTGCCTCGACGGCGGTGGCGGCCTGGATGGCGACGGCGAACATCGGGTCCTCCTCGAACGCCGGCCCGAGGAGGACCGGCTCCGAGGCGTGATGCTAGCGGGTCGTCTCGCCACTGGAGCCGGGGCGCCGGCGGCGTCCACCCTCGAGTGGTGGCCCTAGAGGGCGGCCAGCGAGTTCGGCCTCGACGGCTTGCGGGCGAGGAGGATGAGGATCGTGGCCAGTACGGCCAGCCCGGCAATGCCGAGGAAGGCGCCGTCGTAGTTGTGGTACGTGTCGAAGTAGAACGCGGTCACCGAGGGCGCGCTCGCGCTCACCACCAGCGATAGCGGCAGGCCCGCGCTGCGGACGGACCCGAGGTAGCGCCGGCCGAAGAACGAGGCCCAGACCACCTCCTGCAACGGGATCAGTCCGC